>JANNST010000078.1:0-3918 GCA_031402865.1 Chloracidobacterium sp. | reverse complement strand
TGATTTTAGAACAAATCGGCGAATTTTACATTTCTTTACACACTGAAAACAGAAAACTTAAGACTAAACAGCCCTAACCGGCGTCAAAAGAAACGAAAGCAAACGCTTCCCATAAAGTAAATTCAAAGAGGTAAAAAAATGTCATTAAAGAATAAGTTCTTTTCAGTTGTTGCTTCTGCGGCTGCGGTAACCGCGTTCGCGGCATTCGCGGCGGCCCAGGAAATCCCGGCACCCTCGAAAGAAAACGTCGAAATACAGGAAAAACGCATGCACAAGGAACGCGGCGATCACGGCAAAGGCATGCGTGGCGGCAAACACGGCGGCATGCGCGGCGGCATGCGCGGCCTGATGGGTATAGAATTAACCGATGCTCAGAAAGAGCAGATGCGCAAAGTTCATGAGGCCAACAAGCCGGACGATGCAACGCGTCAGGAGATGAAAACACTCATGCAGGCAAAACGCGACGGCACGATCACTGCCGATCAGCAGGAACGTGCAAAAACCCTGAAATCGCAAGCCCGCGAAAGACACGAAGCGGTTAGGCTTCAGATCGAAGGTATTCTCACTGCGGAACAGCGTCAGCAGCTCGAAACCCGCCGACAGGAAATGCGGCAAAAAATGCAGGAACGCCGACAGATGAGACAGGCGAAACCGGCGACACCGGAAAAGACGAACGATAACTAATTCGTTAGTAAAAGGCCGTTTAGAGGCGGGCTTGCCCGCCTCTTTTGCGCCTTTTTAAGAATAAGAAGAGGCGGGCAAGCCCGCCTCTAAACGATTCATTACTGCTTCGTCACGACTTAGCCGATAAACATTTCCTCTTCCACATAAACCCTATCGATCTGTTTTGGCGAGGGAGCAAACAGGACTTCGAGCCCCTTCTTCACACCTGCCATTACAGCGGCGATCTCGCGTGCCGGCTCGACGATCTTTGTATGAACGAAGTCGGTCGTGCTCGTCACCTGTAGATGCGTCCGGTCGATGGTGCGGCTAACGAGTTCAACCTTGTCTCGCGCAGTCAGCGCCGTCGAATTAACGATCTGCCGAAGATCGATGACCTCTTCCTTTATCAACTCGGTCGATTCCGCCAGGTACCGTGTCGCCGTCGAAAGATTCGCCGTAACCTCATTAAAGCTGACGGAAATCTCTTTGCCCTGCACGCTTATCTGATTCAACTTGTCGATAAGCGGATCAAGCCTTTCTTCCACCCGGTTAGCGGAAGCGGTCACTTTCTTGACGGTAATGGCGATTGCAACCATCGCCACTGCCATCACAACAAAGCACACCGCGATGATAACCGTCGAGATCATCGTCCAGAATTGTGGATCGGTCGTGTTCATAACCTAGTTATTTTCTTTTTTGTCTTCGACCGGATAGCTCGGACGGCCATCGGCGATCGATTTCGTCTCGTTCCGGCGTTTTTCAGCAACGTACGCGTCCTTACCCGCTTCAACTGCCGCAGTGAAAGGATTTACCGATTGGGCCGCCGCACTCTTTGCTTTTTCGGTGTATTCACCGGCTTTTTCCTGAGCAGTTTGATAAAGCTCACTCGCTTTCTCACGCGATACTTCGTAATATTCGCCCGCTCTTTCTTGAAGCTGTGCAGCCGTTTCTTTGCTCTTTTCGATACCCTTACGCGTTACGTCAGCTATATCGCCACGCAGTTCCTCGCCCGATTTCGGCGCAAAAAGCAACGCTATCACCGCGCCGATTCCGCCGCCGATAAGTAAAAAAGTCAATTTAGTTGCCGCGCTTGTTTCTTCCCGTTCGTATTCGTGTCTCATAAAATATCTCCTCCCACGCTAAAGTTGCGCTGATAGTCCGTTTCAAACGTCGTGAAAGGTCATTATATCAGAACTTCGAGGTGTGGCAAAAGTGATTCTGAGCGCGCAGAAAGAATTCTGCCCGCGAATTACGCGAATGAACACGAATAAGATTCTTTCTTTAATTTTCGACTCGTCAACTGTAGAAGGTTATTGGGCCGATTGATCGAAGCCTACTCCCTATTCTTATTCGCGTCTATTCGCGTAATTCGCGGGCAAAAAAATCCTAGTTAGTATGAAGGTTAAGAAATCGACGTGTAGCAGATAACCGCCCCGACACACGTAATAAAGAACGCGCTGAAAACCGGCAACGCTTTTACAACACGGTAACCGGAAACCTTTTCGCCATCGAAGATCCTGCCGCCGTACAGAAACAGCAGTCCGACGATTGTAAGTGTAGCCGCGAGGCCGAAACTGAACGCCACCGTCAATATCAGGCCGTAGCCGATCCGGTTAAGATTGATAGCCGACAACATCAGCACTAACGCAGATGGACACGGCAGTAACCCGCCCGATATGCCGAGCGCCAGGAGGCTTTTCCAGGTGATCGAATCGGGAACGGCATGCGAATGCGTATGTCCGTCGTGGGTGTGCGAGAGCGCATGATCGTGATCATCATGAGAATGTCCGTGATCGTGATCGTGAGAATGCCCTTGGTCGTGGGAATGTCCGGCGTGATCGTGATGATGATGTCCACCTCCCCGGTAGCCGAGTGCGGAAAGCAGTCTCGACTTAAACATCGTCAGGCCTATATAAAGCACGATCAGGCCGGACACAAAGCCCAAAAACGGCATGATCGTTTCCGGCAAAATGTAGTTCGACGCAAAGAGCATCAGAAAGCCGAGTGCAAATACGCCAAGCGTGTGCGTAACCGTTACCGTAAGCCCGAGAAACGCGGCATGCTTTGCGGTTCCTTTTGAACCGACCAGATATGCACCTACCACGGCCTTACCATGGCCCGGCGACATCGCGTGCATTGCGCCGAGGCCTAGTGCGATCAGCAATCCAAATACAGCGATCGAGAAGGTAATTTCGGGAACCGCGATCAACTCCGCCAGACGATCTTTCTGGACGGCGGCTGTGAAATGCCCGTCGCGATTCTGCAGCGGTTTCGCGTTTGCGGGTAAAGGGCCGGAAGCAAAGGAGAACTTCGCGGCCCTCTCGCTCAGGGGCGAGGCTAATGTTTCTTCCGGATAAGCCTTTATCTCGTCGGTTATCCCGCTGCCGAATGCAGTGCTGTCAAAAACTTCGACACCGGCGGTTCGATTGACAACGATCTCGCTCCAACCCAACCTCTCGGAATAATTGTCATTTCGAAACGACACATTATTCGTCACGTTTGCCGTGACATCGCCGATCAGGTTCCATTCGATACGCAGCGTCTTCAAGCCGCCGTCTCCGGACTCTAAACTGATTTTCTCGGAAGTTGCTCGTAAAGGTATCGAGACGCCGTTAAGGTCCAAAAATAGGCCCTTCAAATAATTCGGCGTGAGCGTTGCGGCGTAGGATTTTAATTCTGTCTCGGAAAGCGTTCCATCCTTGTCGGTATCGATCAGGCTCGTTTCCTGAAAGGTCGGTATCTCGGCCAGGTTGAGAACTTGCCGGATGCGGACATCAGATTTTCCAACCTCTAGGCGCGAGTATTGGTTGATACTGAAATTGCCCAAAGGATGAGCATACGCAAGTGCGGAAAACGCCAGAATCAGTAATGATGTCAGTAAAGAAAATTTAGCCCGCATGGCTCGTTCCACCCCTTTTAATTGAATACGGCCCCGAAGTATCTCAGCTTTGCGATCTCCAAGTTCCTCTCAGCGTTCTCTGATGTTAAAAAGACGGTTTCTCCTGATGTTGAACTAAAATCAATGTCGACAAAAACAGATCTTGTTCTTTGAAAAGGAGAAACCGTAATGACATTGTACATCGGAGTTGATTTTCATCCGCATCAGCAGACAGCTGCCTGGTGCGATACGGAGACAGGGGAGACGCGGACGATTGATCTGAGACATGATCTGGAAAAGGTTCGTGAGTTTTACACTTCGCTTCCCGAACCGGCTATTGTGGGCATCGAGGCTTCGGCCCGGGCCGTCTGGTTCGA
>JANNST010000077.1:0-7267 GCA_031402865.1 Chloracidobacterium sp. | reverse complement strand
GCTTCATTTTCAAATACACTTTTCCAACAGCTTGAACTCGAACACACCTGCCAGGTCCAATCGGGCAAATCTGCTGATTTCAAAGAGGGCGTCGCCGCATTCTTTGAAAAACGCCCGCCGACTTTCACCGGCGAATAAATTCTCAACGCGGCGACGCGGAGACTAGTAAATAAAGGGCTTACCGGAACAACGGAAGGCCCTTTTTTGATATCTCTTGATATTTCTGCCTCTCAGCGTCTCTGAGTTTAAAAACTCTTTCCCCGCTTTTGACAACTCATAAATCATCAGTTTAATATGAAACTGAAATTGAAAATCATTTTCAATAAGACAAATGCAAAAGACATGATTGCTTCTCTGAACTGCTAAGGCTCGCAATCGAAGGTTAGGATTGCTTCGCTATGCTGTCAGGGCCGCAACCGAACGATCGGATATTTCATGAGACATTTCATTATAAAAATTCTGGGTGCAGCCGGATTAGCTGCGGCCTTCGCGACTATCGGTTGGGCTCAAATCGGAACAAGCTTTGAAGGGCGAATAGCTGATATCAACGGCGATGTTGTATCAGGTGCCTCGGTGGTTATCGCAAGGCAAGATATACGTTTCGTGCGAGAAACTACAACCGACGCAAGCGGGAAATTTGCTCTGGCCGGCCTGTCACCCGGCAGGTACACGGTCACCGTATCGGCGCGAACTTTTGGAACAATCGTTAAACAAATAATCTTCCCGGAGAACAAACGGCTCGATTTCGAGATGAGACCTGGCCAGGTCGCCGCGGAAGTTTCGGTGACATCGAGCTTTCTCGCGGGAACGCCTGAAAGTTTGAGCGAAATTCCTGGTTCAATCGAGCGGATCGATGCTCAAACATTGGAAAACAGCCGCGTTTTCAATTTTTCGGAGGCCCTTAGAAAAATTTCGGGTGTCAACGTCCGTGACGAAGAAGGGTTTGGCCTGCGTCCGAACATCGGGATTCGCGGGACTAATCCGACGCGTTCAACTAAGGTTTTGCTGCTCGAAGACGGTTTGCCCTTGAGTTACGCTCCTTACGGCGATAACGCTTCGTATTATCATCCGCCCGTCGAGCGGTACGAGTCGATCGAGATCCTGAAAGGTTCGGGACAAATCGCTTACGGTCCGCAAACGATCGCTGGCGTCATCAACTATCTAACGCCGAACCCACCAGACAAGCCGACTTTTAATTTCAAGATCGAAGGCGGCAACCGCTCATTTTTCAATGGCGGAGCAGGTTTTGGCGGAACGTTCGGCAACTTTGGCGGTATATTGAATCTTAATCATAAACAAGGCGACGGGGCACGCGAAAATACCCATTTCAAGCTTTACGATCTTTTCACTAAGGCCACTTATGCTCTTAATTCGCGCAACGCTTTGACCGCTAAATACACTTTTTTTCGCGAAGATTCGAATTTGACCTACACGGGAGCGACCGAAGCCGAGTTTGCGGCGAATGCGCGCGGCAATGTTTTCAAAAACGACTATTTCAACACGCGACGTTACGGTTTCGCTTTGCAGCATGTAGGCGTTCTCAGTTCGAAGATCAATCTGACAACGAATTTCTACTCGAATTATTTTTCACGCGACTGGTGGCGGCAAAGCTCAAACTCATCGCAACGCCCGAGCCGTTTGAATGTTGATCCCGATTGCCGCAGTCTGGCTGATTTGAACACAACCTGCGGCAACGAAGGCCGTCTCCGCGATTATTTGATGATCGGGGTTGAGCCGCGTTTGAATGCAAACTTTAGTATCGGCGGGGTCAGAAACGAATTTAACATCGGTATTAGAGTTCACCGCGAGGATCAGGACCGGATTCAGAAAAACGGCGATTTGCCCACTTCGCGCGACGGTGTTATCGCGGAGAACAACGAACGACAGACTTTGGCATATTCCGGTTTTATTCAAAATCGGTTTGTCTGGAAAGATCTTGCTTTTACGCCCGGGATTCGCGTTGAAAAGATCAAATACGAGCGAACGAACGCTTTGGCGAACGGCGGCGTGGGGGTGACGGGTAATACAACCGTGACCCAAGTGATTCCCGGCTTTGGCCTCGCCTATTCGGGTTTGCCGCGGACGACCATTTTCGCGGGCGTACACCGCGGGTTTTCACCGCCACGGGTTGAAGACGTGGTGACGAACGCGGGAGGTGTGGTTGATCTGGATTCGGAACTGAGTTGGAATTACGAAGCAGGTATTCGTTCGCGGCCGATTCGGGGTGTGGAGATCGCTTCAACCTTTTTCCGCAACGACTACGAGAATCAGATCGTCGCGGCTTCGATCGCGGGCGGCACAGCGTTCACAAACGGCGGCGAAACTTTGCAGCAGGGTTTTGAATTTTCATCACAAGTCGATTCGGGAGCGATTTTCCGCTCTGCTAACAATTTCTATTTCCGGGCGGCATATACATTTTTGCCGACAGCGGAATTTCGCGCTACGCGTCTGAGTTCGGTCACATCCGCCGCGACTTTAAATATCTACTGTCCTGCTGCCCGCCGCGTTTCGACGGCCTATTGTTCGATCTCGGGGAACAAGCTGCCATATACGCCGAAAACGCAGTTAACCTCGAGCATCGGCTACGCGCACCCGGTTGGCATTGATCTTTTTGTCGAGAATGTGTTTATCGGCAGGCAATTCGGCGACGATTTGAACGCGGACAACCCGACTGCCAACGCCCAAATCGGCGCGATCCAGGCACAGACTTATTGGAACGCGACGGCAAATTATAAAGTCGAAAAGTGGCGCACGACTTTTTTCGTTACGGCGAAGAATATTTCCGACCGGACGTTTATCGTTGACCGCACTCGCGGCATTCTGCCATCCAGTCCTCGGTTGATTCAGGCAGGCGTTCACGTGCGGTTCTGATTTTCTCTACCGGAGTGTAAGCACCCAGCTTGCTAGATACGTAGCAATCTCAACCTTCGACATACAGAATTCACTGATTAGTAACGGATACGAACGAAGCAGCATTTACTCAAGCAGGGATGCTTGCGCTCGCGTCGGCTAAGAAGCAAACTATGGTTTTGAAATCTGAACCTGAATGGAATCCACCACATACGGACAGCTCATATCGAAGAACCGCAATTTCCGCAATTTGCTGGCGGGGCAGTTCATCTCCGAGCTTGGCAACTGGTTCAACTTTATCGCCAGCCTCGGGCTTGTACGAATGGTTTCCGACGCTTCGCCGATGGCGGCGGGAATCCTTTTTGTTTGCCGGTTGATTCCCTTTGCACTTTTCTCGCCGATTGCGGGAACATTCGTGGACCGGTTTTCGCGCCGTCAGGTGATGATTATCACCGATCTCGCCCGGGTCGGGGTGGCGTTGATGTTTCTGTTTGTGGTGAACAGCGACGACCTGTGGATCGCCTATGTTGCGACGATCCTTCTATCGACGTTCGGAGCATTTTTTGACGGTGCAAAGAACGCCGCGACACCGAATTTGACTGGCAAAGAAGGGCTGCTTGCGGGAACGGCGCTGATGTTCTCCACAAGATTTTTGCTGATGGCTGTAGGGTCGGCTCTTGGCGGTTGGGCTGCGGCAATATTCGGTTACGAGGTGGCGTTTATCATTAACGCCGCGTCGTTCCTCGCTTCTGCATACACGGTCTGGCTGATCCCCGAAGAATCGGTCCGCGAACCGGAAACCGCGGAGCGTGCAGGCCGCGAATCCTTCATGACGGAATTGAAGGAGGGCTTGAGCTACGCCGCAAAGAATCATTTTGCCCTGACAATAATCCTGATGAACGTCATCTGGGCGGTTGGCGGCGGAGCCATCAATATCGTTTTCGAGCGCATGGGCGGGGTGTTCTTTGTCGAAAAGGAAGGCTGGAATCCGGACGTAGCAGTTGCGTTGTTGTGGACAGCCAGCGGCTTCGGGCTGTTTCTGGGGATGATAATCGCCCGCCGAACCGCAATATACCTGGACCGGAAGGACCGCACCCGGTCGTTCATCGGATGGACTCTGATCATTCACGGCCTTCTTTTTGCGGTCGCGGGGTTTGTCGAAAGCCTTTGGCTGTTTATGTTCTTTGCGTTTATTTCGCGGGTGATAATAGGCGTGGAATACGCGGTGCAGGAAACCCTGTTTCAGCGAAGCTTGCCCGACTATATTCGCGGACGCATCTCCACACTCGAACGCGGGGCGGAGCTGACAATGTTCGGTTTATCGAGTTGGGCAGCGAGCCTGTTGATTTACGGCGTATCGCCGCAGGTATTGACTGTATTTTCCGGGATTCTCGCTGGTTCGGCGGGGATAGTGTGGTTTATCCGGGAGAAGAAGTCGAGAGTCGTGAGTCGTAAGTCGTGAGTAGAAGTCGAGAGTCGAGAGTCGAGAGTCGAAAGGTGGTGATTCAAGAGTCGGAAGAAGCCTCATGCTCTCGACTCAAGACTCAAGACTCTCGACTCAAGACTCTCGACTCCTCGCCTAGGCCGTAACAACAACAGCTCGCGTTCCCGTAAGTTCTGAAAAATCCTTGGTAAATATCGTGTCGACACGGCGAATGCCGCCGATGACGTTAACGATCTCCTGCGTCGTAACCAGCCCGCCCTCGACATGAGCGATCGCCCAGGTTTTCATATGCGATGCAGTTCTCAGGGTCTCGCCCAGCACTTTTAGATACTGTGATTTTGTCTCAACCGGTCCGCCGAGCTTTCCGTGGCGTGCCGTTTCGAAGTCCGCCCAAAAATCGTCGCCGCCGCGGAGCCATTCTTCCCGCCAAACAGCTTTGTCGGGGACGGCTGTTCGCCCGCCTCCGTTTGCCGCCGGAAGACGCAGGAACATCAGGTCGGCAAAACTTTCGGCCAGAAAGTCATCCGCACTTTTATTTTGACAGCTATTGTTCTGGCCATTATTTACCGCCTCCGGCATCGTCGTCCACAGCCTTCGATAGACGTTTGAAAGCGGCTGCCGAAGCTCCAGCGTATCTTCCGTAAAGGACAATACGTAATCACCGACCGACATCACCAGGCTTGCCGCCATTGCAAATCCAAACGGCGATTGGAGCTTTTCGAGGTTCTGCCGGATATTGTCGAACCACCACGAATCGGTTTCGTTGAACCAGTTTCGTAAGGCAGGATTTTGAAGTTTGTGCCGAGGAACATAAACGTCGTCCAGCACGGCGTTTACATCCTCATCCGAGAGCCGTTCACCATTGTTCTGGATCGCGGCAAGCGCCTTGGTCCAGGCCGATTGCAGCGGATCGTTGGCAAGTACGCGAGTGTCGCTGCGTTTTAAATAGAGGCCGAGCGTCGGATTGCTCGTAAACGGCAACGCGACGGTTTTGAATTCCAAACGCCGTAGCACGTTCAGCTCAAAAGCAAGCCAGCTTTTTGGGGTAAAGATTGATTGCTTGGTCATAAATCGCCGAAGTTTAAGCCGTTCTAGGTATTTCCGAAGCGACCGGAACCCATGGGTGCTCTTCAACTGTGTTCGCCGGACCGTTCAATGTCGGCGGCGCAGATGGAGGTTCCAGTTTTTCAGGGCGTTCAAACTCTAGAATTTTCACATCTTCGCTGGTTAAAAAAGCCTTTACGACCTTGGGGTCGAACTCCAGCCCGGCCCATTCTTTAAGATGGTTCTTTGCCTCGGTTATGGACATCGCCTTACGCCGCGGACGGTCGTCACGAAGCGCGGCATATGAGTCGGCAACCCGTAGAATGCGCGCCGCGAGCGGAATCTGCTCGCCCTCGAGGCAATCAGGATAACCGCTGCCGTTCCACCATTCGTGATGCCACCGAACAAGCAGCTGGACGCCGCGTGAAAATCCGCGTTTGGCGGCATCCTGTTCGCCGATCACGGGGTGACGCTGCATATCCATTCGCTCGGCGTCGGTAAGGGCGCGATTCTGTCGTATGTATTCGCGGTTCATCGCCATCTCGCCGATGTCATGAACAAGCGCTGCCTGCTGCATAAAAAACCGGTCGTGGGCGGCGAGATTAAAGCTTTTCCCGATGGCGTCCGCTATCGCGGCGATCCGTAGTCCGTGGGCGTGCGTGTAACCCTCGAATTCGTCCATCCGCGACGAAATCTCAAGCAGCTTTTCATCGAAATTATTGTCTTTCGCTAAGGTCGGTTCCATATTACGGTTCGGTCGTGGAAATATTTTACCATACCGGCCGCTGGCTGGAAGCGCGAGGTGAATTAAATTTGTAAACCGTTGAGCATCTTGCGGGCGTCGGCGTTGTTCGGGGCGATCTCGAGGAACCGTTTCAACTCGCCCTCGGCCCGTTTAAGCATATTCATATCGATGAAAAACTCCGCAAGCATAAGCCGTATTTTCGGGTTTGTCGGGTCGATCCTCGCTGCCGCCTGCATCTCGCCTTCGGCCTTATGCTGCTGGTTTTCGTCAAACGACAATGCCTTGCCGTAATAAGCCCTGTATAGCGCATTGTCCGGGTTATAGTGAGCCGCACGGCCAAGAAACGGAACGGCCCGCTCGAATTCTTCATCCATAAGCAGGCTCAGCCCCATCTCGAAGTTTTCGAGGCCCTGCTCTGTTTTCGGATCGGTCTTTTCGGTTTCGGCAATGCCCTGGGCACGCAGCTTTTCCTTTGTTTCCAGCTCTTTACGCATCTTGAAGTCGTAGGTGTCGCGGATTTCCTTTGACTTAAGGGTTTCGTAGGCCTGCTGGACGCTTGAAAAAGCGGCCTGTATCTGCGGAAGTTTGTCCGCCGAATCGCGATGAAAACGGTCCGGGTGAAAGAGTTTTGCGAGTGAGAAATACGCATTCTTTATCTCGGCGATACTTGCTTTTGCATCGATGCCCATTACGTCGTAATGCGTCTCGGCCTTTTGCGTGCGGCTAAGATATTCTTCAAGCGTGATCTCGATAACGGGTAGTTCCGGACCCTTAGTTTCCTGTTCGGGTTCCGGATCGGTGGCGGCCTCAATCTTCGGGCTGTCGCCATTCATCACAACTGTCGTGTTCTGTGCCTGTTTTACAAGGGAAACCTTAGCGTTTCGTATGGCACCGATCCTGTTTGCTGAAAACGCGGCGTTCCAATCATGCCGGAATACAAGCCCGCCCAGCCACAGAACATATAGCGTTGAAAGCAGCCCGGTCTCCGGCATTGCGCAAAGCTGTTTTAATCTCTCGATGTCCAACATCTCGCCCTTAAACTGCTGATAGACAAAGTACTCATGCGTTTGGAGGTTCGCCGGCAGATCCCGGTCCTGTACCGCCGCGAACGATTCCTGTACGCTCTTAAAGCGTTCCGCAACGATCGCGGCTGTCTGGCATCGGGCGTATTCGATCAGCATCTT
>JANNST010000076.1:0-37228 GCA_031402865.1 Chloracidobacterium sp. | reverse complement strand
ACGACCGTATTATGATGTTCTGTCAGCGGAATTCCCGCATAGCCCGAATCCCCGGTCAGGTATTTGCCGTTCGACCAGATTATAAAGCTGCCTGCGTCAGGATGTGCGTGCCCGGAGGATAAACGCCAATCAGGGAATCTCTTAACGTTCTCAGCCGTCGCGTGCCCTTCGGGCGGGCCCGCCTTGAACGAAAAAGCGGTCGCGTCGTCCTTCCACGAATCGCGCCAAAAGACGACCTCGTGATCCTTGAAGTAATGCGAGGTCGGCTGATCGTAAATTGATACTGCTTTTAGCGAAGGGCTATACCAGACAAACGTCCAAAGCTCTTCGGCATTCACTTGTCCCTTCGACTTTAACCAATCGGCGACGCCTTGAGCTTCACCATCACCGTAACGCGATGCGAGATTGTAAAGAATGTTGTAGTTCGTGCGGAAATTACCATTGATGCGTTCACGGGCGTAGTCGTCGCCTTTGCGGGATCGCGTTACCGGTCCGGCGTAGATGTCGCCGTAATCGAAATTAAACTCGCCGCCTGGCAGCGTGGAATGTGCCACGTATTTGTGAGCAAGCCGGAAACCTGGCGTCGTCTCGTAAAGATTCTCACCGGTCGCGTGCATGTGCGCGTCCATATAATGCACCAACCACGGCGTCGAGAATATCCAGTATTCCATGCTCTCGTAAAAATAACCGTCTTGAGTATAGGTAGCTAAAACGCGGTCGAATATCGCTCGGGAAACGGCGGCCCAATCTTTTGCTTCGTCCGTCTCGCCCATCAAGGCGTAGGCAGTGACGGCCAAACCGGCGATCGGGATGAATGTGTGATTTTGACTATAAGCGTAGGTTTTCCCGGACTTGGGTTTAAAGAAATCGTACAACAGCCGCGCTTGTTTGATCAGCTTGCCGCGATATTTTTCGCGCTCGTCAGCGGTCAGATCGTTGTAGAGCAGGTCGTATCCCCAACCCATTCCGTACAACAAATGTCCGGCGGCCAGATCGACATTTGGCTTGTTATATGAATAACCCCAGACATCGTACGAAACGGCCGCGTCCATATATTTCCTGGCTGCGTCGAGATACTTTTTGTCGCCTGTAATCTTGTAGACCAACGCGGCCTCGGCGATCCCGATACCGACCTCGTTCTGTACGCGGCGAGCCTCGGCGGGCGGCGGCGGCGGTTCAACGGACATTGCCCTGACGCGTGCCAAGGCAGTTTTCCACAGTTCTTTTTGAGTCTTCGTTTTGTCTTTTAGCGCGTTTATTTCCGCCTGAGTTAGAAAAACGCGCGGGTGAACGCCTTCAAGTTCCTTTTTTAGCGATGACGGTTTGGATCTTGCGATCGCGACAAGCGGATGCTCGCCCTTCAATTTTTGACTAGCCGCTTTCTCGGCGTTAAGCTCTTGTTCGTCCTGGCCAAGAACTGTGCCGGAAACAACCGTTAATATCAAAAGCGACACTGTGAAATTCCTGAAAATAAAATTCATCGTTTAATTATCTACCGCTTAAAATTTGGCAAAGAAGCGAACAAATCATCGTATGTGTAAAGATAATTCGAGCAGCCTAAGGTTTATGCTATTTAGTTTTTACTCCTTTCAGGACGTTCTCAATCCAGCCGTTCATTCGGTCTGTTTGTTCGATGGAGTTCGCGTGTCCCATCTCGAGGCCCAAGAGCAATATTTTCTGTGCTGCGATCACATTGTATGCCGCATATACGGAAGTTGGCGGAACGACCTCGTCGTTAAATCCCCACGAATAGATACCCGGAACCTTTATGCGGCGGGCAAAATTCACCGCGTCGTAATATGAAGCTGTTTCGAGTTTTTCCTTTGTCCGTACTTTTGCGTCCTTGAATGCATGCGGCCATCCTCCGGCCCGGTTCGCCGTGTAGCCGGCCATGTCCGAGATCGCGGGGTACGACGCTGCCAAAGCCGTTACACGCGAATCGAGAGCCGCGACCGCTATCGACAGCCCGCCGCCCTGGCTTCCGCCCGTCACCGCCAAATTTTTTCCATCGTACTGCGGCAAACTTGTCAGAAAATCGTTCGCACGCAGACAGCCGAGATATACCCGGCGGTAATAATAAGTTTCCTTGTCGTCGAGGTTGTAAAACATGTAACGGTTCAGCGAACCGGCCCGCAGATCGTCGTAAACCTGAAGCGGCATATTTACCGGCATTCCATGAATACCGATCTCAAGCGTTATTATCCCGCGCTCGGCCATCGCAACCTGGCCGGTGTATGGCCGGACACCCGCACCCGGAACGCGGAGCAAAGCAGGGAATTTCTGATCTGGACCGGTTGGCTTCGGGACCGCCAGGATGCCGTAAATACGACTTAGATTGCTGATTCCGGTCCCGACGTTTTGAAAGCTGACATGATAAACATCGGCCTTTGCGGTCCCGAGAGCAGGCAAAAGCTCCATCTTTGTTTCAAGTGGAATTTTTGCCAGTCTGGCTTTGCCGGCGTTCCAAAAGTCGTCGAAATCCCTGGGCTCGGCGACAACAGGCTTTATCAGATCGGGCCGGAAGCCTGCGGTCGCAAGGCCCCGATAAGTCCTTCCATCCTTTTCGACGGTCGCTACGCATCGAAGGAATCCCGGCTCTTTCATCGTTCCGCCGTCTATCGTAAAAAGCTGGGCGGTCGTCGTGACAGATTTCTCAATGACCGGCGGCATTGCTTCGGGGCCGCACGAATATTTTAGCGGTAGCCCGGCAACCGGCGTGTTGTTTAGCGTCACCGCGAAGGTAAACCTTGCCGGTTCGTTCAATTCATACACCCAGTTTGCCCGGTCGAGGGATACTCGGACCTGATAGGTACCCAGTTGTTCCTGCGCACGGACACCGGAAACAACTAAGACAATAACGAAGAAAAAATAACAGATATTTCTTTTCAAGAATGCTCCTCAGTTTCACTGATTTCGAAGTGAAACCTTTTGAATCTTGCCTGCAAAGGCGAATAGTACCAGCGTGCCGACTGGTGCCAGAATACCCGCTGTCACGAGGATCGGCACGTACGAAAAATGATCGACGACCCAGCCGGTTGTAAAAATAAAGATCATCGAACCGATGCCGGCACCGGTCCCGCCAAGCCCGGCCACGGAACCGACCGCTCTGGCAGGGAAGAAGTCGCTCGGCAGCGTCTGCACGTTGTTGATCCAGATCTGAAAGCCGAAAAGGACCACGCCGATCAGAGCCAAAGCGACCATCGCATCAGGCGTAAATGCCGCAAATATTCCTGCGGGCATCAGACAGGCCGCAAACCCAATCACCGCCTTTCGGGCTGAGTTGACGCTCCAGCCGCGCGAGATAAGGAATCCCGAGAACCATCCGCCAAGAAGGCTGCCGGCGTCGGCCGCTACGAACGGCACCCACGCAAACAGACCGATCTTTTTCAGGTCAAAGCCGTGAACCTGATAGAGAAAAAGGGGAAGCCACGTAATGTAAAGCCACCAGATCGGATCAACGAGAAATCGGGCGAGAATAATCGACCACGTTTGTCGGTACGTAAGCAGCTCGAACCAGCCCATCGCTCTTTCTTCAGGAACCGAAGTCTGCAACTCGCTCGAAACTGTCGCTTCGGTCGACGGTACGGGTACGGTTTGAACCGTGTCCTCGCGAATAACGGCCAGTTCTTCTCGAGTCATCCACCGATGCGATTCGGGTTTATCGTAGATCAACAACCATGCGATCAACCAGATAAAACCCAATGCTCCGGTTACCAGGAAAGTGGTCTGCCAGTGGTTGTCGAAATAGGTAGTGAGCCATACGATTATCGGCGTCGCAACTATCGAGCCGATTGCGGCGCCGCTGTTGAAAATTCCCATCGCCAAGGCTCGTTCTCGGGCGGGAAACCACTCAGCCGCCGTCTTTGCCGCACCCGGCCAATTGCCCGCTTCACCAAGACCGAGCAGAAAGCGAAAGAAGCTCAAGCTTCTGAGACCTGTGGACAATGCCGTCGCCATAGCCGCGACGGACCAGACGATAATTGAAACCGTGAAACCTTTCTTAACACCGACCTTGTCATAGAGCTTGCCCGATAAAGATTGGCTTATCGTATAGGCAAGCAAAAAGAAGGTCGTGATGCCTCCGAATTCGGTATTTGAAAGGTTAAGCTCCGATGTGATTAGCGGAGCAAGGACCGAGATCGTCAGCCGATCGATATAGTTGATCAGCGTGGCGAAGAAAACGAGGCCTATGATGATCCAGCGGAGCCCGCGGATCTTGAATCCACCCTCATTCTCTTCCAAAAAGTCTTCTGATTTAGCGTCCGGCATATTTCGCAATTGGTGATAGCAATCTAATCAGCAAAAGCTGGTTCGATTTTAGAATCTTTACGATACACTGCCGCTGTATGCTTCGAGCGTCTTTTGATATGATCCCATGGTATCGATAACAGGGTAGAACCACGTCCGGACAATAAACTATCGAAACAAATTAGCAAGCTAGGCTTAAGCAACCGTCGATCCACGGACAATAAGCTCACAGTCGAGGACTCGTTCTTGAGTGGTTAAGAATTCGTCGCCGCCAATCCGGCGGAGCAGCATCTCAGCCGCAAGCTGGCCCTGTAACCGCATAGGCTGGCGCACGGTTGTCAGCGGCGGCACCGTATGGATCGCCAGCGGCGTGTCGTCAAACCCAACTATCGCAATATCTTGCGGAATTAATAGTCCGGCTTCCTTGGTCGCCGTCATCGCACCGACCGCCGTAAAATCATTTCGTGCAAAGACAGCGGTTGGTCGATTCGGAAGTGACAGCAACCGCTTCATCCCTTCGTAGCCGATCTTTTCGGTGGAATAACCCGGAACATCGGAGACCGTTTCGGTTCGTCCGGTAATAAGCCGCTCGTCCACGTCGATGCCGTGCGTTTCCAATGCTTTCAAATAGCCTTGAAGCCGCTTCAAACTGCCTCGATTCTCGTACGCGGCTCCGATAAAACCTATGCGTCGATGGTCAAGGTCTACCAGATGCTGCGTAGCATCAAAGCCTCCCGTGAAATTGTCAGCCGAGATGCTGTCGACGGAATCGTGACGAAAATCACGTCCTACTACGACGAGCGGCAAGTTGCTGTCGGCGATATTCGTAAGCCGTTCGTCGCCTGCCGTGTTAGATCTGGTCGCGACGATGATGCCGTCAACATTATGATCGACGAGCGACTCAAAGGCCATAATATCTTCCTTTTCGCTCTGCTCGCTGATGCAGATAAACAGGCTGTAACCTCGTGCCGACAAACTTTCGCGGACGGCATTGGCAATCTCCGTGGAATACGGGTTGGAGATGTCACCAAGTACGAGCCCAACCGTTTCGGTCCGCTGCCGCTTAAGGTTCCGGGCAAGCCCGTTGCGGCGGTAGTTCATCTCTTTTACCGCAACCAACACACGCTCTCGCGTCTCGTCGCTAACGTAACCCGTTCCGTTCACGACTCGAGAAACGGTCATAGTTGCAACACCGCTCTTCGCAGCAATGTCGCTAAGCGTAGCCTGTTTCCGTTTAGGTGTGTTCCTGATGTCCAATGTTATGTTGATGAGTTAACGATAACTTAGTATCACAGAAATAGAATCAAAGGCAAGTGTAATCCGGTCGTAAAAATTGGGTTGGGTTTAAGTAGGTAGTTGGTACACCCGGCAAGATTCGAACTTGCGACCCTCTGATTCGAAGTCAGATACTCTATCCAGCTGAGCTACGGGTGCGTACTGATTAAAAGTTTAGTTTGCCGCTTTCAAAAAGGCAAGCCGGATATTATTGCTGCGGCGAGGCTTTTGTTTCGACAGACGGAGGCATTTTCTGAATATCCGCACGGACGTATCGAACGACTTCGCGTATTTCCGCTTCGCTTAATTTGTCCTTAAACGCCGGCATGCCTTCATCCTCAATTCCTTTATAGATGTATGACGTGATCTTTTTGTCGTCAAAGGCTTTTATCTTGGCTGAGGTCAGATCGTCGGGCGAGATAGATTTTCCCTCGATCTCGATCTTGCCGCCGGTTCCGTCCTCTTTATGGCAGGCGGCGCAATTATCCATGTAGATTTTTCGGCCTTGGGTAAGTTGATCCGCCGGTGATGAAGGGGGCAACGCGGGCTTTACAGCGTTAGTATTTGTCGCGATGTTCGGCAACGGGGCTTGGCCGCAACCCAACAATAAGAACACAGTCGCGAAAACAGTTAGAAGTCTAAGAAATTTCATAAGCAGATTCTCTCGCTCAATTCGTGCGAAACGGATAAGATTCTAACGCGCAACCGCCATCACCTGCAACAGTCGGGGGCATAGCTTGCCGTCTTTCAACAAATAATTTATCGTTTCTTTCATGAAGCGAATATTTGTCTGTTCACTCTTTTTGTCAATCCTTTCGATCCCACATTATTCTCAAACTACAAATGCTATTAAAGGCATTTCGAGCGAAGTGACCGTCCGTCGTGATGCCCGAAGCATCCCGTATATCGAAGCGAAAAACGATGCCGATCTGTACTTTGTCCAAGGCTACACGACCGCCAGCGATCGTTTATGGCAGATGGACCTGATGCGGCGCCTTGCGCGAGGCGAAACAGCCGAGATATTCGGAAAAGCCGTCCTTGAGGAAGACAAACGGTGGCGCAGGTTCAATTTCGCAAAGATCGCTGAGGAGAACATACAATTTCTGACGCCAGAGCTTCGAGCGGCTTTGGACAATTACGCACGAGGCGTCAACGCCTACATCGCTTCGCTTGATTCGAACACGCTTCCGGTCGAGTTCAAGATACTGCAATACAAGCCGCGCGATTGGAAGGCCTCGGACACGATCGTCGTTGGAAAGATATTGTCCGACGCGCTTAGCTCGACGTGGCGAAACGATTTGCTCCGCGCATCGCTTCAAAATCTGCCTGCCGACAAACTTGCCGATCTTACAAATCAGGTTACGCCGTACGATGTAGTCCTTTTCGGCGCGGACAAAAAATCGGTACAGGGAGCGGTGGCGGACCTAAAGTCAGAACCGCGAGCGGTAGCGACCGGCCTCCTCACTGGAGCCCCCAATATTTCTGAGCTGGCAACCGCACTTTTGAACAAGGCGGATATAGATGCACAGCTTCGAAAAACCTCACTCGAACGCGTCGGTCTTTACGCCGAGGAACTTGCCGCCAGCAACAATTGGGTCATCTCCGGCAAACGGACCGCTGACGGGAAGCCGCTGCTTGCCAACGACCCTCACCTCGCCGCAACGGCCCCTGGCATCTGGTATCTCGCCCATCTTTCGACGCCCGAAATGCGTGTTTCGGGTGTGACTTTTCCCGGAGTTCCGGGCATTATCCTCGGCCACAATGCCGACATCGCGTGGGGGGCAACAAACGTTGGGCCCGATGTCCAAGACCTTTACGTCGAGACGTTTAACGACAAGGGCGAATACAAAACGCCGTCCGGCTGGCAGGCGGCATTGGTGCGAAAGGAAACGATAAATGTACGTACAAATCCGCTCAAACCGGACACTGAACCGGTTACAATCGACGTGATCGAAACCAGTAACGGCCCGATCATCCTTGAAGAAGGCGGCAAGAAATACGCTCTCAAATGGACGGCTTTTGATCCGCGCAATAGCGAGTTTGAGACTTTCTATCAATGGAATCGCGCTAAAAACTGGGACGATTTCAAAACCGCGCTCAAGAAATACGGCGGAGCGGCGCAAAATTTCATTTTCGCCGATGTCAAAGGCAATATCGGCTGGTACGCCGCGAGCAGGATTCCGATCCGCCGCACGGGTGACGGTTCGCTGCCATACGATGGCTCGACAAACGAAGGCGATTGGGTAAGCACGATTCCGTTCGAGGAATTGCCGAACCTTTATAATCCGCCATCGGGCCTGATTATCACGGCCAATCAGCGCATTGTCGGCACATCATATAAATACACGCAAATGTCTCGTGATGCTGCTACGCCATGGCGCGCACGGCGCATTGCAGATATTTTGGAAGCCAAAACAAAGATAACGATGGACGATGTCCGCGACACGCAGCATGACACGTTCAACATTCCTGTCGCCAGGATCTCGAAAAAGATCGTCGAATTTAACGCCGCGTCACCCGAGACACTCGCCGTCCTGAAAGCGTGGGACGGCCGCATGACTGCCGATTCGCGAGGTTCGGTACTCGCCAACGAGATCCGCAACTGCGTCGCTAACAGGATCGCCGACGCGAACAAACCGGTTCCGTCGTTCCTCATCCGCGAACGAATTCTCGATATGGCGATCACAAACAACGTCGCGCGCTGGCTGCCGGCCGGATCTTCCACTTACGCCGACCTTTTCAAGGCATGCGACGCAACTTCGCGCACCGCGCTGGCCGACGAAAAGCGCCTCGGCCCCGACGATACAAAGTGGACTTGGGGCCGAACATGGTCCGCCCGTTTCCCGCATCCTTTGGCGGCGGCACCTTTGATCGGTAGCCAATTCGCAACACCCGCTGTCCCGATCGACGGCAGCGGCCAGACTCCGAATGTCGGCTCATACGTCTCAATGCGGCACATCGCCAGCCCCGGCAACTGGGACGCAACACGCCACGTCATCCCGCTCGGTCAAAGCGGCGACCCAAGATCCCCGTACTTTAAAGACCAGTTCGAGGCGTGGCGAACGGGCTCACCGGCGATTTTTCCGTTCAGTAAGGTCGCGGTTGAAAAGGCGGCCACCGAGATCGTTGTAATGGTGCCGAAATAAAGATCGGTTGCCGTAAGCTCTTGTCGATTTGGTAGAAACTGCGGGACTATCCGGCCCCCGATGATGTCGAGGTAGCCGACCGCGCCGTTTGTATTCTGCATCTCGCGAATTGTGCGGTTTAGCGGTAAACGTACTCCTCGATCTCCATTCTTTTCGCCAAGGCAAGCAGAAAACCGTGTGCGGCTTGCAGAAGTTCCCACGAAGTTTGGACTATCGAATTTGTAATGTCGGCCATAACTTCTTGCGGGGTTTGTTCGCCTTGAAAGGTAGTACCTACCAGGGCGAAGTCGAGATAATCCGCGAACTCAAAATAAAAACTCCCGATCAGGTCGCTATCGGCCCCCATCAGGACGTGCATCGTTGCGTCCAACTTTGAGAGCGAAGTCTTTGTGTTCTCGTGCTCGTCAAATTCGTCCAGATGAAACGCGGTGGTGTTGCGTATCGTTTTAGCATAGCCTCGAACTTTTTTGTATTTGGGGTCATGAGCGATAGTGCGAAGCGGAACGAAAGCCTCCATCGTAATATGCCTGTCGCCGACCCCGACGCCCCGAATGAGCACGATCGTCTGGTGAAGATAACCCGCAAGAACAAATAGGCCGCGTCGATACTGGCGTCTGCCGACGTTCGAATTGTCACCATGATTGCTCGCGACCACAGTCGAAGCAAACGAAAGAGCATTAATAGCACGCCCAAACTTCACCATCGTCAGGAAATCCGGATCGTCCTGTAGGTAGATAAACTGCGAAGGCTTTATTTTCAGACTCCATTGTTTCGAAGTGTCCCGCACCGGCATCTGCACAGGCTGCCGCACAACCGTCTTCCCACGCAACTTTCTCTTTTTCGATACAGGCATTTTCGAACGACCTCCTTAACCTTTCGAGATATACTAACAGGATAAACCGCGAAAAAGGCGTCGTGGTCAACACAAAACGCCCTCATGACCGGAGATTGTCAGTAGGTAATTGCTAAGTTTTTGGAGAAATAGTTGTGTTATTATCTACGCGAGGTATTTATGGCTACTGTAATTGAGAGCGACGAAAAGTTAAAGGAAGTTTTCAAGTCCGCGATTATCGAGGTCTTCCAGGAACGGCAAAAGCTGGTGCGCGAGATATTGCGCGACATTATTGAGGATATTGTTTTTTCAAAGGCTATCGCCGAAGGGGAGCAAACTCCACGCGTCAGCCGCGAGTCGGTATTCGAAGAGTTGGAGAGCGTGAATTGAAGGTCGAGTTTAGCGAAAGTTTCTTAAAAGATCTCAAGGCCGTAAAAGACAAGTCAGTCCTCGCGAAAGTCAAAGCCGCCATCGAAACTAGCGAACTAGCAGACACTCTCGACCAAATAACACACCTTAAGAAATTGCGCGGTTCGCGGGAATATTTCCGCATCCGCCTCGGCCTAAAGCTCGACGCCGATACGCTCGTCTTTATCAGATTCCTCAACCGCAAAGACATCTACCGATATTTCCCTTGATCTTTCCGCGTCCTCGCGGCACATAGCCACGTCGTTTACGGCGTGGTTTGGATGTGTGAAATTGTTCCAGCCCGTTTCAACGGGCTTACCTGCGTCTTAACTTAAGCCGCCGGAAGTAAGGACGTTGAAACGCCCTATTTGGTCGTTGGCTGACAGTAACCACGCCCTAAAGGAGCGTGGCTATGTGCCCTTCGGGATAAATCAAAAACCGCCGTCGAACAAGGCGTAGTCGTCAACGCCGCCGCCCGCATGACCGACGACTGTCAGAAAGGAATTGCTAGGTTTTTGAAGAAATAGTTATGCTATCAATTACGCGGGGTACGATATGAATCTTGAACCGGTGATGAACAGATTAAGAGCTGGGTGTCACGCCAAAGATGTCGTAATGTTGGGGATCTTCGGGTCGGTTGCTCGTGGCGAAGATAACGCGAATAGCGATGTTGATCTGCTCGTTCGTCTTAGCAAACCGGTAGGATTTGTCGAATTCATTGCTCTCGAAGACACGTTTAAAGAGGTCCTCGGCCGCAACGTCGATCTCGCAACCGAAGCGTCGCTTCATCCGCTTATCCGCAAAAACGTTCTCGCCGACCTGCAAGTCATCCATCAAAAGTAGGCACGACCCGATTGCGTCGCATCGCGACGTTTTGAATTTAGCCGTGGTGTTTTAACCCACGGAAGTCTGACGGCAAGTGACCTTGGCGCGTGAGCGGCAATTGAATCGGACGCAGAGTTCAGTCGTCGCTGACGCGACGAGAATCAGTTGATACGCCTACCGTGGGTTGAAACCCACGGCTAAAGTCATAATATCGCTATGCGATAATTAAGAGAGCAGATCGAGGACCTTAGAAACCGCCGTCGAAAAAGGCGTCGTGGTCAACGCAACCGGCCCGCATGACCGACGGACTGTCAGAAGGGTAACTCTACCTGAAGTAGCTCGCTTTACATACGGCGAATTTAAAGCGACGAGGTGTTGGCCCGCCGCAAGCGTATCCGAACGCAACGACAAAGTGACGGCGGCGATCAGTGTCATTCATAGGAGAAAATGAACCTCCAAATCGGTTGATTGACGTGGAAAATCTTGCGGCAGGACGATGATACGCCTTTTTTTAGGGCTTTCAAAAGTCTCACATCCGTGGCGAGAAGGGCAAGGATGAGGTTGAGGGTGGTTTGCAACGAAATAACTTTTGCTGTTCGGGTACAGGATCGGCGGCGGGGATACAAAAGACTATTGACCCTGCGTCCAATGTATGCAACAATCGTGCATCGGGTGTACACGCCGTTTTTCGCGGGGCGATGTACTCATGATCTTTGACAAACAGAATCGAACTACGTGAGCGGTAAATAAGCGATTCTAATAAGAAAGTGAGGCGGGAAATCACTTAAAAGCAATAAACAGTAGTAGTTAAGTAAAAACGTAGAAATCTTTCCACGTAACGTTTATTGTGCGCTGAAGTGGAACGATATTTCACTGCAACTTTGCTATCTAATGTATTTAAGCCGTCCCACTTTCAGCACAAAGCGCAGTGTTTGTGGTACGATAAGAAAAAGGTAAGCTAATGATCTCCGTTACCGGGCAACGATCAGGAAAGCCGATCGAGGAAATCGGCGAGGATGATCGAGGCGGCCTCGCTGTCGACGAGCGAACTTGTATCTTTGAGCGTCGTTCCGCGTTCCCACAGGCGACGCTTGGCTTCGTAGCTCGTTGCACGTTCGTCCTGCATGAAGACGGGAACCTTTAATGATAAGGCAAAGTTCCGTGCAAGGCGTCTTGCTTCTGCCGACATCTCGCTTTCGCTGCCGTCAAAGTTATACGGCAAACCAATTACGAGTGCGACGGCATCGAATTCCGTTAGTATGTCTTTGACAAGGAGAAGCGTCTTTTTCCAGCTTGTTCGAGCCACCGTTTTTACCGGCCGTGTCAGTATTCGCAGTTCATCGCACACGGCAACGCCGATCCATTTTGTCCCGAGATCCAGCGACACGATCCGGCCCGATGGCGGCAGGGAAGCGAAATCTGTAAATTCAGCGGAATTGGATGTTTCTTTGTCTTGCACGTAGAATCTATTAAACTTGAGTTGCGGACAGCCGTTTCTTAAACAATTTGCATCATATTCGCGTAAACTAGCTTTTAGTAATTATCATACGAGGTAAATTATGTCATTTCGCGGAAAGCTTTCAATTTTAATGGTGTCGGCGGCGATCGCGATGTACGCGGTTGTCGGCGGGATGCTCAGCCCGTGGACACGTGCTCAGCAGCCGATCAACGACGCCGGTGCGCAGATCCGCATTTTTGAGTCGGTGCTACAGCATATTGAGAATGATTATGTTGACGCGCCAAATCTTGAAAAAGTACGCTTTGGGGCACTTCGCGGCCTTGTCGGCGGCCTCGATCCGTACTCATCGTATCTAACCGCCCAGCAGGTTGCCGATTTCAACGCCGCGAAAACAACCAAGAAGGTCGGAATCGGTGCAGAGTTTTCGCAGGTCTCGCTTTACCTTTATGTAATTTCCGTTATTAAGGACTCCGACGCTGACAAGGCGGGTCTGAAGGCGGGGGATGTTGTTGAGTATATCGAAAACAAGGCGACTCGCGACATATCGTTGTATGATGCCCGCCAAATGATTCTGGGAGACGCAGGAACTGCGGTAAATCTTCGCGTTCTTCGTGCCGGTGCAAAGCCGCAGACGTTAAAGGTGACTCGCGGTGCGTACAAGATTCCAGCGCCTGAATCGCGCGTCGAAGCGAACAAAACCGGCGTTATCAAGGTTTTCAGCCTCGAAGCGGGCGAGGCGAACCAGATAAAAACGCAGGTGCAGAACCTTTCAAAACAGGGTGTGCAGAAGATAGTTCTCGATCTTCGCGGCGTCGCAACTGGCGGGATCGATGAAGCCGTGGCCGTTGCAAATATTTTTATCAGAGATGGTGAGATCGCAAAGATCATCGGGAAAGACAATAAGGTTGTGAAAAGCTTTGCCGCCGATCCTTCCAAGGTGGTATTTGACGGAAAGGTTGCGGTATTGATCGATCTCGGTTCAGCTGGTGCCGCCGAGGTTGTTGCTTCGGCATTTCTTGATCGCAAACGCGGCGAGGTGGTCGGCGAACGCAGCTTTGGTTCCGGTACAGAACAGCAGTTGTTTCCGCTCCGTGGCGGAGACGGTTTGCTTTTGACTACCGCTAAATGGGCTTCGGCTAGCGGTGTACCTTTCCTGGGCGACGATCGAGCGACAATGGGTGTTAAGCCGTCTGTTGAGGTAAAACGTCCGGATACTCCGGAACCGATCGAGGTTGAGGAGTTGATCGATCAACAGGAAGAGCTGAACCAGAATCCGCAGCCCGCCGCCACTCCAAGCCCGGCGAAGCCGGAAGAAAGCAAGAAGGTAGTGGAAGACATCCAGCTCAAGAAAGCGATCGAATTATTGCAGGACAAAGGTGCTGCCAAAGCCGCAGGAAGCGAATAGAGAATTCGTTATCGTTTTGCCAAGCCGGGCCATGCGAGTCCGGCTTTTTTATTGTTGAGAGTGGTGAAGACTGCTAGAATCGTCTAGGGGTTTTGAAGAATCGGGAAGCGAACTATGAAATCCGGGCGATTTCTGTCAACAACATTTGTCGTTTTTCTCGGGCTGTTATCTGCGGTTTTTGCAGCCGCGCAATCAACAAGTCAGGATTTCCCGACAGCGGTTACATCAAACGAGATCGTCGGAACTATCAAGGCTCGTGACATCGGCGATCCGCGACTCACAACCTATTTCTATACATTTAACGGCGATCAGGGCGATGTTTTTATCAACATCGTAACCAGAAATTTCACCGGAGATATTGACGTCTTTGCCATGCCGGGCCTCCGTTCGGTTACTAAGATCGTGGTGTATGCCAACGACTCAGATAACGAGACCGGCCGAGCAGTTTACTTTCGTAAACTCGAAAAACTTCTTCTTCGAATACAGGGCCGAACGCCCAACGACGACCCCGCGTCATTCAGGATAAAGTTTGCCGGAAGCTTTGTCGCCGCAAAAGAGTCGGATTATTTGCCCGAACCTGAGCTGCCAAAGGTCATAGCGGCTAATGATTCGGGCAGTCGCGTGAATTCAGTTGGTACTCTCCTGCCGCCGATCCCCAAACCCGTCATCGCGAAATCGGATAAAGCCGATATCGATGACACTGCGGAAACGCCAAAGAAGGACGCTCAAAGCGTCGAAACGGGAACAAGCGGTGATCCTCCAAAAATGGATGCGGATAAACCAACACCTGGACTTGAGCTCGTCGTCACTGACTCGATTCCAAAGACCGACGAATCAGCCGCCAAACGTATACCAGCCCGTCGAATACCGGAGTCACGACGCAGACGCCCACCGGCAAAAACTAATCTTCCTAAGCCGCCGGCGTCTGAAGAGCCGACTGCGACGACGGACGTTGAAACTCCGCCCTTGAAAAAAGCTCCGTCGAAACGGGCTGCCAAGAAAACGAAAGTCGAGAAAGAGCCGGCGCTCGATCCCCTTGTTTCCATTCGCCTCATCATAGCTTTCAAGGACGGCAAGACTATTGAAAAAACTATGAACGAAGTGTTCAAATTCAGCGTGGATAAAGGAATTCTGACTGTAATTCTGAAGGATGGCTCCATCGCAAGATACGCTATCGTCGATGTCGCAAAGGTAACTATCGAATAGCTGTTTTCTGCTTTACAGAGAGTTTTTAAGAAGCTTGAGCAGCGCTTCCCGACCTGAAATATAATTGGCTCGGCACCCGCTACAAATCGGAGATCGGTGATGCTTCTTAGGCATAGCTGTGCAGTCCCGGCAGCAAATAACTGACACCGAGATATGTAAAAATGACTAGTAAAAATCCAAGGATCGCAAAGTAAGCTGAGCTTCGTCCCGACCACCCGCGTGAGATCCTTGTGTGGAGAAACGCGGCGTAAGTCAGCCACGCCACAAGTGCGCCGGTTTCCTTCGAATCGAAGCCCCACGGCCGTCCCCACGATTCATTCGCCCATATAGCACCGGTTATCAACAGCATCGCGAGGCCCGCAAACGCAAGGCACGCGGTCTTGTACATCAATCCATCAAGCGAATCGAGGCTGGGCAGCCTTTCGCGAAGCTTATCTGTACGGAAAGCAAAGAGCATTACAAAAAATGTTGCTGCAAGTCCTGTTATCAAGCCAGCCAGCTCTACCGGATTGGTATTCAGACTGAGAAACATCTTGTCGCCATTTGCTTGAACATACGAGCGTCCCATTTGTTCGAACTGCGTCGGTGTGATGGCGGCAAATTCGCGCGCTGTGAGCTGCTGCCTCTCAGCTATCGCACGTCCCGCCGAGATGTACTGGTTCGAATTAGCCGCGAGTTGTACCTGTAAACCTTGCTGAACGTTCGCTGAGCCTTTTATTCCAGAAACAAGCAGGGCAATCGCAATTATTTGCGATACAAGCGCAAGCTTGAGGAGTAAATGGCCGGCTGTGCGAGCCTTTTCGTTTTCCTGATTCAGATAGATCAGGAATGAAATTATCACTCCGGCAAGCAAAACGCCGGTGACCACCAGGGCCAGTCCAACATAGGGTATCTCGAACCGGAACGGTGCCGAAAACGGCTTTCCTCCATCGATATTCGGAACAAAGAGACCGGCGCGATATACAAACTCGCTAAAGATCGAGAACTTACTGACGGACGCAATGACGGCAAGTACGAATACACTCGACCAGACCGCCATTGCTTCGACTTTTACATTATCTTTTAGAAGGTAAAGTATTGCTATAGCAAAACATACCAGAGCGACGCCGTAACTTAACGACGCGACTCCAACATGGATCGGGCGCCAATAGGAATCCAGAACAGGCGGAAGATCTATAAACTCATTCCCGATAAATCTCGCAAGCGTTAGTATCAAAGCCGCCAATGGAAGGGTGAACGCACTCAGCACCTGAAAGTTACGTCGCCGGGCGAGCAAGAGCGTAGCGATTCCTGCCCCGAAGGCAAACGCGAGGCTAAGATCGTAAAGATTCGCGAACGGAACATATCGGAATATCCACGGGTTTTCCATGTTTCCGGCTAGCCGCATTTCGGCGATCTCGTGATCGTATGCGGCAACCCAGCGGACAAGCCAACTCGAAAGATTAAAAAATACACCCAAGGTTGCCGTCCACAGCCCGATCTTTCGCGCCATCTCCGACGGAGCGTATAGGTTCGTCAGGTGAAAAAGTGCAGCAAAGATGTAGCTTGCCAAAGCAAGCATCATCAGCGCACCGTCCGAAATGAACCCCGACCCGATCTGAAAACGAAGGGCGAGCATCAATATAGATCCTCCGATAGCAAAGATCGCCGGAATGTATGACATCCACGAACTATTTACCTTCGAGTCATATATTTCGTTTGCGGTTAAAACTTGCGACATAATTACCTCGCTTCTTGAACTAGGCGATCCCGGCTTTTTCTCGTAACCGGTTTACAATTTTGTTGAATTTATCCTCGAGTCCGGCGGGATTTCGGTTGGCGTTTCCGCCCAAAACAACCTCTGTGATCCCATTCTCGGGTTGTTTTATTACCGCCCAGATCCGCTTATGAGAAAAAAAGAAAACGAACGATAAAGCACCGATAAGGCCGAAACCACCAATATACCACGCAATGAAAGCACCACTATAAGGATCGTATTTGATTGACAAGACGTGAGCGAAGGGTGATTTTTCGTACTCGGTAAGCCGCCATTTGTATCCTAGTTTCGGTGCTCCGACCGGAATGTTGTCTGCAAGCTTGGATGCAAAGGCAAATACCCGTGTCCGCGTGCCCTGAGGCGGTGTAACATTCAAAACGGCGACGGGATTATTATAGTCACCCGAACGCGTATCGGGTTTACCCTCGGCATTGAAGGCAAAATCCGGGAGAAACTCGTCATATTCTACAAATGTTCCGTCAGCAAGCGTCGTCGACCCCATCCGCGGAATATCTAGAACAACCGGTACACCGCCGGCCTGTGGCGTCAACTCAAGCTTTATCGTGCGGGCGTTTCCGACGGGAATCGTCTGTGCCTGGAAAAAACGGTAACCGCGATAGTTGAATGGTTTGTTCATGCTGATATCTGCAACCGTAGTTCCGTAGATCGGATCTTCGACCTTCATCTGCGTTCGCCAGTCAAGCGTGTTCGTCACGTCTATCGAGCCGCGCGGATCGATCAGCCGCTGCTGAATATCCGTGCAGGTCATCGTAAACGGCACCTGAACGTCGAACTTTTCCTTCTTGTCCAAATCGAACTCGATCATCTGTATCTTGTCGGTCCCGTCACCTGGAATCATCCGCACATCGGCATCGATGCCAGTGACGTTTGCAACAAAATGTCCGATAAATAATGTGAGCAGAAATACATGGACAATGTAAGCCCCAATTCGATTTATACGACCGCTTTCTCCGAAGACATATAAGTTTTTTGATTTGACCGTTTCGTTAAAAAGCTTTTTGCCCTCGGCATCAACCGCGTACGAGATCGTCTCGTTTTCGGAAACTTGCACGTTTAGGCCGTTGGCTTTGAATATCGACTTGACCTCATCTGCAATACGGCCTGTCTCCGTGCCGGGGACGATAACGACTGCCTTGTCCTTCTGACTCAGAAGCCAATCCGGCGTGGCTTTGGTTTTTGGGTCCTTAATGTAGCTCCAGGCCGAAGGAAAACGATCGATCGATGCGAGTACGATATTTAGCGAAAGGGAAAGAAGAAGAAGATTGAAATACCAGCTATGGTAGATATCGAAAAAGCCAAGTGACCCGTAGACGGTTTTTTCCGCCGGCGTCAGTGATGCGAAGTATGCTTCAAAGCCCTGGACGTTCTGCTGTACGATAAGCATTCCGATCATCGACAACACGACCAGAGCGCATAGCTGAGCCACGCCAAATCTGACCGAACTAATGAAGTTGATCACCCGGTCGAAAAGCGGAACAGCCGCACTTCTGGGCATTTCTTTTGCTTTGATTGTTTCTTCGACAGCAGACATTTCTAGTAATCAAAATCATAACTTAGCACAGGTTGTTTGTCATCTTTCAAGAAATTAGAATAACTTTATATGAATAGAAGATTAGGTCCACGTCTTCGGTTTGGTAAATCGGCTATAAAACGCTATTCTTGAGGAAAATTTGACCTGTAATCGACCGATAGAAATGAATGTAACCACTGCCCAAATCGAGGAATCAAAAGTGGCCGGAATGCGCGAGCGGATCGCTGCATATGTCGAGCTGACAAAACCGCGCATTGCGTTCATGCTCGTGCTGACATCGGCCGCCGGATTCTATCTCGGCACGAAAGGCGCCTTTGATTTGCCGCTCTTCCTTAATTCGATGATCGGTATACTGCTGCTGGCCTTCGGCGTGGCCACTCTTAATCAGTACATCGAGCGAGACACGGACGCGTTGATGGACCGAACGGCAAAACGTCCGATCCCGACTCAAAGAATAACCCATAACGAGGCATTGATCTTCGGTGTGCTCCAATGTGCGGTTAGCGAGATTTATTTGTATTTTCTGGTCAATCCGTTAACGGCAATTCTCGGACTGACTGTCATCATCGGCTACGTGTTCCTCTACACGCCCCTAAAAACGCGCACATCCGCCTCGACGGCAATTGGAGCTATTCCGGGAGCCATGCCGCCATTGATGGGCTGGACAGCCGCAGCCAACGAAATAACGATCGGAGCGTGGGCCCTTTTCGCACTCTTATTTTTATGGCAGTTTCCACATTTTCTGGCGATCGCGTCGATGTATAAGGAGCAGTATGCCAAAGCCGGCATTAAAATGCTTCCGGTCGTCGAACCCGATGGCCGCATCACCGCCCGCCAGATCGTTCTTTTTACGATAATGCTGGTTCCTGTCAGCCTCGCTCCGTTTTTTCTTAATTTTGCGGGCGTGGCCTATTTGATCGGAGCGACGCTTCTCGGAATTTGGTTTTTGTTTGAGAGCGTTCAGACGGCCCGGGCGAAAACGGCAGCACGTTCGCGACGGCTATTAATGGTCTCGGTGCTTTATCTCCCGCTGATTTTCGGGCTGCTCGTCATTGATAATCGCTAGGTTATGGAAGTTGGAACTGTAGAACCAGTAGCAGAACCCGAAGGCCTTCGCAGGCTAAGGTCCCGCGTGACAACTTCGAGCGGCTCCGGCCCGTCCAACGGAGGCAATGGCGGCGGCGGAGATGAACGAAATGGCCGCGATTTCAGAGGACACGATTTCGGTTCGTCAGACGCCGCAAACACTGACAAGGCGAAGGTTATTACATGGTTTTTGCTTCTCATCGTCGGCATGACGTTCGCCGGGCTTATCGGTGCGTACGTCATGGTTTCAACGAATAGAGCGGCTGAATGGAAGCCGTTCGATTTACCTGTTCAGATTTGGATAAGTACTATCCTGATTCTTTTCAGCAGCATTTCATACCACTTCGCCAAAAGGTCGATCGACACGGATTCCATTGACATGGGCCGCAAATGGCTTCTCTTCACAACGGTTCTCGGAGCCGCGTTTATCTCATCTCAAATTCTTTCATGGCTTGCCTTGACGAAGCGCGGTTTATATATGCATGGCAATCCGTACGCGGGTTTTTTCTACATATTGACGGCGGTTCACGTTGCTCATGTCCTCGGAGGCATCGTTGCCTTGGGTTCGGTCGTATTGCGATCGTGGAATGCGGCAGGCGGTGAGATGGAAAAGGAAAAGCGGCGAAACCTTGCGCGTGCGGTGGGTTGGTATTGGCATTTTATGGGCGCTCTTTGGATTCTGTTATTTGTGCTGCTTGGTTTTTGGCGATAGATGGATCTCCTTCACATATTTCCGCACGTCAACGCGACATTGAACGCCACCAGCGGCGTTCTTTTGCTGTTCGGCCTATATTTCATTTTGACAAAGCAGGTTCACCGCCATAGAGTCTGCATGCTCTCAGCAAGTGCGGTATCCGCTATTTTTCTTGTTTGTTATGTAACGCACCATATCATTCGAACCTCCGTATATGGCCTAGGACCAACGAAATTCACCGGCGAAGGCCTTGCCCGGCCGGTATATTTCACGATTCTTACGTCACATACCGTTTTAGCGACGCTGGTAACGCCATTCGTACTGGTCACGCTCTCGCGGGGTCTAAAGGGCAAATTTGATGCTCACAAGCGTCTCGCCCGCTTCGTTTATCCGGTCTGGCTCTACGTCTCGATCACGGGGGTCATCGTTTATCTGATGCTTTACCAACTTTTTCCAGCCCGTTGACAAAATTTTGCACTTTGACTCTTGAAATCGAGTACAGGGCTGTGATAACCTAGCAATTGTTGAAAAGTTGATCACCGAAGTCTTTCGGACGATTCGAAAGACGCGGGGGACCCAAACGTTTTGCGGTTATACGTAAAACAGGGGCGAAGTGGCACATAGCCGCAGGGATAATCTTTCGTTCCTAGCCCGTCAGCTAACCTCGTAGGTGTTGCAAAGAAGTTACTGCATGTATTTTGTGATTTAGTCGCGATTTTGTGTGTGCTTCGCGCTCTCTGCTTTCCAACATTTCAAGCAGACATCCGGTCTTCTCAAAGGGAAAAAGTTCCGCGCTTCTCACGCGGAACTTTTTTTGTCTTTGATTGCGAGTTAGAGCTTTGGGAGGACAAAGGCCTGAACGTGCTTACTCCACTGTTAAAGGCTCAATCTTGACAGTTTTTACAGGTATTTTTTCCTTCTTGTCCAACTTTATCCTCAAAGGTTTGCCGTCGGTTTTGAAATTAAAAGTCGTCAACCGTCTTGTAATATCCAATTTTCGCATCTCTGTCCCCTTTTCCGTTACGATATCCAAATCCATCGGTAGCCGAAAAGCGGGCGGAGTAAATTTGTCGGTCTTTTGTGTCTGGGCAACAGTCAACGTCAGCGTGTTTGTTTTTAGATTGTACGTCTGCTTGACCTCAAGTTTCGGACTTCCCAGTCCGTAGACCCACTGATCGAAAAACCAGTCCAATCTCTGACCCGACGCAGTTTCCATAGCCTCTTTAAGATCGGTAGATTCGACATTAGAAAACTTGTGCTGGTAGAGATAAGCGTTCACGCCGCTCCAGAACGCTTTGTCGCCGATCTGTTCACGCAACGTGTGAATAACTGCACCGCCCTTATTGTAGGTCGTTGCCGGGCGCTCAAACAGAGCATTGACATTATCGGCATTCCGGTTAAAAAGGCCGTTACGTTTTGCACTTACTGCGTCGTCAGCAAGAAATGTCTCGGCATCGCTGGTTATTTTAGCGATATACGCTGGACGGCCATACATTTTCTCGCGAAACGCGGCTTCCATAAACGTCGCAAACCCTTCATTGAGCCATAACTCGGCCCAATTCCTGCAGGTCACCAGATTACCGAACCAGGAATGAGCCGCCTCGTGGGCGACAAGATCTTCCACTGAACCCGCAAGCGATGGAATCATCGTACTGAAAACTTCGTCGTCGGCAAGGGTCGTAGCGGTAATATTCTCCATGCCGCCAAATGTAAACCCGGAAACGATGGTTTGGTCGTATTTTGAGTACGGGTAGGGCGTTTTTGTTAGCTCCTCAAAAACACGGAGAACATCCAGTGTTTTGCCAAAAGCCTTCGGCACAATCGCTTCCTTGCCCGGATAGACGTAGTAACCAAGCGGAATGTCCTTATACTTTTCGCTGGTTTTAACGTATTCGCCAATGACGAACGAAACCAGGTATGTCGAATGCGGGATCGGCATCTCATAATGAAACGTAACCGTTCCGTCCGAATTTTCCTTCTGCTCGACAAGGTCGCCGTTGCCGATGACGGTTTCGCCTTTTTCGGCGGTGATGTATTGCTCGGTGGTCGCCTTGTCGCTGGGGAAATCGAATGACGGAAACCAGTGCCGGGCCTCGTCCGGTTCACCCTGCGTCCATATCTGGGACGAATGGATCTTTTTATTATTTGGCTGCCTGCCTTCAGGGATGAAATAAATGCCTTTTTCGGGCGTCGCCGAATATTTGAACCGAATGGCTATCACTTCGTCAGGCCCATATGAACGATCGAGCGTGACCCTAATTTTATCTCCATCCGTATTGTACTTAAGAGCCGTACCGCCCGAATCAACCGTCACGGAAGTATAAGACATATCGACGGAATCAAGTACAACCTCACGAAGCCCGGCCTTCAAAGCTTTTAGCCGAACCGTAGTGTCGCCATTTATCCTTTTTCTTTCGCGGTCAAAACTTACCCGCAGCACATAATGCTGAACGTCGTACGTTGAGCTCCGGTTAAAGTCCGGCCGTGAGGTCTGGGCCTGAACGGTGAAGGCGAGGAATCCTGCAACTATCAGGAACGGAAACTTTGATATCATATGCGGAATTGAGTTCAACAATCTCCCTGTAATACCTCACCTTTTTTCCGCGGTCATCTTGGCAGCCGAACAAGGAACGTAAAAAAATAACGAATAAGAAAAACATCGGAAAGCTATTTCAAATATTTATCCAGCCAGTTTGTAACGTTGCTATACCAAAACTCGGAGTTCTGCGGTTTCAATATCCAGTGGCCTTCGTCAGGAAAGATAATCAGCTTTGAGTCAATACCCTTGAGCTGCAGGGTAGTAAATAACTGCAAGCTTTGATCGACCGGGACGCGAAAATCCAGTTCTCCGGCCGTGACCAGCGTTGGCGTATTGAACCGGCTCGCAAATTTATGCGGCGACCATCGCTGGTAATTTACCGGGTTCTCCCACGGCATGCCCTTGAATTCCCAGTTGACGAACCAAATTTCTTCGGTCGCCGTAGCCATACTTTCAAGATTATAAACACCGGCGTGAGACACGAGGGCCTTGAATTTGAATCGCGGGTCGTTGTTGTGCCCGAGTATCCAATCGACCATGTAACCGCCATAACTAGCTCCAGCCGCTCCGATTCGTGATTTGTCGATGTACGGCTTTTTGATGACTTCGGCAACGCCATTCTTTATATCGACGAACGCCTTGCCGCCCCAATCGGAGGAAACCTCATCGACAAATTTTTGGCCGTAGCCTGTCGAGCCGCGCTGATTAGGCAAAAAGACGACATACCCGGCATTGGCGAACATCTGCGGATTCCAGCGATAGCCCCAATTGTCGCTCCAAGCGCCTTGCGGTCCTCCGTGAATAAGCACCAATAGAGGATATTTCCGGCCAGCGTCGAAGTTCGCAGGTTTTACCAGAAATCCGTGAACCGTTGCCTGCATTCCGCCGATCCATTCAAGCTCTTCCGCTTTCGATAAATTGTATGAAGGATTAGCCCGCGTAATTGATGCGACTCCACTGCCGTCCGTATTCGCGCGCATAATCTCCGCCGGAGCGGCCATTGAACTGGCGGCAAAAACGAGTGTCTTGCCGTCTTTTGAAACATTCAAACTGTTGGCATAGACACCGCCGACAATTTGTTTTACGTGCGTTGCGATCCGCAGTCTGAAATCAGGCTCCACCGGTACGGAATAAATCGGCGAGCGCCCGCGAGTTCCCGCAGCAAAATATATCGTTTTGCCGTCGTTCGAAAGCGTCATTTCATCAGCCTGCTGATCGAATCCACGAGTTAGCTCAACCGTTTCTCCGTTCGAGCGGTTATAGCGCATGATGCGCCAGCGGTCGGCTTCGAACGTAGCGGTAGCTTGCGATCGGAACAGAATATACTTGCCGTCAGGCGTATAAACGGGCCCCGCGTCGTAGCCTTTGTTGCCAGCCGTGATATTGCGGGCCGAACCGCCGTTCAGCGGCATTACGTATAGGTCGCTATTCGTCGAGGTCGCCTCAACCTTGTCCGGATTTCGTAGAAACGCGATCTCTTTTCCATCGGGTGAGAAGGCGTAATCGATTCCCGTCGAAGCCGCGTAGGGCGGGGAATCGAAATCGCCCGGTGTAAGATCCCTCGCAATGCCGCCGTCTTTCGGAATCACAAATACATGCGCCCGCTTACGGTCACGCCATTCGTTCCAATGTTTGAACAAGAGGCGTTCGGAGACCTTCGCCTTCACCTTGCTGCTTTCGGCTTTTTCCTCCTCGACCTTGTTGCAATCATCCGACGAACATTCCGGATATACCTCGGAGCTAAAGGCGATCCATTTGCCGTCTGGCGACCAAACGGGATTTCCGCCACCGGTCGATATCTTTGTGACCTGCTCTTTGTCGTCGCCGTCCTCTTCCATCACCCAAATCTGGCCACCAGTCGTATAGGCGATGTGGTCTCCGTCTGGCGACCACCTGGGCGAGCTGTTCGACGCGGTGCCCGTCGTTAGCTGCTTCTGGTCGGTTCCGTCTATTTTCACTACGTAGATGTGCGTGACCGTGCGGTTCTCGGCCTTGTTAACCACTCCGACTGTAAACGCCACCCGCTTTCCGTCCGGCGATAACTGCGGGTCGCCGACCCGCTTTACGTTTACCAGATCGTTGAACGAAAACGGCGCCTGCGAATGAACGCCCGCGGACGCGAAGATAATCAACAGAAAAGTCATCAAGATGCGATTCATAGTTATTTCCTTATCATTGAGTTGGAAGAGCAAAAACATTATCTCATACAATTTTGGAAGTATGCAGCGGTCGGATAATATTGCAGGGGGATCTTATGTTTGATGGAACGATATCAAACTGTTAGTCTACCCTTAGTACATACTCTATACTGACGAAGATGAACAGACCGCCTCCATACTTTCCGCAAAATCAATTGTCACCGCCATCGGACAAGCGTTATCGCCGTTTCAAGGTCATGATCGGCCTCGCGGTTGTCGCTCTGGTTGTTTTTTTGATCGCGGCCGGATTCGGGGTTGTTTACCTCGTTCGCTGGTTATTCTGATAATTTCTGACAAAAGAAAAAGCCGCGAGCCATTTTCGGGTCGCGGCTTTTTTTGTCGGTTAAATCTGACTATTTATTGGCGTTAGCCGGAAATCTCGAAGCATTTGCCTTTGCCTTGGCACCTTCGAGGGCAAGCTGTTTTGCCTGCGGCATAAGCTCGATCGCTTTCAAAAGCTGGTTGTCGTATTCATTCGAAACTTGCAGGGAAGTTTGCGAACCGTATGCAGCAGACACCAATTCAGACCTTAAAATACGTTCGACAAACTCGCGTTCCTTATCGATCTGAGCCGGCGTGTACTTGTACTTTTCGACCGCAAACACCTTGAACGACTGGTATAGAACATCCGTGACCGGGAAATCTTTCGCCGTGATGTCCCGTTCGAATACTATCGGTCGGTCAACCTTGTAGGTTTCGAATCCCTTGACCTTGCCGTAAGCGAGATCCATCGAAAAGGCGAAGATCGGGTTGTTCAGCTTTTGCTGATATCGAAAACGCTCATTGGTTATCGTATCCGGCTTGATTGCTACGTCAGGGTTGATCCCGCCGCCGCTGTACACAGAACGGCCCGCGTCGGTTTTTGTTTCCGCTCCTTTTGGAATGACTGGAGCATCCGAGTCGCTCGCTCCTACGCCGCCTTGCGTGTAGTAACTATAAAGATTGCCGTCAGAGTAATCCCGCTGGATCAACCGGCCTGACGGCGTTTCATACTTCGCGATCGTCAACAGCAGCATCGAGCCGTATTCAAGTACGAAAGGGTTCTGCACGAGGCCTTTGCCGAATGTCGTTTCACCCACGATCAACGCACGGTCATGGTCCTGTAAAGCTCCGGCAAGTATCTCAGATGCGGAGGCCGAATTGCGATTTACAAGCAAAACGACCGGCATTGTTTCCGGATTCGGATTCTCGGCACGATAAGAAGGCTCATTGGCACCTTCAATACGTCCTTTTTGGGTAAATACCGTCTGGCCCGTGGATAAAAACGTATTTGCAACGCGATAAGCCTGGCCGACAAGGCCGCCGCCGTTGTTTTTCAGGTCTAGAACCAATTGCTTCATGCCTTTGGCCTTTAGGTCCTTCATCGCAACGACAAACTCGGCATAGGTTGTTTGATTAAATCCGCCGGTCATGGCGATGTAGCCCACGCTCGGTCGAATCATGTACGCTTCGGAAATCGACGGCTGCGACACGGCATCGCGAATTATGTCTATGTTCTCGCGCTTGCCCGTACCATACCGCTCAATGACGAGTTTCGCGGGCGTTCCGCGCGGCCCACGTAGAAAATTACGAACCTCTGAGAATGACTTGCCAAGCACGGATGTACCGTTGACCTCAACTATTTTATCTCCGTAACGCAGGCCGGCACGGTGAGCGGGTGCGTTATCGAATGTGGCACGGATATACGTCGCAATTACATTGCCTTTATCATCGCTGAGATCGCCGATGGTAGCTCCTATCCCGTAATAACGGGAGCTTTGGTCGGTGCGAAACTGTTCGAATTCCTTGGCATCGAAATAGTTGGAATGCGGATCGAGCGTATGGAGCATTCCGTCGATCGAAGACTTGAAAACCTCGTTATAATTAATTTTCTTTCCAACTACATGGTTGGCTTCGATGAGCGAAAGTGCTTCGGCGACGTCTTGTTCGATGTTTTCAGTCGTAACGGGTTTGGTCGATTTCGGCGCGCTTGCAGCTCCTTTCGGAAGGATTTTCGACACATTTTGACTTTGTGAAAATGCCGAAGATGATACAAAGAGGGCCAGGAAAAGAGTAAAAACAAAAGTAAAGCGATTTTTCACTACGTATGATCTCCTTGAAAAAACTGCGGACAAGGCCGAAAAGCTCAAAAAATGATAACATCCATTGGAAGAAAAAGCGACGGAAATAGTTGCTTCAACAAATGTTAAGCGTCGATAATTCGCTGCTTTCCACTTCTCGATAATTTAAGATAAAATCAAGCTCGATCCTCTGTTTGCCGCCGGTTTGCAAAGACAAATGAGCCATCTGCTCGAAATTACAAATCTAAAGACACAATTTCCTACTCGGGCCGGGTTGGTAAAGGCGGTGGATGACGTCAGCCTTTTTATCGACGAGAGCGAATTTGTCGGGCTTGTGGGCGAATCCGGCTGCGGGAAATCGATCACGGCACTTTCGATACTGTGTTTGATCTATCCGCCGGGGAAGATTGCGGGCGGTTCGATCAGGTTTAAGGGGGAAAATTTAACGAAGGCAAGCGAGGATCGGATGCGGGAGATTCGCGGCAATGATATCGCAATGATCTTCCAGGACCCGATGACTTCGCTTAATCCTGTTTTCACGGTCGGCGAGCAGATCGCCGAGGCTTTGCGGCTGCATCGGAAATTAGATAAGAAGTCAGCATGGAAGGCCGCGATCGGGGCGATGGAAGAAGTTTCGATCCCAGCCGCCGAGCGCCGCGCCAATGACTATCCACATCAACTCTCGGGCGGCATGCGGCAACGTGTAATGATCGCGATGGCACTCGCCTGCGATCCTGAGTTGTTGATCGCGGACGAGCCGACGACGGCCCTCGATGTGACAATACAGGCGCAAATTCTAGAGCTGCTCGATGAACTGCGGCGAGCCCGGAAGCTTGCGGTATTGCTGATCACTCACGATCTCGGCGTGATCGCCGAAACGGCGGACCGCGTCTGCGTAATGTATACAGGAAAGATCGTTGAGGAATCAGGCGTCGAAGAGATATTCGACGACCCGAAGCATCCTTACACACGCGGGCTTATTCGCTCCGTTCCAAAACTTAGTGTGCGTGATACTGCGAGATCACCAAGACTGGAAACCATCGACGGAACCGTCCCGAGTCCGACCGACCTTCCGAAAGGTTGTCATTTTGCTCCGCGATGTGTACACCGCATGGACATTTGTACGCGCGGTGAGATACCGCTTTTCGATTTGCCGAATGAAGTTAAGGTGCGATGCGTACTTCATAACAAAGCTCAGACATTTGAGATTGCCCGGGAGAAGGTTTTGTCATCTGAGATGTAAATATGGAGGCGATTGGCCAAAAACTTCAGAAAGACGAGATAGTCCAGGTTCGTCATCTCGTCAAGCATTTCGCAATTGAAAACAGCGATGATGTCGTTCAGGCTGTGGATGGTGTTTCGTTCGATATTATTTCGGGTGAAACGCTTGGACTCGTCGGCGAATCAGGCTGTGGCAAATCAACGGTCGGCCGGTGCATGCTGCGTTTGCATGAACCGACGAGCGGTGAAATTCTTTTCGAAGGGCAAAATATCGTTGGGTTGTCGAATAGCGAAATGCAGGGCCTCCGCCGCGAAATGCAGATTATCTTTCAAGACCCCTACGCAAGCCTGAATCCGCGAATGAGCATTTTTTCGATTGTCTCCGAGCCGCTCAAGATCCATCGAATCGCGAACAAGCAGGAACAAAAGGACCGAGTTGCCGATCTGCTTTCAAAGGTCGGACTCGATCCGAAATACATGTCCCGTTATCCGCATGAATTTTCGGGTGGGCAACGCCAACGGATCGGCATTGCGCGGGCATTGGCGTTGAATCCGAAGCTTATAATCTGCGATGAGCCTGTTTCCGCTCTCGACGTATCGGTACAGGCTCAGGTTGTAAATCTTTTGCAGGACTTGCAGGCGGAATTCGGCCTGACTTACCTTTTTATTTCGCACGGGCTTGCGATCGTAGAGCATATTTCTAACCGTGTTGCGGTAATGTATCTCGGCAAGATAGTCGAGATCGCCGATTCGGTCGAGCTTTACGAAAACCCGCTCCATCCGTATACAAGAGCCCTGCTTTCTGCTATACCTGTGCCGGACCCAAAACGTAAACGCGAACGGATCGTGCTGAAAGGAGATGTCCCGACCCCAATCAATCCACCATCCGGATGCAGGTTCCGAACGCGGTGTCCGATTGCGATTGATGAATGCGCAAAAGTCGAACCTGATCTGCGCGAAATATCCTCCGGACATTTTGCGGCGTGCATTCGGATTGAAGACTATTCGGAAGCTAAAACTAGCTGAAACAAAGTTTGTGCGAAAGTCGTAATTTCTGTTGATCTAAACGCTAAATCCAGATTAGTCGAGAGGAAAATATGAATCGTTTGGCCGGTATCGTTGTAGCGGTGGTCGGGTTGCTCGTTGCTGTATTGGGCGTGCTGAAAGTTGTTCCGGGTATGACTCAGCCTGGAATAGTGATTATACTTCTGGGCGGATTGATAATTGGGCTAAGTTTTGTAGACAAACCCGACACGGAAGGTGCCGAACGAATGTCAACCGGTGCCAGCCTTCTTAACATTTTTGTTTCGCCGTCCGAGGTGTTTCAAAACCTTCGCCGCCATCCCCGGTGGCTGGTTGCCGTTTTAGTAATGTCGGTGCTATCCGCAACTTTCGCGAATTTATTTTTGTATAGATTGACTCCTGAGAGGGTGACCAACTACGCAATCGATAAGACGCTGGAGATGTCGTTTCTGAATGAGGATGCCCGTAAACAGATCGAGGCAGGCCGGGCAGACGCAATAGCCGACAATAAGAATCCTGTTGTGAAGGCTGGGCAGGCGGTTTCATCATTCGCTGGTTCAGCGTTCTGGTTCGCTTTTCTAGGCGGTATCTTCTTCCTGTTCGCACTTGCGATGGGCGGAAAGATGAATTATTGGCAGGCGTTTTCCGCAGCGGTTTATGCGTCGTTTCCGGTCGCCGTCATTAGATTTGTGTTGAGTTCTATAATCCTCTTCGTAAAAGATCCGACCGATATTCATCCGATAACCGGCCAAACTTCCTTGGTTCAGGACAACCTGAGCTTTCTCGTTACTGCGTCGGAAAATCCCGTAATCTATACGTTGCTTGGAGCCTTTAGCCTGCTTTGGTTTTATTGGGTCTGGCTGAACGCAACCGGAATAAAGGACGCCGGTGAAAAGGTTACTTCATCTATCGGATGGACTGCCGCCTTGACCGTATTCGGCTCTTTGGTTTTACTTGGAGTTGTTGCTGCTTTGCTGTTCCCGAGTTTTATTAGCTAAGACTCGTTACTCATAGCGAAGAGACTCAATCGGATCGAGCCGGGCTGCCTTCCATGCTGGGAACAGCCCGAATATCACGCCGATTCCGACGCTGGCGAAAAAGCCCGCAACGGGTGCCCACCAGGGAACGTAGGAGGGAAGTACAAGTTTTACCAGCAATGTTAGTAGCCATCCGATTAATAGTCCTAACAACCCGCCAAAACCTGTTAAAGTTGCCGCTTCGATCAAGAATTGCAGCATGATATCGCTTTGTTTGGCTCCGATGGCTTTGCGGATGCCGATCTCACGCGTTCTTTCGGTAACGGAAACTAGCATAATATTCATCACGCCGATTCCTCCGATCATCAGGCCGATTGAGGATATGACGACCATAGCGACTGCAACCCCTGCCGTGATCGACTGAAACTGGTCGATCAAGCTCGCCGCCGTTTCCATCGAAAAATTATTCGGTTTTCCGTATTCGACCTGGCGCCGTACACGAAGCAGGTCCTGAACGTCGTCCTTAGCTTTCTCAAGCATCCCTTCGTTTGCAACCGCCAGTATAAATAGATCGTCTGCATTCGGTTTGAGCTTTAACGCGGCTCCCATCGGCATATAGATCGAGTTGCTTTGATCGTTGTTCCCACCCCCGCCGCCAAAAAGCTGTTCTTTTTTCTCCAAAACACCTATTACGAGAAACTGATTGCCGCCGATCTCAAGGGTTTCGCCAATAGGGGATTCATAAGGGAAATAGCTGTCAACAACAGACGATCCGATAAGACATACATTCGCATTTGCGTCACTTTCCGACTGCGAAAACCATCGACCGTCAATCAGAATCTCTGTCGTCGTTTTCTCGATCTCCGGTAGAGTACCTTTTAATTGCAGCGCCGAAGATGATTTGCCGTTCTTGCCGGTCACGATCGTCGCTGCTCCAAAGAAATTGTTTGAAACATTTAGAAACGGGACAGCCGTTTCGATCGAAGCCAGATTCTTGATCGCCTCAGCGTCATCGACGGTCAACGGCTTTCTCATGCGCTCTTCCTGAGATCTGCGCCCGTGACTGAAGCCTATGTTGAATTTGTATAGAAAGATGGATCGAGTACCGAAGGATTCCACTTGCTTCTCGACAGCTACATTAATGCCGCTGATTATCGAGGAGATAAGCATCACCGTGATCACCCCTACGACCACGCCGACGATGGTTAGAAACGAGCGCAGTTTATTTCCACGCAGCGTATCGATCGCCATCTTGAAGTTTTCATAAAAGCTTCCGCCGACCAATCTAAGCATAATTTAGTCCGCTCGCAGAGCTTCGATCGGATCGAGCTGCGCGGCCTTCCACGCCGGGAACAAACCCGCTAAAATTCCAACAAAAGCCGAAACTCCAATCGATATTACCGCTGCATACCAGGGAATTCTAGTCTGGAGAAATAGAGCGCTTACAATCAGGCCGATCAGCTCGGCGAGAATCAAGCCGATAACGCCACCAATAGCTGAAAGGGTTGCGGCTTCGTAAAGGAACTGTTTGAGAATATCAGACTGCCGCGCTCCGAGGCTCTTTCGTATACCGATCTCTTTTGTCCGCTCCGTTACCGAGACAAGCATTATGTTCATGATGACGATCGCTCCAACCAGCAAAGCGATGGCGGGAACGGCCAGTATCACGATAAACGTCGTACCGAATAAGCTGTCTCGCAACCCTGAAATCGCATCCGGCGTGACAACTCCGAACGTGTCCTTTTCGCCTGTTTCCAGCTTTCTGCGAAGGCGCATCAACGTCCGGGCTTCGTCCACAGCATCTTTTGAGAGGCCGTCCGATTTCGCAGACGCCACGAAATAAAGATACCGGCTTCCGCGAAATCCGCCAAAATTCGAGCCGAATGTCTTCAGCGGCAATTGGATAAAAGCATCCTGCGGCATGCCAAACACCGTGCCTTTTGCGACGCGTATGCCGACAACGCGATAGGGAATTCCACGAATATCGATTTCTTGTCCGACGGCTCCGCCTTGCGGAAACAGTTTGTCCGCAACGTCGGTTCCAATGAACGCCACTCGCACACTATTATTGTTTTCGGCATCGGAGAAATAGCGGCCGTCCGCAACGTCAATGTTCTCGATGTCTCCGATGACAGGCTCCGCGCCATCGACCGTGACATCCTCCATGATGTTGTTGCCGGCCTTCACCTCGCGGCGATTCCCGCCGGCTTTTGCACCGATCTTGTCGATAACCTGCATTCTTGCGCGAAGATACTCTATATCCTCGAGCGTAAATTCCTTGTTGCGCCGCTGGGCTTCTGCTATCGTGTCCGTGTCCTTAAAATCTTCGAAGTTGAAGCGTTGGATCGTAAATGAATTAGAGCCGATACCGGCGATTTTTTCGTCTATGTAAGCGTTGAAACCTTGCAACACCGAAAAAACAACCATAAACGCCGTGACGCCAATAATCATTCCCAATAGCGTCAAAAACGATCTCAGCTTATGTGCCCAGATCGCCGCGAACGCCAATTTAAGAATCTCGGTAAAATTCATAGCTCGAAACAAACAAGATAAGCATATTCTTTTACGCAGGATACTGCCACCGGGCTTAGATGTCGAACTGAGCCTCCGATTTCCGTATAAGTTTGTAAAGAGACACGATGTGAGCAAATAGCACGATCGGAACGACGATGGCGGGAACCAAATTAACGGGGGATACGCGAGGCCGAGATTTGGCTGTTACAGGGCGAACCGGTTGAAAATAGGTGGGAAGAAATGCGAGCCAATAAATTATCGGATCAGCTCGATCACCGTGTCTTTTCATCTTTCTCGATCTGCCCGTCGCGGATCGTGATGATTCGATGCGCCCGTTCGGCGACGTCATGTTCGTGTGTGACAACGATAATAGTATTGCCCTCGGCGTGAAGTTTCTCGAATAATGCCATGATCTCGACACTGGTCTTCGAATCCAGAGCACCGGTAGGCTCGTCAGCAAGAAGGATCGATGGATGATTTACAAGGGCACGCGCGATTGCGACTCGTTGACGCTGTCCGCCCGAAAGCTCGTTGGGCTTGTGGGTAACTCGATCACCCAACTCGACAGATGCCAGGGCCGCCTGCGCCTTTTCGTTTCGTTCGCCTGCCCGCATCCCGGCGTAGATCAAGGGAAGCTCAACATTGTGCAAAGCAGTTGCTCGCGCCAGCAGGTTGAACGTCTGGAATACAAACCCGATCTCCTTATTCCTTATCCGGGCGAGTTCGTCGTCGGTCATGTCGGAGACAAGGTTACCGTTGATCCAATATTCGCCTTTAGAAGGTGAATCAAGGCAGCCTATCAGATTCATCAGCGTAGATTTACCCGATCCCGATGGCCCGATAATCGCCAAATATTCACCCTTCTCAACGTGGAACGAGACATCGCGAAGAGCGTGCAGTTCTTCAACCCCCATCTGATAAGTTTTCCAGATGTTCTGCATCGAAATGAGAGTTCGTGTGCCTTCGACCTGAATTGTATCCAGAACCGATGCCTGCCCGTTTTCACTTTCCATAAATCTATACATCTGCTTGAATTCTCAATTATGATTTCGGCGCCTCGCCTTCCTTCTTAACCTGTTTCTTGACGATGGTGTCCTCTTTCAACGTGTTTAATATCCGGCTGGGACCCGTAATAACTTCCTCGCCATCCGAGAGTCCCGAAGTGATCTGAATATCGGATTCGCCCGTGATGCCGGTTTCCACTGCCTTGAATTTCACCTTGTTGCCTTCGAGAACATAAACACCTTTGATCGGCTTTGGCTTATCTGAGGGCTGTGGGCCGCTACCCGGCGTCGGGGCGTCGGAAGCTCCTTCCGGCTTCTTTTCTATAACTGCCTGCAACGGAACGGCGACGACGTTCTGCGCTGTTTTGGTTGTTATCACGGCCGTAGCACTCATTCCGGGACGCAATCCTTTCTGCATCTCATCCGTAAGGTTTACAAGGTGAATAACAACCCGGAATTCTTTAGCTTCCTGGACATTTATGTTTGTCGAAAGCCCGCCGCTGGTTTGCGATTTACCGACCGCAAGCGGGGTCTTCTGCAAAACTTCGCCTTCGATCTCTTTATCCCCGAATGCATCTACCTTTATTTTCGCCTTTTGCCCGACTTCAACCTTATCGATCTCGGTTTCATCAACCTTTACTTCTACATTGATCGAGGACATGTCGGCGATCGTCATTAGCGCGGTTGTCGAAAGGCCGGCAACCGCGAAGGTGCCGACTTTTGATGGAATCTCGGCAATAACGCCGCTAATCGGGGCAACGACCACTGTTTTATCACGCTGATCTTTTTGTCCTCGAAGTACTGCCGACTGCTGATTTGCACGCGATTGGCTGGACGTAACATTTAGATTGGAAGTTTCAACTGCACGGCGTGCGTCCTTGACAGCAATCGACTGCTGGTTCAAACGCGCGTTCGCATCCTTGACAGCAAGCGTCTGCGATTTTAGCCGCGACTGAGCATTTCTAAGCGTAATCTCCGCCTGATCGACCTTGTCTTTGGCTTCGTCGAACTGTAGTTTAGACTCAACTCCGGCTTCCAACAACTGCGTAGTTCGAGCAAGTTCTCGTTTTGCCACCGCAAGATTTTTCTGCTCGCGGTCGACATCGGCCTGTGCAGCTTCAACGCCTTGACGGGCCGAATCTACCGCGACCTGCGAGACATTCATCTGCTGTTGGGCAGTCGAGAGATTGTTTTGCGCTGCTGTTACTTGTGACTGTGAGACTCGAACATCGTCCGAAGCGGTCTGGAATGCCGCTAGCTGTGCATCGGCATTCGAAGCGAGTTGGTCCGGGTCGAGACGAACGAGGATTTCGCCCTTTTCAACCGGGTCACCCTCTTTTTTGGTAATATCTTCGATTTTTCCCTGAACCTCACTCGTGAGATTAACGAACTGAATCGGCCTAACTTCACCGGACGAAGTGACGGTCGAACGCAATTCCGGCCGAGTTTCGACCTTTACAACCGTAACCTCCGGTGTGTCTTTACGGGTCGCAAATATGCTGCCGACAATCACGATCACCAAAACAGCGGCGATCGATGCTCCGATAATTATCTTCTTCTTACGGCTCAATGCCATTTTTCGTTATCCCCTATTAACCTGATTTTCTATTATAATCTTAAGAATTTCGAGCAAAATCAACTCAACTGTTGCGTCAAGCGCTTAGTACGATGAGTTTCTTTTTAAAGTTTCAAAAAAGTAGGGCGAAGGATAGTCGCATAAAACGCCTGTAGGTTTGACGTTTTGCGGCCTTAGACATACGATTTACGAACTTCGAATAAACAGGTAGAGTAGAATTGTTTTTCTTGTGTCTGTTTCGTAGTTTATTTGGTCGCTCCGTGAAATAGAAGAAATGACACGATGCCAATCTTGCGGAACTGAGAATCTGGATGCTTCGCGTTACTGCGACGAGTGCGGTAAGAAGCTTCCGTCCCCGGTAAATTCCGCGAATGAAGTAAATGGACGCGGCGAGTTTGAAATTCGCCCGATTGTTTCGGGCGCTTCCGGACCACGGCCCGTGCAAGTTACGTCAGTTGGGATACCGCCGCTCATTGAAAAATCAATCAATGTTGAAGCATCTGATCCCAATAAGCAGAAGGAGACACGCGGTACCCACGCAAGACTGATTATAGAGCGTGGCGAATCCGTCGATACTGAATTTCAGTTGTCCGCCGAGGAGTCGTATATTGGTAGATGGGATGCTGACAACGGGATATTCCCCGATATAGACCTCGATGCTCACGACCCGGACGCAAAGGTCTCGAGACGACACGCAAGGATCGCATACAAGGGAAACGTTCATATGATCGAAGATCTGGGTTCGACAAACGGCACGTTTTTGAACCGCGGGCGCCGATTACTTCCGGGCAGTCCGCAAGTGTTGAGCGAGGGCGACGAGATCATTGTCGGCAAAACATTTCTTAGGTTCCGGATCAACAGATAGTTCAGGTTGCTGAAAGCATATTGACTACAGATAAAACAATGACGTGTCACGAATGCGGCTCGGATGTCGCGGAAATTGATGTCTTTTGTCCGTTTTGCGGAATCAGTTTGGAGCCGGTGTTGCTGGCGCAGGATCAAATTGACGATTCGATGGCGAGTACAATAATGATTCAACCGTCGGAAATTGAGGCTCTAACAAACGCCGCAAAAGCACCTGTGTCGCCAATTAGTCCTTCAACGATAGAATTAGAGCCAGAACCGAACGGTGCTAAAGATAAAAAGGACGAAGCTTTCGAATCTGCCGAATCTATTGAGTCGGACTCGGAACCAGTGGTTGCAGCAGCCGACGAAGTTTCGATCGACGACATTCCCGCCCCGATGATATTGGGTGGTGCGGGCAAGACTTTTGACAATCTGGCGGCCACATCTACGTCAGAGTTTAATTTGCTTGACGAAGGGGCGGATGACGCTTCCAAAACAGATGGTCAGTCTTCATTTCTCCAAGGAGCGGAACCCGCTTTCTTTGATCCCCAACAGGAAATTGCGTCTTCCGAAGATTCTGCCGAATCAATAGTTTCAGTGAATGGAGCGGACGCAGAAGATACCAAAACTTCCATCACCGCTGATGACGTGGATCAGATTGCACCAGCTCCGACCTCGATAGCGGACCCTGACACCGTTCCCGACAACATGACAAATGACGACGGCGAGATGTCGGAATCTTTTGTTGATGCGGCGACAGTAAGCTCTGACGAGGATAAAAAGGTTGCAGAAATGCCCGCGCCAGTTACCGACCAGGGGCAGGAACCAAACGATGACCTGTTCGAGGCACGTCTTCCAGCAAAATTTGAAGGGATTGCCATGCCCTCCGAGGAACTTGAATCGACTGATAGCTATCAATCATCCTCGACCTTTGATTCCGTTCGAATTATGGAAAACAGGTCGCCGGGTCAGGCGGACGATGTCGATACGAGGATACAAACCGGGAACGTTCATTCAAACGAACCCTCGCCCGCAGTAGAGCCGGATTCGGCAGACGTTGTGGCATCAGTAACCGGAAAAGAAAGTTCGTCTACTGCTCATAATATGGGAATCGGTGAGACCGACGGAAAGAGAAGCTCCAAGCTTAAGCCGCTAACCGAGGGAACTATACTGAATGGACGATATGAGATCGTTCGCAAAATCGGTGGCGGCGGGATGGGGGCAGTTTATTTGGCCTGTGATAACAATCTCGGCGGCGTCCTTCGCGCGGTTAAGGAGATGGTCCAAGCCCACATCGAGGAAGAGCAGCAGGAAAAAGCGATCAATGATTTCAAGCGGGAATCGATGATTCTCTCGTCGCTTGACCACGTGTCGATCC
>JANNST010000075.1:0-90980 GCA_031402865.1 Chloracidobacterium sp. | reverse complement strand
AAATTCTGAAGAACCGTCGGACTTATCACCAGCATCAACGCAACACAAGAAAATGCCAGAACCGTGCCACCATTTCTGCGAAGAACAAAGAACAATATCGCCAACCACAGAATGTTTAGAAGATAGATCGTTCCGGTGATGGCGAAGGGAATTGCCATTATCACCGACCCCGGCATCGGCGAGATCTGATTTCCCAAATACGTAAGCTTTGTATATGGATGAACGCCGTTGACCGTGTCGACCGCAGCCATTATCAATGCGTCATCGGCGTCGCTTCCGGCGCCAAATCTGCCGGACGTAGCCAAACTATATCCGATCGCAGAAACCGCTATGAGACCGAAAAACATCAATGCAGTCAGCATTAATAGAACTCGTTCAGGTATCGATCGGCGAATGAACGGGACGACCCATTTGACCGCTACGAACAACGCGATCAGCCCGACGAATATATAAACAACTATTCCCGGAAGCTTAAAATATTTATACGCCGTGTCGATTGACGGAATCAAAATCAACAGCGAATAAAGGAAAAAGCTGGTGCCCGAGCGGTTCGAACTTTCAGTCATCGTTATTTAATTATATTGTAAACAGAGAAACAAAAGGCCAGGTCGATTTGGTTCGACCTGGCCGTGTAAATTAAGCCTTGCCTTCGAGGAAAGCCTTCAGCCTTCGCGAACGCGACGGATGCCTGAGCTTTCGAAGAGCCTTTGCTTCTATCTGTCGAATACGTTCGCGTGTGACGGCAAAATGCTGGCCGACCTCTTCGAGCGTGTGCTCACTGCCGGTATTGCCAAGCCCAAAACGCATTTTGATGACCTTTTCTTCACGTGGCGTGAGCGTTGCCAGGACTTCGTCGGTAATTTCACGCAGGTTTGAAAACGTAACGGATTCGGCCGGATTAAGTATCGATTTGTCCTCGATAAAATCACCGAGATGCGAATCTTCCTCTTCGCCTATCGGCGTTTCGAGCGATATCGGCTCTTGTGCTATTTTGAGCACTTTTCGGACCTTCGAAACCGGAATATCCATCCGCTTTGCGATCTCTTCGCTCGTCGGTTCGCGGCCTAGTTCCTGCACTAGCAGCCGCGAGGTACGAATGAGCTTGTTGATCGTTTCGATCATGTGCACCGGAATTCGGATAGTGCGTGCCTGATCGGCGATGGCACGCGTGATTGCCTGGCGAATCCACCACGTTGCGTAGGTCGAGAACTTGTAACCGCGACGCCATTCGAATTTATCGACCGCCTTCATCAAGCCGATGTTGCCTTCCTGGATCAGATCGAGGAATTGCAGTCCACGGTTCGTGTATTTCTTTGCGATTGAAACAACAAGACGCAGGTTGGCCTCGACCAATTCGCGTTTCGCTTTGTTGGTTTCATACTCGCCGACGCTGATCGTCTGGTACGAACGCTTGATCTCGACCGGCGGCAGATGAAACTTCTCTTCGATCTCAACCAGCGACTGTTTCGCCTCGCCGATCTTCGCGTTGAGCTCCTTTTTCTCAGGTGCACCCGGTTTTTTAGAAAGCCGTTCTTCGCTCTTTTTAATGAGCCGCTCGGATTTTTGTATCTCTTCGACGATCTTTCTGATAGAAGCGATCATCACCTGCATCGAATGCTCGGTGAGGTTTAGGTTCTTGATCTCCTGAGCAATCTCGAGGCGTTGACGTGCCGTTTGCCGTGTCAATCTGAGCAATTTCTTCGACTTTTTGCCTTTCGCCAACTTTTGAACAGCCTTCTGTTCGGCAAGCAAGGCGATCCACACCTTCAACGCAGCTTCGTAATTCTGCCGGATGTTCCCGATGCCTTCCAATGTCCAGCGGAGATATTCTTCCGCCTTATCTTCTTCAAGCGAGATCTCTGCCTGTTCGGAAAAAGCTACGGTTTCGCGAATACTTGCTTTGCCGCGGCCGAGATCGTCACCGATCTTTATCAGCCTTTCAACCGAGATAGGCGAACGCGAGATCGATTTGCGGGTCTTTATCTGGCCGCGTTCGATGCGTTTTGCTATCGTTACTTCGCCTTCGCGGGTTAGAAGCGGAACAATGCCCATTTCGCGAAGGTAGAGCCGCACCGGATCATTAGATTTATCGAGTGCACCGGCCGAAAGGTCTAGATCGATATCGTCCTCGTCATCCTCTTCAACCGCCGGGTCTTCATCAAGAGCAAGCTGCGAAGCCTTTTCGAGTAATTGGGCGTCGGTTTCCGCAACAGAAATATTGGCACCCTCAAGGCGGTCGAGTACGTCCTCGATATCGTCGGGCGACATCATGTTTTCGGGAATCTCTCGATGAAGCTCATCGAGGCTAATAAATTTCTTTCGTTTGCCCAATGCAACCAGCCGGTCCATCAGGTCTTCTTTTTCGTCGTAGTCAGCCATAAGAGGATTTGATTAAAGCGCGATATAAATCGTTGTCAACAAAAATACTTACACATCGTTTGGGCACCTAAACTACGTCGTTTTCAGCCCTTTGGTTTAAAAAGATTATTATATCAGCTTTCGCGGATTTGATTAAGCAGCCCACGCTTTATTTTTTCGAGTTCGAGCTGTTCAAAGGTCAGGCGGCTGTGGAGTTCGATCTGGCCCGATTGTTCGGCAAGTAAAGCTTCTTGTGACAGACCGGCGATACGGGTGGAAATTGCCATAAAACGGAGCGTGATAACACACCTTTCGGCGTCGTGCAGAACGTTGTCGATCACCTCGCCCTGCTCGCGTTTGGGTTCGGTCATCATTAGCAGCGGGACGAAATCGGCGGCGGTCTCGTCTTCGGCGACAAACGGAATTATGTTTTCAAGGCTGATCGGAAGCTGTTCCCTGTCCAGTTCATAAAGCGCCCGGAAAACCTCGGCGGTGGCGAGCCCTTCGTAATCCGTCTCCTCAAGCTGCGGCATGATTCGTTGTCGCAACTCTTCGTCATTTATCAAAAGTTCAAGAAGCTGGTGCTCGGCGACGGTAACTTTTATCTGGGTCGCTCGCTTTACTTGCTGTTTGATGGACGACGGGGCGAGGTGGCCCGATTGCTTAACTGTTTTCCATAGATCGCGGCGTAAAGCCTCATTTTCCACACGGAAAAAGTCCATCGCCTGGTCAAAGCTTTCACGCTTCTGTATCGGATTTCGCAGGACCGAAAGTACGGGCAGCACATCCTCGATCGCCTCGGCTTTTTGCTTTGCGATATTCAGACGACGGCCTTTAATCGCCGAATCCAACACAAAATCAAGGAAAGTCTGCGATTTTCCGCGGAGATCGTTGTAAGCTTCGGTCCCGTGCTGACGGAGGAAATCGTCCGGGTCCTGGCCGTTGGGCAGCACGAGGACCTTGATGTCGAAGTCGTCGGCAAGCAGGGAATCGACCGCTTTCCGGGCCGCTTTTACACCGGCGTCGTCACCGTCGTAATTGATGACGACCTTTTTGGCAAAACGGCTCAGCAGCTTTGATTGTTCTGGTGTGAACGCGGTGCCGAGGCTGGCCGCGACATTTGTTATGCCGAATTGATAAAGAGCGATCAGGTCAAGATAGCCTTCGACCAGAATCACGAACTTTTTATGGCGGATCTCTTCACGACTTTGGAAAAGGCCATATAAATGCTGGCCTTTGACGTACGCCGCCGTTTCGGGTGAATTTAGATACTTCGGCTGATCGTCGCCCATCGCCCGGGCGCCGAAGGCGATCGGATTGCCGTTGACGTCCAGCACAGGAAACATTATCCGCCCGCGAAAACGGTCAAAAACGCGGTCTTTTTCTTCGTTTACTGAGACAAGGCCGCTTTGTTCGATCAGCTTTTCGTCCGCACCGGATTCTCTTAAATGATTTAGCAACGAATCCCAGCTATCGGGTGAAAAGCCGACATGAAATTGTTTTTGCACCCCTTCGGAGAAGCCGCGGGTTTCGAGATATTCGCGAGCGGCCTTCGCATTTTTTTCCTTCGATTGCAGCTCATTTTCCCAGAAATCTAGTGCCAGCCGGTTCAACTCGATCACCTGATCCGAAAGCTGTTTCTTTTCCTCTTTTCGCTTTTTGTTCTTTTCGTATTGCTGGTCGTCGATAGGCTCCGGCAGCGGCACGCCGGTCATTTCGGCCACGCGTTGGATCGCTTCCGGAAAATTCAGCCCTTCCATTTCCATCAAAAAGGTGTACGCATTCCCGCCCTTTCCGCACCCAAAACACTTGTAAAACCCCTTCGTCGGCGAAACCGAAAACGACGGCGTCTTCTCCTGATGAAACGGACAGCACCCCATCCAATTCGACCCCTTCTTCTTCAACGGAGCATACGGCTCAATTATCCGCACCAGATCGGCACGGTCTTTCAGGTCATCGATGAAATATTGGTCGTAGAGCATTGAAGTCTACACAACCGGTCTCGCATTCTTCCAAGAAGTGGAATTCGAGTCTAACTGAAAAAACTGTAGGTTCCCGCAGTTTCTGCATTTCAGGATTAAGAAACTAATGTATTGGCCACTTTCAATATTGCCCGCAGGTAGCCTATTAGGTTGGTGATACCCCAGACCATATAGGTTGTTATAGTCCACTTCATACTCGGCAACCCGCCCCATCTGTGGATTGAAAGCCATTGCTTTTACGTTTGGGACAATCTGCTTTTCTGAGTACTTGCCTACTCCACAGAAAAGGCAGTCGGTAGGTACATCAGCATCCAGATAGCGCCCTTGCTTCTGCATTGTTTCAATGACACCTTGAGTGGTCTTCCACAGCTCAGTAGCGTTGGCGAAGCGCGTTTCGGGGACCTCAACGATTGTTTTCGAGAAAAGTTGGTCGTAGATAGTTAGAAGGGCCGGATCCGAGGACTCCGTCCGCAAATCCCAAGCGTTTGACATGTGCTTTTCACGATCAAAGATCCGGCCCGCAAACATCCAGTACAAAAGCTTGCCCAAGGAATAGACATCTGCGGCTGGGGTGACATCTTGAAGTCTTCCATCGGCAAGTTCAGGGGCCATGTAAAAGCGGGCACCTACCTGTTCTTGGAACTCAGTTACGCGTTCGAGACCATGATCCGTATTGATGCAGATACCGAAGTCGGCTACTACCGCCATCCCGTTGTCCCGGAACAAGATGTTAGAAGGTTTGATATCCCGATGTATGACGCCTCTTTCGTGAGCGTGAGCGATTGCCACGGCTATTGTCGAAAATAGGAGAAGCCTTTCCATGACAGACTTGTTTTCGAGTTGCGTTGCATTGAGTTCTCCACCGGAGCAATACTCCGAGACTAGAAATGGAGTTTCGCCTTCTACTTCAGAATCGACGAGTCTTATTATATGAGGGTGATCCAATGATCTCACGGCGGCTATTTCTTGCTCAAATCGTTTTATTCGTTCCAGATTCTTCAGGCGTTTTAGGACGTACTGCGCTCCGTCGGGTGTTTCAATGTTTTCTACGACGTACGTCCATGCTTGTCCTCCCGGGACGAGATCTTTAACGACGCGCCAACGATTTGCGAACACTTTAGGCATAGATTTATCTCTCACGACTTCAACTCCGCAATTGTAGCGCCGTTGCCGCCTTGGTCTTGAGGGGCGAAGGCGAAGCGTTCGACGAGGTCGTGGTTTTTTAGGAAATGGTGGACGTAGTTTTTCAATGCACCGGTGCCGAAGCCGTGAATGATGCGGACGCGGGGCAGGGAGGCGAGATATGCTTCATCGATAAAGCGGTCGAGTTCGTACTCGGCTTCGGCAGTGGTTTTGCCGATGAGGTTTAGCTCCATTTCAGCGTCGCGGCCGTCGATGTCGATCGGGGAGGTTATTTGTGATCCCTTACTCACGTGCGGGCTACTGACACCGGGCACGCTCCCTACCAGTCGTGTTTCTTCCTCTGCGACCCTGAGGTTCGCGATCTTTTCACGGAGGCGCATGCCGCCGACGAGGACTTCGGCGACTTCCTTGTCGAGTTTTTCTATTGTGCCGATGTTGCCGAAGCTTGTGATGACTCGCGAGCCGACGGAGAGAACCACCCCGTCAGCACCACCTCGTCCGCCCAAAGCGGCTGCCACCCCTCCTCGGGCAGGAGGGGAGCCAGATCCACCCGCGTCGCCGCGTCGCCGTGTCCCCGCGTCCTGCATTTTCGTCATTACGGCACGGTTGAATTCGGCTTTTCGGGCGGAGCGTTCTTTGTCGAGTTTGTTCTTTAACGCTTTGTCTTCAAGCGTTTGCATGAAGGCTTTGGATTGGCGTTCGAAATCGTCGATGGTCTGGGCGAGGTCGTTTTCGAACTGTTTCTGCCGGGCTTTTTCCTTTTTGCCGGCCACGATCTCGAGCCCGGCGTACTTCATCGCGACGGCTTCGCGTTCGTCTTCGAGAGCAATGCGAAGGTCTTCGGCAAGCTTGGTTTCGGTTTGCAGTTTGAGCAGATACGCCTCGGCATCCTGAGCGGAAATATCCAGATTTTCGCGTGCTTCCGCGATAACCTCGGGCAGGATACCGAAACGGCTGGCGATCTGGATGCCGGACGAAGCTCCGGCTAGGCCAATCAGCAGTTTATAGGTCGGCTGCAGGGTTTTTTCGTCGAATTCGACCGAGGCATTTACCACCTTTTCGTCGTTCGCGGCATATATTTTCAGGCCGCGATAGTGTGTTGAAGCGATGACCTGAGCACCCTTTTGACGAAAATGATCGACAATGGCGACGCCGAGCGCCGAGCCTTCTTCCGGGTCGGTGCCTGTTCCCGCCTCGTCGAGGAGGACAAGCGATGGCGGGACGCATTCACGCATCATCCCGGCGATGTTCGACATGTGCGACGAGAAGGTCGAAAGATTTGCCGAGAGCGACTGATGATCGCCGATGTCAGCGAGGACCGATCGATAAAAGGGAATTCGTGCCTCTCTTGCCGGAACTGGCAGGCCGGAGATCGCCATCAGGCTGAGCAAACCCGCGGTTTTCAGCACGACGGTTTTACCACCGGCATTGGCACCGGAGATGATCATGACGGAGCGGGATTTGGTTAGCGTGAAACTGGATGGGACGACGGCAGAAGAGGGAACCACCCCGTCAGCCGCTCCCACCACCCCGTCCGCCGAAGCGGCTGCCACCCCTCCTCGGGCAGGAGGGGAGCCTCGGAGGCCGGTCGCTACCGCTCCTGGTTCTGACTTCGCGTCTTTGCGTCTTTGCGGGAAAATATTTCTCAGATTTTCCTCAAGCAGTGGGTGGCGGGCGTCGATTAGTTCTAACGTTTCGTTTTCCGAAATCTGTGGGACGATCGCTTTGAATTTGCGGGCGAATTCGACTTTGGCCTTGATGAAATCGAGTTCGGCGACGGCTTCGACGGCGGTTTCGATAGCGGGAAGTTGCTCGCGAAGCTGTTCGGTCAACTCGAACAATATCCGGGCCACTTCGCGTTCTTCTTTGCCCTTTAGGTTTTGCAGTTCGTTGTTGGCTTCGATCGCTTCGAGCGGTTCGACAAAGACGGTGGCACCGCTCGAAGAAAAACCATGGGCAACACCGCCGACCTTGCCGCGAAAATCGGCCTTTACGGGAATAACGAAGCGGTCGTTGCGGACTGTAACGATGTCGTCCTGTATCGCATCGCCGGAGTTTCGCATTAAAGATTCGAGCGATTTGGTCAGCCGTGAACGCTGGCTGAAGATATCGCGGCGTATCTTCGCAAGTTCCGGCGAGGCCGAATCGTCGATCTCTCCGCTCGGCAGAAGCTTCTTGTTTATCCGGTCGATGGCGGCAAGGAGGGACGGCGGAATGCTTTCGACGATCCGCCAGAGCGTCGGAGCAGAATCCTTTTCGGGCTGTATCGAAGAACGGGCGAAGATCGCCTGGTTACATACGCGGGAAAGTTCAAGCAAGATATGCGGCTCCAGCGTGGCGTTTCGTATCTTGAGAATGGCGACCGCGTCACCCGGATCTTCCAGTCCGCTGAATGACCATGACACCTGCTTCTCTTCATTCAAAACCACTGTTTCGGAGATCGCTGCGAGATCGGTCACAAGCTCGTTTCTGCTGGTTTTCGGACGCAGATCCGCAAGACGAGCTTCACCCATCGGCGTCTGGGCGTGGCGGCTGACAAGTTCGAGCAGCTTTTCGTATTCCAATGTTTCGAGCGAAAAACTCATCCTCTGTTCTTCTTTGCGTCTTTGCGACTTTGCGGGAGTCAAAGATTGTTTCCCGCAAAGCCGCAAAGTCGCAAAGGAAATCCAAGAACCCTATTCTGTGATCTGAATGCCCTTCCAAAATGCCACGTACCCTTCGATATTTTTGGCCTCGGGTTTTGTGTCCGGATAGAACCACGCTGCGTCTGAATTGGTGTCGCCATTTACGACGACATCATAATAACTAGCTGTGCCTTTCCAGCCACAGACGGTGTGTTTTTCGCTTGGTTGAAAATATTCTTTGACTATCGAATCGGCGGGGAAATAATGGTTTCCTTCCACGACTATCGTGTCGTTGCTTTCAGCTAATGTTGTTCCGTTCCAGGTTGCTTTCATAATGTAATAGGTCCGACAAACTTTAGTTTGTTGGCAATGCTCAAAGCGGCAAACTGAAGTTTGCCGGACTATAAGAATCTCGCCCGTATTTCGGGCGTCGGCATCATACACGCGTCTTGTCTGCCAAACAGCCTATATCGATGTTTCGCAAACGTTTTATAAAAAAAATCGCGTATGGCTCTGGGCACTATTCGAAAGGCGTGCGTCCACGACCAAATACCGTCCAATTTTTGTGCTATTCGCAAGGCCGCAGTCGAATGAGTGTATGCTTTTTCATCTTCTATGAGTATCACGGAATCTGTTTCGGTTTTATCAATGCCGTGTTTGTCCATCAGTTCCTCACCCATCTCCGACTGAAGTGGCGAGAATTTGAAATAACCGGCCTTATCGTGTTCGATAATAAAATTTACCGAACCGTTGCAAAAATTGCATACACCGTCGAACAAGACAATTGCACCCATATAAAAATTCTACCGCAATTTTCGGATAGATTTTAGTTGGCGTGGCCGATAAACTCAGAAATATGGACACAGAGATCTTTTGGCAGGCTGTAAAAGCGAACGATGTGAGGTTCGACGGGGCATTCGTGCTGGGTGTGAAAACGACTGGAATCTACTGCAAACCGTCGTGCCGGGCGAGGCTTCCAAAGCGTGAGAATGTGGCGTTCTATGAGTCGTGCGGCACGGCAGAATCGAACGGTTTCCGGGCCTGTCTTCGATGCAGGCCGAAAATGGCGAACGCGACCGATCCGCGAGTTGAAGCAATCTTGCGGGCTTGTCGGCTGATCGACGAACATGAGCAATTTTCGCTTGACGATCTGAGCGTGGAACTCGATCTCAGCCCCTCGCATCTGCAGCGGACGTTCAAAGAGATCGTCGGAGTTTCACCAAAAAAATACGCGGAGGCAAAGCAAATGGAAAGGTTTAAGGAAGGAATACGCGGCGGCGGCGATGTCGTAACCGCAATGTACGATGCGGGTTACGGTTCGAGCAGCAGGCTTTACGAAAAGGCGTCGGAAAATCTGGGGATGACGCCCGCGACATACAAAAAGGGCGGAAAAGGAATGAGGATCGAATACACGATAGCGGACTGCGATTTGGGGAAAATTTTGGTTGCAAGGACCGAGCGGGGCATCTGCTCGGTCACATTTGGCGATGACATCGTAACGCTGCACGACGGATTGCAGAAGGAATTTCCCAATGCGGAGATCGCTGAGGACGACAAGAATTTGAAATCGTCTGTCCAGGAAATACTGAAATATTTAGCTGGCAAGAATAAGCGGCTTGTTTTGCCGCTAGATCTGCAGGCGACGGCGTTTCAGATGCAGGTTTGGGATTTCCTGAAAAAGATACCTTATGGCGAAACGCGATCATACAGCGAAATTGCCGAACAGATTGGCGATAAGAAAAAAGTACGAGCGGTTGCACAGGCGTGTGCGAAAAATCGGGTCGCCGTTGTTATTCCTTGTCATCGCGTTATCGCAAGCGATGGAAAGCTGAGCGGCTACCGGTGGGGAATCGAGCGAAAGAAGCGGCTGCTGGACCAGGAGAAGGCAAATTCATAGGAGCAAAACAGATGTCATTCAAAATAATTCCGATACCTGAGACGATATCAAACGAGGTGCGTTCAACAATGGTTTCGCCGCAATATTCCCATCCGGCTTCAGTCAAAACGGCGACGGGTTACGGCCCGTGCCGGGCTTGTCTGAGGACATTTGAAGCCGGTAAGGAAGAACGGATTCTGTTCACCTACAACTCGTTCGAGAATTTGTCGGATTTGCCCTTGCCTGGGCCGGTATTTATTCACAAGGATAAATGCAAAACATACAGCGGTTATAGTTTTCCGCCCGATCTCGTTGACCTGCCGTTACTATTCGAAGGATTTGGTGATAACAGTGAGCTTATCAAAAGAGAAAGAGTTGACACGGAACGTCTGGAAAGTCAGATCGAAGAGATTCTCGGAATTGGAGACGTTCGATATATAAATATTCGGAATGCGGAAGCGGGGTGTTTTGTTGCCCGGATTGATCGGACATAACCTGACTAAATATTCAATTTTGTGCTATGCTAATCTCATTATGCTAAAGCGGTCAAGTAAAACATTAGCGAAGTCAATTGTCGAAGGGATCAGTAAGGAAACTGAGGACGGCTGGTGCACTACTCTTCAGAAAAAGAACCCGGCGGCGGTCGCTCTCGGCCGCTTGGGCGGCATGAAGGGCGGCAAAGCACGAGCGGAATCTCTCACACCGGAAAGACGTAAGGAAATCGCTGAAAAAGCTGCGGCAGCGCGTTGGAAAAAGTAGCTTGCACACATTTGAGACGCTCCCCGTTTTGCATCTCTGAAACTTTTCGATTATCCTCTCCGTAATTACTTTTTCAAGCAGTTCCGACTTTAACTTTCCGCAAACTTCGTTATGAAACTTAGGCTATCCTTGATCGCTTTAGCAGCGATTGGTTCGGTTTTTAGTCTGTCCGGGTTTTCTCAATCCTATTCAATTACGAATGCCCGCATTGTGACGGTTTCCGGCGCGACCATCGAAAAAGGTACTGTCGTCATTCGCGACGGGCTGATCGAAGCAGTCGGGGCGGACGTAAAAGCCCCTGCGGACGCACAGGTATTTGACGGCACGGGATTGACGGTTTACCCCGGATTCATAGATGCTCTGACAAACCTCGGTTTGGCGGCGCCCGCGAGGCGGACGACGCCGACTGGGCCGGGCGGCGGGCAGGCAGCGGCGGCAGCGGCATTGGCGGCGGCACCGTCGTCGAACTCAACATACCCTGCTGGACTTCGGCCGGAAGAGGTTACGTTAGACGATGTCCGGGCCGGTGACGCCCAATTCGAAGCGAATCGAAACGCGGGGTTCACGGCTGCATTGACGACCGGGCGAACCGGTATTTTCAACGGCCAATCGGCGTTGATTAGTTTGTCCGGTGACTCGGTTGCTTCGATGACCGTAAAATCACCGGTCGCGCTTCACATTACCTTCAACACGATTCCCGGAACGTATCCGGGATCGCTGCTGGGAACATTCTCGGCCCTGCGGCAAATGTTTAACGACGCCCGCAGGCACGATCAACTTCTTAAAATGTACGCCGCGAACCCGCGCGGAATGAAACGGCCCGACGCGGACAAATCGCTAGAAGCGCTTATTCCGGCTCTGAACCGGCAGATACCGGTCGTATTTACGGCCAATCTTGAAAACGAGATAGTCCGTGCGCTCGATCTGGCGAAGGAATATAACCTGAGAACGATCATCGCCGGCGGGCAGGAAGCCGGGAAGTTTGCCGACCGGCTGAAGGCTCAGGACGCAGCCGTGATCCTCTCGCTTAATTTTCCAAAGAGAACTGCCGCAGCTTCGCCGGATGCGGATCCGGAGAGCTTGCAGACTCTTCGTCTACGTGCCGAAACTCCGAAAACAGCGGGTAAGCTAGCTGCGGCCGGAGTCAAGTTTGCCTTTCAGGGCGGCGGAGCGACGAGCGTAAATGATTTTCTGGCGAACACCGTGAAGGCAACGGAGAACGGGTTGTCGAAGGACGCCGCTGTTCGTGCGATGACACTGGGTGCGGCCGAGATATTTGGCGTCGGTGACCGGCTCGGCTCGGTCGAGGCTGGCAAGATCGCTAATCTTACGGTCGTCAAAGGTGATCTTTTCGGTACTCAGAAAACGATCACGCACGTTTTCATTGACGGCAAGCCGTTCGAACCGAAACCGATACCGCGCACTGAAGGCCCAGGAGGCCGCGGGCCTCGAGCCGGTGGGCCGGTATCGACGGCGCTTCCTGACGTTGGCGGAACTTATTCGATCAACATTCAGGCGCCCGGACAGGCTTTGACCGGCACCCTGACGCTGGTGCAGCAGGGCGGAACGCTCACGGGAACGATGGTGACCGAGTTGGGTACCTCGCCGTTAAAAGACGGGCGCGTAACTGCTGAGGGAATGAGCTTTGGAGGGTCCGTGGTTTTCGGCGGCCAGGCAATCGACTTTACGGTAAGAGCGACCGTCACAGGTAATCAGATGTCCGGAACGGTCGATTCGCCGCAAGGCGCGATTCCGATCACCGGTACAAAGAATCCATAGTATTCGGCACTCAGTATTCGGCTTCTTTCTAAGAATAATTATGAAACGGTATATTCTTTTCTTTTTGTCATTTGTCTTGCTTTTTGCCCTCTCAGGTCTTGTGGTTGGACAGTCAAAGGGTGAGCTCTTGATCAAGAACGCGACGGTGATGACGGCAACGCGCGGCACGCTGCAAGCAACGGACATCCTCATCCGCGACAGCGAGATCGTCCGTATCGGGAAAGGGCTTACGGCGGGGAGTGGAGCGAAGGTGATTGACGCGACCGGCAAGTATGTCACGCCGGGAATTATCGATGCTCATTCACATTCGATGCTGAGCGCGATCAACGAAGGAGCATTGTCGGTTACGTCGATGACTCGAACCCGCGATATGCTTGACCCGTCGGATATTGCGATCTACCGGGCTTTAGCAGGCGGGGTGACGACCGCGTTGCTCCTTCACGGATCGGCAAACCCGATTGGCGGGCAAAGTACGACGGTGAAGTTCAAATGGGGCCGGCCGGTCGAGGACTACCCGATTGCGGGAGCACCGGCCAGCATTAAATTCGCCCTCGGCGAGAATGTGAAGCGGGCAAGCTTTACGCCCCAGCCGGGTCAAACCGTGCGTTATCCCCGAACGAGAATGGGCACGATGGAGACGATCCGCGACGCGTTCCGGCGTGCTCGCGACTACAAGCAGGCTTGGGATGATTATCGCGCCAAGAAAACCAAAGTGCCGCCGCGTACCGATGAAGAATTGCAGCCACTTGTCGAAATTCTCGAAGGGAATCGGATCGTGCATTGTCACGGATACCGCTCGGATGAGCACCTGAACGTTTTGCGAATGGCGGAGGAGTTCGGCTTTAAGGTAGGCACGCTGCAACACGGGCTTGAGGCGTACAAGATCGCACCCGAAATCGCAAGGCACGGTGCCGGCGTTTCGATATTTACTGACAGTTGGAGCTATAAGCTCGAAGCCTACGACGCGATCCCGTATAACGCTTATATTTTGTGGAAGAACGGCGTAAATGTGTCGATCAATTCTGATTCGGACGAGCGTATGCGAAGATTGAATCTGGATGCCGCGAAGGTAATGAAATACGGCGGCGTTCCGGAAGAAGATGCGTTGAAAATGATCACGATCAACCCGGCAAAGCAGCTTGGCATCGACAAGCGGACCGGTTCCGTTGAGCAGGGCAAGGATGCTGACCTTGTAATATGGACCGGACATCCGTTCAGCGCATTTTCGCGGCCCGATGTCACGATGATCGAAGGCGAGATCTTTTTCGACCGTGCGGTTGATGCCCAAAAGAGGACTGAAATGGCGAAGGAACGCGAGGGGCTTGAGAAACTGGATGTAAATAAAGCACCGGGAACCGGAGGAACGCCGCCTCGAATACCCGCCGAACGACGCAGAGGCGAAAGGGACGAAGCCGAATTCGTCATTGACGGAGGAAATCGATAATGGAAAAGGTTTTAAACGCAGAGACGCAGAGACGCAGCGAGCAAAAGACGCGGAGACTTGGAGACGTGGAGACGCGGAAATCAAGTTATTTCGTCGGGTGGTTTTCATCACCGTGTCGCCGTGTCTCTCCTCCGCCCATTTTTGATTTTCTTCTCTCCGCGTCTCTGCGTCTCTGCGTTTCAATTCTGGTTCTGACATTCGGCATACTTGCTCAAAGTGACGGCTCGCAGCAGAACAAAACGGGACGTGCGGGATCATTTGCGATCGTCAATGCTCGTATTGTCACTGTTTCAGGCGCCGTGATCGAGAACGGAACGGTCGTTATCCAAAACGGTAAGATTACGGCGGTCGGTGCCGGAGTGTCGGTTCCGTCGGGTGCTGAACGCATTGACGGTAAAGGGCTTTCGGTTTATCCGGGCATGATCGACGCGGCTTCCGCGATGGGCCTCGCCGAAATTGGGCAAGGGGCTAATGCCACCATCGACGCGGCTGAAACAGGAACAAATAACGCTAACGCTAAGGCGATCAGCGGTATCAATCCGCACTCGTCGCACATAAATGTAACGCGCGTTAATGGCATAACAACCGTGATGTCGGCTCCGAGCGGAGGAATGATCGCAGGCCAGGGAGCGGTGATCAACCTAAACGGCTCTACGCAGGCCGACATGGCGGTAGAAGAGAGCGTTGCCCTCGTAATCAATTTTCCCCGGGTCGTGGCGGGCGGATTTGGCGGCGGCGGATTCGGGGGATTCGGCGGTGGGCAGCCGCCCGATTTCAACGAGCTTATCCGGCGACGTGATGCCCAGATCGACGAGCTGAAAAAGTTGTTCACGAATTCACTCAACCTTGCGCGTGCGACGGAGGCCTATGCAAAGGACAAGACCTTGCCGGTCCCGGCGACGAACCTGAGCCTCGAAGCGATGATTCCCTATGTCCGCGGTGAAAAGCCAATAGTGTTTACCGCCGAACGCGAACGCGATATCAAGGCAATCGTAAAGTTTATTTCAGAGATGAAGGTGAAGGGGATTATCGTCGGCGGGCAGGAAGCGTGGAAAGTTGCCGATGATCTGAAGAAAAACAACATTGCCGTTATATATACCCATGTATACAGCCTTCCGGTCCGCGACGACGACGCCTACGATTTCCTCTTCGAAGCACCGGCAAAACTGCAGCAGGCCGGGGTGAAGTTTGCGATTGGCACAGGCGACGGCGGAGCCGAGGTCCGTGATTTACCGTATCAAGCAGGGCTTGCCGGAGCATACGGTTTGTCGAAGGATGAGGCGTTAAAGTCTGTAACACTCTATCCGGCTCAGATACTCGGTGTTTCAGACCGCCTTGGCTCGATCGAGGTCGGCAAAATGGCCAATATTGTCGTCGCCGACGGCGATATTCTCGAACCTCGAACGAATATTAAGTACGTGTTCATCAACGGACGATTGATCCCGCTGACAAGCCGTCATACGGAATTGTTTGATAGTTTTAAGGACAGAAAGTGACGCGTCCGATCATTTTTGTTAAAAAAGCACCCCGGGTTTCGAGGTGCTTTTTTTTCGCTACGACGCAATGAAATAGAAAACTGAAAATATCTAATACAGTTGCAACCGGTTTCTGAACGAAAGAAACCGTCGAATCTACGTAAGGAGACCGCAACTTTTATGGCACATCAATTTACCGAAGCGGAGAAACAGATTCTAAGGGCCCAGGGCATGATGACGGGGCTAAAAACTCTGGTCAGCCGCGGTCTTTCGCAAGCGGACGCGAGCTACTATTTGTCCGGATGGATTGGGGGCAACATGATGATGCATAGAGTGCCCGAAGCAGAGAAGGAAATCAAGCATATTCAAATCGCCCTTTCGAGGTTGAATCAGCTTGGCCAATCAATAGAAAGAGACCTTAATCTAAAATTCTCCGATCCTAGAATCACGCAATTCATGCAAACCCTCGACGAATTTGACGGGTGGACAGTCAGTCTCTTGGAGACGGTTTTCACAACAATCACAGCTCTTGACCCGAATAGGGCCCGGACAAAAATTACGGAGCTAACTACGGCTATGACGGCCTTGCTCGATAAACGGAACGCTGATCTCCCGTGGGCAAAGGACTCGGTCCTATTCAAGAAATATGTTGCGTCATGATCTAAACGATTCCAGATACAATTGTTGGCGATCCGCTCACACCTCGGGTACTATTGCCAATACGATCTCAAAGCTCCATGCTCCGCGGGTGAAGGCGATTTCCGAATTGTCCGGGGAAAAATAGAATTAGAAAATTGGAGTAACCGTAGGGCGAATGTCCATAGAGCTCTGAGTTGTAAGTTACATCTGCGTTTTCCCGTCCGGCGAAACGCACCAAATATCATCGTTGCCGTTGAATGCGCTGAAGACAATAATGCTTTCCTGCGTCCAAGATGCTCCGAGATAGCCCGCTGCGATCGCGCGGGCGAGGTCAGGATTGGCGATCGGAGGGGAATTTCTCCTATTGCTCCGAGGAAAAAATCAGCCCACCAAATAGTTTGTTTCCAATGGCATAAGGCGTTAATGTAGCCTTCCGGGAATTTTATTTTAATAAATTTGGCAAAATACGCTATATTTTCGCGTCAGGACTTTATTCCACCGCTCTTATCGAATTTTTACGACTCAGCCAAATCCGCTTCTGGAGGACGAAGATGAAAAATGCAGATTCAATGAGAACCAAGCCGTCATCAACAGCAACGCGAATTCGAAGACTGAAGCTGTCGGTTTTTGCCGCTTTTCTTACTGTCACCGCTTGCTGGTTCGGAGCCGAGAGCTTTGCCCAGTTGATCGACCGGACGAAAAATCCGAACACGATAAACGCTGGAATAGCGAAATCGCTGAGCCAACAGGCCGGCACGGGACGCGGTGACATCATGACGCCGGATTCGTCGGCCTTCATAATCAAGCGCGACCCGTTTCGTTCGATAAGGCGGGGCCGTCAATTGTTTCAGCGCAAGTTTTTGCGGACACAGGGGGCCGGGCCGATCGCTGACGATCTGATTCTGGGCGGCAATATAGAAACTTCGCTAAGGATTGGGGCCGGACTTTCAGACAGTTGTGCAAGTTGCCACGGACGGCCGCGCGGATCTGCGGGCTTTGGAGGTGATGTCGTCACGAGACCCGAAAGCCGCGATGCTCCGCACCTTTTCGGCCTCGGCCTGAAAGAAATGCTCGCTGACGAAATCACGTCCGAACTCCGTGCGATCCGAGCAGAGGCAATCGCCCACGCACAGCAAACGAACCGCGACGTTACCCGACAGTTGCGGAGCAAGGGCATAGATTACGGCCAAATTACTGTGCGGCCGAACGGAGCGGTTGATACTTCGAGGGTAAGCGGAATCGATACCAACCTACGGGTAAAGCCGTTTTTTCATCACGGCGGAACGATTTCCATACGCGAATTCGTGGTTGGAGCATTCAATGATGAAATGGGGCTGCAGGCGGTTGACCCTGAGTTGCAGCAGGCGCACGACGGAGCACGGATCGAAACTCCATCGGGGATGATTCTCGACGGTTCAACAGATCAGGTCAGCGCTCCGCTGGCGAACAGCCCATCCCATGATGAAGATGGTGACGGTATGGCGAATGAAATACCGACCAGCGTAGTCGATCACATGGAGTTTTACCTCTTGAATTACTTCAAGGCCGCCACCCACGAGCAATCACAGGGGACGCGAAAAGGCCTTGAAACATTTAGAGAGATTGGATGCGCCCAGTGCCATATCCCCGATCTACAGGTCAACCGCGACAGGCGAGTCGCCGATGTTGAGACGGTGTACGACCCGTTGAACGGCAACTTTAATAGTTTGTTCGCCACGGCCGCACCTCTCTTTAGCCTTGTTCCGGACAACAGCGGCCATCCGGCTTTGAAACGGCCAAGTGGCGGGCGTTTTTTAGTCAGAAACATCTTTACCGACTTCAAACGTCATGATCTCGGACCCAAGTTTTATGAACGCAACTACGATGGCACCTATCAAACCCTATTTTTAACGACGCCGCTATGGGGAGTTGGTTCTACCGGCCCCTATGGCCATGACGGCCGCAGCATGCACCTCACTGACGTAATCTTGCGGCACGGCGGTGACGCTCAATCGGCGCGAGATAACTTTGCAGCAAGAATATCTCGTAATAAACAGAAGGACATACTCGAATTTCTTAATTCGCTGATCCTGTTTCCTCCAGACGACACGGCGTCGAATCTCGATCCGGGAGACCGGACCCATCCGAACTTTCCGCAATACGGACAGGGCAGCATCAAACTTGGGGTTTTGTTTAATAATCCGAACGATCCTGAGTAGGATCGTTCAAGATTTTTGTGGAATTTCCTCGCCGTCATGGAAAAACTCGAGCGACGCCGAGTTAAGGCAATAGCGTTGGCCGGTTGGCGGCGGGCCGTCGGGGAATACGTGTCCCTGATGGCCGTCGCAACGGGCACAGCGGATTTCGACCCGACGCATCCCGTAGCTGGAGTCTTCGATATTTCTTAGGTGATCTTTATCGAACGGTGCATAAAACGATGGCCAGCCGGTGCCGGATTCGAACTTATATTTCGACGTGAACAACGGCAGGCCACAGAGTCGGCATGCATACGTACCTTCCTCTTTGTTGTCGAGCAGCGTGCCGCAGAACGGGGCCTCGGTGCCGTGGTGAAGCAAGACGCGACTTTCTTCTTCGGTCAGGTCCTGCGCAAGGCGGTCGAGCGTTTCAGCAGAGATCGGGCTGATGTCATAGCCGCTTTCGGATAATTCTTTTTGTGTTTCCGGTTTCATAAATTACACCTCGAATAGTCTAATAATGGCAGAATTCCGCCCGAAAATCTAAATCACCGATGTGCCCGCTATTATTCCTTCCTTTCCAATGCTCGCAGCCGCCGGGCCATTTCGCCTAGTTTGCGGTAAGCGGCGGTCGAGCGGAGCCATTCGCGATTATCGAAGGCCGGAATTCCCGAAATTACCTTGCCGCGTTCCACATCGTGCGAAGTCGCCGATTTTGCTGTGACAACCGCGTCATCCCCGACCTTCAGATGCCCCGCGATGCCGACCTGCCCAGCCAGAATTACGCGTTTGCCGATGAACGAGCTTCCCGCAAGACCGGTTTGCGAACAGATCAATGCATCTTCATCGACCGTGCAGGAATGTCCGATCTGGACGAGATTATCTATCTTCGCACCACGTTTTATGCGCGTTTCGCCGACCGAAGCGCAGTCGATAGCGGTGTTCGCCCCGATCTCCACGTCGTCTTCGAGCACGACCCGCCCCGTTTGCGGAATTTTCAGCCAACGCTTCTCTTCGTCCTTGGCGTAACCAAAGCCGTCGCAACCGATGGTTGAGTTGTTGTGAATAATACAGTTTTCGCCGATGACGCTGTTTTCACGAATCGAAACACCGGAATGAATGATCGTATTTTTTCCGATCGTCGAGCCGTCGTAGATGGTTGCGTTCGGGAAGATCGTGACACCTGCTTCCACCATGCAATCTTTTCCTATAACAACATTAGCGTGAATTTCCGTTTCCGGAGATATAACAGCGGCTTCGTCGATAATTGCAGATGCGTGAAGGAAAGGCGTTAATGGACGGAGCGGATGAAATATCCTAAGGGTCCGCGTGTACGCAAGATACGGATCTTTTGATCGAAGAACGGCGAGGTCCGCACGGTCAATTTCAGCGGTTTCGCCAAGAAAGATCGCACTTGCCTGGGTGGTCGCGATCAGCGGCGTGTATTTCGGATTCGCCAGAAATGTCACGTCGCCGTCGGCTGCGATGTCCAGCCCGGCCGCAGCCTTTATCTCAAGATCGGGTGATCCGTGTGCAATTTCGGAAAATGTTCTCTCGGCTAGTTCGGAAAGTTTCATATAAATACTCTTGAAAAAATAGGCGTCGATGTGTAACACTATTTTTAGCAGAGAACGCTACCCAAGCAAAGCGTCCCATTTTACCCACTCGCCCCTATCCACGAAATTAATATTCCAGGAGTATCAGTTGTATGAATGAGAAAGGCCTTGATCAATCGCCCAAACGGAGTTCAGTTGAAGATTACATTGGTTTCGAACGGACAAGCGCTACCAAGAATGAGTATCTCAACGGCAAAATGCTTGCCCGCTCGGGTTCGAACCGCTGGCATAATCTAATTGTGGCCAATACGGCGATCGCCGTCGGCAGCAAGATGCACGGGCACAAATGCGAGATTTATATCAGCAACATGCGCGTGAAATTGGCCAGCAATTTTATCTGCTACCCGGATATCGTGATCGTCAACGGCGAACCGAAGTTTTCTGACAATAACTACGATATGCTTCTGAACCCGACGGTTGTGGTCGAAATATTCTCGAGCCAGACGAATTCGTCGGATAAAACCAAGAAACTTGAGAATTTTCTCGAAATGGAGAGCATTCGCGAATGCCTGTTGCTGAAGGAAGACGAAATGCGTGTCGAGCATTACGCGCGGCAGAACGCAAAACAGTGGATCTATCGCATCTATAATGAGCGTGACGATGTGGTCTCGCTGGATTCGGTCAACTGCAAGATCTCCGTAGCCGAAATATATGCGCAGATCAAATTCAAGCAAGCTGAGTTCACTTCGAAGGCCGTAAACTAAGATTCGATCTTTTTTTTAAGAAGGCGGGACACACTTAGATCGGTGTGTGTCGCCTTTTTACATTAGATTGACTGGGTCAATCTCAACCTGAATTATCCGCATGTCACAGCCTCGGTGTTCGGCTTCGTCGTTCGCGATATCCAGCACTTCGCGAAGTTTGCGGCGGTTGGCCGATTTCACAAGTATTTGCAGCCGATATTCGCCCTTCAGCCGCGACAATGACGCGGAAGCGACGCCAAGAACGCGGCACGCCCTATCTTTGTTCGCGGCGTCGAGACAATCCTTCAAAATCTGAGCATTTTTGGACGCGACATCTAGATCGGCGTGCTTTATCAAGATTGAGGCTAGTGCGACGAACGGAGGATAGTTCAAACGCTCACGATACTTTATCTCTTCGGTAAAAAAGCCTTCGAAATCCTGTTTCACCGCATGGCGAAGTGCGTAGTGTTCCGGGTAGTAAGTTTGTATCAACACGCGTCCCTGTAAATTTCCACGTCCGGCACGTCCCGCCACTTGTGTAATTAGCTGAAATGTCCGCTCGGCTGAACGGAAATCGGGAAGGCCAAGGCCGGTATCGACCGAGATCACGCCGACCAGCGTTACATTGTGAAAATCGTGGCCTTTGGCGATCATCTGCGTTCCGACGAGCATGTCAGTTTCATGGCGATCAAATGCTAACAGCGTCTTCGCCATCTCGCCGCGTTTCGTCATCGTGTCGCGGTCGATACGGGCGATCCGCAAATCTGGAAATCGCTTATCGAGCATTGTTTCAAGCTGCTCGGTGCCCTGGCCGATGAAATAGAGAAAATCGCTCTGACAAAACGGGCATTTTTGGGGGACGCCGACTCGGTGGCTGCAATAGTGGCAAACGAGTTTCGAATCGCGTTTGTGATAGGTCAGCGTGATGTCGCAATTTTTGCATCGGAGGCTTTCGCCGCATGTGCGGCAGAGAACAAATTGCGAAAATCCGCGTCGATTCAGCAAAATGATCGACTGTTCGCCTTTTGCGTGGGTTTCCTCGATTGCGGCTATCAGTTGCGGCGACAACGTCACATCCTTACCCGTCTGCCGAAAAACCTCGCGCATGTCGATAAGCTCGGCTTTTGCAAGCGGCCGGTTCTCGATGCGGTTTTGCAGTTGGAGATACTGATACTTTCCGCCCCGTGCGTTTTGAAACGATTCGAGGGACGGTGTCGCCGAACCAAGCACGATAGCGGCACCGGCGAGATTCGCACGCATTACTGCCGCGTCGCGGGCGTTATAGAAGGGAGCGTCGTGCTGTCGGTACGACGCATCGTGTTCTTCGTCGACGATCACCAGGCCAAGTTTCTGCAGTGGAGCAAACACTGCCGAACGCGTTCCGATGGCGATGCGGGCGTCTCCGCCGCGGATCCGCCGCCATTCGTCGAAGCGCTCGCCGGGTGATAAGTTGGAGTGAAGAATCGCGACCTGATCGCTAAATATCGCTCGGAGCCGCCGCGAAAAAATAGGCGTCAGGGCGATCTCAGGCACCAGCATCAATGCGGAACGGCCATGATCGAGAGCGTGTCGCATCGCCCGAATATAGACTTCGGTCTTGCCGCTGCCGGTAATGCCATGCAGCAGAAATGCTTTATATCCGTCGCTTTCCAGGCCTTTGACAATCTCATCGAGGGCAAAGCCTTGTTCCGCGTTCAGCTTCAGGTCCTGCAAAGCGGGAAACTCAGTGTTCGCAAGCGGATCGCGCAGGACTTCGGTTGCAAAAACTTCAAGTTTCCCGCGCTTGGCCAGCGTATTTATCGACGATGCTCCGGCATTCGCTTTTTCGAGCAGGTCGAGAAACATCATCTCGCTTTTGTTGTCAGCGAGCGTCTGCACGATCCTTTCCTGCGCACCGGTTAACGGTTTTTGCGAGTCGTCGGGGTCGATCGGAAGCATACGAACTGCCTTCCGCAATTTGGCTTTGACCTTTACCGAAATGCTGCGGACCCGGCTGTCAACCATGCCCGAAGCAAGTAACTCATTCAGCACCCGTTTTGTTCGCGATTCGCCGAAAAGCTTTTCTAAAGCACGCTGCGGCGTGTCACCAAGTTCGGTAAGATAGGCAAGGATGTCTGTTCGTACGCCTCGCTTTGTTGAGTTATTTGCGAGATGATTCCGCCCGTCTTCGGTTATCGAGAAGATCTTTTCCGACGCGGTGTTTATTCCGGCCGGCAGGGAAGCCTTGAGTATCTCGCCCCACGACGACGCGTAATAATCGGCGACCCATTGAGTGAGCCTTAAAATTTCTTGGGTGAGAAGCGGCGTGTCATCGAGCAATTCCGCGGCGTCCTTAACGCCGGATTCGTCGATGCCAAGCTCGGGGTCGAGATCTTCACTGAACGCGACCGCATATCCGGTCAGGCTACGCTTGCCGAACTGCACCAAAAGACGTGAACCCGGCCTTATCTCATCCCGAAAACCAACGGGGATGCGATAGGTAAACGTTCGTCGAAGTGGCAGCGGCAAAGCGACCTCAACAAACTGAAATTCCGGAAGTTTAGACGTTTTAGCTTCGATACCTAAAATGATAACCTATTGGAACTTATTGCGAAAAGTGTTGTCTAACAGTTGTAAATGCGAACCATGGAATCATTTCTCGGCGAAAAAGAAGAAAAGAAAGGCTTGAATAAAGGATTTGTTATTGGGATTTCCGTCGGTGTGATCGCGATCGCCGCCGCCATTTGGCTGATGTCGTTTCGGCCTTCGGTTGACGATCAAAAGGCGAAGATCCTCGAAAGCCTGTACCGGGACGGCTCACTCGAATTTGCGGCGGTCACCAAAGACATCGTCATTGTAACCGACGACAGAACGGTACAATCGCCCAACGGGTTTGGAGCGATATCGATGTTTATTGTTGGGAAGATAAGGAATAAGGGCACGAAAGCGATAAACGCTCTTGAGGTCAATGTTGCGGTGGTCGATCAAGCAGACGCGGTTGTAAAGGAAAAACGCGTGCTTGTGGTGCCGGGGCAAATGGAAAGGATTGAGCCGGGCGAGATCGTACCGGTCACGCTTAGCCTGGACGGATTCAGCAAAAAGGACGACCGGGCAAACATCCGATGGCAGGTGACCGGGCTTAGAGTGGAAAATTGAAAGTGGAAAATGGAAGACCCTAACACACCCTGGTTTTGAATTTCCCAATTTTCCGTTTTCGATTGGTTCTCAGGTTGTTTTTTCTACAAACAATTCTTCCAGAGATTGCCTTACCGGCTGGACTGAAAGCAGGTGCCCGCCGGCGGCCCGTATCGATCTGATCGCGGCGTCAATTTCCGTTTCGCTGTTCACCTCAATAGTTAAACCGCTTGCCTTCGCGGTGATCCGGCCAACATTGGAGTCGATTTCGTCGGTGGAAACGCCTGCAGCGTTAACTTCAAAAGTCATTTGTCCTCCATCGCTTGCAAGAAGGTCATCGAGCTTTCCTGTGGCCGCGAGTTTCCCCCTTCGGAGAATTGCCACCTGATCGCATAATGCCTCAACATCGGAAAGAATGTGCGTGGACATAAAAACAGTCGTTCCGCTTTCCCGAAGACCGGCGATCAATTCGCGTATTTCGCGGCGGCCCATTGGGTCGAGGCCGCTCATCGGCTCGTCGAGAAAGACGATTTTTGGATCGTTAATCAGCGACTGGGCGAGACCGACACGCTGGAGCATACCTTTTGAGAATTTTCGAAGCTGCTTGTTCCAATCCCTTTCCGCGAGTCCCACTCTTGTTAACAAATCGGCTGTCTTGTCCTTTCGTTTTCTGCTGTCAATGCCTAGAATTTCACCGAAATAGTTCATGAGTTCGGAGGCTGTAAGATAATCGTAGAAATAAGGGTTCTCGGGACAATATCCGATCTCTTGATGCATTTTTATATCGGAAATGTCGTGCCCAAGTATCTTCGCCGAGCCCGAGGTCGCGAAAAGCAAGCTCATCAGGATTTTGATCGTAGTGGTTTTACCAGCTCCGTTTCCGCCGAGAAAACCGAAGATCTGTCCGCTTTCAACAGATAGCGTGAGATCGTCGAGAGCCCGCACGTTCCTTTTTCGCCAAAAGCCGGTTTCGTAATCCTTCGTCAAATTGTTTATTTCAACTATTGGTTCCATTGTTTTAAGATTGCGGCAGTTTGGTGCGTTCCGGGTCGAGTTTTACATCACATATCTGCTGGTCCAGGAGGTACGGAGCACCCGAAGGATCGACGAGGTTGTTGGCGTTATCAATTTTGAAATTGTGTCCGCCCGCAAGCTTGACGCTTCGCAAGAGGGGAAGAATCTCTTGAAGAGATTGCGGGCAGCGTCCGCTATTCTCCTTTGACTGCTCGAGAGCCGAACGGATGGCATCCCGTTCGTCCAGTGAATTGAGTTCCATTAACCGAAATTGCGCATTTCCGCGCGTTTGCGGATCGGTCGCTTCGTCGAACATCTGCTGGTACATTGCGCGTGCGGTTTCACGACTGCCAGCCTGGATTTTCATTGCAGCCGCCATCATTTTCATAAAATCTCCGGAACCGGTGATACGCGAGCCTTTTTCGTACACTTCAGCGGCTTTTTCATAATTCTTCAGTCGCCAATATATATAACCAAGGTGTTGGTGTAAACGCCATTGTTCCGGATTGTTAGCAATACCTTTTTCCGCCAACGCGATCGCTTTTTCCGGATCTATGGCGGGAAGGACGACGGCGCCGTACGAATAAGGCACCATAAAACGGGGATCAAGATCGGTTGCGTTGTCCAGGTATGGGTAAAGAAGCCGCGGATTAAAATTCCTTAAATCCTCAATATTTATCGACTCCATCTCGCTTTTTACAAACTTATCGCCTAAATACTGCAGAGACTTGATCCAGTACCAATCGGCGAGCAGCCCTTCGGCTCCGAGAGCGAAGCCTTTTAGCCTTCTGCCTTCGAACGCGAGGTCGGTATCGTCATAATTTTCCGGCAGGACTACGCGATTCTTCTCTAAATAGTTGCTAAGAACATAAATGGCGCTGAAGCCCAGAACGATCACAACAGCGGGGAGAATAAAATGATGAGTGAGGGTCTTCATAATTTACTTAAAGTTCCGCCTGGAGAATATCAGGATAGAAACGGTCAAAACTATCGCGACATATGCTACAGCGTACAAAACCGCACCACCGATCATCGAACCGGAAGGCGTCAACCCATTCGCTGCCTCCGTTCGGAAGCTGTAGTGGGAAAGGTTTGGGAGCAGATAGTAAACTCCGTCAAAAATTATGGAAGCAAATCTGGAGCCCATTGCCGCTGCCAGGTCACGCAGCGAGGCACTCATATGCCCGATGATGAAAACCAAAAATGTAAGCAGTGCCGAAAGCGATGGTGATGAGAATGACGAAAAGAGAATTGCCACAGCAGTGATGATGGTCAATTCCAGGAATATCAAGAAAATGGCTCCCCAGATCGAACCGGCCATCGAGCCGCCGCCAACATACAGCAAGGCGAGCGAAACACCCACGGCCATCACTGCCACGTTGACCAGCAGCGTAAGACACAAGCCAAGATACTTTCCAATCACAAATTCGGACCGTTTCACCGGTTTGGAAAATATCGCGTAAACGGTCCGCTTTTCTATCTCCTTTGAAACCAGGCTGACGCCGACGAATATTGATATGAACGCCCCAAAAAGCAGCATTGCATTAAGGCCAATATTGACGATGGTCCGTGCTTCCTGGCCAAACGTGAGTTCACCAAGCACGACCGCGCTTGCCGTTATAAGGAGAACGAAAACAACGAGGTTGTAGAGAATACGATCCCTAACCGCCTCGCGAAATGTGTTCTTGGAAATGACCAGGATTCTGCGAAACGGATGGATAGCTTCCATTGACGGTTAACTGATTATAAAACGAATAGAATGCGACAAGAAGTGCCGCGAGAATTATAGCATTTTTCAATTTCTAGTTGAAGACGGTTTTGACTGGATTGTGATCACAAAATAGAAAAAGCGGGAGACAAATTTCTTTGTCTCCCGCAATCTTAAAGTTAATGTTATAAAGTTAGTTGCTCAAAGGCGGTGCCGCTGCAACAGTTACAACGTCGTAAACCGTTGCCAATGTTGCTGCGTCAGATTCAGCTTTGACAACACCGTCAGTAGCTATACCAAATCGGCGTGTGCCAGTTTGCGTTAAACCTGCAGGTGCGGACGGATTGGCGGCAAAGAAGAACGTAGCGGGTACTGCACCTACGCCAACTGTTGCTGCTTGTCTTCCTCCAACAAACTGATATCCACTTTTAGTTCCTGAATCCAGCACACCATCAATAAGCGCCGGACCATTATTTACTCCGCCAAAATCCGGACCCAATTCAGCCAAGGCAGCCGGCGTTCCCGCGCCGCCAATAGCACCGGCAAAATCGTTATTGCCTTTCGTCGAGGCATACGTCATTTGTGCTCCGTGCAGTGTGCGAAGCGAAGCGATTGCTGAACCTTCATTAGCTGAACGACGTGCAGCAAGGAGATTCGGGATAGCGATTGCGGCGATAATGCCGATGATAACAACGACGATCAAAAGTTCGATAAGGGAGAAACCTTTTTGATTTTTCATTTCTAATTCACAAGCTCCTAAAGTAATTTTATGTCTTTCTACCTTTCCCAGGCTGCTATGGCTATTACAAGCCGCGTGCCAAAGAAAAGTCTGGAGTATGGAGTCTAGAGTCTGGAGCTGGAAGTGAAGTAAATATGAGGCTTAGTGTTCCTCTCGTCGATTCGGACGGTGCAAAATAACTTGACAATTTTGTAAAGTCGAGGTTAAAAAATTACAGTTTTTGTTAAACTAGCTCTGACAAATATTGTCATCGGTCTGATTTACGTCACACGGAGGCTGCGAGAACGCAAAATGGCAGGATTTAGAAGGTTTGAAGATATTATCGCTTGGCAAAAGGCCCGAGAGACCAATAAGCTTATACATGGAGTTACCACCCGAGGAACCTTTTCAAAGGACTTCGATTTACGAAGTCAGATTCGACGTGCATCTACGTCGATCATGGCGAATATTGCGGAAGGTTTTGGCAGACGTTCGGACAAGGAATTCGCGAACTTTCTAAACATCGCTCACGGCTCTACTTATGAAGTCCAATCTCACTTGTATGCGGCTCTCGACCTGAATTACATTAACCAAGCCGATTTCGCGGAGCTATATGCAAGATTGGAAGAGATTTGCCGAATGACGCACGCTCTCGGTCAGAAACTGCGCCGTTAGACAGTCTCTCTTTCCGGGCTCAAGGCTCCAGACTCCAGACTATTCCCCCGACCTCATTTGCGCCGACAAGTTTCTAATGCTGTGCTTGTCTAAAAGATGGCGTAGCGAACGGACCTGCATTTGGAGGAGGTCGGCGGCTTTGGTCTGGTTTCCGGCGGTCATCCGCAGGGCTTCTATAACGTAGGTTTTTTCGAGGTTTTCAAGGTGGGCGGTCAGATTCAGGCCGTCGTCCGGCAGTTCGAATTCTGCTTTTATGCGTTCGGGGTTGTAATTGGTAATGTGATCAGGCAGGCGTTCAGGCTGGATCTCTTCTGTTCGCTCAAGGGCAACGGCGCGTTCGATAGTGTGTTCGAGTTCGCGGACATTGCCGCCCCACATATAGTTTTCCAGAAGCTGCATCGCTTTCGGCGTTATCCCGAGTTTACGGCCGGACTGATCACAAAATTTACCTATAAAGTGTGTTACGAGCTCGGAAATATCTTCACTGCGGTCGCGAAGCGGCGGTAGGTGTATCGGAATAACTGAGATGCGGTAAAACAAGTCTTCCCGGAATGTGCTTTCCAGCGACATTTGCTTCAGATCTCGGTTTGTGGCCGCGATAACTCGTGCATCTATAACGATCTCTTCGTGCGCTCCGACTGGGCGAACCTTCCGTTCCTGAAGGACGCGAAGCAGTTTGACCTGCATAGCCGGGGACATTTCGCCGATCTCGTCCAAAAAGATCGTACCTTTGTGGGCCGCCTCAAAAAGGCCTTTGCGATTGGTATTCGCTCCGGTGAAAGAGCCTTTTATATATCCGAACAGCTCGGATTCGAGAAGCGTTTCGGTAAATGCACCGCAGTTTATCGAGATAAACGGCTTTTCAGCCCGGGCGCTTAAGTCGTGGATAGCACGGGCAACAAGTTCCTTGCCGGTGCCGCTTTCGCCGGTGATCAAAACCGTAGACTGAACTTCGGCAACGGTTTCGATCATCTGAAAGATGGCGTGCATTTTGCCGGAATTACCTACGATATTCTTGACGCTGCCGCGTTCACGCTGCGCGCGTTTAAATGCACGGTTCTCGTCGATCAACGCCTGTTTCTCAAGCGTCTTCCTGACGATCAGTTTTAATTCCTCGACATCGAACGGCTTCTGGATAAAATCGTCGGCCCCGAGCTTAAAGGCCTCTCGCGCAGTTTCTACAGACGCAAACGCCGTCATCAGGATCACGCCGAGGTCGGGAAGCGTTTCGCGAACGGCGCGCAGCATCTCGATGCCGTCCATGTCGGGCATTTTTACATCCGAAATGATAAGGTCGGCAGGCTCGTCCTGCAGCATCAGCAATGCTTCGCGTCCGTTTGTGGCCGTGCGCATTGTGTGACCGTCGCCGTCGAATACAAGGCTTAGAAGCTGCCTGTAGCTTTGTTCGTCATCAACGATGAGAATGTTTGACATTGGGAATTGATTTTAACGGTTGAAAGGATGCGGATTATCGAAGTAAAAGTAAATCCGCACCTCTATTCTCACAAATTAGCGGCTAATAATTCAAGAGGAAACATTTGATTCTTCTTTTTTCACGTTCAAAAGGCCCTTCAATCGATTGGGCGCAACCGAATCTTCGATATCGTCGGATATGGTTGATCGTCGATTTTCCGACGGGAGCTCGACCGTAATTACGCTTCCTTCGCCCTCGATGCTCCGGACATTGATCGTTCCGTTATGATCGCGGATGATCTGATAAACAATCGAAAGGCCAAGGCCCGTTCCGCCGGATGTCGAGTTTGAAAATGGCTCAAACAATTGTTCGACAGCTTCGGGTGACATGCCGGTCCCGGAATCTTCAAACACTATTCGAATGCGGTTGTTCGAGATAGGTTCCAGTTTTATCGAAAGCTTGCCGCCGTCTGGCATCGCCTGTATCGCGTTCCGCGCAAGGTTCCAAAATATCTGCTTCAATTGCGTCGCATCGGCCGATATAAACACCGGCTGCTGCGGCAGCAAGCCTTCGAGCTCGTGGCCGTCCTTTATGTCCGGGCTGTGCCGCAGGAGTTTGATTGTGTCGCGTATTGCCTCGCACACGTCGATCTCGGAGAATTTTCCAACCGCAGGACGCGCATAACTAAGGAAATTCGTAATTATGCTGTTAAGCCGGTCGGATTCACGAAGGATTATTCCCATTAAATCGGCCTGGATCGATTCCTTCGGAGTGTTCGATTCGAGCACCTGGATCGCACCACGCATCGCTCCCAAAGGATTTCGTATTTCATGGGCCAGCCCGGCACCTACCCGCCCGACGGCGGCCAACCTCTCCTTTCGCCTTACGCTTTCCTCCATCGAACGTATCTCCGTCAAGTCCTGGAAAGTTATGATCAAACCGGTCGCCTCGTTGATCTCAGAGAAAAGCTGCGAGATGCTGTAACCGATGCGAACGGCGAACCCGTCCGGCGTCATCAGATTTGCTTCAAAACGCGGTAGCTGCTCTCCGTCGTTGACGGCTCCGAGCGACTGTTCGATCTCCTGGCGGATATCGCCAAACAGGGACGAGATCTTGCGTCCATCCATTTCTTCGGCACGAAAGCCGGTAATCTCGGTGGCGGCGGCGTTGAACGTGTAGATATTTCCTTCAAGGTCCGTAGTAATAAGTCCCGAGCGTATGGATTCAATGATCCTTTCGTGCAGGGCACGCAGATTCGCGAGATTCTTTGTGGCTTCCTTCAACTCATCGCCAGAGGAACGGCGATCAGCAAGCCGCGCCGCAAGCAGTCCGACCACGAGAAACGCGACAACGTGAAAACTTATTCCCTGAGCGATCTTTGCCGGTGTTAATTCAGCTCCCGTGGATTCGATCACGGAGAGTGCCGCCAGAATCGTCAAAGCCGTAAAGAGACCGATGCACACAAACGCCATAACCAGCGTTGTTAGCGGTTTCAGGAACACGCTTGAAACGCTGATCAAAACAATATAGAGAACGATAAACGGCGACGAAAGATCGCCGGTCCGCCAGACGAGCCATGTGATAAGGATGGCGTCGAGGGTAAACTGCATTCGGATCTGCCACCGGAGATGCTTGCTCAATCTCAGAAGGAGAAAATAGACGATGGTCAAGCCGACAGAAACAGTAAAGCCGAGAAAAATGCTCTGCGGAAAATCATCGATCGAAAGCGCGAGCCGTCGGTTGTACCAAAACCAGGTTATGACGAACAGCAGAAAAATCAGGACGAGCCGGCCAAGTATCAATGTCTGCACAGTCATCTGCCTTGAATTGGCTGAACGATATTTTTCGTTTAAACTAAACATAACAGGCCGGAACCAGATGGATATGACCGATAACGAAAAGAATGCAGCGACATTCGAAGAGCGCCCGTGGGGTAGTTTTACGATCCTGGACGAACTCGAGAATTATAAAGTCAAACGGATAGAAGTGTTACCGGGAAAACGACTTAGCTATCAGCGCCATCAAAAGAGGGCAGAACACTGGTTCGTCGTTCAAGGCATTGCTAAAGTAACATTAAACGGCGAGGAAATTCTAGTCAAAACAGGTGAAGCCATTGACATCGCGACAGGAATGGCGCATCGTGTTGAGAACCCCCATACATCAGACCCGCTGATATTTATCGAGACACAGACCGGAAGCTATTTCGGTGAGGACGACATAGAAAGGCTTGACGACGACTTTGGGCGCATTGGCTCATAATACCGGCCGAACTGCAATTGTTAAATGTCTCTGACATTCGAACGAAAATTACCTATTGTACTCTTCTTGGTCTTCCTGACTCTGTCGGCGATCGGGTTTTTCATTTACCAAAATACCTTCTCTGTGAAAGAGGCAATCAAGTGGGAGAAACATACACAGGAAGTTCTGACAAAGCTGGACGATACAACCGCCTTGTCTTTAGACGCACACCTGGCGATGACCAGTTTTATTCTTCTCGGTGTCGATAAATATCTTGAGCCCCTCAGTCGCGCCAAGCCCAAAATAACCCAGAATATAGCCCGTCTTCGGCAATTAGCTGCGTCAAACCCCGAACTTATTGAGGAGACGGATCGACTTGAGATACTGCTAACGGGATACATCGAAAAAGTGAATGCAAAAGTCGATCTCCGCAAAAGCGGGGGTCCGGAGGTTGCCGATTCCGAATTGCCATGGGGGGAAGGAGAGGTATTGCTAGACCAGATCAGGGCGTCGGCAGACCGAATCAAGGAGATTGAGATTCTTTGGCTTCAGCAGAAAGAACAGGCCTTGGATCAAAGTCTTTCATGGACTATTTGGATTTTGATCGGCAGCAGCATTGCCGGACTTATCTCGCTCGCTTTGGCCAATCTCATCGTTTTGTCCGAGGTCAAGAAGCGCCGGATCGCACAGAACGACCTTATAGCGGCGAACGAAGGCCTGGAAAAGAATATAGAGCAGCGAACGGTTGAGTTGAAGGAAGCGAACGAGAAGCTGCAGGAGATCGGAAGCGAACGGGAGGTTATCCTATTAAATGAGCAAAGTGCGCGAAGGGAAGCTGAGATCGCCAACCGGCTGCGGGACGAATTCATGGCCACGGTTTCGCATGAATTGCGGACGCCTTTGAATTCGATACTTGGCTGGGCCCGGCTGATGAACGGGGGAACGCTTGATGAGACACAGTCCAAAAAGGCGATGACCACGATCATCAAGAATTCTGAAACTCAGAACCGGTTGATAGAAGATCTTCTAGATGTGGCCCGTGTCATTTCAGGCAAATTGCAGCTTGACCTTGTCGAGATCGATCCTATTGAGATCGTATCGAATTCTATTGAGACCGTACGTCCGATAGCAGAAGCGAAGCACATGAACATCGACCTGACAGTTGAAAAAACCGATCTTGTTCATGTGATACGCGGCGACCGCAGCCGTCTGATGCAGATCTTTACAAATTTACTTACAAATGCGATAAAGTTCAGCCCTGATGGTGCTCCGATCTCCGTTTCGATGAGTTTTGCCGAAGAAGGAGTGACAACAAGTATAAAGGACAGCGGCAAGGGAATAAGCCCTGAATTCCTCCCGCTTGTATTCGAGCGATTTCGACAGGACACAACGAATACGTCAAAAAATGGCGGATTAGGGCTCGGTTTGGCGATCGTCCGGAATCTGGTTGAGATTCACGGCGGGACTGTTCGGGCCGAGAGCGAAGGCGAAAATAAAGGCTCGACATTTACGGTTATGCTGCCGACAGTAGAAGAAGGGCGACTAATGCAAAAGCAGGAGTTCGACGGCATTGAGAAGATCGACGGCAATAATTTCGGGTGATCTTTCCAAGTCGTTTGCGTGCTGGCTACCGTATCCGGTTCGCACCATTGCGGTCTTAATTTCCGCCTTAAAACCTGTTTCTACGTCGATCTTCTTATCACCAATCATCCACGACCTCGTCATATCAATATCAAAATCGCGTCGGGCGGCTTCGATCATTCCCAATCCGGGCTTTCTGCATTCACATCCGTCGCACGGCAGGTGCGGGCAGAAATAGAACGCGTCGATCGAGTCGCCAAGTTCTTTTTGAATCTGCGCGTGAATGGCGTGCATATCCGTTTCGGTATAAATGTTCCGCCCGATTCCAGACTGGTTTGTCACCACAATGACCAAAAATCCCCGGTCTTTCAACATTCGAATCGCCTTTGGCGTGAATGAAAAGACCTCAAGATCCTGGACGCGCGCAAGAAAATTCACTTCTTCGATCAACGTTCCGTCGCGATCAATAAAGACCGCCGGTCTGATATTTATTTGAGACATCATTCGCTTTGTTCAGGGGCCAGCAGGTCCCGGCAAACATTAAAGACCTCATCGACCGAAATCCGCGTCATGCAGCGATGATCGATCGGGCAATCGCGGAGCATACACGGCGAGCATTCGACATTATGTCTTACCACCATCGCATTCCCGGAAAACGGCTGCGTGGTAACCGGATTCGTCGGGCCAAAAATAACCGCCGTTTTTGTTCCAACCGCCGGAGCAACGTGGGCGAGGCCCATGTCGTTGGAAACCAGAAGGTCTACGACGCTCAGGATCGCCGCCGCTTCGGCAAGGCCGGTTTTGCCGGTTAGATCAAACGACGGTTTTCTTGACAACGTTTGAACTTCTGCGGCCACGTCGGTCTCATCCGCGGCGCCAACGAGAATTACATCAGCACCCAGTTCGGACTGAAGCATATCGTTCAGCTTCGCGTAACTGTCGGCACCCCAGCGTTTTGCACGCGAATTTGTTGAACCTGTTCCAAGTGCGACGACGTTTTTGGTGAGATCAACTCCGGCCGCTGTTAATATAGCTCTTGCCTCCGCCTTCCGCTCGTCAGAAATTTGCAGGGTCGAATCTGGTTCGGCCTGCATTACGATATTAGTTCCGACAAAACGTTTTTCAACCTCGGCGATCAGGTTTAGAAAATAGAACGCTTCGTGCCGTTTATTCTTCCATTCAGGTACGGCGACCGGGTCGGTCAAAAGCAAGCCCCGAAGATCTTTATTGTAGCCGATGCGCTTCGGGATCCTTGCCAACCGAGCAGTGAAGGCCGATTCGAACGAGTTCGGCAGAAGGATCGCCAGATCAAAATGCTGTTCACGCAAGAGGTCAGATTGAGCGACCGCATCTTTTATCTTCCATTTGCTCGGCTCGAAAGTAATTATGCGGTCAAGAAAATCGGCGTCCCTAAAAATTCCTTCGGCCCAGATTCGGGTATGAAGAACGATCTCCGCGTCGGGGAAGATACGCGAAAGCTCCCGAAGCGCCGGAATCGTCATGATCGAATCGCCGACCCAGTTTGTCCCGCGAACGACGATTGAGTTTATGGAGTTCTTAGAGTTCATAGAGTCCGCAGCTTGATTCTACGTCATCAACTCAACAAACTCTACGAACCTGATAACCCTATGCACTCTATAACTCTACAATCCAAATAGACTTTTAAGGCCAGCTTCCAACTGGATAAGGGGTTTCCATTCGAGTTCCTGCCGAACGAGCGTCAGGTCAGACACATAATTCAAAGGAACCGGTGCGGGAACCGGATTTTCAGTGTCGACGATTGCCTGCAGGCCCGAAACCTCTTCGAGTTTCGCGACAAGATCGCTCAAGCTTAACGAATTTTCGCGTCCGCCGCCGAGATTATACAATCCGTGTCGAATGACCGACGACGCAAAGGCCGAACATGCAGCGGACAAGTCGTTGACATGAAGCAGGTCACGTATTGGAACACCGCCGCCGGGCAGGCGTATCCGCTCTCCTTTATTGATCGCATCGGCGTAATGCCCTACGAAGTTTGGCTCGTTTCCGTCGCTAGCAGGTGCATAAATGGTCGACAACCTGAAAATGCACGACCTGAAGCCTCTATTGTTGGCATAATATTCGACGTACCTTTCGGCAATAAGTTTCGACCATTCCAGAGCCGATTGCCCGCCATATAATGTCTGACACGTCTCGGGAACTTCCGCGTAATTATCGGCAAATCGGCCGTAAACGTCTTTTGTTGACGCGAAAATGAATATCGCATCTTTTCTTATTTGCTGAAGAATGTTGATCGTTCCCTCGACATTTGTGAGAAAAACCTCTTCGGCCGCGTCTGGGTCCTTATCAAGGTGGGCCGCGAGATGGATTACCATGTCGTAATCCTCGACCATCTGCGTGTCGTGTATCTTCAACACATCCAGATTCGAGCGCCGCGAAAAGTCGTCTGCCCCGAAAAACTTTCTGACATGTGTCCCCAAATATCCGCTGCCGCCCGTTACAAGGATTTTCATTAATATTATTTGCTAGACTCGACTACTAAAACTATATAGAATTTTACAGGGCAACCCGCAAAAACAAAACCCTCACTTATCCACGCAGATTGGTTAGTACGAAATGCCGGACCAGAATAAATTTAAGAACACACGGTCAAAGATGCCGCCGAAGGGATGGGTACGGGCCAAGCGGGTTTCGGCGTATCAAGCCCCGCCGCCGTCGCGGTTTCGACGCGTTGTTGGGTGGTTCGTAAATCCCTGGACATTGGCTATTGCTCTTTTTTGTGTGCTAGGGGCGTTTTTGACGCTTACTTATTACTGGTTCGATTTCTCGGACCGTATCGACCGCCGGTTGTTGAGCGGCGAGGTTTTTACGCCGTCGGCAGGTATATATTCTGCTCCGAAGACACTGAGAACTGGGGAGAATATGTCGCGACAGGAACTGATCGATTACCTGAAAGCGGCCGGATACATCGATAAAAATAGTAAGGCTGACCTATCGCGGAGCCGCTTCGGTGTTGACGAAAAGGGAATTTTGATTGAGCCGGGAATTACGGGCGTAATCGACGGAGCAAAGGTTTTTCAGTCATTGTCGGTTGTATTCAGTAAAGATGGAAAGTCAGTTTCGAAGATATTGGACACGGACGCAGGCAACGAAATTCCAAAAGCTCAGTTGGAGCCGAAGCAGCTTAGCACGATCGCAGCCGAAGGCGACGGCCGGCGAAAGACGATAACTTTCAACGATCTTCCAGCCCACTTAATCAAAGCAATTACCGTAACTGAAGACCGCGCCTTTTTTGAGCATTACGGGGTGAATTTTCGCGGGATCGCCCGTGCCCTTTGGCGGCGTTACGAAGCGGAAGAAAACACGCCGCTTTCAAATCAGGGCGGTTCGTCGATTACCCAACAGCTTGTAAAGAACCTGCTCTTGACCAATGCTCCGACGCTTGAACGCAAAGTAACCGAGGCTTATATGTCGGTCATCCTCGAAACGCGGCTGACAAAGCAGGAAATTTTTACGCTTTACGCAAACCAGATCTATCTTGGACAGCAGTCTGGTGTTTCCATCTACGGCGTCGGCGAGGCCTCTAACGCATATTTCGGTAAGGACGTTTCGCAGTTGACGTTGCCGGAGGCCGCCTTTATTGCCGGAATTATCCGCAGTCCGAACCGTTACAATCCGTATAAGCATCCCGACAAAGTGAAGGAACGTCGCAATCAGGTGCTTGAGTCGATGCTCGAAGCAGGAGAAATCTCGGACCAACAATATTCGCAATCTCAGCCTGTTCCCATCGAGCTTCGGCAGGTTTCCCGCTCGACCGACCTGGAGGGAATGCCCTATTTTTCGCAATACGCCATAGAAGAACTGCCAAATGTAGTGTCTGATCCTGAGGCTTTGCAGCACCTGCGGGTTTATACCTCGATCGATCCAGACCTGCAGAAGCTTGCTTACAACACGGTGATCGCGCGGCTGAACAAACTCGATAAATATTTCCCCAAGAAACCAAAGGGAAATTTGAACGCATCGCTTGTGGCAATTCGTCCGAAGACAGGCGAGATAGTTGCGATGGTCGGGGGACGGGATTATCTGGAAAACCAGTTTAATCGCGCGACGATGGCGATGCGACAGCCCGGCTCAGTTTTCAAACCTTTTGTCTACGCGGCGGCTTTGAATTCTGCATACGACGGTTCGCGGGTGTTCACTGCGGCAACCGTGTTCAAAGACGAGAAGAAAATATTTACCTTCGGGCGGGACAGCTATGCGCCGAATAATTACGGCGATACGTTTTCGGAAAAAGAAACGACGCTGCGCGACGCGCTCGTAAAGAGCAAGAACGTAATTACCGTTGACCTCGGCATGCAAGTAAACATTGGTAAGGTGATGAATTTTGCCAACAAGGCCGGTTTTCCGAAGGTCGAAAAAGCATATCCGTCGATGGCTCTCGGCACGGCGGAAGCCACGCCGCTGCAGGTCGCGACGGCCTACACGATGTTCGCCAATCTGGGAGACCGCGTACTCCCGATGCCGATAACAAAGGTCACGGCTGGCGACGGGAAAACGGTATCTTCTCCAATACCCGACCGGAAAAATATATTGCGTTCAGATGTCGCCTACATCGCTGACGACATAATGAAGGATGTTATCAACCGTGGAACGGCGGCTCAGGCACAGGCTTGGGGATTCAGGAACGTCCCCGGCAAAACGGCATTTGCGGGCAAAACGGGCACGTCACGCGACGGTTGGTTTGCAGGGTTCACGCCGGAGATAGTTTGTGTCGTGTATGTAGGCTTCGATGACGGTGACGATCTTGGAATGAAGGGTTCGGATTCGGCAATGCCGATCTGGGCCGATTTCATTCAAGCCGCTTTGAAAATCCACCCCGAATGGAACGGCGACTGGCAGATGCCGGCGACGGTAAGAAAAGCCGAGATAGATATTCGCAACGGTTCGCTTATCCGCGAGCTTGACGCCGTTGAAGCGCCATCCGCAACTCCAACTCCGACGCCTACTCCGAAACCGAAAAGCGACGATCCGGATGCGGCTCTTTGGGAAACCGATGAACCGCCGCCGCCAATCGAGGTATTCGTCACCGATGTTCCCCCCGAGTTTCGACGGACCGAGCTTTTTGTCGGGGGAACCGTCCCCAACAAGACAATGCTCCCAATTGACGACGACGGGTTTGAATCGGGCGATCAGACCGATGAGCCAAAGCCTAGCCCCAGCTCAACACCGGTAACCGGCACATGGCAGGAACTGTTGGAGGAACCCGCAAACGGCAACAATTCGTCTTCCCGAAATCGATATAAGCCGCCTGAGGCAAGAGATCTGGTGACGGTTGTCGTATGCCCGATCTCGGGACTGCGTGCTACAACAAACTGTCCGGGCCGCGAACCGCGCGCGTTTGCCCAGCGAACCGCCCCAACCGACTTTTGCAACCTGCATCGATAAACACTAACTTTCTTGTCAATGGGCCGCAAACAGTCAATAATAGCAATACTTAATTATTGATCCCTCGGTTGCGGCAATGAATGATTCGCAAGTCAAAACTGGACTAAAGTCTTCGTGGTCGCTTACCGCGGATGCATGGAAAAGATTTCTGCGTTGGCTTGACGACGGCACCGATTCCGGCGGGCAATCCTATATGGAAATGCGTCGTCGCCTCGTTGCGTATTTCGACCGTAAGAACTGCCGAAATCCGGATGATTTGGCGGACGAGACACTGGATCGGGTTGCACGTCGGCTTGAAGAAGAAAAGATGATCGAAACCGAAACGCCGGCAAAATATTGCTATACGGTCGCCAGATTCGTATTCATGGAGAGTTTGCGCTCGAAAGACACGAAAAGCGATCCGATAGATGAATTGTCGCGGCCCGACGAACTCAGAATTGCCGCGGCGGGCGAACAGGACGAGCGCGATGAAAAGGAAAAAATGCTGATCTGCCTCGATAAATGCAGCGGCGAATTGGAAACAAAAAACCGCGATCTCATATTCCGGTATTATGTCGGCGAAGAACGCGTAAAGATCGAGAACCGGAGGTCGATCGCGGCAAATCTCGGCATCTCGCTCAATGCCTTGAGCATTCGTGCGTTTCGTATTCGCGATGAGCTGGAGACCTGTGTCCGGCTTTGTTACACCGGCAGGTGAAATGTTTTTGCGATTTTGTCTAATGTGAGTGTGGAAGGCTTGCACGGTTCCGCGACACCATGAACAACAATAGTATAAATGACGAGATGATCGCCCTTTACATTCTGGGCGATTTATCGGACGAACAAGCAGAACGGCTCGATGAACTGGCCATCGCCGATGCAGAATTTTTTGAACGCGTCGGTTCGATAGAGAACGACATCGTTGACCGTTATGTGAACGGTGATTTGAGCGAAGCCGAATCCGGCAGATTCGAATCTCATTATCTAATCTCGCCGTTGAGACGCGAAAAGGTGAAATTAGCACGGGCATTCCAAGACTTCGCGGCAAAAACGTTGAGCGCCGAAGGCTTGGCTTTTGATAGTTCGAAGGCTGGAGCAACCAGCAAAATCGCCGGCTTCTTCTCATCGCTCGGAATTTTCGGTGGAGCACAACCGGCGTTTCGATTTGCGATGGCAGCAGCGGCTTTTGTCATCGTGGCTTTTGGCGGATGGCTGATCCTCAGAAACCTGAACGGCGGCCTCAAAGGTAACGAGGTCGTTTCTAACATCAGCGTAAATCGCATTGAACCCGTTGTTCAGCCCTCACCTCGAACCGAAGTTGTTGAAGTTCCAGCAAATGAAAATCAACGGCCCGGCCCCACTCCGGTGCCGACACCAACCCCTAAGCCACCGACTCCGCAGCAGTCAAAACCGCTCATAGCCAGTTTTGTCCTGTCTCCGCCGCTTCGCGGAACAAATATGCCGAGCCTGTCAATTCCGGCCGCCACCGACAGAGCGGTCGTACGATTAGAACTTGAATCCGGCGATTTCAAGGCTTACACGGCTGAACTCAAAGAAGTTGGGGGTGGCCGTGTTGTATGGCGAAGCGGAAGATTAAGTACGGCGAGAACCGGCGGAGTCCGTTCGGTTAACTTGAGCATTCCCGCAAAGTCTCTCAAATCTGCAATCTACTCGATCACCGTTACGGGTCTAAGCACAGCGGGCGAGCCGGAGATAATTGGTGACTATCCTTTTCGGGTTGTGCGATAATCACGGAACCAGATCAACGCCTAAGATGATGCGGGAGGGAGATGTATGGACTTGGTCGTGCCGATTCGTACGATGAAAGCTCTTGTAGGCACTCATGTCCGGTTGGCTTTGCTCGGCTTGATATTGATGTATGCCGGGTCAACAGCGATGGCGCAAACAGATCAGCCGACCGACCCTTCCAAACCTACTGCATTAACCTTAAACCAGACTGTTCAGCGACAGATCGCGGGCGGACAGAAACAGTTATTTTTGCTGGCGTGCCCGGCGGGACAGTACGTAAAATTGTCGGTTGAGCAACGCGGTGTAGATGTCTCCGTACGCCTGTTGGACGCTGAGGAAAAGGTGATTGTCGAATACGATGCCGACCCCCGAATCAACGGCGACGAAAACGTCGAATTTGTCAGCGAACAAACTGGAATTTGCAGGTTGTTGATCGAACCCCGTCAACGGGCCGCACGCTCGGGCGGTTTTTCGGTCACGTGGACCGATTCTCGTCCGTCAACGGAAAAAGAAAGATCGTTCTATGAATCGCGGCTTCTAATGGCCCAGGCCACACGACTATGGCGAGAATACAAATATGCTGAAGCATTGCCACTCGCGGAGAGAGCTCTTGCGACCAGGGAGCGAGAGCTAGGCCTCGAACATCCCGATGTCGGGCTTGCGGTGTTCACTCTTGCTAATGTTCATAGCGACATGTCGGGGCTGAAAAAGGCCGAGGCTTACTTTCTTCGGACGATCGAGATAAGGTCAAAAGCCTTCGGGCCGGAACACTTTTCGCTCGCTCCGATATACAATAATTTTGGAATTGCCTACAAGGAACAGGGACAGTATGCGAAGGCTGAAGCTTTGTTTCAAAAGGCCCTCGAAATACGCGAACGGGTGCTTGAGCCGGACCATTTGCTGATCGCGAGTGCTATGAATAATTTGGCCGGCGTAGTCCGCCTTCGCGGAGATGAAGCCAAAGCGGCAAATTTTTATCGAAAGGTACTGGAGATCAGGACAAAGGCTCTTGGCCCGAACGATTTGGAGGTAGCAACAGCCCTCAACAATCTCGCGAATCAATATTCGGATGTCCCCACTGCTGAGCCATTTTATTTGCGGGCCTTGGCGATCCGGGAGAAAAAACTCTCGGCCGATCATCCGGATATTGCACAAACGCTTTATAATTTGGCGGTTCTTTACAGCGGTTCAGGCGACGTGGCAAAAGCTGACGCCGCGTGCAGCCGAGCGCTGACAATATATGGAAATGCGCTTGGTTCCGAGCATCCGCTTACGACATATCCTCTAAATCTATCGGCCATAATCGCGAAGAATAAAGGCGACTTTGACAAGGCCGAAGAATTGTACGAACGCACCATCCTAATTAAGGAAAAGGTACAGGGAGCACTTCACCCTGATCTGGGCGGCACCTTTGCAAATCTGGCGAACCTGTATTCTATAAAGCAGGATTTTGATAAGGCGGTGAAGGCACAAGCCCGGGCAAACGAGATATTCGAATACAATATCGCGCTCAATCTGACGGCGGGTTCCGAACTTGACAAGGCCAACTATTTCCGGACTCTAGCGTATATAGGAGATCAGACACTCAGCCTCATTTTTGACGCTGACGCGAAATCGAAAGCAGCTGCCGAACTTGGCCTGACGTCCGTTCTCAGGCGAAAGGGCCGTGTTCTTGACGCAATGTCCGGGAACATGAGATCGCTGCGACAGCGTCTAAATTCGCAAGATCGGATGCTTCTTGATGAGCTTGCCGAAACCACGTCGAAGCTCGCGGAATTTGTGCTTAAAGGTTCGCCGGAATTGAGCCAAGCTGATTACCAAAAAACGCTGGCGGAGTTCGAGGCAAAGCGGGACTCTCTGGAGAGGGAGATGAGCCGTCGGAGCGATGGTTTTTTTGAGTCCGCCGTATCATCACCTTTAGCATCGATTCGGCAAGTGCTTTCACCGAACGCTGCCCTTGTAGAGTTCGCCGTTTATCGCCCGGTCGTCAGCAAGGTATATGAGTTTTCGATCGATGACCAGGCCCGGCCTGAAGCTTTCGGGAATCCGCATTACGTCGTTTTTGTCATTCGGTCGTCGGGCGAGATCACCGCGAGGGACCTGGGCGAGGCTAAGCCGATAGACAGCGCGATCACTGAGTTTAGAAAAACGCTCAGCAGTCCCGCCGGCGACGTTCAGCGGGCCGCAAGAACGGTCGACGAGATTGTGATGAAGCCCATCCGCACCGCTCTCGGTGATGCTGACCATCTGTTGATCTCTGCTGACGGCCAGTTGAATCTGATTCCGTTCGAGGCGTTGGTAAACGAAGACGGCCGATTTTTGATTGAAAGCTATTCGATCAGCTATTTGACCAGCGGCAGAGATCTGCTCCGCAAGCGAAATTTGGCGGATAGCGGCGGAAACCCTCTCATTGTCGCTGACCCCATGTTTGGCGAGCCGCTTACGACCGTAAAGCCCGCAGTTCGTACCGAGCCTGCCTATCTCAGCCGGAATGCCCGACGCGGCAGTATAACAAGCACGCGCAGCCTGTCCGATACTTTCTTCGCCCCTCTAAGTGGAACCGCGCGAGAAGCTCGTTCAATTCAAAGTCTCTTCCCCAACGCAATTTCATTCACCGGACTACAAGCAACCGAAACATCGGTTAAAAAGGCGGCGGCTCCCCGTATTCTTCATTTAGCAACCCATGGGTTCTTTCTTGAGGCTGCAGATCTCCAAACTGAAAAGGCCGCGAAGAAAGCGGGCGATTCGGCGTTGAGATCGAATATTGACAATCCGCTGCTTCGCTCGGGCCTGGCGTTTTCGGGCGCCAATCGTAGACATGGGGCTGGCGATGACGGAATTCTTACTGCGCTCGAAGCCTCCGGTTTAAATCTCTGGGGAACGAAGCTTGTGGTCCTTTCAGCCTGCGATACAGGTGTTGGCGAAGTGCGGAATGGCGAGGGCGTTTATGGTTTGCGGCGTTCGTTTCAGATTGCGGGGGCCGAATCCCTGGTAATGAGCCTTTGGCCGATAAGCGACCTTGTGACCCGTGAACTGATGACGGGTTACTACACAAACCTTAAAAAGGGCTTTGGGCGCGGCGAATCGCTCCGGCGGGTGCAGCTCGAAATGCTTAAACGTCCGAACCGCCGACACCCGTTCTACTGGGCAAGCTTTATCCAATCCGGCGAGTGGGCCAACCTCGACGGAAAACGTTAGATCTCTGTCCGCCGGCGGCAGCACACATTATTCGACCCTTCGCAAAATTCTCCCGGTATTCTGATGGTTGATCCTCGGTCCCCATCCTTCCGTTCCAAATAAACCCAGATTCCGCATTAGGAATTCTGCCCGCGAATAACGCGAATGAGCGCGAATGAGCGCGAATAAAGCAACTATCTTTTTCTTTCAAGTCCGTTGTTTGGTGTGACGGGGCAAGCAAGTCGAAAATGCCTGTTATTTCTTATTCGCGTCCATTCGCGTAATTCGCGGGCAAAAAATTCCAGTGCGTAATCCGGGATAAATCAAAAATCGGTGAAAGGTTTTTCGGCTTTTGTCTAATAAGTGTGTCCGTAACGAGATTGGACTGAAGGAGACAAAAATGATGAACCCGAAATCGCTGATTGTAATGACGTTTGGGACTTTACTGCTGCTCGGCACCGGAGCTGTCTCGGCACAATTCCCGATAAAACTTCCAAAGATAAAAGTTGAAAAACCTAAGGCTGAACAGCCGAAAACCGACAGCGGCCAGCCGGTCAGCACTTCTTCCACATCTTCAACTGCATCGAGCAGTTCGACCTACTCTGCACCGAGTGGGAAAAGCCAGTACGACTTTACCAGGCCGACAGCCAAGCCGCTGCTCGTTCGTGATTCTGTTTACATTCAGACGGAGATACATGGGACGTACTGGAAAACGCCAAACGTGAAACAGAACAGTTGGGTGCCGAAAGTTCGATTCGATGTGTTTTACGATTGGAAGGAAAGTCTGAAATTCACAGCCGAATATTACAATCCCGATGGATCGCTTTGGTATAGCGAACCGCTCGAAGGCGGCAACCGTTCGGCGGACCTTACAGTGCCATTTACGAATAATCGAGACATTAACAATCGAATTGAATTGCGCAATACGAAATCGACCATCGCAACAGGTGTCTACGGCATCAAGATCACCAACACGGCTACCGGCGAAATCGCCTTTCAGGGCAAGTTCAAAGTCGGCAAAGTTCCTATCCAGTTCAGCCGCGAAACCAAAAACGAATATTTTGTCGATCACGACTGGCTGATGCCGATCGGAACCGTTGGATTCCATTTCGCCAATTTCACCAGCAGCGACATAGGTACGAATTTTCCGGTCGAGGTCAGCATGTGGTTCAAGAAATCCCTCGGTGACACGGATCACGGTTTGGAAGGCCGTCTCTTTTTCAAGGGGCAGCAGATCGCAACGACGAAACCCAATGCTAGCGAAGACCGGGCAAGCGCATTCGGAACCCTGTCGGGAGAACTACATCACTGGAGGCGATGGCAATTTCAATGGAGTGACAGAACGGATAGAGAAATAAGCGTTGACAACGGCGGCGAATATCACCGTGACAATATGCCCAAAGCGTTTTTTGTAGACAAAAACCCGGGCGAATACACCGTAAAGGTCTATCAAAACGGTGTCCATGTGCGAGAGGCGAAATTTACCGTCGGAACCGACGGAAGGGTCGTCGACGGCGGTTATCAAAAACCCGGCTATCTTACTTACCACAAAGTGATCATCCCGGTAACGATCATCGGCCCGGCCGAAAAATACAACGCCGCAGCGTGGAAGACGGAGGCTTTCTATGGCAATCCACTGGTCGGTTTTGCCGTTCCTTAAATCTGTTCTCAACCGTTTGGAATAAAAGAAAGTTGAAAGTGCGGCGGATCACGCAAAAACTCTGTTGCCTCGCGGCATATTGGAAAACGATCGTGCACGAGAGCAGTGTGCTCCTCGTTGGAAAGCGATGAGTGCGAAACATTAAACGATAGGAGAAATTACGATGATACAAAAGGGCCAACTAACGATAGTGTCTCTGATAGTGTTCGGGCTATATCCGGTTATTGCCGCTGCACAGGGAGCGGACGGGGCAGCGTACGACGCGGAGGCGTTCCGGCAAATCAAATGGGGAAACACGCGCTACATTTCTCCTTATCTCGAATGCTATGCGGAAAAGCATAATCTCGAGCTGATCAGCGTGACCGGCAACGCCTATCGATTCGACGGCAACTACACCAGCCCCGCGACCGCAAAAGAAGTCCGCGAACCCGAGTTGCCAAATCTCGCAGAGATCGAAACCCTTCTCAAGAGCAAGCTTCCTACGCGGCCAAATACGGGCAAGGACTATCATGAAAACCCGGCGATCTGGGAAGAGATATCCACAAAACGCACCGAATATCTGCGATGCCTTATTAGCCGAGCCGCGGCAAACAGCACTTACATGAAGATGTACCGTGAAACGATCGCCGAGGCGCAAAAAGAGGTTGACAGCTACACGCCTGACCGCGGGTATTTCGTCAAGGCAGGCCAAGGCGAATACATTCTGTACGCCGTTTCGCCCCAGGCAAGGGCTAAATGGATGACGGGCGAAACCCTCGATTACAAGCCAAAGCTCGATCCGCTGCTCGATGCGTTGGCAAGATCTGCAGTCAAAAAACTGCCGATGTACATACCAGAGGCGTCCTATTTCAGACTTCGCGACGCGGCCGCCGAAAAGCTCTTAATGAACAATTTGAAATCGCCGGCGACCGTCAAGGTCTACCGCATCGGCGTCAGCTCCGGATGGGACATTCAGAAGGATAATTACGGGCTTCTGCCGTCGTATCGTTACAAATACGCAAACGTCTACTATCGGGATTCGAGCGACGACCATCCGTTTTGCCGTGTAATGAGTGCAAGGATCAAACAAGACTACGCCGGCGGTGGAAGATATAACGCGCAGATGTACCGCTCAAGTACAGACTTCTCATTGGCCGGCTGTCCGGCGGCACAATGAAAGGGTGAGAATGAAAAGCTACGTTAAACCGGTGGCGACGACAAAAGGAAATATCACCATCAAAGAAGCGGACGACTTTGTGAATTCCTTAGCTGGCCGTCGCCGGCTGATCGGTTTTCTCGCGTGAAAACCGTAAGGAAAAGTACGGGTCAATTGACCACAGATTACCTGTTTATGTGTATCGGCGTCGTAGTAGACTTTCCGGCACTGTGACCGGCCACGGCCTACCTTAACCCTGTTATCAGGACTGCGTCGTTGATCCACTTTCCTCGGACGAAGGCAAAAGACTTTTCGTCCGGCATTATCACCAGGTCGCGAATCTCGCCGACCCCAAGATCGGCGATTGTACGGGGAGTATTTTCATCCAATGACTGCCGCCACAGAATGTTCTTGCCTTCGATGTTGATGACGAAGTTTAGCGTCCTGCTATCAGTGGACCACGCTACCCGCTGTGGAAGAGCTTTTTCGTCGCCATAGGCGAGAACCTTTTCGACACTGCCGTCGGATGCATTCATAACACCGATCTTGAATCCCTTATCGAGGAAAAAGTAGGCGACGAGATTTCCGTCAGGCGAGCATACCGGCCGCAGGAGTCTCAGTTCAGAGACCTGAGAGCCATCGCCGCCGTCCGTTGAAACCTTGTGCAGTTTCCCTCGGTTTATGTATGAAAGCCATTTTCCGTCGAGCGTGACGCCGCATGGCCCGCCTGAGGTTTTCCGGTAAACCTGGAAAAGATCACTGCCGTCAGAGTTTATTCGCCACAGATCGCTGTCTCCCGAACGGTTGGATTTGAAGAAAATGTATCGCCCATCAGGTGAGAAACGCGGGAGAATGTCGCCCCAGGGCCCGGTCGTAAGCTGGCGGCGTTCGCTTCCGTTGCTGTTGATGCTCCAGATATCGCCCTCAAAGGTCGAATAGGCGATCTTGCCGTCGGGTCCTAAGGACAGATCGCGGGCGGAAGTGAGCGGCTTCTGTTCGCCTTCTGTACCGATGTAGATCTGAAAATCGTTCTCGAGTTGGGTTGCTATCATCCGCTCGCCTTTTTGGTCGAGGTTCACGTTCTGATAAGTCGAAGCATCCTTGGTAACGATCTCGGGCAGGCCGCCCGCGATCGGGGTCTTCCATATCGAGAACTGCCCGTCCTCATAGTCGCGGGCGGTAAACAGAAGAACTTCCCCCGACGGCAGCCACTGTAAACTTCTGATCTCGAAGAATTTTTGCGGCATTTCCGTTTCGGCTCCGGTCGCGATGTCGATTAACGCAATGCGGTAGTCGGGCGAGTCCGCCAGGTGCTCGCCGTACGTTATAGCGATCGACCGGCTGTCCGGCGAGAACTGATTGCCCTTAATTAGGACGGGTGCCGGTTTGGCAACCAGCCGGCGCTCATTTGTGCCATTTGCGTCGGCAACAATGAGCGAACAATTATCATCCTGCCTGTAACTACACCGAATAAAAGAGATCTTGCTATCGTCCGGCGACAGGCTTATCCAGTTCATTGCTCCTTCAATAAGCTTCACTGGAATGCCTCCGAACGTCGAGACGCGATAGATCGCGGGTAGAAGGTGGCCGACCAAAGGTTTTCGAACAAAATATATCGAGTTTCCGCTATTGGAAAACGCCAGTCCGAAATAATGATCTTGGGAAGGAGCAACTATCTGAATGTTTTCGCCGCTGTCGATTTGGCGCAGCCACAGACTTTGACCGCCTCCTGATGTGTCGGTGAAAGCGGCATATTTTCCGTCCGGCGAGATCACCGCGTTGGTTACGGTGCCGGAGGTCGAAAATCTGGTTGAGCTAAACGGACTCGAAAGAATCGGGGCGGTTCCGGAGCCGAAGATTCTTTCCTTCCCGATCCAGCCAATTGCCGCCATCGAGGTGACAATAAGCAGCAGAACCGCGAGAACATAATAATTTCCATTCCGACGTATCAAAGTCTTCGCCACCGCGGCGCCATCCGTCGGTGTGTGCGCGAGATTACCCGGGTGAATTGCCTTTACCTCGGCTATAAACCGGTATCCCCGGCGCGGAACGGTTTCGATAAAAATCGGATCGTCCGCGTCGTCCGACAGCGCCTTGCGTACCATTGCGGCACTAACCGCCAGGTTTCCGTCCTCGACAAAGCTGTCCGCCCATATCTCTGACATCAGCTTATCCTTGTCGACGATGTGTCCGTGATTTTCAACTAGGATCTGCAGTAATTGAAAAGCCTTCGGAGTAAGGGAAACCGGCTTGCCGTCGCGCAGCAAAACTCTTTCGTCTGCGTCCAAACGGAAATTCTTGAAGTCATAGAAGGGCTTTGTTTCCTGTGACATAGACGCTTTAATAACTTTTTAATCGAAATTTTACCGTTTCTAAATGACTTGCTTTCGCAAGATTTATTAACCTGCCGCTTGACGGTTAGAATTTGATCGATTCTAGCAGTTTTTCTATCAGGTGAGAACATGATTTCTATGTCGAAGGCACTTTTTATTGCGGCGTCACTAATTGTCCTCGGGGCTTGCAGGGCCCTTTGGAGTGGCATGCAGCAGACAGTGTTGGTCGGCGATCTGACGAAAGAGTATGTCGAATCGAAAGATGTTGCCCGGAACAGGTACGATGGAAAGCCGATCAGGGTTGAAGGTTACGTCTTAGCCAGTGCTTGGATGCCGAGGCAGGACGGAACGGAAGGCTTGATCCTGCTCGGTGAAAAGGAAGGGAAAGACTCCCCGCATGTGAGCTGCTGGTTTACCCGCGGGGAGATCGAGAAGTTTTCACGAGTCCAAAGGGGTAGTCGTGTGACTGTGGAAGGCATTTTTAACGGTGAACGCGGGACGGAATTGAGGTTTTGCAGACTGGTGCGGGACGAGGGGCCGATGGAGTGATTAGTTTCTGAACGTAAAAACGGAGAAAGACTATGGGATTAGGACTATTGCATGGACAACCAAATAACTATCTTACTAAGGATTGGTACGCGACAGGAGACCGACTTGCAAATTGGATCGAGCGTGAACTCCCCAGTTTCGTTGGGAATGTTCCGATAAGGTATACGGAGGCTCTAGTGGGCGCAATTCGGAAACAAAATGTGCCTCTTGGAATTAGTCGGGATGCTTTTTCAATTCTGGAGAAAAGGGAAATCCGGTTCGACTGGCCGGTCAGCGTGACGGAGTTCAGGCCGAGCATAATGGAGGCCAAACGGAGCGTAGAGCCACCGGTCCCAAACAAGATCGGAGCTCATCCTATGCAGTTGAAGGAGGTCAGCAATGGTGAATTGGCCCGAGTGAGGATTGACGGAATAGAAGCTTACGAGCATAGATATCAGGTAGCTATTCATTCAGATGACCCCAGCGGTGCGGTATCGATCCTGGTCACGATTCTGCAGATGGTCTGGGACATGGCCCAAGGCCATAACGAGGCGAGGCAAATGAAACGCACTGAGGCGATGGTCGAGTGGGACGAATTCAACACGGCGGTGGATCAAGCCCTTGCTCGAGCACCAATGTTGCGAACCCACATCAGATATCTGTCGCGGGACGAGATCAAGTCATTTCGTAATGCACCTAACCCCGGGGCGGTGCGAAATCTTTCGATTCAGTTCGCAGGTAAGATAACCACAAGGACAATCCCACTGGCGCGACGAGTACGGAGGTAGGTCGCGAATGTAAAGTTCTGTGCAGACAGAAAAGGGGTTGAATTGAACAAGTTCATGCAGAACGGGAATAGATAAGGATAAACAATATGGCTATTAAGCTTACATTTCAAACCAATTCCTATAAAAATTTGCGAACCGAACCCGGTTTAACGCTTAGTGCCAATCAATTGGGCGAACGCCTCGCCTGGTTGGGAATCGGTATTAGCTCGGACGACAAATCGATCACGTTGTCTATGAGCGGAAGAACGGTAATGTTGTTTATTCTTGAAGGTAAGGATGCGCGGCTGAGTGTGACATATTGACTGAGCAGAACCTACCGACACGGAACTGCCGCCTAATGAAAGGCACATTCCCGTCAACTAGGTTCCCCCTTCAACAACGAGCGTAACGCCGTTGATATAGTTCGCCGTGTCGCGAGCCAAAAACAACGCTGCGTTCTCGTATCTCGAACTTTCCGAATCGCTAGTGGTATTCGGAAAGTGATTTTTCCTTCAGCGCCCCGTGAAGTATGCGTTTCATTCCTTCAGTGTCCTCAGTTGGGGGGCAAACGCGGCCGTCTATTTCATCCCGAGGCTCTTCACAAGAAAACCATAAATATCAGCCTGCTCCTGAATTTGCTTGGTCGTCGGTTTTCCGGCTCCGTGGCCGGCTTTGGTTTCGATGCGGATGAGGATCGGGGCATCGCCGCCCTGGGCCTCCTGCAACGCGGCAGCGTACTTGAAGCTGTGCGCAGGGAAAACACGGTCGTCATGGTCCGAGGTCGTGACCATCGTCGCCGGGTATTTTGCACCGGCTTTGACGTTATGCAGCGGCGAGTATGCATACAATGCCTTGAATTCCTCGGCATTATCAGGCGAGCCGTAATCCGATGTCCACGCCCAGCCGATCGTAAATTTGGGGAAGCGGACCATGTCCATCACGCCGACGGCGGGCAGCGCCGCGCCGAAGAGATCGGGCCGTTGGTTCAATACGGCACCGACCAGTAAACCGCCGTTCGAACCGCCCTGAATGGCGAGCTTTCTATTCGACGTATAGTTATTCGCAATCAGCCATTCTCCGGCCGCGATGAAATCGTCGAACACGTTCTGCTTCTTCAGTTTTGCTCCATTTGCCCACCATTCCTTGCCGTACTCGCTTCCGCCTCGAATACAGGCAACGGCGTAGACACCGCCCATTTCGAGCCACGGCAATCTAGCGACCGAAAATCCCGGTGTCTGCGAAATATTAAAACCACCGTAGCCATACAGGAGCGTAGGGTTTTTGCCGTCAAGCTTTAGGCCCTTTTTGTGAACGACAAACATCGGTATGCGTGTTCCGTCCTTCGAATTGTAAAAGACGCGGCTGACTTCTACGGTTGACGCATCGAACTTGACCTTTGCCTCACGGAACAAGGTGCTCTTGCCGGATTTCATATCGTAACGATAGATGGTCGGCGGTGCGTTGTAGCTGGAGTAGCTGTAAAAAGTCTCTGTGTCCCCGCGTCGTCCGCCAAAGCCTCCGGCAGAGCCGATGCCCGGAAGTTGAATGTCGCGAACGAACTTGCCGGTTGTTTCGTAAATCTTGATCTTGGTCGAAGCGTCCTGCATGTAGTTGAGGACGAACTGATTGTTGATGAACTGGACGCCGTTGAGCGTATCAGCCGATTCGGTAATGACGTCGTTCCAAACCTGACTACGGGCGAGGACGTTGACCGAAACGACCTTGCCACGCGGTGCGTCTTTATCCGTGCGGAAATAGAATACCGGGCCGTCGTTGCCGATGAAGGAATAGCTGTTCTTCAAATCGGTAATAAGCGGAAGGATTCCGGCCTTTTCCATGGTGAGATTTTTGAAGTACACCATGTTCATTCTTTCCGTGCCTTTGCCTACGTTTATTACAAGCCAGTTTCCGTCTTCTGTAACACCGCCGCCGACAAAATACTCTTTGTTGTCCGGGCGTTCGTAAACCACATAGTCTTCCGATTGGGGCGTGCCGAGTTTGTGGAAATATAGCTTTTGGAAATAGGTTGTCGTTTTGAGTTCCTGGCCCTTTTCTGCCGGTGGATAACTGCTGTAATAGAAGCCGGAGTTATCGTTGAGCCACGAGATACCGCCCTGACGGTTCGGCGTCAGAGTGTCGGTAAGATGTTCGCCCGTTTCGACGTTCATAACCTTCCATTCCGTCCGGTCTGAGCCGGATTTTGCAACGCCGTACGCCCAAAGCTCGCCGTCATCTGTAAACGACTGTCCACTCAATGCGGCGGTGCCGTCGGTCGTCAGCTTGTTAGGGTCGAAAAAGACGCGGCCGGGGTCGGTGATCGAATCGGCTATGTAAAGCACACTCTGGTTCTGAAGGCCATCGTTCTTTGAATAGATGTACTTGTTGCCGATCTTTGACGGCGACGAAAATCGCTCGTAGTTCCAAAGCTCGGTAAGCCGGGCTTTGATCGTCTCGCGTTCGGGGATCGTCGCAAGGTAAGAGTTCGTCAGTTTGTTCTGAGCCTCAATCCAGCTTTGTGTGTCGGCATTTAACGGAGCGTCTTCCATCCAGCGATATGGATCGGAGACCTTTGTTCCGTGAAAATCGTCAACTTGAACGGCTTTACGGGGTTTTGGATAATCGAGCCTGTTTTGAGCGGGAACGCTCGTGATCACCAACGAAAAGAGAAACAAAAATAAAAAGATTTGTTTTAACATCGTGCGCAGTTCACCTCATGGAAAAGATTTCCCTTAATTATAGAACGCGTTCGGTGTATTACAAAATGGCGTGGTGATTCAGATGTCCTATTCCTTTCAGCGCTCTCCGCATTGAAATCATTTCAACGCGGAGGCCGCTGAGAAAGACGCGGAGTCCGCCGAGGACTAGGTTCAGTGAAGGGACATACTGTCACTCGTAGATGGGCTATCTTGAGAATTTTCTACGCTTTCAATGCGGTTTTCCGATGGCAGCCAATTAGGCCGTTTGTAGAGAAGGTCCTCGGTTTCTTCGCGTGGTTTCGGCTTCGCCATAAGGTAACCCTGGCCATAGTCGCAGCCTAAATTTTGGAGAACCGCGAGCTGAGCTGGCGTCTCGATACCTTCGGCGATGACACGCATTTTTAAGTTTTTCGCGAGGGAAATCACCGTCTGAAGCACTTCGGAATTTTCACCCCGCTCGCCGACCCGGCACACAAACGAACGGTCGATCTTCAGCGTATCGAACGGAAGCCTGTGCAAATGGCTAAGCGACGAATAACCCGTGCCAAAGTCGTCAATGCTCAATTGGACGCCGATCTGTTTCAGCTTATTGAGGACGTTAATAGTGTGCTCGGCATTCTCCATAGCTACACTCTCCGTAATTTCCAGCTTAAGAGTGTGAGGCGCGAGCTGCGATTTTTGCAGAACGTCCAGCACGTCATCTATAAGATCGTCTTTGGATAAATGCTTGCCTGAGATGTTTACGCTGACGATCAGATTTTCATAGTCGGGCGATATTCGCTGCCATTTGGCCAACTGCATACAGGTCTGGTTCAGGATCCATACCGTGATCGGCTGGATCAAGCCCGAATCTTCCGCAATCGGAATAAACCTGTTTGGTGGGATCATGCCGAATTCGGGATGGTGCCAGCGAAGCAAGGCTTCGAAGCCGATGAGCCGTCCGTCACTGAGTGAAACAATCGGCTGATAGTTCATCGCAAGCTCGCCGCGATCGACCGCGTGGCGCAGGTCCATCTCGTATCGAACGCGTTCCAGGAACCGCGAACGAAGTTCTTTTGTAAACACCGCCGGCCCGTCGTTCTTTTCCTTTGCGTAATGCATGGCAATGTCCGCGTCGCGCAAGATCTCTTCGGGTGTGTCGTATTCCGCGTCGCACGGGGCGATGCCGATATTCAGGTCAATCGATATGCTGTTTCCGCTTAAGGAAAACGGTTGGGTGAGGCTCTGGTATATCCGACGGGCGACCTTTTGCGCCTTCGTTACGGATGACAGGTCTCTCAGGATAATAGCAAACTCGTCTCCGCCAATTCTTGCTACCGTATCCTCGGGATTGAGCATCCGCACAAATCGCTTTGCCGCTATCACCAGCACTTTGTCACCTATCGTGTGACCGAGCGAGTCGTTTATGTTCTTAAAACTGCGGATATCGAGGAAAAGGACCTGAAAATTTGTCGTCGGATCTTTCTTATACTCCTCGATCAAAGCGCGCAGGATGTCGCCAAACTTTTTACGGTTGGCAAGCCCTGTAAGCGAATCGTGCAAAGCCGCATGTTGAAAGTCCTTCTCGCTTTTACGGAGGGCGACGTTCGCCAGCTCTTCTTTTTCAAGTGAAACACTGAGTTGCGATGCATATCTCTCCGCCTCGCGACGCCTATCACGCTCCGTTTCGGCCTTCTCGCGTTCGGCTTCCTCAACTTGTGCAATTGCTGTATTTATTTCGCCGATCCACTGCCTGTAATTCAAAAATGCAATGCCGATAGCGAGGAGGGCAATACCAGCCGTAAACAAGTCGCTGTAATTTACCAATTTAAAAATGATCGCCGCCAAACCGGCTCCGATGATGTGAGTCATCGAACTGGAGAAGCAGTAATTTTTCCAGGTGAGCCACAGGTTGGTTCGGTTCTTCAATGAGTGGACAATTGCTGCCAGGAATGTTGAAACGCAGAATTGCGAGAGTCCGAGGATGCCGAGACTGGCAATAAGGTGATTTGTAGAATTAGGGCTAAATGCAGCGCCGTAAAAATTCGGCAGCGAGAGCCAAATAAGATAAGTGGTTCCCGCTGCAAGTACGTTTATCGAAACGTTTGCCGGTATCATGAGGCGGCCCCAGTCAACGCCGGAGCGTTTTAGATGATAGCAGTTTGCGAATGTCTCAGCAGCGGCCAACACTATCGCAGCCTCGCCTCCATAAAGAAGAAACGCAACCAAAATCAAGGCATCGGCAAAACTGATGTGAAAGTTAGAGCGCGGAAGCGAGAGAGTCAGTTTTGGGGCTATAAATACGCCGATTCCCAGTAACCCGAGGTATCCCCATGAGATTGCCGCCGGAGGGAGGTTCACGTAGGCAAATCCCAGGCAAAGCAATCCCAGCAAAATTATCGCTGAAAGCGCGGCGCTCGGATGCCGTGCCCAAGGAGAGATCGATAGATGGTTAGGGAGGAACTTCATCAAGAAAGGTAGTTTAGGAAAGCCGGGTAGGTTACGGTGTGTAACAAGACACAACAAACATTAACATAAAACTACGTGATTTCCAACAAGAATTATGGGTCGGATTCACAAACTGCATACTAACTAATCAAATTCCCAACAGGATACTTAATATACAAACATGTAATCCCTTCAACGACAATACGTTGCAACTTATTTCGAGGAAATATGCATACGAAATATACACTCTCGCAAATCCAATATGGTGACCGGACTCGACATCCTTACCGGTTGTAAGCGCTTATAACTGAACTGTTTACAGTCTTAGGAACGTTCTTAGTCGCTTGTGGCACGTCACTTGATATAGATGGAAGCAGGACAGAGTCGCAGGCTCAATGAAAAAATAAAAAATAAAGCAGTGGAGAAAAAAATGAAAAACTTAAAAAACCTAGTCGCAGCATTCCTCATGGTAACCTTTTTGGCAGTCGGAACAACCTTCGCGGGTGACGGCATTCTCGTTAGCAACCGCGACGGCATTCTCGTCAGCAATCGGACAGAGCGAAGCACAAAGCAGCCGTGTAGAGCAACAACAAAGTTTGACGCGGGAATCCTCGTGTCCAACATCGTCGGAATTCTTGTTTCTAACTTCACCGGCATACTGGTGTCGAATTCGGTAGGAACCGACAGATGTGATCAGAAGTAAGGCGGTTTTCTTATTTCGGACTAGTTCTTACGTGGAGTAATCGATCTGAAGGAATTGTCCTTGTGTGGCCCGCTGAGAAATCACCGGGCCATTTTTATTCTTATCAAAAGATATCTGCGGTACAAATACATGGATTACGTTTCAAACATTGCACACTCAATACTCGCACGTCCCGGCTGCGTGCGTGTCCTCGGCCCTGAAATCTATACGGCGATCGCCGAATGGGAGAAAAAGGAAATACCACTTCCGGTGGTAATGATATCGATCGATGAGGTTTGCGGCGGCAACGACGTCAACGGCACTCTTGCATCAATCGACAGGTTGCAGTCTGTGGTCAGCAAAAATTTTTTTATTTGGCTAGCGAGTGATAATTCAGAGAGGATGGCGGCTTAGCCGGTCGCAGTCTGCTTGTATAGCGGTGAAAGGCGTCTGAGATTCTCGACCGATTTTGGCAGAATATCCAACACGCGATCGACGTCATCGACTGTGTTGCCGGTGCCGAAGCTGAATCTGATGGCCCCGCGGGCTAGCTCATCATTACGACCGAGAGCCCGAATAACGGGAGACGGTTCGAGCGAACCCGACGAACAGGCCGAGCCCGTCGAGACGGCGATGCCCTGCATATCAAGATTGATAAGCAATCCTTCGCCTTCTATGAAACGGAAGGAAATATTTGAGATGTTAGGAAGCCGATGTTCCGCGTCTCCGTTCACAGTCATATCCGTCACTCGTTCTGCTACACCTTGTTCAAACTGATCGCGTAGCTCGCCTAAACGCACAGAGCTTTCGTTCAACCTTTCCTTTGCCAATTCGCAAGCCTTGCCGAACGCCGCGATAAACGGCACGGACTCGGTGCCGCCTCGTCGTTCTCTTTCTTGATGCCCACCAAGGTTTTGCGCGTGGAGACGCACGCCCCGGCGAACGTATAGAGCGCCTGAGCCTTTTGGGGCATAGATCTTGTGGGCCGAGAGCGAAAGAAGATCGCATCCGATCTCTTCGACATCTACCGGAATTTTGCCGACGGCTTGAACGGCGTCCGTGTGAAACCACAGCTTTCGGCCTTCGGTGCGAAGATTCTTGACAAGTCGTCCGATCTCGACAACCGGCTGCAGCGTACCGATCTCATTGTTTGCCATCATTATCGAGATCAAAACGGTTTCATTGCGAATCGCATCTTTTAGATCGTCGAGGCGGACGATCCCGTTTTCGTAAACCGGCAAATAGGTGATCGAAAATCCTTGTTTTTCAAGGTCTTCACAGACGTTTTTTACGGCGGAGTGCTCAATCGCGGATGTGATGATATGGCCTTTTGAACCTGCTTCGCGGTCGGGTTTCTGCCTTGCTTCAACCAGCCCGCGAACGGCCAAATTGTTCGCTTCGGTGCCGCCCGACGTGAATACGATCTCGTTGGGACGGGCGTTAATAAGGTCGGCAACCTGATGACGTGCTTTATCTACAGCGCCCCTAGCTTCCTGGCCGAAAAAATGAATGCTCGATGCATTGCCGAATTTCTCGGTAAGGTACGGAAGCATTGCCGCCACAACGTCCTTATCGACCGGCGTCGTCGCACTGTTATCCAGATATATCCGTCGGAACATACTTCGATTCTATCCTAACCCGACAAAATTGTAGAAACATTCGGGCCCGCACCGCATCAAAGAATGGCTTGAGAAAATTATGGGGATCGTTTCAATTACAATAAGATTACATAAATCAACAGGGTCGGCAGGGAACCTATCTTGCCCTATATCCGTTATGTAAGATAGAGTATAAGGTTGCGAGACCTGTAAAACGGGGACTATATTAATGGATTTTACAACAAAAGAGATCTTTAAGCGTTATGCGAGCATTTTGGTCGGCAAGCCGATCTCGCCGGTGTTTTTGAACATTCTGGTGACGAGCGTTTGCGACATGCGGTGTACACATTGCTTTTTTACCGAAGAGTTGGACGACAGGCCACGCAAAAAATTGCAGATGAAGACCGACGAGATCGCCAGGATATCCGAAACGCTGGGTGGAAATCTCGGAGTCCTCGTTCTCGCGGGCGGCGAGCCGTTTACGCGAAAGGATTTGCCGGAGATCGTCCGCGCTTTTTACGAGAACAATAAGCTCGATTCCGTTTACCTAATGTCGAACGGGCAAATCCATCCGCGAATTTTCCCTGATGTAACGCGGATAATGGAAGAATGCCCAAATCTTAATGTGACGGTAGCTCTGGGCATTGACGGGATGCAGGCCGCGCACGAAAAGATTCGCCGCAAAGAGGGAAGTTGGGACAAAGCGATCCACACCGCGCGCACGCTCCAGCAAATGAAGGCGGAACAGTTCCCTCAGCTCGATATTCAGACCTGCACCTGCGTTATGCGCTCTAACGAAGACACGATCTTCGAGTGGTATGACTTTTTGAAACACGACCTTAAGCCGGACAAGGTCAACATCAACTATATTCGCCCGCCGTCGGCCGATCCGACTGAGCTTGATTTTGACCACAAACGCTATGGGCAACTGTCGCAAATGATCCTGGATGATACGAAAAATGCTGTGTTGAAGAACAGTTATGGTGGCAAGTCGGGCTTTTTTAAGGCAGCGGTTGATCTTTACATGCACGATCTGATCACAAAGACGAAAGAGGAAGAAAAGGCTCAGTTGAAATGCTACGCCGGAAGTGCCGGAGCTGTTATCTATGACAACGGGGCGCTTTCGTCGTGTGAGAACAAGCCTGACGTGCTGAATCTGCGTGACCATGATTGGGATTTTCAGGCCGCCTGGAAGACCAAAGAGATGAACGCCCGCCGCAAGGAAGCCGGTGCCGGGTGCTATTGCACCCACGAATCGAACTGCTATTACCCGTCGCTGCCCTTTAACGCCGGACATCTGATCAAGATCAAAAAGCTTGAAAAACAGATGAAGAATGCGTCGAAAGAGATGGGTTTCGCAGCCGAGAGAGAAGTGGCACTGAAAGCCTAACGGATGAATATAACAGTCGAACAAACCATGGAAATGCCGGATGTCGTGCTCTTTGCTCGCAAGCTCGACGCTGCGCTTAAAGAGGAGCAGAAAAAACGCAAGCAGTTTTATGAAATGATCGACGAAGATAAAAAATTGGAATTCATAAATGGGGAGGTTTACTTTCAGTCGCCCGCGAAATACTGGCACACACAGATCGTTGCGAATCTCTCAATGTTGATTCTTGCTTATGTCCGGGCTAATCAACTGGGAACAGTCGCTACCGAAAAACTCTTGATCTCGCTTTCTCGCAACGATTATGAGCCCGATTTATGTTTCTTCAAGAATGAGAAGGCAATTACGTTCAAGAAAAAGCAAATGCAATTTCCGGCCCCCGACCTCGCGGTTGAAGTGCTTTCAGATTCGACCGAGCGGCGCGACAGGGGAATTAAGTTTGACGATTATGCGGCCCACGGTGTCCAGGAATACTGGATAATCGACCCCAATACTGAAATCATAGAGCAGTATGAGCTGGTCGGTGAGCAATATACGCTGTTGATCAAAGCAAGAGAAGGTATTTTGCAAAGCATCGCGGTTAAGGGGTTCACGATTCCGATTCGATCGATCTTCGACGAGAATCTGACCCATGAAGTGCTGAAGAAATTGATCAATAGCTAAAATCGATGCCACAGAATACCCCCAAAATCTTAATCATCTCATCCGATACCGGCGGCGGGCATCGCTCGGCTGCGCAGGCGGTTGCCGAGGGTTTTGAGAAAATTTGGAAGGGCGATTCTCCGGTGGTTCGTATCGTTAAGGCTGTCGAGGAATCGCACAATATAACGGACAAGCTGGTCAATTCGTATAACTGGGTTCTTCGAAACAAGCAGCATTGGATGAAGTACGTCTATTGGGCGGTCAATCGATTTCGGCCCGAAACGCGCGAGTTTTTTCACAAACGCTGCATGGGCTTTCTCAAGATCCAGTTCGAAAAATGGTGTCCGCATGTCGTTGTAAGTGTTCATCCGCTGACACAGCATATCTTCGGCCGCGTCCTGCGTGAGCTTAATTTGACCGAGCAAATTCCGCTCGTCACGATCGTTACCGATCCGTGCTACGGATTCTGGAAAGGTTGGGCCTGCGACGACGTATCGCTTTATCTCGTTGCGAATGAGGACGCCCGGCAGCAGCTTTTGGATTATGGCGTGTCCTCTGAAAAGATCAAGATCTCCGGCCTGCCGCTTGATCCGAAATTTTGTGAGGTGGATGAAACGGCCGCTCAGGATGCTCGCAAGGCATTCGGATTGGACCCGGATAAATTTACCGTGTTCGTCAATGCTGGCTGGATCGGCGGCGGGAATATTCCAAAGATCTTTAAAGAGCTTGTTGCCGGCGAACTCGATGTGCAGGCGATCTTTCTCGCGGGCAAGAACGAAGAACTGCGGAAAGAGGCGGTTGAGATCGCAAAACACGCCAAGTTTCCGGTCAAGGTTATCGGCTATTCGGACGAGATCGAAAAGCTTATGCAGTCCGCAAATGTCATGATATCAAAGCTTGGCGGCCTAACCACGTTCGAAGCTTTAGCGTGCAGGCTGCCGATCATAGCGGATGCAACCACGCCGCCGATGCCGCAGGAAGCAGGAACCGTTAGCCTTTTGGCAAAACGCGGTGCGGGCATTCTGTTGAAGAAAGCGTCGGATGTGGTTCCGACGATTCAATCACTGATAGGCAATTCGCGTCGATACACAGACATGAAAGCGGCTACGGCTGGCATGACGATGCCTGACTCGAGGGATCAGATCATTCGCGAGATCGCGGCGCTGCTCCCCGCACACTCCGCCCTGCCCGAACCGGTCATTCTTCCCGCCAACGCCTAGTTTTCCATTTCGCGACTTGTCAGATTTCTGCTATTTCTTTAACCTTTTCTTTTGATTGCAAAGTCTTTATTCATTTTGGAGAGATCATTTTGAGCCTTTTGCTGGAAGGAAAACGCGCTTTTGTTTCGGGCGGTACGCGAGGTATCGGAGCAGCTCTTTGTGAAGTGTTTGCCCGCGAGGGAGCGGATGTCGCATTTAATTATCATTCTCGGACGGATCTCGCGGAAGAAGTAAAAGCGAAGATCGAAGCATACGGCCGAAAGGCATTGGCGTTTAATGTTTCCGTCACCGACAGGTTCGGAATGAAACATATCGCCCGCGAGATCTTCGACGCCTGGGGGCCGATAAATGTCCTGGTTAACAATGCCGCGGTCAACAAGGGCGATAATTTTGCGACCACAACCGATAAATCCTGGGATTGGGTCGTCGATACGAATGTCGGGAGCTTGTTTGCCGTCACCAAGCCATTCTACAAGCAAATGATCCGCGCAAAATTGGGCTCGATCCTCAACATCACATCCGTCGGGGCGATCCGCAGCCTGCCAACGTCCGTCCATTACGCGACTTCAAAAGCAGCGATGATTGGCTTTACGAAATGCCTTTCCCGCGAGGCTTCGAATTTCGGAATCACCGTTAACGCCATCGCCGCAGGCATTTTCGATACCGACCTCGGCAACACCTTGCCCGAGCGGCTCTTGCAGATGCACGATTTCTGGGTGTCCAAGGGGAGATTGGGTAAACCCGAAGAACTAGCCGAATACGCCGCCTTCATGGTCAGCGACCGCAACAGCTTTATGAACGGCGAGGTCGTCATCGTCGACGGCGGCGCTGTAACTTAAGTTGTTGCTTCCTTGTTGGCCTATCGTTTCTCGGAAGTCTCGTTGAGAAAGCGCTGAAAAAGGAGACGTTCACCGTCGTAGGTCATGAAATACGAACTGGAATCTGACAATAGAAACTGTTCTGACGACGTGCTTTTAGACGATCTGCGCGTTATTGCAACTAAGTTAGGTAGAGACAGCCTTACACAGGACTTATATAACGGACACGGAAGATTCGCTGCTGCGACAGTCAAAAGACGCTTCGGGACATGGAATACGGCGTTAAAACGAAGCGGCTTACAAGTGCAAAAACGAATCAATGTTCCTGGCGGCGAATTCTTGCAAGACTTACGGCGGGTCGCCCAGTCGTTAGGAACGCAGAGCGTTTCGGTAAATGCGTACGATCTTAATGGAACGTTTTGTCACGATGCCATTTCAAAACGATTTGGATCGTGGGCAACTGCGATAGAACAAGCCGGGCTGCTTCCTTCGCCGGCGTATAATGCGAAGATCTCCGACGAAGAACTCTTTGACAATATGGCGAATGTTTGGGAAGGGAATGGTCGTCAGCCGAAGAAGAAAGATTTCTTTCCACCCCATTCTAGATATTCCAATGCTCCTTACCTACGCAGGTTTGGATCATGGCGGAGTGCTCTGGAAGCGTTTGTGAAGACAGCAAATCAAGAAACGACCGAGGAATCTGGTACTAAATCTCTGGACAAGCCGACACCTCCGATCTTTTCAAAAAACTTCTCGATACCGATTGAGAAAGAGACACCTAAACAAAGGAGAACTGCGCGTGATCCCGGCTGGCGCTTGAGATTTCTTGTTATGCGTGCTGACCGATTCACATGCCGGTTTTGTGGCCGTAGTCCCGCTTTTCATCCGGGGTTAGTGTTGGACATCGACCATATCGTCGCATGGAGTAAGGGTGGCGAAACGGTCTTCGAGAACCTTCAGACGCTTTGCCACGAGTGTAACGGTGGAAAGGGCGATTTGTCGATGGAGAGAAGTTTGAGTTAACTGCGAGAGTCCCCCGTGTAACGATGATCCGTAAACCTTAACGAACGCTATTCCGCTATCCTATGAACGCGTGAGCTTTGTATTTATAAGCGTATTGAGCGAGACACCTTGCGTCGAGGATTCGAGAGCGAGTCGGCGATGCAGCTCTTTTGACATACGCAGGTTGAGTTTGCCGCTGTAGAGGCGCTTTCCGAGCGGTTCGGGTATAGGCTCATGAGCGGCGGCCAGGTCTTCCAATACGTATTGGACGACCGTGCGTATTTCACCAAGAGCCTTTTCCTGCGTGTTGCCGTGAGCAGCTAGAGATGGGAATTCGACAACACGGCCTATAAAAGCCTCATCCTCATCAGACCATGCGACATTATAGCTATACTGCTCCGCAGGATTATTTTTTAATACTTTTACCATTGTAACGCTCCTTACCTTAATCGTCGTCCTTGCCTGCTTCCTCGATTTGTCCAAGTTTCGTCAGGGCCGCGATCACTTGACCGATCTGATACGGCTTTGCCTTGCCCTTATCAGTTTGGATGTTCAAACGCGGGTCGCCGGGCCACGGCGTTTTGAAGATATGATGACTGCCTTTTACTCGCGGCGATCCGAAAAACTCTTCGCAAATTTTTATCAATCGTGAGAACCGTGTATTAGTCTTCTCTTTTTCGAGTTTTACAATCGTCTCTTCGATAGTCATAGACACAATCCAACTTCAATAGTACCATATGCGGTACTATTATGTCGACATTATGATTCCTTCATGGCCAAGTTTTTTAGCCTTATCGCAACAAGATGCCATCTAAAGTTGGAACTCCAACTTTTGAAACTGAAATTGAATTTCAATTCTAACATGTTGAAAACAAACAATTTAGCTTGACACTAGCATTTCATGGTTGTATTCTTTTGCCTAACACGGGCGCCGGGTGCGCGGAGGATGAATATGGCACGTACGGAATTGATCGACAATTTGAACAAGGCTTTGGGACTGGAGCTAGCGGCGGTTATTCAGTATTCGCAGCACAGCTATTTGGTCACAGGCCACGAGAGAGAAGTTTTTAAGGACTGGTTTCGTGATCAGGCTGAAGAGGCTCAGGACCATGCCGACACGCTTGGCGATAAGATCGTCGCACTTGGCGGCGTTCCCGCTATCGAACCGGCGATGATCCGGCAATCGGTAGATCTGTCCGAAATGTTAAAGCAGGACCTCGAACTCGAAAGGGAAGCCCTGGTCGTTTACATGGCGGCGTGGGCGTCGTGCGGAGACAGCGATCTTCCGCAAAAATTCTGGCTTGAAGGGCAGATCTCCGATGAGCAGATGCACGTGGAAGAACTTGAGAAGCTAACATCGGAAAGAAAATCCCGCGTCAATTCGGAAAAAATAATTTTACGCGAAGTAAGCTAACAATAGGTTTTCACACAAAAAAAATGGAAAGCTCGGCAAGATGGTGCCGGGCTTTCCTTTTAATTTGCGGAGGAATATCTCTACGCGAAATTGGGGAACTGCAAAATCTTTTTCGATTCTACGTTATCGGAGTCTGCGACGTTTTGGTTTCTGATCCGTGTACGGGCCGCGCCGATGACGCGGTACATCTCATCAAGCATCTCAGCGTCCAATGACATTGTTTTTTGCCCGCACCAGCCGAGGCCTTCTTCCCACTTCGAAAGCTTGATGACTGTCTGTTCGCCTTCGAGAGTCAGTTCAACCTTTTTGTCGTCGCTGAATACCGGAACAAATTTGACCGCATTACTGTTTGTCATGTGAATAAAGAAATTGAAAATCAATTTCAATAAGGATTATACCAAAAAAAATCATCCCGTCAATCTAATGTTTGAAAAAGTCGACGGGATGGTTAATTTAACAGATTTTAAGATTGTTCCAACCGTTCCTTCGCACGGTTTATAAACACGCGGATCATCTCGGTGATTTTTTTGGTCATTTCGTTGCTGATGATGCTTTCTCCCGCCAGTCCGGCAAGAATGTGCAGGTCACGGGCAGATTTGCGGCGCAATTCGACCATCTGTGAAAAGTGAACAAGAGTTATGTTTTTCGCTTTTTCCAGGAAATCCGCTGAGTACCGAAGGAAGTTTTGAGTTTCGACGGCGACGGGAAACCATTCTATGCGTTCCTCGTTGTTCTCAGCCAATTCGACGGTGAATTTCTGCGTCATAGAACCCACATACGGAATTTCCGCTTCGATCTTCCAATGCGCGACGCCTTTCGCATCCATGTGAATGCTGGCGATGCCGGGCATCAGATCGGCAAAATTCTTCATGTCGCCGAAAAACTCCCGAACCCTTTCGATGTTCGATTTAACTTCGATGTCGTCGCTGTAACCTGCTTTTATAGTAAACATAAAAAAATTGAGAATTGAGAATTGAAAGTGGAGAATTGGGAATTGAAAAGTGATTATTTAGTGGCTCCCGAACTCTGTTTGTTCGGGAACATTCTTTATTCTCCATTGTCCATTCTCAATTTTCCATTCTCAAAACGCTCCATTGAATAATACCGCATTAAAGAACGGCCGTGTGTTTGCCCTTGTCATTCCGCGGAAAAACGGGTCTTCGGCAAAGAGAACGACGTTTCCGGAACCCATCGATTCGCCGATCACGTAGGCAGTGCCTTTCAGCAGCCGTTCGGTGTTGCCCTCCCAGACGAAACCTGAGATGGTCAGAGGCTTTTTCGGGTTGGCATCGAAAACCAGGGCATTCGTGCCTTCTTTAGAATATCGGAAAAAATATCCGCTTGCCAACAGGACGGGCATCTCGTTGCGATCCACTCCATAGGTCAGGTAGGTGGTGCGGTCGACCGTCGCGCGCATTATCGAACCCGGCAAAGCCTCGGGAACCTTATTTGCATTAGCCGATGGCGAGGCGATCGGCGGGAGGCTCGGCGCGATACCCTCGGTTCGGTCGGACGGCGGTTCAACCGGAGCGGGTTCGTCCACCTTTACACCTGGTTTCGGAGACGGCGTGGGTGACGGATCTTTTTTATCGCCGTCGCCCGGCTTGCCCTTTTGCTCATCGTCGTCGCTGCCAACCAGTTTTGTCGAAGACAGGCCAACGTCTTTAAGTGCCGCAAAGACGGAGGCTCCGCTTATCGTAACAACCGTTCCGCCACCCGAGACAAATTCCTTCAACGCGGTCACGCCGCCCGCGCCAAACGAGCTCATATACCGTCCCGCAGAGCCTTCGGGAATGATCAGTACGTTGTAATCTTTTAATCCTCCGCCGCGAATTGTTGCGATGGTCATCGGCGTGAATTTGACACCGTATTTGTCGAAGGTCCACCAGATCGAGCCGTAGGATTCCTGCGTTACGCCTTCATCGGCGGCGATTGCGATCTTTGGCTCGCGCAGGCTTATCACTGCCTCGCCTCCGACGCTCGTATCGCCCTCTTCTGAATAACCGGAATTAATGGCGGTCACATTTACGCCCATCTCAGCGGCTAATCTCGATAATGTTTCGTGGACGGTCGCCGGATTTCGCGATACACGAACGACGAACGTGCCGGCCTTCCAATTTCTGCCTCCGGCGTTCAATGGCCTGGTCGCGACCGCAACTTTAAATCCGTTCTGCAGCAAACGCATGACCATCGCGCTTGTCGAATCGGTTTCGTAAGGAATGACGTATGAGATCGCCGCACGTCCAGACACGCTGCCGCGCCTGGCAGTCTCGATATACGCCGCGTCAACCATCGATCCGGCGACATTCGACGCTTCTTCAGTCCAATATGCGTCAACGCCGAACGACAGAGGCATCGACCAGGCGGTGATGTCATAGAAGCCGTAACCTTCCTTCGGCTGGCCCTTGCCGCGCATCTGGTTTCGCTTAAAGCGGGCCATGTTGTCGTCGACAAAAGCTTTGTCCTGCGGCGTGTCCTGTTCGAGGATCGCCTTAATAAATACACGCTGCGGCTGGTCTAAATCGATAATATATGACCCTGCGGGAAAGGTTTTGGACGCGGCCTTTGCGTCTTTTTCCATGTACGTGTGAGCAGTCTGGGAAGTGAATGAGGACGAAGAGACCTTTACCTCGATGTTCGAAAGCCGGAGCACTTCTATCATCTCCGCGGCCTTAACACGATCGCTGGTCGGGTCGATGACCACACGCTTCATTTTGGCACGTGCGTGATCTGCCATTCCTTTTGCACGGAATTCGTAAAAATCCTTTATCCTCTCGACCCTGTTCTTGGCATTTGTTTCCAGAGTGGTCATTGACGCGACGTAATGTTTGGCGATCGACGAGCGAAATGTGACGATCGTGCCGTCCTCGCGTGTCCAGTTCAGGCCCTTGGGCCCGCCGCCGTCGGTTTCGTAGGTCATGCCAGTCGCGCCGTTTAGTGACGGGTACATATCCCAGTAACCCGGATAAAATGCATCAAACACGTCGCGGATGTAATAGTCCCATTTATTAGCGTCAAACGCGGCTGCGTTCGCACGGCCGTAACGATCTTCCCATTTTGCGGTCACGGGCTGTGGTAAATTCGGGTTTGTCGGAAGGCCCGTCGGGGGAAAGAAATACTGCGACGGCTGGCCGTGATGATCGACGGCGAGCTGCGGATTCCATTCCATATACGCCTTCTGCATATTGCGCGATTCTTTTTGGGTGAAGGCGAGCGTGTCGCGATTTAGATTAAAACGGTAATGGTTCACCCGTCCCCAGATTGCCCACGGTTCGCGGTGCTCGATAGCGTTGCGGTCCGGGCTGCCGACGGCGACCGAGTTGTACCAGGTTGCAAACCGTTCGTGGCCGTCAGGGTTTTCGCCAGTTACAACCAAAACGACCGTGTTCTTTAATATCTCAAGCGTCGCCGGCTCATTCGACGCGGCGAGTTGGTAGATCACCTGCATCATAGTTTCGAATGACGACGATTCGTTGCCGTGGATCGTATACGCCATCCAGGCAATCGTCGGGTTGTTTTGGGCTATTGCCGCAGCCTCGGCGGCAGAAGTCTTTCGCGGATCCGTCAGCCGAGCGTTGTTAGCTCGGATCTCGTCGAGCCGTGCCATATTTTCCGGCGACGAGATCGCCACGACATGCTGCATCCTGTGCTCGTTCGTCGTTCCGATGTCGTAAACCTTCACGCGGTCAGGCGCGGCTTTCGCGATATCGTCCACCACCTTTTCCATCTGCGCATATGTCGTATGGTGATCGCCGACATCGAAGCGAAGGCTCGTCTGCGGCCGTGGAACGTTTGCGCGATAATCGCCTCGATTGTAAAAATCGAATTTAGGTTCGGTTTGAGCAAAAGTGGAGAGTACGGTAGAAAGACAGAAAAATGCAGCGTACAAAAGCGATTTCATTTTCATCTTAAAGTGATTGTGTTTGAGATTTACCCGACTGTAAGATATTAAACTGAAATAGCTTAAACGCAAAAACACGATGGAAAGTTTACATTTTGACGATCAATGCCCGAAATGTCATTTTCACCGGATGACGGCGTGGAATGATCTCACCGACGAGCAAAAAATGTTGGTGGAACGTTTGCCTGCTTCGTTCCAATTCAACCCAGCCGAACGCAAAAAGCACCGCTTCTGTGAGCGATGCTTTCACGTAGAGCATCAGCCGAACGCAACGACTGTATAAAGTGATTCGCAATCAGAGATAGCGTTTCAGCCAGACGACCGCGTCTTCCATATTGTCGAAAACATGTGAGCGAAGGCCGGCATTTTCCGCCATTGTTACGCCGATCTTCGTGGGATCGATTAAATCGCGATTTGCAACGAGTGCAACGGCGACGTCCGAACCGGCGGCTTTTGCCCAGTCTTGCGTATACCAGAATTTCTCGGCGACCGAGGGATTTTTCAGGCCAATGGCCCCGCGCACATCGACTATGAGTCCTCGAATGTTCTCCGATCGGCAATATGCGATGGTGCGTGTAACAAACTCAATACCCTTCTCAAGTTCCATGGCTCCGTCCGGAGCAAAAACCGCGTATTCTTCATCGAAGGATACGAGTTCGAGAATCGACTTATCTGTAATCGTAGAGCTAACCATATCTATTTACGCTTGCAAGACAAGATTATTTTACGTTCAAAACGCTCCTATTATAACTTCCTTGTACTTAATTGCGCCAGTTTGGGTGTCGGAAAGCTGGTACGGGTAATGTCCGAATCGTGCGTTGTAAATTCAAGATAAATTCCTCTCAGCGTTCTCTGCGAAGTCTCGGCGATCTCCGCGTAAAGTCACGTTAAACGCAGGGGCCGCTGAGAAAGATGCTGAGTCGCTGAGAAATAGCGTTGATTTACGCAAAAAAGCACCGTTCTTTTCAAACGATGCTTTCTGAGGCCGTGAAAAATAAGAATCGAATCGGCTAAGGCGTCATCATTACGCCGAAGTCGAAGAATTTGGAGCCGACCCCGGCCGCGGTGTTGGAGTTGCCTGAATTGACAAGCATAAATCCGTATTCGCCTTTCTTAAGATCGACAGCCGGTGTGACTTTGAAGATACCGTTGCCCATATCCTCAGCCTTAAAACTCACCACATATTCGTCGGACAAGCCGCCTTTCGCTCCGAAGGCGTTTGATTTGCCGATCGTAACTTCGCGGTTGTCACTGCGCTGATTGAACCGGACGAGCGTAAACTCCTTTGGATCGGACGGAACGCCGCTGGCCGTGTTTAGACCGCCGCTGGTAATATCCAGATAGAAATAGAACACCGGCGCCGTACTTTGCAGCTGCAGATCGGCGCTGCGGCCAGGCAGGTTGGTTTTGGTTTTCACCTTGCCGATACCGTATGTCAGGGATGACGTAAACATCCCGCCAGTACGGTTTTGAGCGGAAACATTTGCTTTGAGCGGTGTCATTTTACGGCCCCCGTCTTTTTCCTCGTATAAAAAGATGCCGTAGTTGTGCTTCGCCATCGGATCGTTCGGATCACCGAGTGGTCCTGGGCTTGCGGCTCCGGTTGAATTTATCGGAGCTGACGCGCTGATGGACTTACCACTCTTTGCTTCGAGCATTGCTCCGACGATCTCGTCGGAAACGCCTGCCTTCTTGAGAGCAATGAGCGAATCTGTCGATAGGTCAAAATTCGTTTTTGAAGTGCGGATCTTACCGACGATCAGCGTTGGGTTCAAACCGGCTTTCGCAAGGCTTATGACTTCGTCGTTGGTCATCGTTTCCTGAGCCGTGGCTGTGGTGGCCGAGACGGCGAACATCGCGACGGCCAGCAGGCAAACTAGAAAAAAATGTGGCTTTTTCATATACATCTCCTCGGGCATTTAACAAGTTTGGTGAAAATGACTGATAAAAACGGCGTTCCGCCCGTACCGCTATTTAGGTCGAGAATAACTTTCCTTTGCCTGAATGATAAGATCGGGGCGATAAACGCGAACCCTGATATTTACGGCGGTGCCGCGTTTTAGTTCGCTGTTAGGATAATAACCCAAACTGTATATTTTGCGAAGCTCATTCGCGATATTCGCAAATGCCTCATCGAGGTTAGTGGCCGAGTTCACATTATATAGCCGACCGCCGGTGTCCTGCGCAGCCGACTTCAAAAACTCCTTCGCCGCCGCATAATCTTCTTCGCGTTCTCCCTTGACCGGCCGCGTATCGACTGTATAAGGCTTGTCGTTATCGTCATAAAGTATCTGAGCGGAAGATCGCCGGCTCTTTTGGACGTCATCGTAAGTATTATATTTGATCGGATAGATCAGTACGTCCGATTCCAGGATGTCTTTACCCACAGTGGCGGCTGTTTCAAAAATGCTGGTCGTATCTACGCCGTCGCTAAGCAGGACTATCGCCTTTCGTCCCGGAATTCGGGCAAGCTTTTCGTTCAGGACCATATCCAGAGTTAAATAGAGTCCTGTACCCGACGCTATTCGCGAGCCTTCGATGGCAAGGTTCAATATCTTTCGTTCGCTGGTCGCTTCGCAAAGAACGATCGGTTTCTCGGCAAATGAAACGACCATCACCTTGTCACCTGGCCGAAGCTGTGCGACAAACTTCTTAGCCGCTTCCTGTATGTCCGCCAGCTTAAAGACGCTGGAATAGCTCATATCCAGGACCAACGCGACGGTAAACGGCTGCTCCAGATCTGAAAAGTACGCGATCTCCTTCTCAACGCCGTTCTCGATTATCTTAAACTCTTCCATTTTGAGATCGGCGAGCGGCCTGCCGCGTTTATCGGTGACACGGACGGGAATCGTGACCAGATCGGTCTCGACCCTTATTACGTCTTCCTCACCCGGATCGGCGAGTTTCGGCTCCCCTCCTGGCTTGAGGAGGGGTGGCAGCGTTTCGCTGACGGGGTGGTCGGTCGAAGGGGAAATAGCAGGTGGAGCTGTAGGCAGTTTTGCCTTAACGATAGACCGCGCACCTTCATTCCTCGCCGAGCTTTCCGAATAACTCTTCGTACGCCCAGACTGCGCCGCTGCCGCCGCGACCATTGACAGAGCAATAATGCATGTCAAAATAAAATTCCGCATAACCAACGAAATTATACTTTAGTGAGCTAACATTCGCCGCGCGAGAGCTTACATTTTCTGAAGGACGCTCACATCAGCCGCGCCTAGCCGGTGCGGATAGCGGTGAGGCTTTTGGCGATGTTGCGGGCGAGGTTTTCGGCGAGCGAACCCCACGAAGTTGTTTCTCCGGCAGCCAGCACGGAGCCGCTGCGGCGGTCGTAGATTCGGTAGACGTAGCGGTGCGTGATCAGCGAGCCGTGAACGAAGCCGATCTCAACATAGAGGTCGGCGGTATCTTTGTAACGCGTGATTGCGAGGTTCAGCAATTTGAACTCCGGGCGCTTTATCATTTCTTTTTCAAGCGCCTGCTGCGACGGCTGGAGCGAAGACTTTTCGAAGGCGATCGTCTTTGCCGTTGCGAGCAGGTCCTTTTTTGCCGGCGGTGCGTTGGGCGTCGATGTAAACGTGTTCGGCGTGGAACCGCTCTCGGAATAAGCGGGGACATTGCCGAGCTTTTCGTTCGGCGGCAGAATCTCCTGGCGGTCGATCATCGCAGTTATAACATCGTCCGCAATGCCCGCGTTCTTTAACCCGATCAGGCCGGCTGCGGACACGTCGAATTTCGTGTTTGACGTGCGTATCTTGCGCCGCACGATCTCCGGCGAGAGTCCGGCCTTTGTCATTTCGACAATGTCGTGGTTCGTCAGCGTCTCGCTTTGGGCGACGGCGGCGGTAGCTGAACACAATATAAATATAATGCTAAGTGAAAGAAGTTTTAATGGGCGCATGATTTTTTGGTCGAATTCTTTTGTCATCCGGCTGATTAAGAAGCGGGTGCAGAGCAGCCCTTCCAAACCTGCAAAATTATTTTAGTCGAATGAGTTCATCCGGCTCGATCAATATGTTCAAGCAAAGAAAATCAATTCAATTAAAGAAAGATAACAGGTCCGGAAGGGTTGCTTTGCACCCGCTCTTTCCTGCTTTGCCATAAGAAAATTTAATCACACATAGGCAGGAGAGGTTTTGCGGACTGTGACACTAAACTGAACCATCACAAACGGTTGAGCGCGACTAAATTTAATCGTTAAGGATGGATTCGAAAGCGGCGCGGATGTTTAGGCGGTGAATTGTGAGCTGTTCGAGGAGTTTGGCGGCGGAACCGGCGTTCATTCGACCGGCGATGCGTTCGAGCGCGGGTTGATTTGCCCGGGGAAGTCGCGAAACGCGGCCGATCATCAAACGGATGTTGTGATCGAGCTCCGACAAGAACGCGTAGCCTTCGCTTAGGCCGGCAAAATCCTGCTCCGAAAGCGAACCGTCAGCGTGAAACTCTTCGAGTTTGGCGGCGGTCGAGCGGCTGGCGGAATTGCCTCCGCCTTTTCGCAGCAAATGCAGATAGCGGACAACAAAATATACGTCGAGCAAACCGCCCGCCCCGAATTTTATATCAATATCTTTGCTCGTACGTTCGCCTGAGTGCTGCTCTTCGAGTTTGAGCCGGATACGTTTTGATTCGCGGCGTAATTCGTCCGGGTCTTCGCGTTTCGTTCGGAGCCGGATCGCATTTGCTATATCCTTCTCAGCAGTTTGTGCAAGTTCGATCTCGCCCGACACGCCGCGAAGCTGAACATACGCAAGCAACTCCCAAATAGACGCCTCGCGGTCGATGTAATCAATCAACGAGTTTTTTGTGGAAATGCTCGGGCCGTTCTTTCCGTGCGGACGCAGGCGAAGATCGACGCGGTAGAGATTGCCGTCGCGCGTCATGCTGGAAAGTATATTTACAAATATTTCGATCGCCCGGCTGAAAAATTCGATGTCGTGCGGCTGATTCTCGTCGTAAACCAGCACCAGATCTAGGTCGGAATCGTAATCGATCGCGCCGCTGCCAAGTTTGCCTAGAGCGAGGACGGCGATCGGCAGCAAATCGATGTCAATGGAAAGCCGGTGCGAAAGCTCGCGGCAGGTTGCACGAAGCGCGACCTCAATACTTGCTTCGGCAAGCCTGGTCTGCAAAAGTTTTATTTCGCGTGCGGGAATTATCGCGAAAATATCATGTACGGCGATCTCCAGTAAGAGCTGCGACCACGTGTTGCGCATCGCAGCCAGAATCGAGCCCAGATCTTCCGCGGCCTGAAGAGCTGTCGTAAATATTTCCCGATAGTCGCGTTCGGGAAACACAATGTCCGGCATTCTAAGGTTATTTATTAGCAGCGGCTTTGCGGTCAGGAGTTCCGTAAACTTTGGCGACACTTCCACGATCTTATTAATCACGGACAGCCTCTCCGGAGTCAGTTTTGGTTGGACGTCGGCTTTCTCGATCGACGCAAAGAGCTGAGTCTGCGCGATATTCGAGCTTTCCGGTTCAAATTGATCGTCCGGGCTTTCGGTAATGTCCGGTGATAGGCTTTCAACCGATGTGATCGCCTTTTCGCCAAAAACGCGGACGAAAGTTAAGTGAACATTTTCCGTATTCCGAGCGAGTGTCCTCTCGAACTGCGCAATTTCGAAGAATCGCATCCGCTTTGCGATCACCACCCGTTTTTCCGGATCATTTGGGATTGAATGAGTCTGCAGCCCATTTTCCATCTGCAGAATATGTTCGAGATGGCGGAGAAAATCATACGCTTCGAACAATCCCGTTAATTCGGATTCGCTTAACAGGCCGCGGTCGGCCAGGCGGGAAATACTTATGAGCGTGTGCGGTGCCCGGAGCCATTTATCCTTTCCGGCGTATGAAAGCTGCAAGGCCTGGGCGATAAATTCAATCTCGCGAATACCGCCGCGGCCCAGTTTTACATCGAACTTTCTATCCGACCGATGCTCAAAATCTATCTTCTCTTTTGACCGGTAAACGCTCCGTAGAGCGGTCGCTACATCTTCGGTCGCGGAGAATACTTCGTTCTCGATCGCATCGAAGAATTTTTTGAACAGCCGCGATTTACCTGCGCTCGAACGCGAACGGATAAGGACCTGCCGCTCCCAGCTTCGGGCTTCGGTCGTGTAATAACGGATCGTTTCTTTCACGGACAGAGCCAACGCTCCGACTCTACCGTGCGGACGCAAACGGAGATCGACGCGATACGCCGCACCTTCGCCCGTCTGCCGGCCGACAAGTTTTGTTATCGCTTCAGTAAGTTTTACAAAATATTCGCGGTTCGTGATCTCTCCGCGCGATCCATTGCCGGTGGTCGAACCTTCGGCTGAATAAATAAACAATAGATCGATGTCGGATGAGTAATTTAATTCGCGCGAACCGAGTTTTCCAAGCGAAACAATGCAAATATCGGACGAACGTTTGCGCCCTTTCGCGTCGATCTCAAAAGGCGAACCAAAGCGATTGTCTAATTCCTGCCGCGCAATGCGGAGCGCATTTTCGAGAATTGCATCCGCGAGATTCGATATCTCTTCAGTGATCTCGGCGATGGTTCCAAGACGGCGAATGTCACGGAGAAAGATGCGCAAAAGCTCGCGGCGCCGAAATCTTGTGAAAAGAACGTTCGGCTCGATCTGAGAATTGGTCAGAGAAAAGCGTGCGAGCGATTCCAGCAGTTCTTCTTTATTTCTTACGCTGGATTCGGCCCGTTTTCTATCCAGCCACCACAGATAGTCCGGATTTTGTATCAGAGTTGTCGCAAACAGCGGGCTGAATGAGGCAAGTGTCAGAGCGTCAGACAAAAGGCCTTCGTTTTTGTTTAGTTTTACTGCTTTTGCGGGATGCCGTTCGGTAAATTGTTTTAGAAAACGCGTCGCCGACTCTCGGTCGGGCAAATCTTTTACTAATGAATCCAGCTTTGTCATCTGCGAAACCGCGCGGCGTCAATTCCGTATTTTTTGATCTTGTAACCGAGAATCCTCTCAGTAGAATCAAGCATTTTCGCCGCCTTCGCAACATTGCCCTGGGTTGATTTCAAAGAATCCTGGATCATATCGCGCTCAAAAGCCTCAACCGCGGATGCGAGCGACATATCCGTGACCGTGCCGGAAACCTCGGCTGTCTGCAATGTCGGCGGCAGATGATGGCCGTGAACCACGTTCGAATCGCAAACTAAAACGGCACGCTCAATCGCGTTTTCAAGCTCGCGGACATTTCCGGGGAAGTGATAGCTCATTAGCATGTCTATCGCGGGCGTCGAGATTCTGCGGATTCGCTTTCCGTGTTCGGTTTCGTATTTTTCCAGGAAATGTTCGGCTAATAGCAAAATGTCGGACTTTCGCTCGCGTAGCGGCGGGAGAAATATCGTAAAAACATTTAAACGATAATAAAGGTCTTCGCGAAATTCGCCTGCGGCTATTGCTTCCTCAAGGTTTTTATTCGTCGCGGTAATAAGGCGAATATTTGTTTTGATCGTTTCAGTGCCGCCAAGACGCTCGAACTCACGCTCCTGTAATACGCGAAGAAGTTTTATCTGTGTTTGAAGCGGCAGATCACCGATTTCGTCCAGAAATAAAGTTCCGCCGTCCGCCATTTCGAAGCGTCCGCGTTTAAATCTGTCCGCTCCGGTAAATGCTCCTTTTTCGTGGCCAAACAATTCCGCTTCGATCAAAGTGTCGGGAAGCGCGGCGCAGTTTATTTTTATAAACGGCCGCTTGCTGCGAAGGCTATTGTAGTGGATCGCATTGGCGATCATCTCCTTTCCCGTGCCGCTCTCGCCGCGAAGCAAAACCGTGGCGTTTGATTTTGCGACCTGCGTAATCTGATCGTAAACCTGCGTCATCGGGTGCGAATTTCCAACAATGTGCGAAAATTCGTACTTTTCTTTAAGCTCCTGCTTCAAATGTGAATTTTCCGCGATCAATTTTTGACGCTCGCCGAGCACCGCATGTTCGACGCGAAGCGTTTGGGCAAGCATAGATGCAGTTAGAGAAAGAAATCGGGTCAGATCAGCCGAATTGTCAGAATCTTTTGTCGGAAATTCCGCGCACAGAACGCCGAGAGTCTTTTTTGCAAGACGAATAATGACCGCAACAAGGCATCGGCCGTCTTTAGAGCTTAAATAATCAAGGCTCGGCTCCGCCGCAACATCTTTTAAGAAAAGCGGGGCAGATTCGTCAAAAACTTTGCGAAAAATGCTCGTATCCGCACGCGTTTCCAGTTTGCGAAAGTCCGCGACACCCAATCCGTGGGATGCGACCGGGATCAATTTGTCCGTTTCAGGCTGCATCAACAGCATAAAACTGCTGACGGCACCCGCCTCGGCCGTTATTAATTCCATTACGAAGTTATAACTTGACGCCGAGCCCGCCGCGGCTGCAAGCGCATCGCTTATTTTTGAGATCGCATCAAGAGCGTCGAAAGTCATAGCTACAAAAACGTAGGTTTTTCAAGATTTCGCCTAATCATAACATGGCAAGGCGATTCGACCAGAAATGTGAATTGCGGGTTTGTATTGGATAATCCGTAAGCGTCGTTTAGAGGCGGTCTTCGACCGCAGTTGCTGTTTCAAAACTTTACAGGCGGTCGGAAAGACCGCGTCTAAACAATGAGTTATTTGAGAATCGCCCTGCATCCGTAATCCGGGTTCAAACATCCTCTTTTCTTCGTTCATAAGCTAAAATCTTAATGTGAACGAAAGAATCGAACTGACGGCCGCCCCGGCAGAGAATAAAATGCGCCTGGAAGATTTCCTCCTCGACCAGTTTCGCGGCCTAAGCAAGATATACCTGCGCGAGATTGTAAAAACTGAGCGATGCGAGGTAAACGGCAGATGGGAGAACATCGGATATCGTCTGCGGCCGAATGATTTTATCGAGATCGAGCTTGACCCGACCCGCGAGAACTCGATGGTCCCGCAGGACATCCCGCTCGACATAATTTTCGAAGACGAGCACCTGATCGTCGTAAATAAACCGATCGGAATGCTCGTCCACCCATCCCACCGCGACAAAACCGGCACGCTCTTGAATGCGCTTACGTTTCATTTGAATATTTCGAACGCGGAATGCGGATTGCGGAGTGCGGAACAAGGAATGCGGAACGCGGAACGCGGATTGCGGAATGCGGATTTGCAATTCGCAAAAGACCTTGGTGATCCAAGCGAATTGGCTCCTAATGACATTTCAGCCACGAATAAATCCGCACTCCGCACTCCGCATTCCGCACTCGAGAGGCCCCACATTCGCCCCGGCCTGATCCACCGTTTAGATAAGGACACCTCCGGCCTTATCGTCGCGGCAAAAAACGCACGGACGCATCGCATCCTCGCGACGCATTTTGAAAAAAAGCTTGTCGAAAAGCGTTACCTCGCCCTCGTTGACGGAATTGTGGCCGATGACGAAGGAATCATCACCGGAGCGATCGGCCGTTATGTCGAAGAGAAACGCTGGGGATTAAAAGAAGACGGCCGCGAGGCGGAAACACGTTTTCGCGTCCGCGAAAGGGGCGAAAATAAAACCCTGCTCGAATTAGAACCCGTAACCGGCCGCACAAATCAGCTCCGTATCCACTGCGAAACCATCGGCCACCCAATCGTCGGCGACACGATGCGCGGCGGCAGCAATTTCCCCCGCCTCTGCCTCCACGCCCACAAACTAGCCTTCCGTCACCCCGCCACCCGCGAACGTGTCGAATTCGAGTCCGCCCCCGCCTTTGAATTGTGATATTCTCCCCAATCCCCGCCCAAATTTATCTAAACTCCGTCCGGTTTTATATAAAATTTCCCCTAATCCGCCATTTATTCACGCAAATAAATGAAAGTTTCGTACAAATCTCCCGCAGATTCGTCCAAATAAATGACAGATTAGTACAAATCTCCCGCAGATTCGTCCAAATAAATGACAGATTAGTACAAATCTCCCGCAGATTCGTCCGAATAAATGACAGATTAGTACAAATCTCCCGCAGATTCGTCCGAGAAAATGGGAGATTTGTACAAGAATGGCGCAGATTCGTCCCAGAATATGACAGATTAGTCCAAATCTCCCGCATATTCGTCCGAGAAAATGGGAATAGGTGAGACACTTTGAAAAAAAAGCCCGAATCGGTTATAAAAACAGGTCAGGAATGCTCTCAAAATATGAATGAATTGACAGTTATGGATGTCTTCTGTGGGTCAGGAGGATTCTCTGAAGGTTTTCGGCAACAGGGATTTAATATTGAACTAGGTATCGACAGTTGGAGGCCAGCTATCGATACTTTTAATCATAATTTCGGTCTCAGTTGCCCCGTCAAAAATGCCCTTGATTTTAGGAGGTCCATCGAAGAAATCGAAGCGTTACCAGATACCGACGTTATCATTGGTAGCCCACCTTGTGTTTCGTTCTCTCATTCCAATATGTCAGGAAAAGCGGACAAGTCATCCGGCGTACTTTTAACTAAAATATTTCTTCGGATAGTTGCGGTGAAGAAGTTCAAGAAAGACTCGAAATTAAAGGCTTGGTATATGGAGAATGTAACCAACTCAACTAATTATCTCAATGGTTACTATACATTTAAGGATTTAGGATTAACGAAATGGGCTCAGCAAAATGGGCATAGCCCTCATAAAAAGGCAATTATTTTGGAAAGTAATCAGAGTTTCATTAATTCGGCTGATTACGGTTCAACCCAAAAAAGAACTCGCGTTATTTCGAGTGAAATAATACGGAAACGAGGAAAAGTTCTCAAGAAAGGCAGATTCTCAATTCCTCTCAAAACTCACCGAGATTCTCGCACTGAAGGCGAACAACCTCTTCATAAGTTCCTACGTGTAGTTAAGAACGGCCTGCCGAAGCCCAATCAGCCAAAGAACAATAAAACAATTCGAGACCCACAATACGCCGGACTTAAATTGAAGTCATCGGAGTTGAGCGATCATTTCTATGACACCGGACTTTATGCCTGCGAATGGAAACAATCCGAACATTACAAGACAAATCACCCATACATGGGAAGTATGTCATTTCCCGAAAATGAGGAGCGTCCGAGTCGTACAATTACCGCCACAAGGATTGGTTCGTCACGTGAAGGAATAATCTATCGTTCGGAGTTCAACAGAACCGGTGACGGAGAATACCGAATACCTACTGTTCGCGAGGCGGCTTGTATTATGGGCTTTCCTATAACTTTCCAATTTAAGGGTAGCGAGGGGACAAAGTGGAGACTCGTCGGAAATGCGGTTTGTCCGACGGTAAGCGGGGCTTTTGCAAAACAATTACGGCATGAACTTGGGATGCCAACAATTGAACAACCTTGTGTTCAAAAGTCGGCTAACCTTGACGGAATAATAAACTTGAACTCATATTCAGAAGAGACTTTCGATAATCCACCCACAAGAAACAAAAACTCGCGATTTAGACGGCAGCCGTTCAAGGACGGGAATAGGACCGTAACCTTATCCAATTTCGATATTGTGAAAAAGGAGAAGAATGTGAGTAGGTGGATTACGTCTGTCCAATACGGTAATGGTGATGGCTTTCCAACGTACACTTATCCGGACGACACTCATATTGAGTTGGAACCCTTAATCAGAAAGCTCAAAAATGGTGTCGAGTTTTTGGAAATAATTAACAATGGATTTTCTGAAAAAATCGCTGAATCAAAGGAATTACAGCGACTTTATGAAATTCAGACATCGGCTAACAATTTCTTCGCCCCATGCGCAGCGTTCTCTACAAATTGATTTGAAATTGTATTCGCTTCGTCCTAATTCTCGATTCGACTTCGGCGAGAGTCATCATCACATGGGATCGCGATATTTCGTTAAGACAGACGAAACAAAATCGGAACCTATCACCAAGTAACTCACCGAATCTGAACTCATTTTCAGTAGCTCCAAAAAAGAAACCCTTCGGATTTTCGGGAAGGTATTTCATTGTTGTTTTCAATTCAACAAGAATTATTTCATCAATATGGGTTTCAATAATTTCATCGGTAATAACTTTGCCTTCAAAACGCGGAATATAGATTAAATCGAAAGCTTGTAGAAACGTAAGCGGCAGATCGAGAAGCGAAAGTATCTGCTTTTTGATTTCTCGACTTACAAAGAAGTATCCGGTGAAATTCTCCAACAAATAATCAATTCCTTGTTTCTCCGTCTTGTTGTTCGAGACGGTAATCACAAATGAATGTGCTCTTGCCATTACCCCTCGAGTTTCGTCTGGTAGTCTTCGAATGAATGTTTGAGATTGACCGTGTCTAAACTCAGCAAGTCAGAAACTGTCATTTCAAACGCCTTCGCGAATACGGCTATATTCGAAAGCGAGATATTTCGCTCGCCTCGTTCAATCATTCCAATGTAAGTGCGATGGAAACCGGTTAAGAATGAAAGTTCTTCCTGCGAGATCTTTCTATCAGTGCGTAAACTCCTTATCCGCTGACCAAATTCTTGGATAAGAATTTGATTTATCATGCTATTGAAGCTATACATATTGTATGCAGCGGACAACCGACAATGTGTATCAATATTTCTGCACAGCGCGGAGGATTAGGACATAAAGAAAGTCAAGACAGATGGGTTTAGCGAAGCGGCACCGAATGAATGCAATCGAACTAAATATTAACGAGCGTAGTAAGAAATTTGTCTTATCAGGGAGTCTGCTGGAACTGCTCCAGAATCGTCGGGCCACGTTTTATTTTAAAAATTATCTGCAAGGCCGACTAGTAAATTCCGATCAATTCACGATTCCGTATTTGGAAAGAGAAAATGTCCTTATCAAGATTCAAAGTGCATTTGCGAAATACGGAATAAATTGCCGCGAATCTGAGCCAATAAAAGAGGTCTTAAAGCAAATCTCTCAGGAACGACAGAACTTTAAAGATTTTTGCGAAAAGGCAAAGAGAATATCGACTAACGAGTTCGGCTGGACTGAGTTTGATTCCTTCGCGAAATCGGTTCAGAGTCATTTACCCAACCGGACACTCTACTGGAAGCAACTCCTGGCCGCATTCCATTTAGCCTTTTCTCAAAATGCGTGTAACTTCTCAGTTCCTGGTGCGGGTAAAACCTCGATGGTTTATGCGGCGTATGCTTATTTGAACGACCTGCTACCGTCTGACCCCAAATACGTAAACAAATTATTAGTTGTAGGGCCGCTTAGTTCATTCGGTCCATGGGAAGATGAGTTTGTCGAGTGCTTTGGCAGAGAAGTTCATTCCAAAAGGCTTTCTGGCGGTGTTTCAAAGGCTGATAAGGATGCACATTTTCTCTCCGTCGAATCAGTCGACGACACCCCCGAACTCACACTAATTTCTTATCAAGGTATCGCGACTAGTTTTGACAATCTTAAGCATTTCTTAACACGTGCTGGCAATGACGTGATGGTCGTATTGGATGAAGCTCATAGGATAAAGAATGTTGATGGCGGCATTTGGGCGAATGCGGTATTACGATTAGCTAAATATTGTAGAGCACGGGTTGTACTCACAGGAACTCCTATCCCCAACGGTTACGAAGATATTTTCAATCTCTATGAATTCATTTGGCCTGAAAAAGACATTATCAATTTCAACGTTTTTCAGTTGAAAGATATGTCTGCAAACCGATTTGATCGCCGAGTGGACAGGCTTATCGAAGATATTTCGCCATTCTTTATTCGAATCAAGAAAAGTGACATTCTTCCGGCTGATAAATTCCCAGTCGAAAACCATGAGCCAGAAATGGTTCAGATGGGAACCGTTCAGCGCGAAATATATGACTTTATAGAAAACGAATATATTGGTTACTTCGAACAAAATGTAGGAGCGTTAGCAGCGACAACGGAACTCACAAAGGCAAGATTCATTCGCTTAATGCAGGCGGCAACCAATCCTTCATTACTCCGGCAACCTTTAGAGAACTATTTCATGGAGGAAGGACTTAGAAATGATTTGTTTATTGACGATAGTGAAATTATTGGAAAGATACTCAACTACAAAGACCTTGAACCAGTTCCTCCGAAATTTGAATTGATTCGCAAAATGGTCGAGGGATTTATTGAGAATGGCGAAAAGGTAGTAATTTGGGGGACGTTTATTCGAAATATTAAAGAACTCCAAACGTATCTTGATGAGAACGGGATTCGCGCAGAGATTCTAATAGGTGAAACGCCAGTTGAAAGAGAAGATCTTCCGCAAGAGATTTTGACGCGGGAAAAAATCATTCGGAGTTTTCACGATGAGAACTCTGATTTCAGCGTGATTATCGCAAATCCCTTCGCAGTAGCTGAATCAATTTCTTTACACAAAGCATGTCATCATGCCATTTACTTCGAAAGAACTTTTAACGCAGCAAACTTCATTCAATCTAAAGATCGAATTCATCGAGTCGGCCTTCCAGAAGGTGTGACAACTCATTACCACTACATTCTTTCCGCCGATTCTATTGACGAGACTATTCATCAAAGACTTATCGAAAAAGAAATTAGGATGTTGGAACTTCTCGAAAACTCTGACATTCCCTTGATAAGTGAAAATATGAACTTTGAAATTGATTTTGAAAGCGACGTTAAGGCGATTATTCGAGACTATGTTAAACGAGTTGCTAAAGCATGATAATCTCGGTGACGCTGATGAAATATCTTTTGTTCTATTTCAGGCGCTAACTCCCGACCGCAAACAGTCCATTAAGGACGTTCGAAAGTTTTGTGCTTCGCAAATGTTCTCGATTAGCTTTTCGTTCGACGGGATCGTTCGATTGTTAGCATTCGCTAACATAATCAGAGCTGACGGCCGAACCGTCGCAATCAACCCCCAGAAGTTTGATCGGGCAGAGAATACGAGCCGAAATGAATACTTCCGGACCATCCATTTTTTTGATTGCCTTTTCGAAAGCCTCAAAGACCTTGACTGCGTCGGCGATTTATTTAATGAGAACAATTTGAAATTCAGTCACGCAACGAATCAATATTATGTAAAATCGCATCTGATTACCTTCAAATTTTTCACAATAAGAAACCTTCTTTTGAAATTAGCATTTCTAGAACGCGACGATACCATCCCCGACCATTTGTTCATTACGACTCGGTTTACACGCTTTTTTGAAGACACCATCATTAGCGGTTTAAAAATGTCTCCCGATCTAATAGCGTTTGATCTCGAACACTTAAACAAAACACTGGAGCAAAAGGCTGATTTCGGAAAAAGCGGCGAACTTTTTGCACTTTCCTATGAACAAAAAAGACTAAAAGGTCATGCTCAGATGAATCGCGTAATAAGAATATCCGACGAGCATGTAAGTGCAGGATATGATATTTCTTCGTTCAATAATCTTGATTCATTTATCAATGATCGATTTATCGAGGTAAAAACGTATTCAAATGAGATAATTTTTTATTGGTCGAAACAAGAGGTTGCGGTGGCGAAAGAGTTGCAAAATAAGTACTGGCTTTATCTGGTTGACGGCGCCCAGATAACTTCTAGCGATTATGCTCCGAAAATGATTCAGGACCCTTATCGAAAGATTTTTGAAAATGAGCAGTGGAAAAAGGAAACCGAGAAGTGGAAAATCTTTATTGATGATTAAAAAATAGCACGCGACAGTGGGTGGGCGGACCGCTGTAGTTCTTGGAGGGCAGTGAAAATTAAAGTTTTGGAGAATTGCATCCGGCGGGCGGAAGAACCCGTTCGGTAAAATTAGCACAGTGAAGGATTGGAGACCTATTGTATGCTGGGGTTGGAGATGATATGCCTCTTTCAAAAAAACTCTTGAAATTTTACTGCGGTCTTCTTTATAATGTAGATGGAATTTGTGGAAGCTTCCGGCGGGATGCCGGGCAGACAGTTTCTTTAGCCGTCCTTGGCTTTGCTTCCCGCGATTCTAAATCAGAACATGACCACCCCGGCCGCAAAGCCGGCCACCCCTCCTAAACCAGGAGGGGAGTTAGAAAAATCAAATACAATTTACAGAATAAGGAGACCATTATTATGGCTAGGAAACCATGGTGGGCGACCACGTTGGCTGAACAAGCGGCGCAGATGTTGAATTTTAGTTCGAAGATCGGCGGATACGCGACGCCGCTTTTAATGACGCCGGCTCAGGTGACGGCGGCGCAGAATTTGTGCGCGACGTTTATTAATGCCGTGAATTTTTGCGAAGGCGCCCGGGCTTCGATGCAGGCGGCGACGCAATGGCGCGAGATGATATTTTTTGGCGAACCGACGGGCGGTGCCGCTCCGCCAACGCCGAATTTTCCGGATGGCGGAGATTTTGGATTCTCGCTCGGCGTCGTGACGCAGTTTTTTGCGTTGCGCGAACAGATTGTGGCGAACAACAAATATACTTTGGCGATGGGAGAAGATCTTGGGATAGTCGGGGCAGAAGTAACTCCGACGGCACCGGTGAATGTCACGCCGAGCCTTAAGGCTTCGGTCTCGATGGGAAATACGGTGAATCTGACCGGCAGTATGCAGGGAATGGACGCGCTGCGTGTGGAATACGCACCGAAAGGCGGAGAATTTTCGACCGTCGCTTTCCTGACCAAAACTCCCGGCGGTTTTCAGATCACGCCGACAAATCCAAGCGGGGCCGAGACGGGATTCGTCCGCGCCGTGTTTATCAAAAAGAACGAGCAGTTCGGAAATTTCTCGCCGAATTATCCGGTTACCGTTTCTTAAAACAATTAGCCACGAATTACACAAATGGCACGAATAGGATCGTCTTCTATTCGTGCTATTTGTGTAATTCGTGGCCGATTCTTTTTGTGTCAGCGAGACTGGTCCAATTTAAGGGCTTTGTCGGGGAAGATTTTTAGCTTTACGGTTATAGAGGAATTTGGTTGGTCGTGTTCTCTCGTCAGGAGGACAAATCCATCGCTGATGAAAAATGTTTCTTCGTTATCTGTTCCGGGATTGAAATAGCTTGAAAGATTTTGAATCTTTTTTCGCATCAAATCGGACATCGGTTCCTGCAGGGCCTGGCGAAGAAGGTCGTTCGCAAAGTTCATGAAAACTGTCCGGTAGGTCGTTTCGTTTTCTCTAACGTTTACGGCTGAGTACGTGATCGTGACGGTGGTGGCGCCGCGTTCGGTTCCGGTAGCGAGGTATTCGACATTTATCGAAGATTCGGGCGGCGTGTATATCTGAATAGTGCTGACGGCCCCCGAACAATTAAAACCGGCACGGGAATCATTTTGAGATACAGCGGTCCAAACTCCGCTGCCGAGGGGATGGAATACCTTTGCGGAAACGCGGGCCGGATAACCGCAAACTTCCTGAGGCGGAAAAACTCTCGTATTTTCCAGGCTCGGCGAAGTATTGACCGCGGGCGTTCCGCACGAGATCACAAAACTAAAGATGAATAGAAATCCTGCAATTTTTAGGGCGCGATCTTGTGTCATCGAATTACTGACGGCGGCCGTTGCCAAAAAGCGGTTGGCCGGACATCGCACCCGTCATTTTCACACCGTCGAAAACAATTTCGCCGTTTACGATGACGGAGCTAAAACCTTCGGCGTACTGATGCGGGGCGTCGAATGTGGCTTTGTCGGTAACTTTTGAATCGTCGAATATTACGAGGTCGGCGGCGAATCCTTCCCGGATCTGCCCGCGTTCGCGAAGTCCGAAGGTTTGCGCGGGCAGGGAAGTCATCTTGCGAACGGCATCTTCCAATGAAATTATCTTTAATTCGCGAACGTATTTCCCGAGCACGCGGGCATTATTTCCATAACCACGCGGATGCGGAACGCCCGAACCGAATTGCCGCACTCCGCTGTCCGAGGCGATCATTGTAAATGGTTCACGCATGATATTCTGCACGTCGTCTTCGCTCATGACTCGATAAACCATCTGCGCGCCACCTTTTTCGTACATTTCCAAGATCTGCTCGATCTGCGCATCGAGCTTTTTCTTTCCCTTCGTCATCTGCGTTATCTCGGCAATGTTTTTTCCATTGAATTCGGGGTTGGCCCGGTGGCTGGCGACGTAAGCAAAGCTGAAATCTTTAAATTCTTTCTTTTTCAGATCTTCTTTCATCTCCTTCGCAACCTTTTTTCTCGTTTCCGGATCAGCGAGGCGCTTTTTCCCTTCTTCACGCCCGCCGGCGATGGCCCAGCTTGGGATTCGCGAATCTAGAGAGGTTGAGGAGGCTGTGTATGCGTATTGGTCGATAGTCACGCCAAGCCCGCGCAATCGTGCTGCTTTAACGAGGCCGATCGTTGTAGAACTTTGGCCCCAGAGAGCCTTGCTTGAAATCTTAAAGTGGGAAATTTCAACCGGCATATTTGCCTGCTCGCCAATATTTATCGCTTCCTCGATTGCCTTGACGACCTCCGTGCCTTCATCGCGGATGTGGCTGGAATAAGTTCCTCCGTATTTTGCCGCGGCTTTTGCTAATTCGACCACTTCTTCAGTTTTCGCAAAAGTTCCAGGAATATAAATAAGACCGGTCGAAAGGCCGACGGCACCGTCCTTCATTCCTTGCTCAATTACGGCATTCATTCGCGATTGTTCTTCGGTTGTTGGGGCACGATTATCCAATCCCATGACCTTTGAACGAACGGAGCCATGTGCGATCAAAGTTCCGAGATTTGTTGCCAAAGGTTTTGCCTTAAAACGCCCGAGAAAATCGCCGATGTCGGTTGCCGAGCCGCCGCAATTGCCGGTGATGAGCGAGGTAACGCCCATGCGTATAAAATTCTCTGCCGTGGGATTGTCGAAGATATCCTCGGTGTGAGCGTGAACGTCGATAAATCCTGGCGCAACAATTTGCCCTTTTGCATCGAGAGTCTCTTTCGAATTCAAAGCATCAAAACGCCCAACTTTCGCAATGCGTCCGTCTTTTATCGCGATCGATCCCCAGAACCACGGATTGCCCGTTCCATCGATTATGCGGGCATTTTTGATTACGAGGTCATAGCGTTCGCCCGATTGTGAAAGTACGGCCGGCATCGAAGAAAAGACGAACGCCGCAATGGCAAGCAGACAAACGAAGGGTTTCATAAATGTAAATGGCTCGACCGGAATCGTTACGCAGCCGTTTCCGCCTCGCCGTCGTGATATGGGTCGTGCAGCTCGACGGCCTTCTTCGGCTTCTTGCGGAGGCGCATATTAAGAACCTCGACCACTATAGAAAACGCCATAGCGAAGTAAATATAGCCCTTCGGAATTTTCTGATCGAAACTTTCGGCTACAAGCATCACGCCGATGAGTAAAAGGAAGGAAAGTGCGAGCATTTTAACCGTCGGATGACGCTGGACAAAACTGCCTACCGGACCGGCAAAAAACATCATCGCCGCGATCGAGATTACAACCGCCGCGATCATTATCCAGAGACCGTTCTCGCCGAACTGCGTACTGACCATGCCAACCGCCGTGATGACGGAATCGAGCGAAAAGACGATGTCGAGGACAACTATTTGCAGAATGACTCCCGCAAAACCTGCATAAACCTTCTTCGAGGTGTGTCCTTCCTCTCCTTCCAGTGAACCGTGGATCTCGTGCGTAGCTTTGGCGATCAGAAACAGCCCGCCGATGAGGAGAACCAAATCCTTTCCGGAAATTTCCTGACCCCAGATGGTGAAAAGCGGAGCCGTGAGACCGATCACCCAGGACAGCGAGAGAAGCAGAACGACCCGCATTAAAAATGCGAGCGTAAGACCGATGTAGCGGGCCTTTGCTTGCTGATCGGGTGGCAGTTTACCGGCAAGTATCGAAATGAAAATTACATTGTCGATACCGAGGACAAGCTCGAGCACGGTGAGCGTAGCAAAAGCGATCCAGACATTCGGGTCAGAAAGAAATTCCATTTTATTTCAAGGTTTGCGAAAGAAAGTTTTTCGGTATTCTATCACGAAAAGCGGAACAAAACCCTTATTCCGGTATCTTGCACGCCCGTAAGGCTGCCGTATCTGCGAGTGAACGGGCCGCTTCGTTTTGCTTTTCACCCGGATAGACAATGTCCGTAACGCAGGCTGAGTTTCGCTCGATCTTGGAGATCATCAGTAAGGAAGTGCTTTTCCGCGAACCGGCGGGGTCGGCAACACTAAAACGGGCGATCAGGGCGACCGGTACTCCGCCTTTCGTTCGCCATTCGATCTTTTCTCCGATAGACGAAAAGCTACCGTAAAAACCCCAGAAGTTTAGCTCAAATTTCTTTTTGGCGGGTGTGATGACGTTTAGCGTTTGTCTTATATCGCCTTCGAGCAACTGCACTTTGTAACCGCCTACGCCCGCACATTCGCCAATGTATGAACCGGTTCCATCGTCAGTTGCTTCTATCGTTCTGCACGCACTCGTTTTCGTGCTGGTGTAGACGCTCTTATTTTGCGTATATGCGCCTGCACTAAAGGCCAGTGACAAGACAATCGCTAAAAGAAAAGTCTTCATCGGTTTTCCTTCACTCACTAGTCTTCCCGGGTCGGCGGTGAACACCTTTCCGCCAACTATTGTTGCAACCGCTCCGCCGTGAAATTCCCAACCGTCAAAAGGTGAATTTTTAGATTTGGATCGTGAATCAGCATTGCGATAAACCCAAGTGTTATTCGGGTCGATAATTGTGACATCGGCAATGGACCCGGGTTTAAGTGTCCCGCGATCTTTTAACCTGAATATCCGAGCAGGATTTGAAGAACAAAGTTCGACCAATCGAGCAAGATCGATAATACCTTTGTTTACTAATTCGTTAAACGCGAGGCCGATGGCAGTTTCAAGGCCGGTAATTCCGAACGGAGCACGGTCATACTCAAGGGCTTTTTCATCCGCATGGTGCGGGGCGTGATCGGTGGCGATGGCATCGATAGTACCGTCTTTTAGGCCTTCGAGGATGGCTTCGAGATGTTCTTCGCTCCGCAGCGGCGGTGCCATTTTGGTATTCGTATCGTAGCCTTCGACCGACTTGTCCGTTAACGTAAAATGGTGCGGCGTTACCTCGCACGTTACACTTATCCCTTCATTTTTTGCGCGGCGTACAGCCTCGACCGCACCTTTTGTCGACACGTGCGCAATGTGGATATGAGCTCCCGTCTCCTTCGCCAGAATTATGTCACGAACGACATCGATATCCTCTGCCAGTGCGGGCATCCCTTTTAATCCGAGCAGCAATGACATTCTCCCTTCGTGCATGACGCCGCCGGATGAAAGAGATTTGTCTTCGCAATGATCGATGACAGGCAGGTCAAAGTCTTTCGCGTACTGCATCGCCCGCCTCATGATTCCGGCGTTAGGAACCGGACGGCCATCATCCGAAACAGCGACTGCACCGGCAGATTTCATCTCACCCATTTCGGCAAGCTCGGTGCCGTCGGACGATTTTGTGATCGCCCCAATAGGGAAGACATTAGCGAGTCCCGCACGTTCCGCCTGTTCAATCATGTAACGAGTGATCGCGGCGTTGTCGTTGACCGGATTTGTGTTCGGCATCGGGCAAACGCTCGTCCAGCCGCCAGCGACGGCCGCCGCGCAGCCTGATGCAATTGTCTCTTTATGCTCCTGTCCCGGCTCGCGAAGATGCACATGCATGTCGATAAAACCGGGAGCGACGAGCATCCCTCCGGCGTCAAAGATCTCCGTGTCTTCGGGAATCGCTTCTCCAGGCCGAAGCCACGCGGAAACGCGCCCGTCTTCGATCAGAACGGACATCCCCGTGTTTTCAGGTGCGGCCGGATCGATCAAGTGGCCATTCGCGATAAGAAGTTTCATTTTGTCGCTACGACCTTATTTTTTCGGATAAGCCGGATCGGCCTTGACCTCTTTTAGCTGTGCCAGATGGCGTTCACTATGGCCTATCGTAAACAGCAGCCACTGATAACCGTCGATCATGCCCATTAGCGGATTTTCAAAAAAATGGTTACGCATGTTCACCTTATTTGCCTTAACGAACTCGATCGTTTGATTTCTCGCTTTGTCGAAATTTGTGAGTAAGTCATTCGTCGTTTTGAAACGAGATGCTGGCTTTAGCATCTCTGGTGCCGTGAATTTTTCTGCCCGGTTTGTGATCGCCAGAATTACACCCTTGTCATTCACTCGAAAAACAGAACTCTCAACCGCGGCTGATTTCAGTATCTGACCCTGTATAAGACCTGAGAGTGTACTTTCCGAGAGGATAATATGCTCGGCGACCTCCGCGATGGTCCAGCGATTTGGAGCGGCACGGAAGTTTAACTGTGCATCCGAAAGACCGGTAACTTCTTTCACAAAGTCTGCTTTGGTATCATTCAAATATTTTAAGGCAAAGTCGCGGTCTTTTTCAGTAAATGTGAATGTTTTGGGCGCAGTTGGAGTCTGAGCAACCGCGAACCCCGCGAACAATACAAAAACAGAAACTGCGAGTCGAAATATAGTAAGAGTGGTTGTGTAATTTTTCATTGTAACCTCCGGTTTGATAATAATAGCATTAGGTCAACCCTGAGACGGAGTGCCGCCGGTCGCCAGATATAAAACCGCCATTCGCACCGCGACGCCATATTTTACCTGATCCAAAATTAATGACCGTGAGCTGTCGGCAACGTCGGACGAAATCTCGATGCCGCGATTCATTGGGCCGGGATGTAGAACGATCGCGTCTTTTTTAGCCAGGTCGAGGCGGTCGTTGGTCAGGCCATAGTGGATCGCGTACTCGCGTAAGGTCGGGAAATAGGCTGAGTCCTGACGTTCGCGTTGGATGCGGAGGATCATAACCACATCGGCGTCCTTTATCGCGTCCTCAATATGCGGGCACACTTGCAGATCGTTCTTAACGAGATGCTGGAAATCCGTCGGAACAAGTGTTCCGGGACCGGCAACACGGACTCTTGCGCCCAGCTTCGTCAGCAAATGAATGTTCGAGCGGGCGACGCGGCTGTGTAGAATGTCGCCGACGATGGCGACTTCCAGCCCCTCGATCTTCTTCTTATGTTCGCGGATCGTCATCGCGTCGAGCAAAGCCTGCGTGGGATGTTCGTTCGCTCCGTCGCCGGCATTGACGATAGCGGCTTTGCTGACCTTTGCCAATTGATGCGGAACACCGGCCGAGCCGTGGCGGACAACGATACAATCGGGCTGCATCGCGTCGAGATTCATCGCGGTGTCGAGCAATGTCTCGCCTTTGCTCAGGCTGGAAGATGAAACGCTGATGTTGACGGCATCCGCAGAGAGACGTTTTGCGGCGAGCTCGAAAGAGGTTCGGGTGCGAGTCGAAGATTCGAAGAAGAGGTTGATTATTGTCTTGCCGCGTAGGGCCGGGACTTTCTTTATCTCACGATTGGATATTTCACGAAAATTTTCGGCGGTATCGAGAATGCCGTTTATCTCCGCGGCTGACAGATCGCGGATGCCAAGCAGGTCTTTGCGGCGATAAGGTTTTTCCATCGATTTGTCAGTATCCCGCGCGTGAGTAAGGGCTGGTGCGAGTAAAGCCCTTACTCACGTGCGGGCTACTGACACTTAAGCCCGTTCGAAAATGCCGACGGCTTCGACGTCGTCATACTCCTTAAGCATGACCTTTATGATCTC
>JANNST010000074.1:0-42471 GCA_031402865.1 Chloracidobacterium sp. | reverse complement strand
TCGACGGTGCCACGTACATCGCCGTGAAGGCGGGCGTTCCGATCATCCCCGTGGCCATCGCCGGCAGCGAGCGGGCGATGCCGAAGGGAGCGAAGTTCATCTACCCCAAGAAGGTGCACGTGATCGTGGGCCCGCCGATCGAGGTGCCGCTCGGTGAGACGGGCAAGGCGCAGCGAATTGCGATTCGTGAGCTGTCGGGAACGCTCCACATCGAGCTGCAGCGCCTCCTCGGGTCAGAGTTTGGCGTTGGCAGCATCGAGGATCCCCAACTTCTCAAACGCCACCGCACCGACCAATATCTCGCCCTTTTTGCTCAACGTAACGTGCATCTCGTCCGCCGCCGCATCCGGCCCAACCGGAAACTCTTCCCATTGACTTATCATAATAATTCTCCTTTATCTTAAGCTCCCTTCCTGCCTTAGAAGGGGTTGGCTGCCGCTTCGGCTGCCGGAGTGGTCTGGTTCACCACCACCACTTCGTATCATACACGCAACGTTGTATTATACGCAACAACTATTTCACCGATTGCAAAAAACTTCGGGCTTGTCTTTCCGTTAAGTCTCAATTCGAATCTACGCGGGAACGATCAGCTTTCATGGCGGCGGCATTGCTACATCGGAAGATCCGGTCACGAGAGGAATGGCTGGAATAAATCGGCGGCTGAGGCGGAGGGAACGAGAAATCAAGCAATATCGGTGGAGGCGGAAGTGACGGCAGAGGCGGCGGTCGAAATTTGGTGAAAATGGACGTTTTGCAGCATCGATAGCGGCTCTTTCGATCCCGTCCCCAGCTCTGATTTTTTGATCCCCAGATATCAGAATCGCCGCTCCAAACGCCTCTCAACCCGTCCCCAGCGGCATTTTTAACGCCCCCAGATTGTATGGCGCGGTGATTGACAAAACTTTTATGAGATATCGACCAGTTCGGTGATTCCGCACCGCGGACAGATCAGTGTTCGATGTGCCGGATCGGCCCATTTCGCAAGGGCGAGGTTCGACATTTCGGGAGTTTTGCTTTCCGCTTCGCCCTCGCGCATTATGCGGGAAAGCGTTGCCGATGAATGGTTTGCGGGTGTCAAATCACGTTCGCAATGACGGCAAATCCAGCCGAAGCCGCTGTTGTAGAAATCGTTAAGTTCGGTCATCCAAGGCTGGAACGGCGAACCGCGTTGGCCCGCCGTTCCATGAATGTTTTATTCCAGGCGTCGTGTCGCCGCTCCACCGGTTCGCGTCGACGAGCCAAGCAGTTTGACAGGCAGTGTCGTGGTTTTCCCGTCGCGCAACACCTCTACCCGAACCGTATCGCCGATCTGTTTTTTGTCCAAATACCTGTACAGGGCATCCAGATCGTCCATTTTCTCACCATCGATTGAAGTAATCACGTCTCCGAGAGAGATGCCGCCGGTTGAATCCTGAGAAAGGCCTCGAAGACCGCCCGTGGCTGCGGTCGCGCCCGGAACGACATTTCTAATGATGAGTCCGGACTGTACGGGCAACCGGTAACCCTGATTGACCAGGCTGGCGACGCTGATTAGGTTTGCTCCAAGCTTAGGACGACGCACTTCGCCGAATTGTATTAGCTGGGGAATGACGCGCTTTGCGATGCTCACCGGCACCGCAAATCCAACGCCGACCGAGCCGCCGGACGGGCCAAGAATTTGTGAATTGATGCCGATCATTTTGCCGAATTTATCAAGCAGCGGGCCGCCGGAATTTCCAGGATTGATCGATGCATCGGTCTGAATAGCTGCGTCGATCGGGCGTCCGTTGGGCGCGCCGGGCATCGGTTTCGAACGTATCGGACGCTGGAGGCCGGAAATGACTCCGGTCGTCAGAGTGCGATCCAGTCCAAAAGGATTGCCGATCGCCAGGACCTTCTGCCCAACAACCAGCCTGTCAGAATCGCCAAGCGGAACAACTGTCAGCCCGGGCGGCGGATCGATCTTAATTACCGCGAGGTCCGTGTCCGGATCTCCGCCAACTACGCTTGCCGGATACGTCTTTTCACCGCCAAAGCTAACCGTGAGCTTCTGTGCACCTTCAATTACGTGATAATTAGTGAGAATATTGCCGTTGACATCGATCACTGAGCCCGACCCGTTTCCTTTACCTTCCTGCACTCCGCCCATCCAGTCCTGCTGTATTGAAGTGGTGTTTATAAACGCCACCCCGGGCGAGATCGCTTTATATATATCGATACTGTTCTGTTCATCGCTAACCAGCGATGGGTCCGAAATCCCTTGCGGCGGCGTCGATTCAGCGAAACTAAAGCCCGAGCCATCCGGCTGCCAGTAATTCGATACGGCATACAGCAGAGCAGTTGCTCCTACGGCGATCAGAGCCGTCGAAAATGCAAGTAAAAGTATCTGTCGTGCGGTGAATTGATATACCGGGTTCGTTGTCATATATTATTCCTCGGATCTATTTATAGCATTGGTTAAGATGCCTGCAAATCGAACTTGCGTTGCGTAGACAATTACGAGAAAAAGCGGCCCCATGTTTCGCTATAAAACAAGAGGCCGCCGTCTGTTAAGGAGGAAAAGTTAGATAAAGGCCGCGAAAACCGATACCGTCCAGTCGTGGATCGCCGTCTCCGAGATAAGTCCCGCTGCCGCAAGTCCTGTAAATATATGTATTCCCATCAAACCGAGGTAAACGGCCAGAGCAACAGCCAAACCGTATTGGGCGAGCTTCAGGTTTCCCCAACGCAGCAAGACCAAAGCTGCGATGGCCCCAATCGCGACCTTTGCACCCAAAAAAGTGAAATCACCTATCTCCAATAGTTTCGCCATCAACTGATTTCCTTCGGTTGCAACGCCGCTGCGTACCCAAACAATGGTTAACAGCGCATCGAGAAGGTTTAGGGCGAAAAGAAGGAAGGTTCCACGAAAAAGCTGCATAAGCGATCCTCTGCAAAAACTTGTTAAACGTGCTTCGAAAATAACGTCACCCCCGGCTGTATGTGCCGGGGGCAAGGCAACGAACTAGAAATGAATTGTTGTTAACGCTTACAGTATATATGTAATAGATGTAACTTTCAAAAAAAAGTTGATAGAGGGTGCTGACTGCGGGCTTTTCGGCGAAAATGATAATCTTTCAGTTAATATACCTTTGAAGGTTCGAATAAAGACAACTGCTTTACCGGTTGATGCGTCGAATGCCGGGGCTGAAATTAGTGTTCCGGTTCAATTCAAAGTTTGAAAAAGGGTAGGAGAAAAGCTATGAAAAATTTGAGTAAATTTGCGGTTATTGCCGCGTTCATGTCGGCGGTTATGTTTGCCGGAGCATTTGATATTTCGGCACAGGTAAAAAGGAAGCCGGTGATAAAGAAGAAGGTAACAACTGTTCGCAAGCCGGTTGCCGCGAAGCTCTACACGGTACCAAGCGGAAAAAAGATCCGCGTACGGATGAATGAAACGATCAGCTCCAAGACGGCACGGATCGGCGACCGCTTTACGGCGATCGTTACCGAGCCTGTCTATTCGACCGGAGGCGTGATCGTTATACCGACGGGCAGTGAGCTTGTGGGCCGTGTCGACGCCGTTAAGTCCGCACGAAAGGGTGGCAATGTCGGTGAAATTGACGCAAGCTTTATCCAGGTCGTGCTGCCAAACGGAGCCAAGCGGGCAATCAACGGATCATTGACTGAACTGGTCAGTAATGATGCAAAAAGTGATTCGGAAGGCACGGCGTCCGGCGACAAGACAAAGCATCGCAAGGTCAAATTTATCGGTGGTGGAGCAGCTGGTGGATTACTTCTCGGTGCTGCTGTTGGTGGGGGCAAAGGTGCCTTGATTGGAGGCATCATAGGTGGTGTGGGCGGCCTGATTGCCGAAACACAGACCAAGGGCGAAGAAGCAGAAGTTAAATCCGGCACCGAATTCGGGGTTTATCTGAATCAGTCGGTTTCAATGCCGAAATTTGTCGAAGTAAACCCGTAATATTCGAGCATGCCGCTTCGAACAAAAAGCCAGGCGAGATCGATGATCTTCCCGGCTTAATATGCTTTTGCGAGCAGAAATTATTTGAGGGCCAATTCTCCCGGCCCAACTCCCGTTGATTTCAGATGAGCTACGATCTTTTGGATAAGCCATTCCGGCGTTGAGGCACCTGCCGTTACGCCGACCTTTTCGGCTCCGACAAGATCATTTCGGTCGATTTCAGCCTCAGTCTCGATCAAAAAGCTTTTCGCGCACTGTTCCTTGCAAACGCCAAGCAGCTTGACGCTGTTTGACGAATGTCGGCCGCCGATAATGTAGAAGGCATCTACCATACCGGCCAACGCCCTTGCGGCCTCCTGACGGTCCTTTGTGGCCGAACAGATGGTGTTCACGATTTGGACGTCATCATCCGTTTTTGCCCGCACAGCCTCGGCTGTGTCGAAAAATGTCTTAACCTTTATGGTGGTTTGGGAAACGACGAGTGGATTTCGAAGTCTCGGAAGGCTTTCGACCTCGGTTTCATCACGAACGATAAATGCGTGGTCCGGCGCGTAGCCTTTAACGCCAATCATCTCGGGATGATCCGGGCTGCCGACGATTACCACATGGCGGTCCTGTTCGGCCGCTCGCGCCGCGAGCTTCTGTACACGGGTAACGAACGGACAGGTCGCGTCGACCACCTTCGACGCTATTTCCTCTAATTCTTTCTGAATTTGAGGCGTAACGCCGTGGGCTCGAATCACCGCCGTCTCTCCGCGTTTGATCTGAACGGGCTCACTTATTGTTGTAACGCCAAACGTGCCGAGACGCTGCATTTCCTGCTCGTTATGGATTAGCGGGCCGAGGCTGCGGACCGTATCGCCCTCACCCAAGGCCTCTTCGACCATCTCGACCGCCCGTTCGACGCCGAAACAGAAACCATATTCATCTGCTAGTAAAACTTGCATTTATGTTCGGCTACGTCTATTTTCTAGGTACTTTTTAATAAAAATCAATAATATAGCCCGACCTTATTTTAACAAATGCACGATAGAAACGAAACCTCAACGTTCGATTGCAGGTTTCTGAGCGAAGATCATTTTTCGGGTTTACATCAAAAGTTCGTCGAGGCGTTTTCGGATTACTCGCGGCCTTTCGAATTTAACGAACGACAATTTCGAAATCACATCATGCTGAACGCGGTGGACCTCAGCAGGTCTGTCGGGTGTTTTCGGAGCGAGGAACTTATAGGCTTTTCGCTCAACGGCTTTGGTTCGTGGAAAGGAAGGTCAACCGTCTATGATGCAGGCACCGCCGTGATCCCGAGTCAGAGACGCCTTGGGGCGAGCGAGGCAATGTTTGAAATGATGATGCCGGTGTTCAGAGATAATGGGGTCGAGCAATTCTTGCTTGAGGTCATTTCGACAAACGAACCGGCCGTAAATCTATATAAAAAGCTGGGTTTTGAGATCCAGCGGGAACTGCTGCTGCTTGAAGCTCCGGGTAAATTGCAAGTCGACCGCGAACCGAACATGGACGTTACCGTTCGCCCGATTGATGCGGCACACTTGCCGTCGTTTTCAGGCTTTTGGGACGGGATGCCGTCGTGGCAGAATTCGAACGAAGCCATCCAACGCAGCGAGAAAATAAAGAAAATCCTGGGCGCATTCGTTGACGAGAGATGCGTTGGTTACATAGTTTTCTCGTCCGGTTTGGGGCGTGTAGCGCAGTTTGTGGTTGATAAGAATTATCGAAATTGTGGGATAGGAAACCGGCTTCTGAAGGAAATGCAGGCCGACCTCGGCGAGGGCAGCAAAATGCAGGTGTTAAATATCGATGAATCACTGACCGAAACGGTAGAATTCCTGCGAAGCAGAGGTTTTGAAAAAGTCCTCAGCCAATACGAGATGATCAAGCCGCTGTAGCGATCATCTGATCGGTTCGCGAAGAAGAATCTCGGCGGTCGTCCTGGCAATCTCGGCTGCGGCCGGGTTCGACTTCTTCAGATGAGCTATCTGCATTAGGGCTTCGCCGGTCCTTGCCAGAAGACGGAACAGGTCGCCTTCTTCGGCGGCGGTTCGTTTTACAAGGTCTTCCCACCCTATTCCGCCGGCCCATCGTTCGGCGGCAGCCGCAGCGGACAAATTGATCTCCTCCGATGGCTCAATTCCAAATTTCCATTCGACATTCGAAACGTCGTAAATGATGTCTTCAAAATTGTTGATGACATCGAGCAGTTCGTTCGAAAGGTATAGATCGCCGTAGTTTCGGTCCGAATCCGCAGCGAGTGCAGCCATCAAACCTGCCAGCGTTTTTGGCGAAAGATCGTTGAGAATGCCTCTTCTTAACGCTTCGCCGACCAGCAGCGTCCGGTCAACCCGGACATCCGCGAGCCATTTTCCGCTTTCGGTCACCTGTTCCAAGCGAAAATCGATGTAGCCAAAATGATCGAGGATCTTTGCACGGCGTTCGAAGGGAAGCCAGATCTCGCCGTATAAAAATTCGATATCGCGTTGCTGCTTTTCCAATGCAGCCGCCTCAGTCGCGGAGCTCCATAGGAATTCGGATCGGGCCTTATCGCTGTTCGAAATTTTATCCATCAGCGAGCCGATTAATTCGGCGGCTCCGTCGGAATCGGTTCGCTTTGTCGAAAGCCTTGGCTCTTCGACCGGAAGGTTTTTGCCTTCGATCGTTTCAAAGAATGCCCGTTCGATACTTTTTTCCTTGAAGGGATAAATGTTTGTAAAGACGCGGCTGACACGTTCAAGCGCGATCGACGCACCCTGCCCGTCGTCCCGCATCGCGGTGACTTTTTCGCCGTGGACATTTATCACAATGTAAAGCCGCTTACCGCCGCGTCCCTGCGAAATGATGCGGCCGCCGAGGACGTTTTCCTCGAGCCATCCGTGACGAAGCTCCGCACGGCTGAGCGGGATCATCTCCTCAAGCCGGCCGCGAGCGCTGCTCAAACGTTCAAAACCGCTCACGTCGTTCGGAGCGAGTCCGAATTTATTTTCCGCCAACTTTTCTTCTAGATTTTGAGTCTTTCCCGCGGCGTCGCTTTTTAACTGCTCAATCTGCCTCGCAACCTTCTGAAAGGCAAAGCTCTTTTGGGCGATATCACGGACTTGTTCGAAATTTTTGAAGGCATCGAGCAAATTTAAAAGGCTCGTGTACGTCGAGCGAAATTGGCTTTCGAGCGGGTCAGGTGGAGCTTTCAACAGCTCGGCGATCTTTTTCGGGTTCTGAAATTGGCCGGGAGCAAGGATAACGAAACCGACATTGTCCTTTCCGCGGCGTCCGGCACGTCCCGTCATCTGCTGGAGTTCGCTCGCCCGCAGTGCCCGCCAACCATCGTTCCCGCGTGCATCGGCATTGCTGATTACCACGGTCCGTGCGGGGAAATCGACTCCGGCCGCGACTGTCGATGTCGCGAAAATAGCATTCAGCAAACCGCCCGACATCATCTTTTCTATTAACAGCTTCCATGGCGGAATGTGGCCCGCGTGGTGCGACGCGACGCCCGAATTAAGCAGGATTCGCACATGTTTGTGCTGTTCGATCTCCGGGTTTTCAACGACGAACTCGTCGAATATCGCTACCCGCTGTTTTTGTTTCTCGATATCTGTTTTCTGGGATTTGTCGTTCGACACTTCCAGAGCTGCTTCATCGCACTTACGCCGTGTAGGCATAAAGACAATCGCCGGAAGGAGATTGTACCCGCGCAAAGTCGATAAAAGCTTGTGCGGCGGAATTTCGGGCGGACGGGGATTCATTGCTATAAGTATAGCCTAACAAGTCAGAACCGCGAGCGGTAGCGACCGGCTTCCTCGCCGTTACCGCTTGAAGCATTCAAATTGATATGATTTGAAGCAATGAAGAAATGGCTATTACGAATATTAATCGTGGTCGCGTTGATCGTCCTCGTGCTCGTCGGTACCGCGTTCTGGACTGATGCAGATACGGCCATTGTCTCTGGATATGAAAAAAATAACTCGCTGCAAACGATCAAAACCGGCTGGCAGGGAACTCCGATCGACCAAAAAGGTAGATTCGTTAATGATGAGCTTCCATTTCTTCCGAAAACGATTCAATTATTGAAGTGGCAGACATCCTCCAATCCGTTCAAGCAAGAGAAATTGGCGGATACGGCGAGGCTCGATGTCAAAGATCCGACCGCTTTTCTCAATGGCGAAACCGATGGCATTCTGTGGCTTGGCCATGCATCGTTTTTTATTCGCCTTAACGGCAAGTGTATTTTGGTTGACCCGATCTTTGGTACACCGCCGCTTGTCACGCGATTTGTTGACGTTCCGTCGCCGCTCGAAAAGATTCGACGGGTCGATTATGTTCTTCTTTCTCACGACCATCGCGATCACACGGATGAAACGACGCTGCGGCAGATCGCGCAAAAATTTCCAAACGCGACTTTTCTGGCCGGGCTTGGCAGCGAAGACATTTTGAACGAATGGAAAACAGCGACAAACCAGGTTCGCACGGCCGGATGGTTTCAGCGGTTTGATACGGGCGACGACGACCTCCGTTTTCATTTTGTTCCTGTCCGGCATTGGTCGCGGAGAGGATTACTTGATACGAACAGGCGTTTGTGGGGTGGATTTGTAATCGAAAGCAGTAAAGCAGCTATTTATTTCGGTGGCGACAGCGGTTACGGTCGACATTACAAGGAGGTCGGCGAGTTGTTTCCGCAAATCGATTATTTTCTTATCGGAATAGGTGCTTACGAACCGCGTTGGTTTATGGAACCGGTACACAATTCACCTGATGACGCGCTAAAGGCATTTAGTGATTCTGGTGCGAAAACGTTGATTCCTATGCATTATGGAACATTCGACCTTTCGGATGAGCCGCCGAACACGCCCCTAAAAACTATGAAAGCCGAAGCCGAAAAGTCCGGCGTGAGTGATAGGATAAAGACCTTGACCATCAACGAAAGTCTGGAAATCAAATAGACAAGATATACATCCAGGTATGAAATTCTCGCGTGCCTCTGGCATTTTGCTTCATATTACGTCGCTGCCATCCGCGTTTGGCATCGGCGATCTTGGGCCGAAGGCGTTTGAGTTTGTCGATCTTTTGGTGAATGCAAGGCAGAAATATTGGCAGATACTCCCGCTTGGGCAAACGGGATATGGCAATTCGCCGTATCAATGTTTTTCGGCTTACGCCGGAAATATTTACCTGGTCTCGCTCGAAAAATTGGTGGCCGACGGGTTTCTCTCGTTAGCTGATTTGGAAGACGCACCGCTCAGCATAGTTGACAAGGTCGATTTCGAGTCTGCGGTCTGCTTCAAACTTCCGCTTCTAAAAAGAGCTTTTGAGAATTTCCGCCAAACGAGCGATGACCAGATCGTCGGCGAATTTCACGGGTTTTGTGACACGAATGCATACTGGCTAGAAGATTATGCTTTGTTCCAGGCGTTACGGTCGGCTAACGACGATGCCCCTTGGTTGGACTGGGAGGAGCCTCTGAAGTTACGGCATGCCGATTCGCTCGACACGGCAAAAAGGGATCTCGACGATGAGGTATTTGCTCAAAAATTCTATCAATTCGCATTTTTTCGTCAGTGGTTTGCGTTGAAGTCGTACGCAAACAGCAAAGGCATTCGGATCATCGGCGATATCCCGATCTATGTTGCATTCGATTCAAGCGATGTCTGGTGCGGGCAGGACCAATTCAAGCTAAATGACGATGGTTCGCCGTCTGTCGTTGCCGGTGTGCCGCCGGATTATTTCAGCAAGACGGGGCAGCTTTGGGGAAATCCGATCTACAACTGGGAGAAAATGCGGTCAGAAGGTTTTGGCTGGTGGGTTAGCCGGGTGCGATTCAATCTCTCGCTGTTCGATATAGCTCGGCTCGATCATTTTATCGGTTTCACGCGTGCTTGGGAGATACCCGGTAAGGATAAAACAGCCGAGCGTGGGCAATGGGTACCCGTGCCGGGACTGGATCTTTTTTCCACATTCCGCCACGCGCTCGGCGATCTGCCGCTGCTTGCAGAAGATCTGGGTGATCTAACGCCGGAAGTAGAGAATCTGCGTGATTCGTTTGGACTGCCGGGAATGCGAATTCTACAATTTGCCTTCGGTGGAGATGCGCTAAATTTGCATTTGCCCCATAATTACGTCCAAAATGCGGTGGTTTACACGGGAACTCACGACAATGACACGGTTGTCGGATGGTTTCAGTCAAAGAAAAAGGTGAAGAAAGGCACCGATACGAGCCTCGAACGTTGTTCGAAGTATATGCAGATCGATCCCAGGGAAATACACTGGGAGTTTATCCGGACCGCATTAGCTTCGGTTGCTGACATAGCCATAATTCCGATGCAGGACTTGCTCGGCCTCGATAACAAAGCGCGAATGAATGTGCCTGCAACGACCGACGGAAATTGGAGCTGGAGATACAAAGATGGTGACTTGACCGAGGCAATCGCAACGAGATTGACGGAATTGACCGAACTATACGAACGGTGATTCACGGCAGAAACGCGAGTGTAAACGAGCGTGCCGCTTGCGTTCAGCGAAGCACGCTTGTTTACACTCGCGTTTCTGCCCGGAGAGGAAAATTATGAAACAAATAGACCGACGAGAATTTCTGGAGATATCGGCTTTGGCAGGTATTGGATTTATGGCTGCTGGTACGACTGTTGAAGCCAAAGCGCTCGATCTGACCGAAAAGACGGTTGCAGAATTAGCGGCTTCGATGCAGAAGGGCGAACTTTCCAGCGAGGCTGTAACAAACTGGTATTTGGCGCGCATCAAGGCGATCGATCCGAAGATCAATTCGATGATCGAGGTCAATCCGGACGCCTTGTCTATCGCACGTCAACGTGACAAGGAACGCCGGCTGAAGAATATAAAAGGCCCTTTGCACGGGATTCCGTTCGTTATCAAAGACAATATCGACACCGCTGACAAGATGAAAACAACGGCCGGCAGCCTCGCATTGGTTGATGCTCCAACACCGGCAAAAGACGCCTTTATTGTGGAACGCCTGCGTGAGGCGGGTGCAGTTCTGTTGGGCAAAACAAACCTTAGCGAGTGGGCTAATTTTCGCGATAACGACTCGAGCAGCGGCTGGTCTGGACGCGGCCGTCAAACTCGAAATCCTTATATTCTAGACCGAAATCCGTGCGGCTCATCGTCGGGAACGGGGGCAGCCATTGCCGCAAATCTTGCCGCCATCGGCATCGGAACGGAAACCGATGGGTCGATCGTTTGCCCGGCTTCGATAAACGGCCTCGTCGGCCTAAAACCAACGGTTGGCTTAGTATCAAGGAGCGGTATTATTCCAATTGCCGCCTCGCAGGACACGGCCGGGCCGATGACGCGAAGTGTTGCCGATGCCGCATTCCTATTGGATATTCTCGATGCGGCCGACCCGGGCGATCCGGCAACAACTGCTGCGGGAAAACGCCGCGAGCGAAGTTCGTACACTAGTTCTTTGCAGAAGGACGGTTTGCGCGGTGCAAGGGTCGGCGTTGCTCGTGATTTTTGGGGACGCAATGCCGTGGTCGATACGGTAACCGACGCCGCCCTGGATGCGATGAAAAAGGCCGGTGCCCAATTGATCGATGTGAAGTTTCCTAACCTTCGTAAATTCGGCGATGCCGAGTTTCTTGTCCTGCAATATGAATTCAAGGACGGTTTGGAAAAATATCTGCGCGGTCGTGGTTCTAAATATAAGACGCTTAACGACCTGATCAAATTCAATAATGACAACGCCGCCCGCGAGATGCCATATTTCAAGCAGGCTATTTTCGAATCGTCGGCGAAGAAAGGCCCGCTGACCGACAAAGAATATTTGGATGCGCTAGAAACGTGCCGGAAATATTCGCGGGAAGAGGGCATTGATATGGCGATGAACGACAACAAGCTGGACGCGATTGTCGCTCCTTCTAATGCTCCGACATGGATGATCGACCTTGTAAGCGGCGATTGCGGCGGCGGTTACGTGGGAAGCTCGTCGCTGGCCGCCGTTGCGGGTTATCCGAACATCACTGTTCCGGCGGGGTTTGCACGCGAACTGCCGATCGGTGTCTCGTTCTTTGGGCGTGCGTATTCTGAGGGGACCCTAATCAAGATCGCCTACGCTTTCGAGCAGGCGACAAAGGCAAGGCGAACACCGAAGTTTTTGCCGACCGCCGCATAACTCGATGTGCAGCTTTTCACGGTTGTTTTAGTCTCAGCTCCCTGTTCTTCGCGTCTTCTCTTTGTTGAATAGTGCCTTAACTCTTTGCAAAGAACTCAAAGAAAAGCCGGCTTACCCGCGGTCTTTAATGAGAGTTCGCCGTTTCTTGCTTTGGGTACATAACGCAAATATGCGAGTAGTTTTTACCTTCTCAACCTTCTTTATTTTTCTGGTGCTTGGTTCATCATTGGCTTACGCTTGTTCTTGTAGTGACCCAAGCCAACGACAACGATTTCGTGCGGCGGACGCTGTTTTTGTTGGGGAAGTTCTTGAATACAAAGAGCTCACAGAACTGGAACACAAGGAACTTACAAAAGCTGATACAAAAAAAGATTTGGAATCTTTTTTTTATCAGGTAACTTTCAAAATTGAAAAGCAGTGGAAGGGCAAGCGACAATCTGAAATTACCGCTTTAGCCGATTTTGACGATCCAGGAAATTGCAATGACTTAGACCTTAGTGTTGGCAAACGAATTTTGGTTTATGCTCCTCGTGAACAAGGACAGTTTCTAATTTACAGAGATTGTGGACCGAACAGAACAGCCGAGTATGCTAAAAACGAAATTAAAAGATTAAGCAATTTTCTCTTTCAGACATACATTTTTTTCTATCCGTATCCGAAGCTGTAGCGGGTTTCAAAGGCCGTTGTACGGAGTTCATAACAAAAAAATGCCCCGGACAAAAGCCCGAGGCAGCATTTTTTAAGATTATCAGATGATCTTAGTAAGCGCCTTTGCTGCCGGCCTGGCCCGAGCCTTTGAAGCCGCCGCTGTCGCTGCTGTAACCGCCGCCACCGCCATAGCCTCCGCGATCGCCGCCGCCATAACCGCCGCGATCTCCACCACCGCCGCCATAACCGCCGCGTCCCCCACCGCCGCCATAGCCTCCGCCACCACCGCTACGGTTTTCCTGCGGTTTAGCTTCGTTGACCTTCAGCTCGCGGCCGTCGATCTCTTTGCCGTGAAGCGTGGCGATTGCCTTCTGGCCTTCTTCTTTTGAAGACATCTCCACAAAGCCGAATCCGCGTGAGCGGCCCGTTTCGCGGTCCTGAATGATATTGGTTGACTGGACAGTACCGACTTCGCCAAACAGCGTGCTAAGATCCTGATCCGATGTGTTGAAGGAAAGATTTCCTACGTAAAGTTTCATTGACATTCTAATTGTTTACCTTTTCCCTTTTCGGGAATTCTAAAGAAGTTTACGAATCGGATTACCTTCGGAGAAAGACTTTCTGCAGCGAAGCTTCGGAATTCGGACACTCAAAAATTCAAGAGCTACTTCTATTAATTATTAACCGCCTGCTCTCAAACCAATCCAGAAACTGCCTTTGACGAGCGTATCACCGCTGACACGAGAGAAGGAATATGGCACTATGATGCACTTTTTTTGGAAAAATGACAATTTACTTTTAGCCGTTTCGTCGAACAGATAGCGATTATTGATTTTTTCGCCGGTTTTACCGCTTTTGTATCGGCGTTGACTTTGACCGAACAACGCGTAATAATCTGCCACTTGTTCTTTTAATGTACAAACGTTTCGGGTGCCGGCCGCGTTTGCGGCGGCTGTAGAAAGGGTAAGCCGAGTGAAATTCTCGCACGATCGCGTCACAGTGATAAGGATGAAATAATCCTTCAAGTCTGAACACCTGCCCGTAAGCGTTTCTTTTGCCGGTTCGATGTTTCGCGTCAAAACATTCGAGGCAAACATGGTATCTACGATGCCCTGTTTTTCTTGTCTATGTTTTTAGACTTGAAAAACAGGGCATTTTTATTTTTTTTTGATGAGAGATCAATTTTTTAGAAAACGAGCATTGACAGCCGCGATACTGCTCGCAGCAGTCACTTTTGGCTGTTATCGGCAGGCTCCGAAGCCAACGGTTGAGGTGAGAACGCGCAGTTTTACGGACGATCTCGGTCGAAAGGTGGAGGTGCCTGAAAAAATTGATCGCGTGATTTCGCTTGCCCCCAATTTGACTGAAATAGTTTTTGCGGTCGGTGGCGGCGACAAACTGGTCGGCGTTACGACATTCTGCAATTACCCGACACAGGCTCAGGCGATCCGGAAGGTCAGCGACACGCAAACGCCGAATATCGAGACCATCGTCGCACTACAGCCGCAGCTGGTTTTTGTTTCGACCTCGTCGCAGCTTGAGGCATTTACAAAGGTACTGACCGAGCAAAAAATCGCCGTATTCGTCACGGCTCCAAACCGTCTCGACGACATTTACAAGAGCATAGCGACCGTCGGTGAAATTCTCGAAATGGCGGACCGTGCTGAAGGATTAGTCCGCAAAATGCGAAGCGAGGTCGCCGACGTGCGTGATTCGACGATTGGAAGAGCTCGTCCAAAAGTATTTGTTCAGATCGACAAGAATTCGCTCTATACGATCGGGAAGGACTCGTTCATTACGGACATAATTGCGCAGGCAGGCGGTATTTCGGCTACTGCGGACCTTGCAACGGACTATCCAAATCTCAGTAGGGAAACCGCTCTGGCGATGAATCCGGACGTGATCGTCATCTCAGAAAGCGAGGGAAATCGCGAGCAAAACGAGGTTTTTCGCAATTCACCGGCGGTCAAGAACGGGAGAGTTTTTCTTATCGATGCGGATCTGCTTTCACGACCGGGGCCGCGAATCGTCGATGCTCTTAAGCAAATAGCCGAGAAGCTCAGACAAGTTAAATAGGTTTTGAAAAACGTTGGATCGAAAAATCAAAATCGCATTGATTCTTATAGCGGGGCTGTTAGTCGTACTCGTTCTTGCCATCGCACTGGGAAGTGAACGGCTGGCTTTTTTTAATCTAAGCGATCAGCAGCGGACGATACTATTTGATATTCGAATTCCGCGTGTTTTGCTCGGGGCGTGTGTCGGAGCGGCCTTGGCGGTTTCGGGAGCCGCGTTGCAGTCGCTACTGCGAAATCCTCTTGCCGAACCTTACCTATTAGGCGTTTCGAATGGGGCAGCACTTGGTACGATGCTGGCGTTCGTGTTCTTTGAACAATTTGAATGGTCGCGGCCTGTGCTTGCGTTCGCGGGTGCCGGAATCGCAACATTTGCCGTCTATCAAATGGCGAAAAACCGGACGGGGATGAACGTTGAAAGGCTTGTTTTGTCAGGGGTCATAGTCACTACTTTTTTATCGTCGATCCTCGTTTTGTTGACGAGTTTGCTGGATGCAACAAAGCTGAGGAGTTTTACGTTTTGGCTGCTGGGCGATCTTTCGCAATCGACGGTCAATGGGGTTTATCTGACGCTGGCTGTTTCGTTCATTGGAACCATCATCCTCAGTTCTCAAGCTAAATCTTTGAATTTATTGATGATAGGCGAACGGGACGCCTTCGATCTGGGTGTCGAGGTCGGCCGGGTGCGGCTGATTGTTTTTGTAGTGGTTAGCGTTTTGGTCGGATCGACGGTCGCGGCAAGCGGATCGGTCGGCTACGTTGGTTTGATAGTTCCACATCTCGTTCGGCTTGCGGTCGGCAGCGACAACCGGCTCGTCGTGCCGTTCTCGGCGGTGGCCGGGGCGATATTTGTAGTGTTGGCGGACACGGTTGCGCGTACGGCGATCGCACCAAGGGAATTGCCGGTGGGGGCGATAACGGCGTTGATCGGGGCGCCGTTGTTCATTTATTTACTGAAAAGAAACTAGCCACGAATTACACGAATTTCACGAATGCGAATGGATTTAAATTCAGGCCATTCGTGGCAAAAAGGATGCTGGAAGTTCAAAACATCACGATCAAGTATGGTCCGTGCGAGGTCTTGCGGGACATTTTGTTTGATCTAAATCAGGGCGAGATCATAGCCGTGCTCGGTGCAAACGGGGCTGGTAAAACGACGTTGATCCGAGCTTTGAACGGAACTCTGCCGGTTTCGACGGGAGAGATTTTGCTTGATGGCTCGGCACTGGCGGGGTTTTCACGACGCGAGATCGCTCAACAGATAGCCGTAGTCGCACAGGAAAACGAGACAAAATTCCCGATCACGGTTTTGCAGTTCGTGCTTTCGGGCCGTTTTTCACAGGGTTCGGCGTTTGGGTGGGAGACGGGAAAGGATCTTCAGATCGCTTCAGACGCTTTGCGCGAATGCGACTTGGTTGATTACGACGGGCGTTTGATGAATGAGCTTTCCGGGGGCGAACGCCAGCGTGTGGTTTTGGCTAGAGCATTGGCTACTCAAGCGAAGATTTTGCTGCTTGATGAGCCTACGGCGAATCTCGATCTGGCACATCAGGCATTGATGTTCCGCCTTGTCCGTGAACGCTGCGTAGAAGAGATGGCGGCGGCAATCGTCATCACGCACGACCTTAACCTCGCATCGGAATTTGCAGACCGCATAATGCTCTTGAATGGTGGCGGTATTTTCGCAATCGGAAAACCGAGAGATGTTCTGCGTGAAGAAAACTTGAAGGAAGTTTTTGGCGTGCAGGTCTTGCTCGACGAAAATCCGGCGAGCAAAAAAGTCAGAGTGACTACAGTGTATTGAGGAATCGTCCACAGATAAACACCGATAAACACTGATCAGGAAAATAGTATCAGTGTTCGTCAGTGTTCATCTGTGGATGAATGTTAGACAAACGACGCAAAGGAAGTTTGGTGAAAAGCCAACACTGCCCACGCAACCGTGAATGGTGATTGATTCATTGGGTCATTGGTTCTTTGATCATTTCGAATGAATCGATGACCAGATCAACAGATGAATCAATCATCTCCAGTCGGGAACTTTGCCGTTTGTCAGGTCTAAAACCATTCTGCGATGGGCAGAAAAGGAGAGCATCATGAGGTACATAACAATATCTTGCATAATTTGCGCATTTGCTATTGGAGCATTCGCGCAAATCACGGCGACCATCAGCGGACGTGTAATGGGGAACCAAACACCGCTACAAATAACGGTTATCTTGAAAAAGAATGGACGTGAGATTCGCAGAACGACTTCCGGAGAAGACGGATATTACGAATTCGAAAGAATCTCGAACGGAACTTACCAGATTGCCGTAGTCAGTGATCAGTGGGAAGTTCTGAAAAGCGGGGTCGAGCGGGAGGCTTTTGTTGAAAGTGAGCGGTCTGTGACTGTCGATTTCACGCTCGACGTGATCAAATCAACCGCGCAGCCATCGCCAATTCGCGAAACTGTGACAATCTCTGCCGATCAAAGCCAGCCGCTCGAAGAAGTTTCAAAAACAGTCAACGTCATAAGCGGCCAGGAAATGCGCGACCGTGCGGACATTACTCTTGTCGATTCCTTACGGACAATTCCCGGTTTTCGCGTTCAGCAGCTTGGCGGATTTGGGCGGACGGCGTCGATCAAATCGCGAGGACTTCGGAATCAGGACACGGCGATATTAATTGACGGGATGCGGTTTCGCGATGCGGCCTCGATAACGGGGGATGCATCGGCGTTCCTGTCCGACCTTACGCTGACCAGTGTCAGCAAGGTCGAAGTTCTGCGCGGGCCGGGTTCGTCGCTTTACGGCACGAACGCGATCGGCGGAACGGTCGATTTTCAGACGCCCTTGCCGCAAAATGGTTGGCACGGGCAGGTTAGCGGAGCGTTGGGCGGCCTTGGCCTTGGGCGTTTTCGTGGGAACGTAAGCAAGGGGATGAGCGACGGGAAGTTCGGCTTTAACGCCGCCGTTTCTCGAACCGCCTATACAGAAGGAATCGATGGCGACGACGATGCGAATAACACGAATTTTCAATCGCGCGTCGAGATCAATCCGTTCTCAAAAACGAACATATCGGCTAGGTTTTTTCTCTCCGACGCTTTTGTCGCGTTGAATTCCAGTCCGGACACGCTAGGAGCCTTGCCGCCTTCAAACGGCACCATCATTAACGCCAATCCGAATGTGAATTATGTTTTCGACGCGAATGACCCGGATAGTTCGCAGAAGTCGAAATTCTTTAATGGGCAGTTTGTGCTCACGCAGATCATAAGCCCGAAGCTCCGTTTTCAGGGTTCTTATTCAGGCTTAACGACCAAGCGGACCAATGACAACGATGTTCTCGGAGCGGGCTTTCAAAGTGCCTCGACGAGCATTTTTGAAGGAACGATCCACACCGCGAACGGCCATGTTGACTGGACGCCTAACAGCTATAATCGGTTAACGGCCGGTTATGAATTCGAGCAGGAAAAATTCCGCAACAAAGGCTTTACACCGAGCGGAACTGAGGATTTCTTTACCGACGCATCGCAATCGAGCCACGTAATCTATGTTCAGGACCTCGTTCGTCTCCTCGACGGTAAATTGCAGTTCGCTGGTGGATTTCGCGCTCAGTTCTTTGGTCTGGGTACGCCGGGATTTAGCCTGACGAATGCTCCATATTCTAACCTGACACTCGAAAATCCCCCGTCGGCTTACACGTTTGACGGATCGGCGTCGTATTTTTTTTCGAGCACCGGAACGAAACTGCGAACGCATGCCGGCAATGGATATCGTGTGCCGTCGCTTTATGAACGCTACGGAACTTTCTTCAACACATTTCCGTCAAACTCGTTCGTCGCCTTGGGCGATCCCGGCTTGAAACCCGAGAAAACAGCGGCATTCGATTTAGGTGTGGATCAATACCTTTTCGACAAGAAGGCGACGCTTTCGGTCGCGTACTTCTACACAAAGCTGATTGATACGATCGGTTTCGGCAATTCCGTGCCGAATATCGGCGCTACACCGCGGCCGTTCGGCGGTTACGAAAATCAGAAAGGCGGCATTGCAAGGGGATTGGAATTCAGCGGCGATGTTAAGGCAACGTCTTCGACGAATATCTTTGCTTCTTATACCTACACGAATAGCGACCAGATCACGCCGCAGGTTTCGGGCAGCGGCGTCTATCGGACGCTCGGCATTCCGACTAACCAGTTTACGCTTACAACGACACAGCGGATCAGACGCTTTTGGGTGAATGCCGACTTCTTGGCGACAAGTTCATATTTGGCTCCGATCTTCGATACTAACGCTTTAAGATTTCAGACATTTATATATCGATTCAAAGGTAATCGACGGATTGATCTAACGGCGGGATATACGTTTTCTTTGAACAAAGACAAGTTCAGTCTGCGGGTCTTCGGAACTGTTGAGAATTTGCTTGATTACGAGTATTTCGAAAATGGCTTCCGAACTGCGGGGATCAACGGGCGAGTTGGTGTAAGCTTCGGGTTTTAAACTGGATTTTTGCCCGCGAAAGGCACGAAAAATCAAAAGAGAACAACTTGTTTAAGAGTTGCCATTCTCTAGAGAGCTTCATTTAATTCACAAGGTTTCAGTTTTGTACCTTTCGCTGGCAAAAACGTTTTATATTTTTGCACCAAAATCCGTGATAGAATTTTTAGAACGAGGCAAAATTATGAAAGTGAAAACACTGTTTTTGTTGTGTTTTAGTATTTTGGCGGTTTTTCCTGCGATGGCACAGACCAGATCTGTAACAAACGCCGACCTGGAGAAATTTCGACAAAAACGCATGAAGGCTGAGAAAGACTATAGCGAAAACTACGCGAAGATGGGCTTTCCATCGCCCGAAGAACTCGACCGGCAGATCGAAAAAAGCCGCGTCGAACGCGATGCACTCTCAGCACGGCTGACGGCTGAACGAATGCAGAGGGAGCAGGCTGAGGCCGAGCGTGCAGAGATTCTGAAGTACGACGAACAGGCACGATACTTCAACTCAAACAACTTTAACTATCCAAGCTATAACAACGCTTATCCGAACACGATCTATTTTGGCCTGCGTTTTCCGAGGAACAGGCGCAATTATCCCAATTATCCGGTAAATTTGGGCAACGGGTTTCCAATCGGCAATTACTACGTCCCCACACAAAGGCCGCTGCCGGTTTTTCGACGCCCGGGTTCGCGTTGGCTGCGAAGATAGCCGAATGAAAGTGAATTGAATTTTTGAATTTCATCCGGACGCGGATTATGATTAGTCATGATTCGCGTTTTTGTTTGGAGTTTCAATTTTGATGACGAACGGTTAAAAACAGGCTGCTAAGCAGGAACTCCGAAGGGGATTGGAACTTAGGCTTAATTTATGATCAAAGACGGTTGGGAAGCAATTATCGGCATGGAGATCCATGCGCAGCTGGCGACGGCGACAAAGATCTTTTGCGGTTGTGCCGTGCAGACGGGCGGTGAGCCGAACGCGAATACATGTCCGGTCTGTCTTGGGCTGCCCGGTGCGTTGCCGGTTTTGAATAGTCGGGTGATCGAGCTTGGAGCAAGGGCTGCGATGTCGCTTGGGCTCGAGGTTCAGAAAACGTCTATCTTTGCCCGAAAGAACTACTTTTACCCCGACCTTCCCAAGGGCTATCAAATATCGCAGTATGACAAACCGTTCTCGGCCAACGGTAATCTGACGATCCTGACATCCGAACGTGACGATCAAGGCCGGGCAGTAGAATGGAAGCCGATGACGATACGAATTGAGCGGATGCACCTTGAGGAAGACGCGGGGAAAAATGTCCACGAGGGCCTGCCGGATGTTGATAAATATTCGTACGTCGATCTAAATCGGGCTGGAACGCCGCTTGGCGAGATCGTGACCGCTCCCGACTTCCGCACGTCGTGGCAGGCTTACGATTACGTCAACCACGTCCGCCGCGTCTTGCAGTGGGTCGGTGCAAGCGACGCCGACATGGAGAAGGGAAATCTTCGCTGCGAGGCGAATGTTTCGGTTCGTAAAATCGGCGAAACCACTTTTCGCAACAAGGCCGAGCTGAAAAATCTCAATTCCGTTCGATTTATGCAGAAGGCGATCGGATTCGAGATCGCCCGCCAGATCGAAGCTCACGAAAAAGGTGAGCCGGTAAATCAGGAATCGCGTTTGTGGGACGAGAAAACTAACGTGACACGTTTTATGCGTTCGAAAGAGGACGCGCACGATTACCGGTATTTTCCCGAGCCCGACCTGCAGCCGCTCCGCGTCACGTCGGAGTTTATCGAACGCGTAAAGAGCGAAATGCCTGAACTGCCGGATGCGATGCGCGACCGGTTTATTAAAGACTATGAACTTTCGTTTTCCGATGCATCGCAGATCGTCTCCGAACAAAGTCTGGCAAATTATTACGAAACAACAGCGAAGGCGTCAGGAAATCCGCGCGTATCGGCGAATTTCGTGCTCTCCGAGCTTCAGCGTGAGCTTAATAATGCGGGCAAATCATCCGCCGAAAGCCCGGTTTCGGCAGAAGACCTTGCGGGCCTGATTAAAACGCTCGATTCCGGTTCGATCAACAACAATCAGGCCAAGGAAGTGTTGATAGAAATGTTCAGTTCGGGCAAGTCTGCCGAAGCGGTTATTGGCGAAAAAGGCTTCGAGCAGATCTCGGATTCCGCGGAGATTGAAAAAATCGTTGACGAGATCATAGAAAAGAACGAAAATCAGGTCACGGCATATCGAGGCGGTAACGACAAACTGTTCGGCTTTTTTGTCGGGCAGGTTATGCGGGCGTCTGAGGGCAAGGCGAACCCGAAAATAGTTAATGACCTTTTGAGAGAAAAATTGAAATAGAAAGGAGGATGAAGTTATGAAGATCAATCGGACACTCGCATTGTTGGGTACGATGGCTTTCATTTCCTTTTCGCCTCAAATTTCTCCGGCTCAAACTCAGAGCATTCCCGACAATCTTCGTCGATCCGGCCGGGGTCCTGACGATATACAAGTCCGAAGAATATTGGAGGGTCAGGCACGAACGGCAATGCGGCGGGCTGAGGACGAAGCCCGGGCAAGCGCGAAACCGCTGGGTGAACAGATGCCGACCGTAAGTGCTGCAGAGCTTAAACGCATCGAGGCCCTGCTTACGCCGCACGGGGACGATCTTTTGAAATACAGAACGTTTCTTAGTCAGGATCGAACCGGTATTTTTCGAATGTTTCCTCAAACCGTGTGTGACGAAACGAGGGTCATTCGCGTCGACGGTGAATGCGCAAATTCGGTACCCGGTGGCTCACGGTACAGTTTCAGGGCGGGTTCAAAAACTCCCGATATTCACTACGTCGACGGCCGGATCATCGCCAAAGGTTTTTTCGCTCATCACCTGTTGGGAAATATCGGCGACATCGCTATCGATTCGCTCGTGCCCGGAAGCAAACAACTGAAGCCGCTGGCGGATTTCGTTCCCGAAACTACATATGACGGCGCCCGGTCTCAAAGCTCCGATATCGAGGGCGAACTAAGTCTTGAGGGCATCAAATACTCGAATAGCGCGAGTCTCGTTCTCGATTCGACGTATCTGCTTCGGATCATCGCCTACAAGAACGGCAATAATCTACACCGCAGGCTGTCTCGTGAAGGCCTCTCGCCGAACGATCCTGTTTGGTCATTCTCGAAGCTGCAAAGCGATAATCGGCTTGATCTGATAGTCGCATTTCGGATCATCCGCAAAGATGCTGACGGCAATCTGACCGTGATATGGAAGGAACTGAGCCGCAAAAAGCCGCCGGTAATAACATTTGCCGAAACTGAAGGAATGGCCGATTTTAACTAGATCGCATTGGCCAGTGTGATCAAAAACTCTCCTCCTTTTAGTCATTTTGATAGAGGGAGCCGATTAATGAAAAAGAAAATACCGTATACAGCCTTCCTCACGTTCCTTTTCTGCGCCGTCGCGGCAACCGCTCAGAAAACGGAGACTTTAACCACACTACCGCACCCACCGTCTCCAAGTTTGGTCACTGTCGAAAACCAAGCCAGATCGAGCGCCCAGTTGCGACGTGATCCGTTGCCCGTACTGAGCGGTGCCGACCGCAGACGGATAAAGGCTTTACGAGCACCGAATCCTCACGATCTGGCCAAGTACAAGGATTTTCTCGGCCTGGACGGAACCGGAATATTTCGATTGTTTCCAGATGCTGGTTGTGTTCAAAAAGGAATCATCAGGGTTGACGGCGAATGTGCCAACCATGTTCCGGGAGCTTCCAGCTATAGTTTTCGCGGCCGGACGACCATGTACGATATCCGATTTGATTATGGAGACCTGATTGCCGACGGATTTTTGTCGTTGCCGATGATGGTCAGTTTGGGTGATGTCGATCTGGAAAATCTTACGCTAGCAAGCGACGGAGTAAAATTCCTGACCGCCTATAAGCCGGCTTCGATATTCGAAGGGGCCAGAAACCAGTACGCGACGATTCGTGTGGGCACAAACGTTGGAGATTTTCTATACGCAAATAGGTTGAAGCCAATGGTTGAGACTACTTACGCGATTCGCGTCGTCGCTTACAAGCCTGGGAATGAGCCGTGGGCTGCATTCGGACGAAAACCAGCCCGGAATCCCGATTCGGAGGCGGGCAGGAATCTTCTAGCGTTGAAATATGATAACCGCCAGGATTTGATCGTAGCCTTTCGAGTTATCCGGCTCGATGCCGACGGAAGTGTTTCAATTCTTTGGAGACGAATCAGTAAGAAGAGCGCACCAAAGTTAATGTTCGACGACGACGATCAGGATCCGGTCGATTTCAAATAGATCATCTAATAAGGGTGGTTCGGACGCGAGGCGACTCCGTCCTGACTGTCGAATCAATTGAGGAAATTTATGAGATTCAAGTATCCCGCGTTATTGACATGCTTGGCGGCAATTCTGTCCTTTTCACCTATGATTTCTTCGGCGCAAACTCCCAACGCTCCGCACAGTCCGACAAACCCAATGCCCCAGTGGGTTATAGATAACCAGCGTAAGCGCGATGAATTTGAGCGGCGAAACGGGAGTCAACGTACCGAAGGCGATCTGCGTCGGGCTGAAACAAAAGCACGATCGACGGCCAGGCTTCCGCGCGATCCCGAGCGGAAGTTGAGCGCCGAAGATCGGCGCAAACTGGCCGCGTTGCGAGCTCTCAATCCGGTCGATCTTGAAACGTATCGGGATTTCTTGAAACAGGACGGAACCGGTGTTTTCCGGTTGTTTCCAGAGTTCGGCTGCCAGCCAATCAAAGGCGTAATAAAGGTTGACGGAGATTGCGCCAACCAGGTTGAGGGCGGAAGCGGACATTCGTTTAGAGGCGGCAACGGTTCGGACCTCCTTTTCTTTAAGCGAGAGTTGGGTTCGACCGGTTTCTTCTCACAGAATTTGATGGCAAGTCTTGGGAACGTTTCCCTCGAAGATTTATCGCCAGAAAGCCGGGAACTAAAATTTTTCACGATGTTCTTACCGGGAAAAACTGTAAATGAAGCAAAGGCGCAGTCCAGGGAGCTAACCAGAGGCATCGAACACGAAGGAATTCGATATTCCCGATCGGTCCAGCCTTTGCTGAATACAACATACGGACTGCGTGTAATAGCTTACAGAAACGGAAATAATTTAACCCGTCGGATTGCCGAGGCCCGAAAAAACGGGAAAACGCCGCCGTATATTTTTTTACCGCTGAAGTCCGATAAGCGGATAGATCTGTTGGTCGCCTTTCGCATCATTCGCGAGGACGAAGACGGAAGCATTTCGATTCTTTGGAAGGAAATCAGCCGACGCAACGCCCCGACGATAACATTTGCCGAGAACGAGGAGATGACCGGCCTAGACTAACTCGGCACCACTGTTTTAGAAAGAACCGACCATCAGCGATCACTAAGGAAAATCTAATGAAAATATCAGCTTTGCTTGTAATCATTATGGGAACCGCGTTTGGCGTATTCGCTCAAACACCTGGTGCTCCGCACAGCCCGAACAACCCGCTTCCGGGCTGGGTACACGACAATGCCCGCAAGCGCAGCGAATTTGAGCGGATGACTAAGACTCCGCCTTCCGGCATGACTCCGGGGACCATCGTAGTGTCAAGAAGACGTGATCCGAAGGCCGAGGAGGCCAGGGCTGAGATTAATGCAATGCTCCTTCCAGCACCCGCCTATTTGGAAACATATGGAAAATTTCTGAAACGTAGTAAAAACGGGATCTTCAGGATTTTTGTTGACGCTGGATGCGACAAAGGGCTGACGGTTTCTGTAGAGGAACTTGGCAAATGCCGCGACGCGATTCCTATTAAGGGCGGCGGCTCGCTGTTTTCATTCCGGTATGGAGGATCGCATTTAGGGATTGAGCAAGACTTCTGGGACCTGCATTTTGTCGACGGCGAACTCATTGCCGGTAACGATTCGGTTGAAGGGTTAATAGCCGAAGTGGGCGGCGATTTTGAAAAAATAAATCTCAAAGATGCAGCGTTCAAGGCTTTCGGCAAATATGAGCCAAAGCGTTCGACGACGGAGATTCGCACCCAGAATGAACGCCTGGCAAAGCGTCTTGAGATAAATGGCTACACGTTTTTAAACTCGGCCGTTGCTAAACTGAACTCGGTTTACGCTCTCCGGATTGTGGCTTATAAACCGCGGACGCCTAAGAATCTTTCCCCTTATAAACGCCTTTTTGGCCGCGGCCTGGATCTCAGGATCGCGTTCAAGATCGTCGGCCAGGAGAGCGACGGCAGCCTGGTGGTTATTTGGAAGGAACTGAAACGCGACCTGCCGCGACGCGAGCTTGCCGACTGATCTAATTAGATGGAAATTCGGGAAAAGGTCGCCGTCGTCACCGGCGGAACAAAAGGGATCGGTTACTCAATTGCGGAAGCTTTGCTCAAGGGCGGGGCGAAGGTCTTGATATGCGGGCGCAGCCGGGGGGACGCGCAGGCGGCGGCGGAGAGGCTCGCGGGTTTCGGCCAGGTCGAGGCCGCGTCGTGCGATGTCCGCAAAGAGGAACACGTACGAATGCTTCTCGAACATTGCGCGGAGAGCTTCGGCGGCGTCGATATTCTGGTCAATAATGCCGGAATGGGGTATTTCGGCAAGACGGTCGAAGAAATGTCGGGCGACGAATTTCGACAGACGCTCGAGACAAATCTGTTCGGCGTCTTCTACGCATGCCACCACGCAATCCCGCACCTTAAACGGCGCGGCGGCGGTTACATAATCAATATTTCGTCGCTTGCCGGGCAAAATGCCCATCCAAGAATGGCAGCGTACAATGCTTCGAAATTTGGGTTAAACGGATTTACCGAGGCGTTGATGCAGGAAGTCCGGCAGGATAATATCAAGGTCAGCTACGTTTGCCCCGGCAGTGTCAATACAGAATTCGGCGGCGATTCGGTGAGCGATCAGAAATCGTGGCAGCTTCAGCCCGAAGATATTGCCCAGGTTGTGATCGATCTTCTTGAAATGAACGAACGGGCATTGCCAAGCAAGGTCGAGATTCGGCCTAGCAAGCCGCCGGTGAAGTAATCTAGTACGATTCTATTACTGATCTTTTTTCGATAGACGCTCGACGATTGCGATCAATTCCGAGTCGTCGTACGGCTTTGCGAGATAATCGGAGATGCCAAGATCGAAGGCCTTATCGCGATGCTTCTCACCCGAACGCGACGTTATCAGCACGACAGGAAGTTTGCAGAGCAGCTCATTACCTTTTAAGGTCGAGATCAATTCGTAGCCGTCCATTCGCGGCATTTCAACGTCGGTCAGAATCACGTCGGGCAGTTCCGTACCAGATTGCATAATTTCCAACGCCTCAAGGCCGTCTTTTGCAGTAATCACTTCCCAGCCGGCCCCGACAATAACTTTTGAGGTCATGTGCCTGACGCTCGGGCTGTCGTCCACGACAAGCACGCGCTTTGTCCGGGGTTTGGCAGGTGCCGCCTCCTCCATTGCTGCTGCATCCGGTTTGTTTTTGAGCAAAAACGGGAGATCAAGAATCGGCACGATATCGCCACTTCCTAAAATAGCGGCACCGAGCAGGCTTTTAAGATTTTCAAGCGGTTTCCCAAGCGTTTTTATGGCTATTTCTTCCGTTTTCAGGATCTCGTCCACCATTAGAGCGCAACTGATGTCGCCCGTTTCGATCAACAGCGTATTCGAAAAATCGCCGTTGACATCCGGTTGTCTCGGAACGGAAATGTGGTCTGCCAGGTACTTGACCGGAAATTTTCCGGACTCGAATTCAAGCACCTGATCGCCTCCGATTTGTTTGGCATCGGCCGGACTGAATTCGGAGATGTGTTTGACGAGCTTTAGCGGGATCGCCAACGTCTGGCGATCGACGCGAACGAGCAGAACCTGGGCGACGGCGTAGGCAAGCGGAATCCTGATGGTAAATGTCGTACCTTTTTGCGCTCCGGTTTCGACCGAGATGGTGCCTTTTCTGGATTCAATACTTTCCTTGACGATGCTCATACCGACGCCTCGTCCGGCGCTCATGGTGAGCCGGTCGGCGGTCGTCAAGCCGGGCAGGAACATGAGACCGAGCATCTCATCGCCGTCGATTAACTCGGCGGCGGCCGCATCAATAAGTCCTGACGATACAGCTTTTTCCTTCAATACCGAACCGGCAATTCCTCGACCGTCGTCCGATACCCGAAGTACAATATGGGTTTCTTCGTTTGTTACGCGAACAGTAATATTTCCCGTTTCCGGTTTGCCCAAAAGTCTGCGGGTGTCGGGGGATTCGATGCCGTGTACGACGGCATTTCGGATCAGATGCATCAACGGTTCGACGAGTGAATCGAGCACGTCGGTGTCTAATTCTACCTCTTGATTCTCGATCGCGACCTCGGCCTTTTTGTTCTCTTCCTCGCAAGTGACGCGAACAGCGCGCTGAAGACGCGTAGCAAGCGACCCGAACTGAATAAGCCGGATCTGCATGAGCTTTTCCTGCATTTCTTCGATCAAACGGCGTTGATCATCGAAAACCATTTCAAGGCTGCTTTTTACCGCTTCAAGCGCGGTATTTATCGAAAAACTGTCGCTTGTGGCTTCGGTCAGTTCGCGTGCACTTTGATGGAAATCGGTGTAGCGGTCAAGCTCGAGCGAATCAAATTGATCACTGCCATTCACCTCAGAATTGTAGTCCGTTCCATGGTGCGTTCCGCCAAACGATAACATTGGCTGCGTTCCGAGCATGGATGCTTCAAAATCCGTCTCAATTTTGGCGCTTGTCGCCTGCATTCGCCTCGTGGTGCTGTGCAGCTCTTCGATCTGCTGTTCGAATTCCCACATTCTTTGGTCAACGGCTGAACGGCTGACAACGAGATCGCGCACAATGCGGACAAGCTCATCGAGCCTGGCTATGGCAACACGGACGATCGGCCGCGCTTGCGCAGGCTGAGCGTCGGCGGGTGGATCGGTCGCAATCGGAGCGGCAACTTCGGGCTCGGTGACGATTTCGGCCAAAACCTTCGTTTTCGGATTTGTCACATCGTCCATCACGTCATCGAAAACCCGGTAGACATCGGACATACGAGCCATCATCGCGGGCGATGTGTCGCCGCCGGTGATAGATCTCAGGCACGTCGTTGAAGTTGTCAAGAGCTCGAGTATCCGTTGGTCGGGGCCGATCTCGTTTTGCGCGAGGTGATCCAGCAGGTCTTCGACACGATGGGCGAGCTGGGACGGCTTTTTCAGGCCGACAATTCCGGCCGCTCCCTTAAATGTGTGAGCGTTGCGACGAATTTCCCAAAGAGCGTCGCGATTACCGGGTGTGGCGACCAGCATTTCGAGATTTGTTTCAATGTTCCCGAGCAGATCCTCAGCTTCCATCGCAAAGATCTCAAGCATCTCCGCGTCAATCTCGAATTCATCTTCTTCCTCTTCAACTGCGACAATCTCCGTCGCGTCTTCTTTGGATAAATTCCCTTGAAAAGAATCACCCTGCAAGACGCCGAACGACTCGTCGATGAAATCTGCAACATCTATCGGAGTATCTTCGACACCCAGACGTGATTTTAGGACCTCGGCCTCGGCATGAGCCAAAAGATCGAGCAGGAGACGGGACGCTTCGTCGGATAGCGGCTCGTGGCTAGCAAAGATCTGTGCGGATTCCTGATCGAACGCTGCAAGGACCGTTTCGATTGCCGTCAAACCGAGCAATGCGGCAGTTTGCTTCAGGGTGCGTACCCCGCGAAGCTGTGTTTCAAGCTCGGCGGTCCTCCCGTCCTGACGGCAAACTAGTATTGCGCCGCGAATTGCACGCAGCTTATTTTCGGCTTCTTCGGCGAATGTAAGGGTTGATTCGAAATACATTTGACTATTAATGTCCTCTATTAATGTAAAAAGAGGTTTTTGTCGCCCCCGTCCGACAGCGCATTCATTTCTGCCGGCAGTTTGAATGGTGAGACGGAGCTTCGTAATTCGCCGGATAACTGAACGAGCGTTTTGACCGACTCGGCCGCCCGTTTCGAACCGCTTTGGACAAGTTCGGTTACTTCGGAGATGCTCGACATGGAATTCGAAATATCTTCAGAGCTTTTTGCCTGGTATTTGGCGGAATCGGATATCGATCTGAGCAAATCGGCGAGCTTTATGGAAACCTTTTCGATCCCGAATAACGATTGCCCGGCCTTGTCAGCCAATGCGGAGCCGACTACCACTTCGTGAATCGTGTCCTCCATCGAAGCGACGACTTGCTTAGTTTCCAGATTGATTGTCTGGGTGAGCGTGGAAATCTGGCGGGTAAGGCGATTTGATCGTTCGGCAAGGCGTTCGACTTCTTCAGCTACCGCGGCAAAACCCGCACCGGCCGGCCCCGCAGCCGAGGCCTGAAGCGATGCGTTCAGAGCAAGCAGGCTCGTCCGATCCGACAGGTCGTCGATCAAGCCGACAATCTGACCGATTTCCTGTGAGCGTTCACCGAGCCTTTTAACGCGTTTGGCCGTTTCCTGAACTTGCTTGCGGACGCACTTCATAGCGTTGATGTTGTCCGTTGCCGCCTTCGTGCCGGATCTGGCATTACTTAATGATTCGGCGGCGACCTTAGTGGAAAGCTCCGCATTGTCCGAAACCTCCTGGATCTGTGCCGCCATACTAGCGATCGCCGCAGTTGTTCGAGTAATCTGTGATGCCTGCACGAAACTTCCACGGGCGAGTTGCTCGGTGGTTTCGTTTATAGACCCGGCCGAAGTTCCTACCTGATGCGTAATGTCTTTGACCTGTTTGATCAGCGTCCGCAGGTTTTGCGTCATGGAATTGAAAGCGTCCGCTATGGCTCCCGTGATCTCGGGGCCGACATCCGCGTGAACTGTCAGATCGCCCGCGGAGACATCGGATACTTCGTCAAGAAGTTTCATGACGGAATTATGCAGCCTGTCTCGAGATTCCTGCGTCTGCACCATCTCCCGGAGGTTGCCGACCATGTTACGCATTGATTGGCCGAGAGCGTCCGAATCGGAAATAGGCGCTGCATTTTCAGCCAGGTCGCCATTTGCGATGCGGTCGGCCAACGCGGATTTTGACTTCAAATAAGCGGAAATGCTTTTCAAGGATTCAAGCAGCTCGGAGTCAGTGTTATCGTCGAACGGTTTGCCCTGCGAAATTTCGTGAGCAACCTCAGTTGCCCTGCTTTGTTCGCGTTTTAGTTTCGAGTTCTCAAGATTGGCGGCTACCAGAGAGAAAGTGGCGATCAAGAAAGCGAGAATGTTCGTCACGTCGCCTGCAACCTTGTTTTCCGTAATGCCGGCGTACGAAGCAAAAAGAAGCAAGATACCGATGACTAGCATAAAGCAAGCCAACGCCGATGCGGCCTTTACGATTAAGTTCCAGATCGGGTTTTGCATGGACGCTTAGTTTTCTCCTTGAAGTTCGAGCAAGTCTGCGGTGTGTACGCCGTCGTTACCGTTTTGGCCGCCGTTTTGGCTTGGCATCTCCAATTCGCCGTTGTGCCCGATTGGCGAAAGCATCTGTTTGCGCGCGCCGACAAATTCCCGCAAATTATCCACCGGCTCAAGCAGCCGCAGATAGTTCGCCTCGCACAATTGCAACTCAGCCGACACTTCGTCCGATTTGGCTGAACAATCTTCGAGAATTTGCAGCATCCTTTCGATCTCGCCAGAGCGTTCGATGTTCTTAACGTCAAGCCTAGCGGGCAATTCCGCCAGGTTGGTCAGCGTAGCCATAATTCTGCTAACCGAGTCTTCGTCCCTGATCGCCTGATCGGAGATCTTCGCCGTTTCGGATGCCACCCATTGAAGCGAGGCATAAGCTTCGTTAACATCGCGAACCACCGAATCGCTGATTCCCGAGATCGCTTTGTTTGCCTTCTCGGCACGCTCGGACAGGGAAGTTATCTCGTTGGTCAAGGTCGAAAGCCCGCTTGTTTGATCGGCCGAGTTAGCTTGAATGGAAGTATTGAGGGCGATCATGTTCGACCTTCGGGCGAGGTCTTGGACCGATTTTGAAACATGCGTGATCGCAAGCGATTGTTCGCCGACGTTTTGCAGCTTATGAATGGCGGCCTCGAACTGCTTACGCACCGCGGCGAGAGATTTTGTATTTTCGGCGGGCGATATCGAACCGTTATCTAACCGGTCAAGCAGATCGTTGATCGAGCCAAGGGCGGTTGAAAACTCGCGCGTGGATTTGTCGGCCTTGCTGTTTGCGTCCGTGATCGCGGCGATGAGCGTTTTGAACTTTCTCTTCCGGGCGTCGTCCTTTTCGATCACCGAGCGGATACGTTTTTTCCCATCCGAAGTCAGATTTCTCAGTTCGGACGTGTTTATGTGAATGCCGCGGGTCAGGTCCGCCTGGCGGTCGAGCAAAAACCGCAATGCATCCGAGATCGGTTTCGTTACCTCAAAATCGCTTCGTACATGTATGAGTTCATTTCGCTGAATTCCGGCAACCTCGCTCGAAATCTGGTTTACCGCGTACTGCAATTCGTCGAGTTCTTTTTTCGCGTCTATCGAATCGGTTACTTTTGCGACGAGCTTTTGAAAAGACGCGCTGATGCGGTCGGAATGTTCCAGAGGATTGATCGCCGCATCCGTTTTGCCGGCAGTGACATCGTCCATCAGGTCGATGAAGTTTACCAACTGATGCGATGTCCGGCTGATTGTGTGCAGAAGTTCGTCGGTCTCGAACGAACCTGTTGTTTTCGGAAGGGACATGCCCGGGCTTCGCTCGATGCCTTTCGCGAGCAGGGTAAGCTTATCTATCGGACCCATAAATGCGTTCGACATCCACCACGCGAATACGATCGTCGTAACAGCCGACGAAGCAATCGTCGTTATGGCCAGTATGAAGTAGTCCGAGGTCAGGAACGAAGTACCAATGAACGCGATCGTGCTCACCACGCAATTTATAATGGCCAAAGTGATGACAGCGAGCCATACTTTGCCCTTCAGCGTGTTCAGCATGAAATCTTTAGGTTGTTCCGCCATTTAACTCCGTAACTACCGGACGCATTGTTCCAATTTTTCAAACAATATGTCCGTTTCTATCGTTCTGAACACATTGCTTTCATGTTCCACCAACCTGGTCAAGCCACCGTTGCTGTCGTTTGGATCGACCGCAATCGATTCTGGAGAGATCGCCAGCAGCTCGTGCATCGAATCTACCGGTATAGCGAACTGGGTTTCCTTTGCATTCGAACGCAGAATGACAAGCTTTGTTTTTCCGTTCGCAGTAGACTCAGAAATGCCGAGAATTTTCTTTATGTTTATGACGGCAACCACCTCTCCTCTGAAAGCGGCTATACCTGAAATCCAGGCGGGAGCATTAGGGAGGATGGAGACGGGAAGCGGGTGAACGACTTCAAGCACTGTTGCTGAGGATATGCAGTAAATTTCATTTCCAAGAAAGAACGCGACGAACTTTTCGCGGTTTTCTGTTTCGCGCCGTTCGCCGGCGAATGAAAACGAGGCGTCATTCGACAGTCCAACCGAAGAAAACAGATCTGTTCCTTGTTCCAGGGCGTTCATTTGTTTGGAGGTCTATACTGAGTCGCTTTTGAGATAGGATTCGACGGCCTTCATCAATGTTTCCGGCCCGAACGGTTTTGTAATGTAGCCCGATGTGCCCGCCATGCGGCCGCGGACCTTGTCGAAAAATCCGTCCTTGCCGGAGATCATAACGACCGGAACGTCCTTTGTATTATTGTTGCTACGAATCAGCTTGCACACCTGATATCCGTCCATTCTCGGCATGTTTATATCGAGCAGAATGAGATCGGGCCGAAGGTCTTCGAGCCGCTCCATCGCTTCAACGCCGTCGTTGGAACAGAAGACATCGTGACCGCACTTTTCGAGTTTGCCCGCAATGAGTTTGCGCACGGTCGGGCTGTCGTCGACAACCAGGATCGTCTTGCCCTTGGCCATCGACTCATGTACTTCGTCCTGCTGTTTTATTTCTTCGAGCCGTATCAATAGCGCGTTGACCTGGCTGCCGAGCACGACATTATTTGGATTTAGCTGCGATGCTTCTTGCAGATAATTGTATCCATACTGAAGGTTTCGCAGATTCAGGTGGCCTATGCCGAGCATTGTCAGTTCGGATTCTTCAAAAACGCGTGACGACCGTTCGCCTTCCATCCTCTCTACTGCCTGCCGAAGCATTAATTTATCGGCATGATGGTTGGCAAGCAGCATTTCAAGATCGGCTAGCGTTAGCACAGCCATGCAGCCCTGGCAAGATATAGCCTGCACTTCGTTTTCAAAGCTGCAGAAGGAGCAGGGTGTGGTCGGCTGGATAACTCTCGGCGTGTCGCTGCGTGAAACGATCCGGGTTTCGAATCCGGTAAGTTTTTCAACCGGCTCCTCCAGATCGTATTCCGGCATCGGGATATTTGCACCGAACATCGTCATATCGAAGGGAACATTGAATCCCTCATTTGCCTCCGGTGCGGGCACTCTTCCGCCGATCATCGTCATACCGAACGGCATTTCGGTATCTGCACTTGCATCGGGTTCAGTTACGCTCGCAGGCGTTGCGTCGACAGACTCGAAATTTTGCACGCTCGCAAACATTTCCGGATTGACATTGATCGATGCGATTGTCGGGTATTCGTCTGCTGTCGAAGCGCCGCCGTTACCAATAAATGGCGTCGGCTCGGTAGCTGAGAATTTGGCTTCCTCTTGAACCGGACATTCTTCAGAAGCCGCAAAAGTTTCGTTCGGCTCTTTTGGCGATTCAAACGTTTCGGCTGATTCGCCTTCGTTATCAGAGGCCAGTTCATACGTAATCTCTTCGACTGCCTCCTGAACTTCCGGCTCAGGTTCAACTTCCGCTTGAACGCTTTCCGTTGATTTTTCAACCGTTTCAGCAGCAAATTCGCTCACCTGTTCTGTTTCGCTAATCATTTCCGCAGGCATAAAAGCGAAACTTATGTTGTCGTCCGATGATTCGAATTCGCTGTCTGCATCAGTATCAATCACCCGGCTGTAGCCGGTTTCCTCTTCAATCGGTGCGTCTTCGGGGTAATTAACCTGGATCGTTCCGTCATACGACGCCTCTTCGAGAACCTCAGTACCTTCATCAACGGTGAACTTCATCCACGACGGCACTTCCGTTTCTTCCGCGACCTCAACCGGCGATTCGAACTTTTCCGAGAACTCAGCCGGAACAGTCGATTCTTCAGCAAAATCGGAATGAGCAGGTGTTTCCTCTGTCACTTCAACAGGAGCAATTGCTTCTTCCACAACTTCTTCCGAAACCTTCGGAGCCACAGCATCCATGATCGATGTCAGCGATTCGAGGCTTGCCTTGGCGCTCACATTATCCGGGTTGATATCGAGGATTCGCTTGAATGCCTCGATCTTTTCATCAAAACCGTTTGCTAGGTGAGACCTCAGAACCCATGCGTCTTCGGCGTTCGGTTCTTCCGCCAAAATTGCGTCGAGCAGCTCGTGGGCATCGTTCGTATTGCCTGCCACAGCCGCTGTTCTCGCTTCGGCCAACAGGTTTGCACGGATGTTGTCGCGGGCCGCTTTGTAGGCCGCTCCAGCCGCTTCGTTTTCGGGATCGAACTCTAAAACCTTTTCTAGATATGTGAGCTTGCCCTCGTTTGAATCGGACAGCGATGCCAGCCACAACCATGCCATCGCATTTTCACCGTCGTATTCAAGGGCTTGGCTGAAATACTGTGTTGCCGCGTCTGGTTGATTTGCTTCAACAGAATCAATGCCGCGCTGAACGAAATTCTTCGCAAGCAGCGATTTCGTTGCTCCCGCCCATTCCAAGGCTCGTGCGTTCTCCGGGTTGATCTCGAGTACGTTCGTCAGAAAAACAAAAAGCTCCTCTGGGTATTCGCTGATTGACGAAAGCCACAGCCAGGCGCTCTCGCTTCGCGGGTCCAGTTCCGCAGCCCGTAGAAGTGCGGCCCGGGCACTTGCTCGATTTCCGGCCTGTGCTGCCTTGATGCCTTCACGGAGATGTTCGGCTGCCTCTGATGCACGGCCCTCCGTGCTTGATTCGGAGTTTACGTTTTCGGCAAATGGGATCGGCGACGGATTTGGTTCGAGTTCTAATCTCATATAGATTTGTCGTTCAGTTGAATTGTGATTCGAAGATGGTTGCGGATAGAACACCAACCTGACGGCGCGGGCGTTCAGTCTTATTAGCAAAATAAATGCCAAAGCCTGGTTTTTCAACAAAAGCTGCTAAACTGCACGTTTTACGGACGTTAAATGCGATAGAATTAGATTCCGGCGAGAATTTCACCGCGACACTGGTCGGTCGATTTGACAGAATAATGACAAAAAGTGGCAATTTGAAATGACAAAAAGTTGCATGTCGAAAGGGTTATGGTTTTTGTTGTATGAATGAGAAAAATGCCGATGCCGATGCCGATGCGGACGCGATGATTATTGGAGCCGGACCGGCTGGGCTGTCGGCGGCGGTGTGGTGTGTCGAACTTGGCCTTAAAACAATTATCTTCGAAAAAGAGGCCGAACCGGGTGGGCAGCTTTTGCGCATCTTTAATCCGGTCACAAATTATATAGGAGTCGAAACCGCGAACGGCCGCGAGCTGCGGGACCTATTTCTAACCTCCTTCGAGAAAAACAAACCGGTCACGCGGTTGTCGGCTGAGATAGCTGAAATCGATCCGCGTGAGAAATCGATCGTCACCGCTAACGGTGAGCGGTTTACGGCACGAGCTTTGATAATTGCCACCGGGGTTCGCCGTCGTACGTTGAACGTCCCCGGTGAAGACCTCTTTCAGGGCAAAGGCATCATTGAATCAGGCTCGAACGAAAAGGAGAAAGTATTTGGAAAAACTGTCGTCATCGCCGGCGGCGGCGACGCAGCCTTAGAGAATGCATTGATTCTTGCTGATACGGCATCGAAAGTTTACGTCATCCATCGCCGATCCGAATTAAGTGCCAGGGTCGAATTCACGGAACGGGCCTTGGATCATCCAAAGATCGAATTTCGTTTTGAAACGGTCGTGAGTAGGATAAACGGAAACAGAGAAGTTGAGGCAGTCGAGCTAACCCAAATCAGTACGGGGAAGACCGAAAGGCTAGCGGTCGATATTGTTTTAGTCCGAATCGGCGTCGAACCTAATTCCGGGCTTTTGCAAGGCAAAATCGAACTCGATACTAAAGGCTATGTTCTTGTAGACAGCAATTGCGAAACAAGTGCCCCGAGCGTCTACGCGATCGGTGACGCCGCGAACCCAGTCGCCCCGACGATCAGCACCGCTGCTGGAATGGGCGCCACTGCGGCAAAGGCTATCCGGGCTTGGCTTAATCTTGAAGTGCCATTACAATAACGTGGTTAAAATCGCCAAAAATTTGAATTTAATCCAAAAGTTTTAATGAACGCAAATTTTCTTGCAGTCCTTAAGTCTATTGATTAGTTCTATTTAAAGTGTATGACCCTGGTTTGGTTTGATTGGAACGCAAAATGCGTCCGGTTTAACTGACATTTAGCAGAAGTCTCTGCAATCTTGATTAAAAACTAAATTCTTTAGGGAGGAGCTATGAATTTTAGCAGTCTAGGAAAAAGGATGCTGCTTTTGATGCTGACGGGAATGATCTCTATCATTTCCGCTATTAGCATTTCGGCACAATCCGCGACATCTTCAGTAAACGGCTCGGTCGTCGACGCTCAAAGTCGAGTGGTTGCCGGAGCTACGGTGCGTTTGATTAACGATGAAACCGGATTCAATCGCACAATTGTTACAGGAAGCAACGGAAGCTTTAATTTCGCCAGCGTTCCTCCGGGGACGTATAAGGTAGAGGTCGAGGCTGCGGGTTTTAAGAAACTCATTCAATCGAATGTACAGGCGTTGGTAGATAAGTCTGCCGAGGTAAATGCCATGCTTGAAGCCGGCAACATCAGCGAAGTAGTTAATGTTGCGGGCGGTGACATCCAATCAATTGTCAACACTCAAGATGCTAGCCTCGGAAACAATTTTGTTTCAAAACAGATTCAAGAATTGCCGCTCGAAGGCCGCAACGTAGGAAATCTGCTAAGCCTTCAGCCGGGAGTAACCCGTGGCGGTGCCGTGACCGGAAGCCGCAGTGATCAATCTAACATTACTCTTGATGGCATTGACGTAAACGATCAACAGCTTGGGACGGCATTTACACCAGTGGTTCGCGTAACACCGGATTCGGTTGACGAATTTCGCGTCACGACTTCGAACGCGGACGCATCACGCGGCCGTTCATCCGGTGCGCAGATCACACTTTCGACAAAGAGCGGAACCAATGAATTTCGCGGAGCGCTCTATGAATATCATCGAAACACCGTGACTACGGCAAATGATTTCTTCAACAACAGTTCGGGCGTTGATAGGCCGAAACTGATTCGCAACTTGTTTGGCGGCCGTGTTGGTGGCCCAATCGTCAAAGACCGTCTTTTCTTTTTCTACAACTATGAAGCTTTGCGTGAGGCGCGTGAAACACCGGTCCAACAGATCGTTCCGCTGCCGAGCCTTGGGGCCGGCACCGTCCGTTTCTGCAGCGGCCGAGATGCAAACGACGTCTTGTTGGCAAGCGGTGGATGCGGAGTGGTGAAAAGCCTCACTGGTGCGCAGATAAACGCGTTGACTTCGAACGGTACCGCCGCGGGACTTGCGGTTGTTGACGTGAACCCTGCTGCATTGGGTGTCTTCGCCTCGGCTGCGGCTCGATATCCGGCTAATGATTTTTCCGTCGGTGACGGCCTCAATACGGCCGGTTTCCGATTCAACGCCACGATTCCGTCCGCCGAAAATACCCATACCGGAAGAATGGACTGGAATGTTACGAGCGACGACAAGCATAAGATCTCGTTCCGTACTACAATTCAGGACGACTTCACCGACACGCTCGGGGCTCAGGCATTTCCCGATACACTGAGCGCCCGCCGGATCAGCAAGCCGTTCAACTATGGGATTGGCCATACCTGGCTGATCAGTAACAACCTGATCAACAATTTCCGTTACGGCTATACTCGACAATCCTTTAAGGATGAAGGTGATGCCACAAACGACACGCTGACGTTCCGCGGAGTGTTCTCTCCGCTGAATTTTGCCTATCCGTTTTCACGTCAAACAGACACGCAGAATTTTGTAAACGATTTTTCGTGGATTAGAGGCAATCACACCATCGGTATTGGCGGCAATATTCGCATTGTCCGTAACAAGCGTGAAGACCTCGGAGCCATTTTCGATAACGCGGTTGTAAACCGCTCGTTTTTCGCAGGGTCGGGAAATGTGTTGACAAATCCGATCGTTGCCACGGATGATCCGGCCTATCTCGGTGGACCGCTTGCCGGTACAAATTACAGAATACGGTCTGCAGACATCCTGTCGATCCGAAATGCGGTCGCAGCTGTTATGGGAAGGTATTCTCAGTACAGTTTTAATTCCAATTTCAACTCTGATGGCAGTAGGCTGGCCGCCGGAGAGCCCGTGCGTCGAAACTTTGCGACTGAAGAGTACGATGCTTACATTCAGGATGCCTGGCGTGTGCGTCAGAATTTCAACATAACTCTCGGATTGCGCTATGGCCTAAGCCGCCCTGTTTATGAAACAAACGGCTTTCAGGCAAAACCGAATATTTCTCTTAGTGAGTACCTAAGACGCAGAGTCGAAGCGTCCCTCGCCGGAACGAATTACGGTGATACCGCTTCGGAAGCCCTCACGGTAGATCTGGCGGGCCCGGCAAACGGCAAAGGTAATGTTTATCCTTGGGATAAAAATAACTTCCAGCCTAGCGTTTCCGCTGCGTGGTCGCCTAACTTCAAAAGCGGCTTTCTGAAAACGCTTTTCGGAGCAGATAGTGCCTCCGTTATCCGCGGCGGTTTCCGCATCACTAATGATTATTTTGGCCAGGCTTTGGCAGTGAACTTCGATGCTAACAATACCCTTGGTTTTGCATCGTCGCTTGGCATCTCGGCGAATACATACAACGTTACCACGAATCCGGGACCGCTTTTCACAGGCTTTAACCAGAGGGTCCGCACTCTTCCGTTACCTCCGGGCGGTTCACTGCCGACCACGCTGACCTTCCCGCAGCAGCAGCCGTTGGACGATCAGCGTCGAATCGAAGGATCACTCGACGACAACCTCGTTTCCCCGATTAATTATCAATGGAACCTGACCTATGGACGCGAGTTGCCAAAGGGACTCTATGTAGAAGCATCCTACATCGGACGCATGGCGCGAAATCTGTTGGCTTCCCGCGATATCATGACGCCGAACAACATAAGGGATCCGAGATCGGGACAAACGTGGTATGAGGCAGCCGGTATTCTTGAAGGCCATAGACGCAGGAACACTCCGGTTTCTCAGATTCCCGCTCTTCCGTTCTTTGAGAATATGTATGGTCCCGGCGAGATCGACGGAATTTTGTTTGGAGCAGGCCTGACAAACTCACAGGCAGCCTATGGCTTTATGGCTTTGACGGATGACACACCTGGATGTGCTGGTGCTCCGTTATTCGGTTGCTATGATATCGGGAATGACTGGACTTTCCTTCAGGATGTTCTCGACGGCAATAGCTCAAGACAATTGTTCTACAATCGTCAATACGGAGCTCTTTCGGCGTACGGAACGATAGCAGGTTCAGATTATCACGCCGGAACGCTCAGTGTCAGGCAGCGGTTTAAGGGCTTGACGTGGGATCTTAACTACACGTTTTCCAAGTCAATTGATGATGCTTCCGGTATTCAGACGAGCGGAGTTTTCGGAGCGGCGTTCATTCACAATGCTCTGCGGCCTGAGGACAATCGTTCGGTTTCGGATTTTGATGCCCGGCATATTTTCAACTTCAACAGCGTTTGGGAAATTCCCGTAGGCCGTGGCAAGAGCTTATTCGGCGGCATGAACAAGTTTGTTGACGCTGTTTTGGGCGGCTGGACAATGAGCAGCGTGGCTCGTTACAATACCGGATTCCCAATAACGGATGGATTCGTAGACATTGCGGGTTGGCCGACCAACTGGAATATTCGGAGTTACGTCACCCGAACGCAGGCGGTTTCGACTTCCCCCACGCGGAACGGACCAAACGGCGTTCCCAACTTGTTTGCCGATCCATCTGCGGCGTATCAGAGTTTCCGTGTTGCGGCACCTGGTGAAACCGGCGACCGGAACGTCCTCCGTTATCCCGGATATATTGTTTTGGATCTTGGACTTTACAAATCGTTCCGAATGCCTTGGAGCGAAACTCATAAAGTCCAGTTCAGGGTTGAAGGCTTCAACGTAAGCAATACGCAGAGGTTTACGACCGCAGACACGATCTTTGGCCTTGATCCGTTCAAAAACAATCCGCAGGATTCGTTCGGAAACTTCAGTGCGATCCAAGGAGAGCCCAGGATTTTCCAGTTTGCACTCCGATACGACTTCTAACCAAAGTCCACGAGAGCAATAAGAGGCTGTCTGAAAAGGCGGCCTCTTTTTTTGGCGCAGAATGAGAGGATTGGCTTTAAAATGGGTGAATGAAGGAGAAAAGGGTCGTTTTTAAGAGGTACGTGCAAGACCAGCCGATGTTGCTGCCGCCGAGTTATGAGGAATTGGTGCCTCGGAATCATCCGGTACGGGTTGTGAATGAGGTGATAGAGCGGATCGACATACGGGAGCTTGAGGGAACGTACAAGGGCGGAGGGACATCGAGCTATCATCCGCGGATGCTACTCAAGGTGCTGGTGTATGCGTACCTTCGCAACATGTATTCGTCGCGGAAGGTCGAAGAGGCGTTGAGAGAGAATGTGCAATTCATGTGGCTTGCGGGTGGAGCGAAGCCTGACCACAATACGATCAACGACTTTCGCGGGAAGCGTCTGGGCGAGCATCTCAAAAAGATCTTCAATCAGGTGGTGGTGCTGCTCAGCGAGCAGGGAGCGATCACCCTCAAAGAGATCGTACTGGACGGGACAAAGATCGAGGCCAATGCGAACCGGTACACATTCGTGTGGGGCAAGGCGATACGGACAAGCCGGGAGCGGATAGAGACGCAGCTTCGGGAGCTTTGGAAGTATGTCGAGGAGGTCTATCAGGATGAGGAGCAGCGGCCGAACACGCCTGAGTTCACTTCGATAGACGCTGAGGCCGTGAGACGAACTATAGATGAGATAAACGAGGCACTTAAAGCAAAGGATGGGGAGAAAGAGATCGACCCGAAGATAAGGCAAAAGCTGACCTACGCGAAGAAGAACTGGCCCGACAAACTGGCTGAGTACGACGAAAGAGAGAAACAGATGGCGGGTCGCAACAGCCTTTCGAAGACGGACCCTGACGCAACCTTCATGAGGATGAAGGAAGATCACATGCTGAACGGCCAGTTGAAGCCGGGGTACAACGTCCAGGCTTCGACGGAGAAGCAGTACATAGTCCAATACACACTGGGACAGACGACGACCGACACCACTTTGATGAAAGGCCACATTGACGACTTTATCGCGTCATACGGCTACGCCCCCGAAAGCTTAACAGCAGATGCCGGATACGGGAGTGAAGAGAACTACCTGTATCTGGAAGAACACGGGATCACCCCGTATGTGAAGTACGGCTACTTCGATAAAGAACAAACCGAAGAAAAGAACAAGCACCGAAAGAACCACAAACAGAAGAACCCGTTCCACGCCGACAAACTCCCGTACAACGAGCAAACCGACACCTATACCTGTCCGATGGGGCAGCAGATGAGGTACATAGGCAATAAGAGCAGACGAACAAAGACCGGCCATCTCCAAATACACCGCCGGTACAAAGCCCAAAACTGCACCGGCTGCCCTCTCAGAGGGCCTTGCCACAGATCCAGCGGAGACCGCATCATCGAGCGATCTCCACATCTTATCCGTCTGAAACATCGAGTAAGAGAACTGCTAAACAGCGAGGAAGGGATCAAAAAACGAAAAGAAAGATGGCAGGTCGAGGCGGTATTCGGGAACTTGAAACAAAACAAAGGCTTCAGAAGGTTCAATCTCAAAGGCATAAACAAAACCACAACCGAATTCGGCCTCATCGCCCTCGCCCACAACCTCCAAAGGTTCAGCACCAACCACTAAGAATCAGCATCTCCAAAATACCAAAAAAAGAGGCCGCCTGAATCACTTTTCAGACGACCTCTTTTTCTGTGCCGCCGGCATGCGGAGATCCTTCTGAATGACCTTCATGAAATTGCCATTCATGTCCCAATGCTCCACCCGATCGTTATTGCGATTGCAGACCAACAGCCGAGGCG
>JANNST010000073.1:0-42240 GCA_031402865.1 Chloracidobacterium sp. | reverse complement strand
TCATAACTCGGCGGCAGCAACATCGGCTGGTCTTGCACGTACCTCTTAAAAACGACTCTTTTCTCCTTCATTCATCCATTTTAAAGCCAATCCCTCATTTTGCGCCAAAAAAAGAGGCCGCCTTTTCAGACAGCCTCATTTTCATTCAGAAAATAAATCTTAAGCCAAGCTGAAACTGACGGCTTTCTTGAAAGGTTGATTGGTTACGGGCTTTGAAATCGGGAAGCGCTCCGATCAATTCTCCCGTGATAAGACTTGTATTGACCGCAACATTGTTGAAGCCGACAATGCTGTTTGTGTTGAATAGATTTTGAAGCTCGCCCGAGATTCCCAGCTTATACCGCTCGCCAAAAATAAAGAATCGCGAATAACGCAGATCGATGTCAAATTGCGGCGGCGTTGTTCCTGAATTACGCCTGACGCCAACGGGCCGGTCGGATGTCGAGATGCCGTCGCGATTAAGGTCCGAACCGATGATGTTGCCGGCAATAATGTTGAAGGTTTCGCCGCTGTTCGCGGTGGCGATAACGCCGAATACGTTGTGGTTGAAGATATAATGAAGCGCTCGGTTTTTAAACGCAGGCCGCGGATGGGCGACGAGGCTCGTAACGAAAGTATGCCGCTGGTCGGCGAACGATCGGCCCTTATCGAAAGCACGGTTTGTTGGGTCAGACAAGACAAGGCCTTGAATGCCGCCGGTTGTCATATTCTGTTCCGGCGAATCGTCGGTTGATTTTGAAAGCGTGTAGTTCGAGCTGAACTGCAGCACCCGCGAGAATCGTTTGGTCAATTGCACCGTCAAAGCATCGTATTGAGAAACGCCGGCTGATTCGACCATTTGAATGTTTTGGAATTGCGTAAAGGCCCGATTGGTACACGGCGTGATCGTCGCTCCCGTCAATGTGCCGAACAGTGGCCGTCCGTCCGCCAGAGTTCCGCCAACCGGCAGACAGTTGATGTTGCGATAGATCGGAAGATGACGGCCGCCCGAATGGATAAATCCGACAGCAAGGGAAATATCTTCCGTGAGCGCCTGTTCGAGTTGGACGTTAGAATGAATCGCGTACATGGTTGCAAAATCGGGAGCGATTGCGTCGATACTGCGGCGGGGTAAAATCGAGCCGGGCGGTAATGAGCCGAGCGTATTCGGGAAAGTCAGCGAAGTCGGCGAGGAGTTGACACGAAACGTGAAGAACTTCGGATTGCCGTTGTTTATCAACGCCCGTTGATACATCGCCAGCAGCGGCGCGTCGTAATAGATTCCCGCTCCGGCGCGAAGGATTGTCGGTCGGGTTCCTTCGCGCAGAGCATATACAACCCCGAAACGCGGCGCAAAATTATTCTTGTCCACGTTAAATTTTTGCGAGGCGGGAAAAGGCGAGTCCGCATTGGCTTTTGGGATTTGGTAAAGGTCATACCGCAGTCCATACGTAAACTTTAAGCGGCGTGTAAGTTTCCAATCGTCCTGCAAAAACAAATTCCAGAATGTCGCTTTATAGCGGATTTCCGGATCGCCGAACGTTTCGTCGTAAAACGAATAACTGCGCGGGTTCGTTCCGGTTCGGGCGGCAACGTAATTCGCTATCGACGAAAATGTGTACCGGCTAAAGATCGAAGCACGCTCGCTGTGGTCATAAAAGCTGAAGCCGCCGCCGAACTTTACGATGTGCGCTCCGGCTATCCGCGTCAGATTATCCTGCATCTGCGTAATCTTTCGCGGCCGGAAAACGGTATCGACGCCTTCAGGCGGGCCAAAGTTTGCGATGTTCGTTATCACGATCGACGGGCCGGTGCCGGTGAACTCGTTTCTTTGCCCGATGCCACCGGTCCCGCCGCGCTGCGCATACTGAAAGCGGAATTCGTTTACGACCGACTGCGTGTAAGAAGCAATCTGGACCGCGATCGCATGATCAACATTGGGGCCGCTAGTGCCTCGTTCCAGCGTATTTAGCATGCCCTGTATAAGATTCACTGTGTTGATGTCCGCATGGTTATACCGGACGGTAAGCCGATTCTTGTCGTTTAATTGCAGATCGGTTCGAAAGATGTAGAACGATCCTTTTTCTAAAGCGGGAATGGCTGCCGGAAAAATGGATGCAGGTAAACCGGCGGCGATTAACTGGTCGCGGTTTGCGGGAGTAATTGTCAACAGCCGCGGGGCAGCGGCTTTATCTTCCCGGTATTGCCGTTCGTAGCCAAAATAAAAATGCCATCGGTCCTTAATGATCGGACCGCCGACTGCGGCCGTAAAAATATTTGCCTTGTTGTCCGGCAGATCAGGCGCCGAAAAAGAGAACGGGCGCGAATAAAACGACGGGCGGCGAAAACGATAGTTAACTGAACCGCTGATCTTATTTGTTCCAGACGGCGTGACGACATTCATTATCAAACCCGGCGTGTTGCCGAACTCAGCCGCAAAACCATTCGTCAGCAACTGGACCTCACTGACGTATGTTTCCGACAGCAGCAAGAACCGAAGTGTGCCGCGGTCGCCTTGCGTGTTCGTGTTGCCGTCGAGCAAAAAATTCACTCGTCGCAGATAGCCGTTGGCGTTAATCGTTGTAAACGGAAAACCGCGTGCCGGGCGGCCGGTTACGTTCGCTTGCAGGAACGCAAAATTGTACGGATTGCTTGTGAGAAGAGGAAGATTTTGCACTTCGCGAGAGTTCATTACGCGTCCCAGATCGACCTTGCCCGCATCGACAACCGAGGAATCGCCTGAGATCGTAACAACGTCCTTTATCTCGCCCGCCTGTAAATTCAGATCAAGGGTGGCAGTTTGTCCAGTTTCTAATGTAATGCCATCGCGGACGATTTTCTTAAAGTTTGAGGTTTCGGCGGTGATGCGATAAGTGCCAAGCGGAAGGAGCGGAAAGCGGTAAACGCCGGTCTCATCGGTGGTCACGGTTCTGGTTGCTCCGGTTTCGATATTCGTCACCGTGATGAAGGCGTTTGGCACAGCCGCGTTATTTTGGTCGGAAACCGTGCCCTCGATTTGCCCATTTAAAGCTTGCGATTGGGCGAAAGCGGGCGAAATTGATGCGGCCAGCAATATGCCAATGGCAACGAAGCAAATTAAAAGATGGAAAGCCGTTTCTTTCATTATCGTTCACGGAGCCAGGTTCATCTTACGCAGCAATTCAACGTAACGCGGGTCTGAGCGTAGCGTGTCGAAAAGCGATCGGGTCTTGAGGTGATAGATGATCATGTTGCGCTCTTCAACACATTTTGTCAGCGACGCGAAGGCTCGATCTTTATCGCCCAGCGCGGTGTAGATGATGGCGAAGTTATAGGGCGAAACGTACCGTTGTTTTGCCAGTTCTTGCTGATCTTCGAGTATTTTCAGTGCTTCATCGCGCCGTCCCGCCGCCGCGTAGGCGTACGCCAGCAGCGGATATCTATCCCAACGCTCCGGGGTCTTGTCGAGAGTCTGATCGAGGGCCAAGCCCTGTTGCATCTCCGCGACGCCGTCCGCAGGCGTCCCGTTCGCTACATATGCCTCACCAAGCAAAATCCGAGCGTAAGCATTATTCGGATTTTTCACCAAGTTCTTCCGGTACAACTCGATCGCTTTGTCATACTGCCCCGCCATGTAATAAGCAAATGCAACCTCTCCGCCGCGAGGCATTGACTCCAGTTCCCCAGCTCGTATCGAGTAACGAAGGAACTCATCCGTTCGCCCGATCCCCAGCAGATAGTGCGCATACATTGAGTTCGCTTTAGAGGAGTTCGGATCAAGTTCCAGTGCCCGCTTGATCTCGCTCTCGGCGCCCGCCCAGTCGAAATTGATTATTCTATAAGCGCCAAGCGAAGCATGAGCTTCGGCGAGTGTGTCATCAATCTGTAGAGCTTTAAGCGCCGCCCACTCGACCTTTTGCCCATACTCCTTTGGCGGCAAAAAGCCGCGTGACATCATGAATTGATACGTGCCTGCTAATTCGGTGTAAGCCAGCGCATAGTCCGGGTCTATCTTGATCGCCTGCTCGAAAAATTCGACACCTTTCTCAAATCCTTCTTTTGTCATCTGCCGAGAGGAATATTTGCCCAGACTGTAGAGCAGATAGGCTTCATTGTTCTCAGTGTGCTGTTTCGTTAGCAGCTTTTGCTCCTCGCCGTTGAGACGCAACCGGAGTCCATCTGAAATCTGCCGGGCGATCTCGCCCTGAACGACGAGAACGTCCGACAGCTTGCGATGATATTGATCGCCCCACAGACGACGGTTGTCGCTAACGTCAATCAGCTCGGCGATGATCGTTACGTCCTCGCCTTGCTGCGTCAGTTTGCCCAACAGCACAGCCTTGACATTCAACTCGCGCCCGACCGCCTGCGGATCCACCTCTTTTCCCTTGTAGCGTAGGACCGAGCTGAGCGAGATGACTTTGAGGTCGGGCAGCCTTGAGAGGCTGTTGATGATGCTGTCGCTAATCCCTTCGGAGAGGTATTCGTTGCCGGTATCGCCGGTCGCGTTGACGAACGGCAAAACTGCTACGGAGTCTATCGCCTCGCCGCTTCCGGCAGCGTTCAAAAAATAATAGCCAAAACCCATCGCGCCGAGAATTAGTCCGGCGGCAAGAAGGGCGAGATATTTCGGTCTGCTCTTAATGACCGGTTTTGCTGGAACTAATTCGAGTTTTGCGATGTGTTCGTCTGGTTCTTCCGAGCCGTTTGTATCCACTTCGTGCCGCCAGTCTTTTAATGCAACAACCGCCCCTGTGCCGGAAGGGGCAACGCCGGGACGCGGAGACACGGGGACAGGGAGAAGAGGAGCAGAGGAATCGGCTGACAATCGAGTTATTCTCTCCCCGTCTCCCCGTCTCCCATTCTCCCCAACTTCTTCAATGCGCCGCACCTCGGCAATAAAACGATAACCGCGACTCTGGACAGTTTCGATAAACCGCGGCTTCTGGGCGTTGTCGCCGAGAGCCTTGCGGAGCATCTTGATATTGAAAGTGAGATTGCTTTCCTCGACAAAGCGGTCTTGCCAGAGTTTTCGCATCAACTCGTCTTTTTCAATCAAACGCCCGGGGTTCTCGAGAAATATCAGAAGCGTTTCAAAGACTTTTGGCGTAAGCGGAATAACGCCCCCGCCGCCCTCTAAGGTCTTCTCATTAAAGTCTAAACGGAAATCCTCAAACTCGTAGATGTTATTTGTTTGCAGGGACATACAACCCTCTCACAAATCTCTCACCGAAATCTCCGCGAATTCTCAAGACAGGTTTTATAGGACCGATCTAAAGTCGGTATATCGAATTATGGGAGCGACTATAACACAAATTTCGGTTGCTCCTAAAGTAGTTTGACGAAGGTCAAGGCGTAAAACCCGTAACAAAAGTGAACAAAAAGAAAAGGAGAAAAATAAAATGAATTACAAACAACTTCGGAATTGTGTATTCACATTGGCAATTTTGCTTTCCGTCTCGCCCCATGGTTGGGCGGCGGGCTTCTCACAATTTAGTATGCCGCAAAATATGGGTGGCTCGATCAACGCACCTGAGCAGGATCAGTCTCCGTCTCCCGCGCCGAGCGGTTTGAGCCTTTATTTTACGAGCAGTCGCGCCGGACAAGGCGGAAATGATATTTGGGTCTCGCAACGCGCCACGCTCTCGGCGGCGTGGGGTGCGGCGCAAAATCTCGGCACCATTCTCAACACGAGCAGTAACGATACCGTTACCAACATATCGCCCAACGGGCTTGAGATGTTTATAACCAGCAATCGAGACGGCAACCCTGACCTTTTTGTTTCGACGCGCCCCGACCCGAACAACGATTTCGGTTGGACAACGCCCGTCAGTCTCGGCGCGGTTGTCAATTCTGCTCTCCAGGATGTCGGCGGGGTTTATTTCGTTGAACCGGCAACCGGCAACGGTTCGCTATTTTTCTGGAGCGATCGCGCCGAAACCGGTCTTGGTAACATTTATCAAAGCACGCGAAACCCGGACGGCACATTTAGCGCTCCCGTTTTGGTCAACGAACTGAACAGCCCGGCATCCGAACGCGGTATTGCGATCAGCCGGGACGGGTTAACGATGTATATCAGCTCAACCCGTCTCGGTCCGGGAGCTACTTTCTCTATCTTTGTTTCAACCCGCGCTTCGACCTCGGCGCCGTGGAATACGCCGGTTCCCGTCACCGGGCTCAACGCTGGAAGCACTAGCCAGCCGGCACTTTCCGCCGACGGCACGGTTCTTTATTTGGTCTCGAATCGCACGGGCACACTCGGTAATGGCGATCTGTATTCAGCCACGCGCGTTAGCGTCAATCGCAGCTCGACCGCTGACTTTGACGGCGACGGGCAAACGGACTTCAGCGTTTTCCGCCCGTCAAACGGAACCTGGTATCTACTGGAAAGCGGAAGTAACACTTTTCGTGCCCGGCAATTCGGGATGAGCGGCGACAAGATCGTTCCCGGCGATTATGACGGCGACGGAAGGACGGACATGGCCGTGTATCGCCCCGACCCGGCCCAGCCCGGCAATCTGTGGTACATCCTGCGAAGTTCGGACAGCAGCTATTTCATAACCGTACCCTGGGGAATAAGCACGGACACGCCGGTCCCGGGCGATTACGATGGTGACGGTCGGACCGATGTTGCGGTCTATCGGGCCGGTGTCTGGTACATAGTACAAAGTTCCAACGGAAATCTGACCACACATGACTATGGCTCGGTCGGCGATATCCCCGTCGCCGGAGCAAGCACTCAATAATACGGCGAATGGAGCACAGCCACGTTTTCGGCAGATTTTCTCCGAATTTGCTGGTTATCCCTGACATTGCACGCGGCGTTTGTTTTCGAACAAACGCCGTCTCCCGGTTCCACCGCCTGACGTGATAATGGTCGGCAAAGATAGGAATTTTTTGGACGAAAAAATTACTTTATATTTCCGAACACTCGTGCTAGTCTCATTACGTTCTTGAAACAAGAAAACTCGTCGGCAGACGACCGACTTACGCTAAACGGCAAGCGGCTTACTGCTGAGTCGTACGGAGCTAGTTCCGACGATCCAGGCTAGACCTTATTCCCCATTCGGGCTGTACATCAGCACCGACGTCAAACGAGTAGATCGATTCATAATCGCGAGGGCATATCGTCGCCGTCGCAACTTCAAGCAGGGTTCAATATTAACGGTACGAATCAAAGCCTCTCCAAGCTTTGACGACAGGCTGTCTCCGTAATCTTAAACGCAGGATCTAAAGGAGTTGAAATGAAAGAACCTTCCCAAGCCGTAAATAATACAGGCCAAGCCACAGAATCAAATAAACCCGACAGGCGCGCGTTTCTCGGACACCTGACGAAAGGAGCCATCTTTACCGCCGCAGCTGCGGCCGCTTTGCCAATGATCGATCCGAAATCAGTGGTTTTGGGGCAAAGAGGCAGGAGCGATTATTTCTTTTATCAACAACGAGTGCTGGCGGCCTATCAATTTCGCGAGAAGCGCGCAAAGGACAATTTTGACCAGTTTCCGTCGTCATTCACGCGGCCCGGCAATGGCGATGAGGCGCTTTATCCAAACCGTATCGGCAATTATTCGAAAGGCTTGCCGCATCTGTCTAACGGGGAGGTCGTGCCGTCTGCGTATGCTGCTTTTCTCTCGGCCCTGAGCAGCGGAAAGCCTTCGGCATTCGAACAAATTCCGTTAGGCGGCACTCGGAAATTGACGAATCCGCAGTGCGGGTATGCATTCGATCTGGAGGGTGCCGATGCCTTTGTCCTGGTTCAGCCGCCGCCGCCTGCATTTGCGAGCAAAGAACTAGCGGCCGAAATTGCCGAGAATTATTGGATGGCCCTGCTTCGGGATGTGCCCTTCACGGAATATCCGGCAAACCCGGTCGCGGCTGCGGCCGCGTCCGACCTTACGCAGTTCGGCCCGGATTTTAAGGGGCCGAAAAACGCTGGAGGTCAGGTGACGCCCAACCTTTTGTTTCGTGGGCTGACACCGGGCGATAAAGCCGGGCCGCTGATGTCGCAATTCTGGTATTTGCCGTGTTTCTTCGGTGCCAATGAGATCAATCAAAAGACGCGAACCGTTTTGGGAGCAAACAACGGCGGGCAGGATTACATGACCGATTTCAACAGTTGGCTCAATGTCCAAAACGGAGGATCGTCGGCCTCTGATATTTTCGATCCGACGTTTCGCTATATGCGTAACGGACGCGATCTGGGTCAGTGGGTGCATATCGATGTTCTCTTTCAGGGATATTTTCAGGCATTCTTGATAATTGCTGGCCTTGGCGTACCGTTCGATAACGGCAATCCGTACAGAAATTCGGCAACTCAGGACGGATTCGGTACATTCGGCGGGCCGCATATTGCCACGCTTTTGTGCGAGGTATCGACGCGGGCCCTAAAGGCAGTTTGGAATCAAAAATGGCTTGTGCACCGCCGTTTGCGGCCGGAGGCATTTGCGGGACGAGTTGATCGCACGGCTTTTCATGGAGCAAATTATCCGGTTCATCCCGAGATACTTAACTCGATAAATACGGCTTCACGGCTCGGCGGCTATCTTCCCGCCGGCAACGCTTTTTTACCGATGGCCTTTCCCGAAGGTTCGCCGACACATCCCGCCTACGGAGCCGGTCATGCAACGGTCGCCGGTGCCTGCGTAACGATTTTGAAGGCATGGTTTAACGAATCGACGGTCATCCAGAATCCGGTGATTCCCGATCCGACCGGGCTTGGCCTTGTGCCTTACACGGGCGATACGCTAACAGTGGGCGGCGAACTGAATAAGATCGCCTCGAACGTCGCAAACGGACGAAATATGGCCGGTGTCCATTGGCGATCGGACGCAACCGAATCGCTGCTGCTCGGCGAGGCTATCGCGATCAGTATTTTGAAAGATCAAAAGGCATGCTATAACGAGGTATTTAATGGCTTTAGCCTGACGAAATTCGACGGGACGACCATTACGGTTTAAACGGATGCGGTATCGTGGTGAGGCGGTGTCGCATCGGTTGGCCTAAGGGCTTCCCGCCGTTGAGTACGGCGGCGTTACGCGTCCATGCCTTACTTCTTGAGCGCTTCTCGGAGATATTCATCATAGTCGCGTTTTAGGGCGGGATCGAGTTGAATCGCCATGCGCAGATCAGCCAGAGCTTCCGCTTTTTTGCCGTTACTCAATAAAACCGTACCCCGCAAGGCATAGGCTTCAGCGTTCTTTGGATCAAGCTCGATCACTTTCGTGTAATCCGCGATCGCCGCTTTCTTATCGATCTCCGTAAACGCTCCCGCTCTATTCATATAAATCAGAGCGTTTTTCGGAACGATTTCGAGAGCGCTCGTGTAGTCGACGACAGCCCCGGCGAAATCGTTTAGCTGGTGCCGTGCCGCTCCTCGACTCGTAAGAGCCTCATAGCTGCGCGGTAAAATTTCTATAGCACGGTTGTAATCGGGCAGAGCTTTCTTCCAATCTCCTTTTGCCGAAAGAGCATTGCCGCGGTTATTGTGAGACATCGCGTGTGCGACTCTGTCATACGATTCACCTTTGCCGTTGAAAATTTCGATCGCCTTCGAAAAATCCGCCGTCGCCGGGTCATATTCACCTTTCCCAAGATAAGCATTTCCGCGATTATAATAGCCCAAAGCGTGGGCCGGCTTTATTTCGACCACCCTCGAGAAGTCGGCGATTGCGCCATGCACGTCCCCGTTGGAAAGCTTGATGTTCGCACGATTGTTGTAGGCGTCCGCCAGTTTGGGGTTCGCCGCAATTGCGGCGTCGTAGGCAATAAGAGCATTGGCTGAATCACCGTCCTCTTGAAACTGAAGGCCTCGATTATAGGCCTCGGCACCCTTGGGAGCATCCTGGCCAAAAACAGAAAGAGAAAAGAGGATTAAGACGACGACGAGACAAGTAGGGAATTTCATAAAAAGCAAGATTGGTCAGGACGGAGAAGCTCTTTGTATAATACAATATGCTCGTTAACCGCGACAATATATTTGATGCCAAAAAGAACTGACATCCGCAAAATTCTTATCATCGGCTCGGGTCCAATTGTCATCGGCCAGGCTTGCGAGTTCGATTATTCGGGGACGCAGGCTTGCAGGTCGCTCAAGGAAGAAGGGTTCGAGGTCGTGCTAGTCAATTCCAACCCGGCGACGATCATGACCGACCCGGAGATAGCCGACCGCACTTACATTGAGCCGCTGACCGTTGAGACAATTACCGCGATAATCGAAAAGGAGCGGCCCGATGCCTTACTGCCGACGGTCGGTGGTCAGACGGGGCTGAACCTTTCCGTCGAGTTGTTCGAGAAGGGAATTCTGGAAAAATTCGGCGTCAAACTGATCGGGGCAAACATCGACGCGATCAAGGTCGGCGAGGACCGCGAGCTTTTTAAGAAGGCGATGGATGAGATTGGCATACCGTCGGCGAAAGGCGGATTTGCACATACTTGGGAAGAGGCGGAAAAGATCGTTGAAGAGATTGGTTATCCGGCCATTATAAGGCCGAGTTTTACTCTTGGCGGCACCGGCGGGGGAACTGCTTATAATCCGGAAGAGTTTCAGGAGATAGCGAGAGGCGGGCTGGCGGCTTCGCCGAATTCGCAGATATTGATCGAGGAATCGATCCTCGGCTGGAAGGAATATGAGCTTGAGGTGATGCGCGATCTGAACGACAACGTCGTTATCATCTGCTCGATAGAGAACTTCGACCCGATGGGCGTGCATACCGGCGATTCGATCACTGTCGCACCGGCCCAGACATTGACCGACGTGGAATACCAAAATCTGCGCGACATGTCGATAAAATGCATCCGCAAGGTCGGGGTCGAAACGGGCGGATCGAACATTCAGTTTGCCGTCAATCCGGCTGATGGTGCTGTTCGTATTATTGAAATGAACCCGCGGGTTTCGCGCTCGTCCGCACTTGCGTCAAAGGCAACGGGTTTTCCGATAGCCAAGATCGCGGCCAAGCTTGCAGTTGGATATACGCTTGACGAAATACCGAACGACATCACCAAAAAAACCCCCGCATCGTTTGAGCCGACCATTGATTACGTTGTGACAAAGATTCCGAAATGGGCGTTCGAAAAGTTTCCCGGAGCCGAAGACGTGCTCGGAACGCAGATGAAATCGGTCGGCGAAGTGATGGCAATTGGCCGCACTTTTAAGGAAAGTTTGTTTAAGGGGTTACGTTCGCTCGAAGCGGTTAAACCGCTGCGTTTACAGGACGTGCCCGATGCAGAGTTGCAGCGAAAGTTGGCACGGCCAAATTCGCAGCGGTTTTCGTATATTACCTACGCGCTTCAGAACGGCTACACGATCGAAGAGGTTCATCGACTGACCAGGATCGATCCGTGGTTCCTTGACCAGTTGTCGCAGGTAATGGAGTTTCAGGAAGGGCTTGACGCAAAGCCGTTGTCCGATTATTCCGCCGATGAGCTACGGCTTGCGAAGGAATACGGCCTTTCTGACCGGCGGCTGTCGTTTCTTACTAATTCACCTGAGCTTGATGTGCGTAAGCATAGGATTTCATTAGGTATAAGCCCTGTGTATAAACGCGTCGATACATGTGCCGCCGAATTCGAATCGTTCACGCCTTATCTGTATTCAACCTACGAAGAAGAATGCGAGGCGGCACCGGGATCGCAGAAAAAGATTATGATCCTCGGTTCGGGGCCGAATCGAATAGGACAGGGCATTGAATTCGATTATTGCTGCTGCCATGCCTCGTTCGCTCTACATGATGCGGGTTTTGAGACAATCATGGTTAACTGCAATCCGGAAACGGTTTCGACCGATTACGACACGTCCGACCGTCTGTATTTCGAGCCGTTGACGTTCGAAGATGTGATGAACATCGTCGATGTCGAAAAGCCGGACGGTGTTATCGTCCAGTTCGGCGGTCAGACGCCTTTGAATTTGGCTGACAGGCTGCACGCGGCGGGTGTGCCTATCATTGGAACATCGCCGGACTCGATCGATCTTGCCGAAGATAGAAAACGGTTCGGAGCATTACTTGACGAGTTGAAAATTCCGTGTCCTGAGAATTCGAGTGTTACATCAGCGAAAGAAGCTAAAACTGTTGCAAACAAAATAGGTTATCCTATTGTCGTGCGGCCGAGTTTTGTGTTGGGCGGGCGGGCGATGGCGATCGTCTATGATGATGCGACGCTGGATGAATATATGCGTTCGGCTGTCGATGCATCGCCGGAGAAACCCATATTGATCGATAAATTTTTGGAACGCGCGGCGGAGATAGATGTCGATGCACTTGCGGACGAAACGGCGGTAGTTATCGCCGGAATCCAGGAGCATATCGAGGAAGCGGGGATTCACTCGGGCGATTCGTCAAGCGTGCTGCCGGCACAGAAGATCGCGGCTGAGCATCTGGAAACTATTCAGCATTACACTAAGCTTTTGGCAAGAGCTCTCAAGGTAGTAGGCCTGATGAACATTCAATTCGCGATACAGGACGACCGTGTTTATGTTCTCGAAGTAAATCCAAGGGCTTCGCGAACTGTACCGTTTGTCGCAAAAGCGACCGGTGTTCCGATCGCGAAGATCGCCTCGCGGGTGATGGCCGGTGAAAGTAAACTGGCCGATTTCAAGCTTCCTGATGTGTTGCCGGTCCCGAAAATATTCGTTAAATCGCCGGTGTTCCCGTTCAAAAAATTTGCCGGAGTCGATCCGATACTGGGACCCGAAATGCATTCGACGGGCGAGGTCATGGGCGTCGGGGCAAGTTTTGGCGAAGCATACGGCAAAGCGATGGAAGGAGCCGGGCTGACGCTGCCGCTCGGAGCGCGGACACTCCTGTCCGCAACGGACGCAGAGCGTCCGGACAAGGCCTTCATATCCGTGACAAATGCCGACAAAGGACAGGCTGTTATTCTGGCCCGTCGCCTCGAGAAGCTAGGTTTCGATCTTGTTGCAACCTATGGCACAGCAAACCGCCTCCGGGAAGTCGGCCTGGAATGCGAAAGCGTCTTCAAAGTAAACGAAGGCCGCCCAAACATCGCCGACCTAATCCGCCAGGGCGACATCGCTCTCATCATTAACACGCCGCTCGGCAAAACCTCCCACTACGACGAAAAAGCCATCCGCAAAGCCGCACTGCAATTCAACGTGCCATGCGTGACGACCATCACCGGCGCAGAGGCATTGGTTGAGGCTATTTCGACGAAGAAAAGCGAAGTTAAGATTGCGGTGAGGAGCTTGCAGGAGATTCATGAAACTATGAAAGAATTGAAAGCAGCATAGAGCGTAAAGGGTCGTGAATTGACGTTAAAACGACTTGGTCCGAGGGCAACATGTCGTTCCAAAAATGAGAGATATGCTATTATCAGCAATGCTGAGGTTTGAATAATATGCAAGAAAATATTCAGGAAATTTATCGGCAAAATATCCTTCCCTTGCCAGAGTCCGAACAGTTGAAACTCGCGACTTTGATTCTCGAAAAAGTTACGAAAAAAGACAACAATGGTGGCAAAGCCAGGACCGGGAGCAGCATCCGTGAGCTTTTCGGGAAAGGACACGGTGGCGACCCGAACGGAGCCGCCAACGAAAAAATTGATGCCGACCTCGCTGCTGCTTATCTCGATACGCACGAAGACGAATAAAAATGTTTGTTGATACCTCAGGTATTTATTGTCTTTACAATCGAGATCAAAATGATCATAAAGCAGCGATCGACTTTTATGATTCGGCTCTTCGTCGTGTTACGACAAATTATGTCTTGGCCGAATATGTCGCTCTCGCTGATAAGCGAGGCTCCTCACGTCGCGACGCGATTGATTTCAGCCAGCGTGTATTGGATGACGAGGAGACTGAGCTGATCTGGGTTGACGAAGACCTCCATCGTCAAGCAGTCCAACTGTTGGGCAAACGGCGAGACAAAACATACTCACTCTGTGATGCCGTTTCGTTCATCGTCATGCGTAACACGGGCATCTCAGACGCCTCGACGACCGATAAGCATTTTATGCAGGAAGGATTTGTTCGGTTGTTAAAGCATTGAAAGTTTGGAATCGTTGCCTAACGCCTGGGCGAGTGAGAGCGTAATGAAGAAAACGCTTGAATTCGCCGTGTTCGGCGTAAAAATTTAGAAGTTCGATCAACACATCTTCAGTAGTGACCAAATCAATGCTAGATGTACCGATCTCGACTTAGACGGATTTCGAGTGCCACTGATCACGCGGATTTATGAGAGCCGCGAGGTGAAGCGTGTCAACAAACAATTTGGTCATTTTTTAGGAGCGCCGTAAAGATAATGATCGAGATTAATAGAAGCGTCCGTTGGAACCTCATCCCATTCTTCCTCTGGAATTTCTTTTAGATGTTCTTGCCACATTTCCCAAAAGGTTTCTGCGTGGCGGCACCAATCCCTTAACAAATTCCAAAACCCTCTCCTGCTGTTCAAGGGTGAGTGAATTTACTTGCTCGACTATTGCTTTTTCAAGTTCGGTGTCCACAACTGTTTCCCCGCAGACATTTTAGCACGAAATTATTCGTATTAATTAAGATTTGCCGATGATTCTTGACCAATCCCGCCGATTACAATAACTTAAGCACTAGATTTCTAAACTAGATTTCCAAACTAAGGACCCGGTCGCTATCGCTCGCGGTTCTGACAGAATTATGAATGAATCGCATGACCGCGAGATCATTGGCGGGTATTTGCTGGTGATTGGCGGGGCAGAGGACAAGTATAACGAGCGGCGGATACTTAAGAAGTTTTTGAAGCTGGCGGGCGGACCGGGTGCAGAGGTGCTGATCGTGCCGGTGGCGTCGGATTATCCGGAGTTTGCGGCGGATGTTTATACGCACGCGTTTCGCAATCTTGGCATCGCGAATCCGCGCGTGCTGCGGGCGACTTCGCGGCAGGATGTGGTGCAGGCGGATGTCGATAAGCTGCTTGACGGCGTGACCGGCGTGTTTATTACCGGTGGCGATCAGATGCGGCTTGTATCGCTGCTCGGCGGGACAAAGCTGGCGGAAAGGCTGCGGCAGCTTGTGCGCGATTCGCCGATCGTGCTTGCCGGAACGAGCGCCGGAGCGGCGGGGATGAGCGCTTCGATGATCGTCCGCGGCGAATCGACTTCGCACCCGCATAAAAATTCGGTCAAGCTTTCGCCGGGACTCGGGTTTCTGAAAAACATCATCATAGATCAGCATTTTACCGAACGCGGGCGCATTAGCCGTCTGATCACGGCAGTGTCGTATAATCCATACAATCTTGGCATCGGGATCGACGAAAATACAGCGATCATTCTGGATGGCAAAGGCGTCTTGGAAGTTTTCGGGGCCGGCTCGGCGACGATCGTGGACGGGTCGAGAATTTCGTATAACGAGATTGCCGAGGTCGATGATAACCAGGCATTCAGCGTCTGCGGTGTGCAGCTTCACGTGCTGCGGGACGGGCTTGTCTACGATTATCTCGATAGGCACCCGTTTCAGCCGACGAATGAATTCTTGCTTCCGGATCTCGGGTAAATAGAAGTAGGAGATTTAGCCACAGATGAACACGGATGAACACAGATTTTTCGAAGAAAATTTTACGATGTATTTAGCTGATAAAGTTCTTATCCGCGTTTATCTGTGTTTATCTGTGGCCGATTCAGTGCCGCGTCAATAACTTTATGGAAATTCTCGAAATCAGAACACTTCGCGGGCCGAACTATTGGAGCGGCTATTGGAAAAAGCTGATCATAATGCGGCTGGATATCGGCGATTATGAGGACAAGCCGACCGATAAACTGGACGATTTTTACAATCGGATGGTCGAGGTTATGCCGACGCTCCAGACGCACGGGTGCAGTTATCAGGAGCCGGGCGGATTTCTGCGCCGTGTCGAGGAAGGTACGTGGGGAGGACACGCGATCGAACATTTCGCGCTTGAATTGCAGACGCTTGCCGGAATGGACACCGGCTATGGCCGCACGCGCGAGACCGAGGAGAAAGGCGTTTACAACGTAGTCTACGCTTATACCGAGGAAGAGGTCGGACGATTTGCGGGAAAGGCCGGGATCCAATTGTTTCTCGATTTGGCGGAAGGCAAGCCGCTGAACGAGATCAAAGACAGCATTGCGGCCCATGTGCAGAAGATGCGCGAGATCCGCGAGGATGTAAGTTTTGGCCCCTCGACCGGATCACTGGTGGATGAGGCGAACGCACGCGATATTCCGTTTATCCGGCTGAACGAGCAGTCGCTTGTTCAGCTAGGCTATGGCGTGCATCAAAAGCGGATTCAGGCGACGGTAACGGCCAACACGAACATGATCGCGGTCGATATCGCGGCCAACAAGCACGCGACCAAAAAACTGCTCGGCGACATGGGCGTGCCGGTGCCGAAGGGTTTTCGCATACGTGATGAAGAAGAGCTTGAAAGCACGGTCGAATCGGTCGGGTTTCCGGTGGTCATCAAACCGCTTGACGGCAATCATGGCAAAGGTGCGACGGTCGGAATAAACACGCTGGAAGACGCGCGTATTGCATTTGCAAAGGCCAAAGAATATTCAAGATGGATCATCGTCGAAAAACAATTGATAGGAGCTGATTTCCGGGCGTTGGTCGTCAACAACAGGCTGATCGCGGTTGCCGAGCGCATCCCGGCTTCTGTTATCGGTGACGGTAAAAAAACGATCGAAAAACTTATCGAAAAGACGAATGCCGACCCACGGCGTGGATATGGCCATGAGAATGTTTTGACGCAGATCACGATCGACGGACAGACGATACGGTGCATTCGAGCACAAGGCTATGAGCTGAATTCTGTTTTGCCGAAGGATGAGATTCTGTATTTGAAAACGACCGCAAATATCTCGACGGGCGGAACCGCGATCGACCGGACGGACGAGGTGCATCCCGAAAATGTCTTCCTTTTTGAGCGCATCGCACGGATCATCGGGCTGGATGTCGCCGGCGTCGATATCATCGCGGAAAATGTCTCGGAACCGTTGCGCGAATCGGGCGGCGGGATAATTGAGGTAAACGCGGCCCCCGGTTTTCGTATGCACCTTTCGCCGAGCGAGGGAATAGGGCGAAACGTTGCTGAGCATGTTATCGACATGCTGTTTCCCCGCGGCACGCCGACGCGCATTCCTATTATCTCGATCACCGGCACGAACGGTAAAACGACGACGACGCGTTTGATAGCGCACATATTGAAGGGCAGCGGGCGCACAGTCGGGTTTACGACGACCGATGGAACATATATCCAGAATCAGCAGATCACAAAGGGCGACAATACCGGGCCGGTCTCGGCACAACTTGTGCTGAAGGACCCGACGGTCGATGTGGCGGTGCTGGAAACGGCGCGTGGCGGAATTATCAGGGCCGGGCTTGGATATGATTACTGCGATATCGGTGTGGTGACAAACATTTCCGCCGATCACCTTGGGATGAAGGACGTCAACACGCTGGAGGACCTGGCACGCGTGAAGTCCGTAGTGCCTAGAGCAGTCTCCAGAAAGGGTTACGCGGTGCTAAACGCGGAGGACCCGCACGTTTTCAATATGCGGAAGCTGGTTGAGGGATTCTGCGTTTATTTTTCGATGGACGAAAATCATCCGAATATCGAACGGCAGGCGAGACGCGGACGAATTTCGTGCGTTTATGAGAACGGGTACGTGACGATCCTCAAAGGCCGCTGGAAGGTGCGGATCGAGAAGGCAACAAACATCCCGCTGACATACGGCGGACGTGCTGAATTTATGATCCAGAACGTGCTGGCCGCGACGCTCGCGTGCTTTGTGCACGGCGTGTCGCTTGAAGATTTGCGGGTCGGGCTGACGACATTCAACGCCGGCATCGCACAGACACCGGGCAGGCTGAACTTCATCGAAGTCGGCGATGTGACCGTCTTGATGGATTACGCCCATAATCCGGCCGGGCTGAAAGGCTTGACGAGCTTTGTCACGAAAATGCCGTATAAATACCGCACCATTCTTTTGAACGTGGCTGGCGACAGGCGCGATGACGATATAGTCGAATTCGGCAAGATAGCCGGCGATGCATTTGACCGCATCGTCATCCGCAAAGGCCACTACTTGCGCGGACGCACAGCCGAGAATGTCTATGAGCTGCTTCAGAAAGGCATCAGCCAAAGCGAAGCCACGCCGCAGGTCAGAATTATTGCCGACAGCCGAGACGCCATGCTCCACGCCATCAAAAACGGTCGTAAAGGCGAATTGGTCGTGACATTGGCCGACCGCGTGCCCGATGATATTGCGTTTTTGCATGATATTCGGGATAAGCTTGCGGCTGAGAAGGCGGAGGGTTAAAAAGGCGGAACCGCCCCCGGCGTGAGCAGGTGGCAGCGAACAAAGGCTGAACCGCCTGCGTGAGCGGGTGGCGGGACATCAAGATCGAGATGACGCAATGAGAATTTGGGACGACAACGAGTTTCCTCTTGCCTACCTTATAACCTTTCGCACTTACGGAAGCTGGCTGCACGGCGACGAACGCGGCTCTATCGATCGTTTTCATAACCACTTTCGCGGGCCGCGTGTCTCGGCAAATTCCGTAATGCAAGAACAACACAAAGTTAAGCTCAAATCCAAGCCGGTTTTGCTGTGCGCAAAACAGCGGCCTATTGTCGAGGCCGCGATTCGCGGGGTTTGTGATCATCGCGGCTGGCGGCTGTTGGGGATAAACGTGCGAACGAATCATGAGCACGCTGTCGTGTCAGCGGCTCGACGGCCTGAAATAGTGCTGAAGGATTTCAAGGCTTATTCGACACGCGGCCTGAAATCTGTTGGCCTTTGGTCATTCAACCACAGTCCTTGGGTTGACGGCGGCAGTAATCGATATTTGTGGAGTGAGATCAGCGTCGCGAATGCCTGCGATTACGTTGTGAACGGGCAAGGTGCGGATTTGCCGGAGGCGTTTTAGGAGCAATTGTTAATTGTTGAGAGATGTTTTTCTCCGATTTGTGTCGATTTGGTGCAAAAGCCCTGCCACCTGCTTACGCGGGCGGTTCTGCCTTGTAAATGTCGATCTTGATCGCACCATCAGCCGTGATTGTTCCCCGGTACATCCCATCCGAATTGAACGGTAGCGTGACATTTCCCAACGCATCGACAGCGATTAGGCCGCCTTCGCCGCCGATTTTGGTTAGGTGTTCGATGGTTTCGCGGGCGGCTTCTTCTAAACCTAAACCCTTGTATCTCATTCGTGCTGCAACGTCATAGGCGGTGACGCCGAGCATGAAGAACTCGCCGTGGCCGGTGCAGGAGACGGCACAGGTGTCGTCGGCGTAATTACCGGCACCGACGATTGGCGTATCGCCTACTCGCCCGAATTTCTTGTTGGTCATGCCGCCGGTGGACGTCGCGGCGGCGAGGTGGCCGTGCTTGTCGCAGGCTACGGCACCGACGGTTCCTTTTGAGTGCGGAGTGTGGAGTGCGGAGTGCGGAGTCTCGGACGGGACCACCCCGTCATCCGAAGCGGATGCCACCCCTCCTAAGACAGGAGGGGAACCTGATTCCGCCTCTCCGCGTCTCGGCGTCTCGGCGGTGAAATGATCTAGCTGCACACGGCCCGCTGCGATGGCGTCTTGTAGTTGCAGCCAGCGGTGTTCGGTGAAGAAATATTCGTCGGGTTCGGTTGGAACGCCGATCTGGTCGGCGAATTGGTTGGCACCGTCGCCGGCGAGCAGGACGTGTTCGGTGCGTTCCATAACGAGGCGTGCAAGCGATATCGGATTGCGGATGTTTCTTACAAATGCGACGGCACCGGCCTTTAGGTTTGCACCGTCCATAATGCACGCGTCCATTTCCTGCTTGCCTTCGTGGGTGAAAACGGAACCGCGTCCGGCATTGAACAGTGGAAAATTTTCGAGCGAAATAACGGCCGCCTCGACTGCATCCAGCGACGAACCGCCTTTTTCGAGAATCGCCCAGCCAATGCGCAGGGCAGTTTCAAGACCAGCCCGGTATTCGAGTTCGATGTTGGGCGTCATCGCTGATCTGAGAATCGTTCCGGCCCCGCCGTGTATCGCTAGCGCTATCTTTGTCATAAAGAAGATTTAGACACGAATAACACGAATGACACAAATGAAGGCCCATTTATTCGTGTAATTGGTGCGGAGCTCCGGTTTTCGAATTTGGACTATAGGCCGCAATGTTTGGTTTCCCGCTGAAACACGATTTTATGGAAAGAGCCGCGGATTGAAAATGTGTTTAAACAGGTGAATCTTCTACGATTCGCCGCCCTTATCCGAAAAGGCAAGTGCCGCAAGGCATGCGCAAAGCCAGGAGTCCACTAGTCCGACAAACTTCAGTTTGTCGAGGCGGGCAACAGACTAAAGTTTGTTGGACAGTCCGGCTACCGAAGTGAGGCCACAATGAATTTCCGCCCGTTTTTATTACTTGCATTTATCGCCGCTGCGTCCGCCGGTGTTTTTGCACAAATTAATCCCAATCATCTCAGTTTGAGAACCGACGTGAGTTCCGTGCGCTCTTCGTCAGCGATATTGGCTACAACTGAAACGACGGCTGTCGCTGCGTTGATGGAGATCGAGCAGGATGCATTTCAGCTAATCAACGTCGAACGTGCTATTGCGGGGCTTCCGGCTTTGAAATGGAACGAAAAGCTCGCAAAAGTTGCCCGGCTGCATTCGGACAACATGGCCGATTACAATTTTTTTAGCCATAAAGGAGCCGACGGGTTGATGGTTGACGACCGGGCGGACAAACTGGGCCTGGGCGAATGGCGTGCGATAGGCGAGAACATCGCGTTTATGCAGGGCTACAAAAATCCGGCGGCGGTTGCGGTTGAGAAATGGCTGCTTTCGGCGTCGCATCGAACGAATTTGCTAAATCCCCAATGGAGCGATTCGGCAGTCGGCGTGTCGATGACGGAAGATGGGAAGGTTTATTTTACGCAGGTGTTTTTGTTGAGGAAATAGTTTATTTTACGCAGGTGTTTTTGTTGAGGAAATAAAGAAGTTAAGAATTTGAGCTGATAAATCCCAGTCCTTATTAAGGGCCGGGATTTTTGTTTGCCTCTGGCGTTCCTGGTTTGACCCGTATCGTCGCAAAGGAAATAACCACCCCGTCTGCTCCCACCACCCCGTCCGCGAAACGCGGCCACCCCTCCTCAGGCAGGAGGGGAGTCTAAGAAAGAGGCCGGTCGCTACCGCTCGCGGTTCTGACAGGATAGAATGCCGGATATGGTTTTTACGCTGCCGTCTTTTGCGAAGTTAAACCTCGATCTGCGTGTGATCGGGAAGCGGGATGACGGCTTTCATGAGCTTTTTACGGTGTTTCAGACGGTTTCGCTTCATGACGATATTTCGTTCGAAGAAGGCGATGAGATCGAATTGACCAGCCGTCATAAGGGCATTCCGACGGACGGACGGAATTTGATCATAAAGGCGGCAAATCTTCTTCGGGACCGGTTTGGAGTAACGGTTGGGGCGAAAATGCATCTGCGTAAGCGGATACCGGCTCCGGGTGGCTTAGGTGGTGGTTCGTCGAACGCGGCGGTCGCGTTAATCGGGTTGAAAAGGCTGTGGCAATTGGATATAGGCTTCGACGAGATGCTTGAGATAGCGGCAAAGCTCGGGTCGGATGTGCCTTTCTTTTTATACGGCGGGACGGCAATGGGCTTTGGCCGGGGAACGGAGATCGAGCCGATCGATGATAAAGCGTGCGAATATTTGATCATCGTAACGGCGGACGTTCATGTATCTACGGCAGATGCGTTTAAAGAGTTAGGTGCAACAAACTTGACATCTGTGGAAGCCGAAAGTATTCTTGTCAATTGTCGTTTTAACGCCGAATCGTTGAATTTGCGGCATACGGCATTGAAAAACGACTTTGAGCCGACAGTTTTTGCGGCACATCCGCAGATCGCAGTGGTTAAGCAGACGTTGTTGGATCTAGGAGCGGTAAACGCTTTAATGAGCGGCAGCGGAGCAAGCGTTTTTGCAGTATTTGACAAAGAAGAGACGCGACAAACAGCTATGAAAGCCCTTGACGAACAGGTCAACTGGCGAAAGTTTGCCGCAGCGACTATTTCGCGGGATAAATACCGTGAAGCACTTGAATTAGTGTATTAGTTCGCTTCCGATTAGTTTCTGAAATTAGCATTGGGGCGTAGCCAAGTGGTAAGGCACCGGTCTTTGGATCCGGCATTCGTAGGTTCGAGTCCTCCCGCCCCAGCCAATTCATTAGTATCGGAGCGAACTGTCTATGGGGATGGTTCGCTTTTTCAATGTCCGGCACACTTTAGTTTGCCGTTCATCAAGACAACAAACTGAAGTTTATTGGACATGAGCGTAACGGGCGGGATAAAGATATTTTCAGGCAACGCACACCGCAGCTTGGCGGAAGAGATCTGCACGCATCTTAGCTGCGATCTTGGCAAGGCTAGCACGAACCGGTTTTCGGACGGCGAGTTTAACTTTCAGATCGAAGAGAATGTCCGCGGTATGGATGTATTTATCGTCCAGCCGACGTGTCCGCCGACCGATCAGCACATCATGGAATTGCTGATCATGGAAGATGCATTTGTGCGTGCATCGGCGGAGCGGGTGACGGCGGTTATCCCATATTTCGGTTACGCCCGCTCGGATAAAAAAGACAGGCCGCGAGTGCCGATTTCCGCTAAGCTGGTCTCGAATTTAATAACGAGAGGTGGAGCTGAACGCGTTCTGACAATAGATCTGCACGCTTCGCAGATACAGGGTTTTTTTGATATACCGGTCGATCATCTTTACGCGGCGCCGATTGTTGTAGATTATTTCCGCGAGAACCCGATCGAGAATCTGATCGTGGTCGCACCGGACACGGGTGGAGCAGAACGTGCCCGGGCATATGCGAAGCGACTGAACGCCGGTCTGGCCCTTTGTGACAAACGCCGCGAGCGTGCGAACGAGGCCGATGTGATGAACATCGTCGGTGATGTGAGAGGCAAAAATTGTCTTATTGTAGATGACATGTGCGATACGGGCGGCACGATCTGCAAGGTTGCTGAAGCGCTCCATAAAGCTGGAGCAAACGATATATTTGCGGTGTTTACGCATGCCGTCCTTTCGGGGAATGCACAGGAAAATATCAGCACGTCGCATTTGAAAAAGGTGATCGTGACCAACACGATACCCCTTGGCAAGAATGGAATTCCGTTGAAAGACGGTGGGAAGATCGAGGTTTTGAGCGTTGCGAAGCTGCTGGCTTCGGCGATCAAATCGATTCACGATGAGACAAGTGTCTCTTCGTTATTTATATAACGAGTCGTGAGTCTGGAGTCTGGAGTCGAGAGCCGGAAGGAAAGCTCTTACTCCCAACTCAAGACTCTCGACTCATGACTCTCGACTATTTAAGATTATGGCAGACAAAATTTTAGTAAAAGCTGAAAAGCGTACCGAGATCGGTAAGAACGTCAACCGCAGGCTGCGTGTCGCAGGCAAAATTCCGGTCGTCGTTTACGGCGGGGGAAGCGAGAGCCTTGCGGCGGTTGCTCAACTTAGCGAACTTGCGGCCATCATTCGCACGGACGCGGGCGTTAACTCTGTGTTTTCGCTCGATATCGAAGGCGAAGGCGTCAATGACGTGATTTTCCAGCACAGGCAGATCCATCCGGTAACGGGCCGGTTGATCCATGCCGATCTTCGCCGCTTTGCAAAGGGCGAGAAGATCGAAATGACTGTTCCGATTCATCTTCTCGGAGAAGCGGTCGGGTTGAAGGAAGAAGGTGCCGTTCTCTCGCAGTCGATGCGTGAGATCAAGGTTCTTTGCGAACCGGCCAACACGCCGGAGTCGATCGACGTTGACGTGACGGATCTCGATGCGGGCCATGCGATCCACGTTTCAGATCTTAAGGTTGGTGAGGGAATCGAATTGCTCGAAGACGCGGAAACGGTTGTCGCCTCAATCGTTACGGTCAAGGAAGAGGATCTCGAACCGCAGATCGAGGCCGGTGCCGAGCCGGAAGTAACGGGCGAGAAAGCTGAAGAGCCCAAAGAAGGCGACGACAAGGCTTAAAGTTTGGAGTTCCAACTTTAGTTGGGTTAGCTCTAAGCTAAAAGCCTGCTAAAGCAGGAACTCCAAACGTATGACTGAGAATTGGCTGATCGTCGGCTTGGGGAATCCGGGTGCCGAGTACGAAAGGACGCGGCACAATCTGGGGTTTATGCTGGTTGATCTGCTCGCGGTCGATGCGCAGACGCAGGTCAAACGTAGCGAGTGCCGTGCTCTGATCGGGCGGGCAGAGATTGAAGGCAGGACGGTAGAGCTGGTCAAGCCGCAGACGTTCATGAATTTGAGCGGCGAAGCGGTCAATTGCCTGCTGCAAAAGCCGGAGCGGAGTGTCAGGAAGTTGGTCGTGATCTCGGACGACCTGGCACTGCCCTTAGGTAAATTGAGATTGCGGACCCAGGGTTCGCACGGCGGGCAGAACGGGCTGAGATCGGTTATCGATTGTTTGAAAACGGACGAGTTTATCCGGCTGAGGATCGGTATCGCACCGGAGCATCCGGTAACGAATGCCTCGGATTTCGTACTTGGCAAGTTTTCAAAAGGCGAGACGGAAACGGTTGAGAATGTTTTGAAGAATGGTGCCGACGCTGTGCGCACCGTCATCAGAGACGGGGTGGATGAAGCGATGGCAGAGTTTAACTAAAAGTGAAAAACGAAAAGCGAAAAGTGAAGAGTTCTGATACTTTTCACTATTAGTTTTTAGTTTTTCACTAACGAACCCCTTCTTGCTCCGACCCAATAACGGTCGAGGCTCGAAAGCCGAAAGGAGGAAATGAAATTGGCAAATAGAACATACGAAGTAATGTATATCGTCGATCCGGAAACGGCGGCGGACAAGATCGTTGAACTGAACGAGACGATCGGCAAATTGATAGAAAAGGAAGGCGGCACGATCGTCAGAATGGACGATATCGGTATGCGCACGATGGCTTACCCGATCAAAAAGCGTAAGGACGGATACTATGTTCTTTACGAGGTTGACGGCACCGGGCAAGAGATTATGGAGCTTGAGCGGCGCATGCGCGTCAACGACGCGATCATTCGGTTTGTCACCGTCCGCGTTGACGAAGACCGCAAAAAAGCTTTGAAAATGGCGGCGAAACGCGAGAAGCGGCAGAGCCAACGTTTGAAGTTCCGCAAGACGACGGAAGAGACGGCCGAACCAGCCGTAGAGTTACAGGACGCATAGGCAGAGAGGTATATTATGGCTGAAAACGATTTTGAAGTACCGAGAGAAAATATGGGCGGCGAAGAGGGATTTGGCGACAAGGCCCCGCGTCGTTTTCAACGGCGGCGTCCGCGACAGGTAATTCCCGATTATGTCGATTGGAGAGATGTCGATTATCTGCGGCAGTTCATACCGGAGCGCGGGAAAATAATGCCCCGCCGCATTTCCGGGATATCCGCCAAGGACCAGCGGCGTATTGCAACGGCGATCAAACGCGCGAGATCGATGGCCCTGCTTCCGTTTGTTTGGGAATAAGAGTTATTAGTGTGAAGTGCGGACTGCGGAGTGCGGAACGAAAGCTGGCACTAGAAGCCAAGCGCCGAGAGCGGCCGCGGCCGGAATCTCCTGTCGGAACCGAGAGCGGTAGCGACGGGGTTTTATTAAAAGGAAACATCATGGCAAACATAACAATTTTGTTAAGAAACGACATAGATACGCTTGGCGGACGCGGCGAGATCGTCAAGGTGAAGGCCGGTTATGCCCGCAACTACCTGCTTCCGCAGGGGCTTGCGACGCTTGCTACCAAAGGTAACCTCAAGCAGATCGAAGGCGAACGTGCCGCACTTTTGAAAAAGGCAGCGGTTGAAAAATCGACGGCCGATGCGCAAAAGGACCAGATGGGCACCATCGCGCTGACCTTTGAACGAAAAGCCGGCGAAGGCGGTACGTTGTTTGGTTCGGTTACGTCGATGGACGTCGCGGAAGCGATCCAGGCAAAAGGCTATGAGATCGATCGCCGAAAGATCATCATGAAGGACGCGATCAAAGAGACCGGCGAATACACCGTAAGGGTAAAACTGCATCGCGAAGTGGTTTTGGAGATTCCGGTGACAGTCACAGCCGAGGGTGGCGAGGCCGAAACCAAGGACGAGAAAAAAGGCCGTAAAGCCAAGGCTGAACCGGCGGCGGAAGCCGTTGAGGTTGAAGAAGCCGTTGAGGAAGCCGTGGTTGAGACCGAAGAAGCTGAAGAAAGCGAGGCTTAGCAACTAATTAAGTAAATGAGGCTGCATTCGTTTTTTGCGGATGCAGCTTTTTTGCGCTTTTCGAATCGAATTGTTACATTGCTTCCGAGTCTGCGGAGCAGACGCCATTTTGATAGCTACACGTGAAGCCAAAGGCGTAACGTGTAGATAATGTAGAAAATTAACCCAAAGCCTGTGAAACAGGCGTAACAAAACTACGTCGCACACACATCTTCTCTATCACATCGTTTTTGGAACAAAAGACCGCGCGCCAATGATTATGGCGGACTGGGAGAAAGAGCTTTATTCTTACATGTCCGGAATCGTTAAGAATCTGAAAGGAAAGACGTTAGAAATTAACGGCGTTAAAGATCACGCACATCTATTGATCCGTTTGGGTCCGACGATTGCTCTCTCAGACTTTATGCGGGAACTAAAGGCAAGTTCGTCACGATGGGTCAGGGAAAACCACCTTCGAAGTTTTGGTTGGCAAAGAAGGTACGGAGCTTTTACGGTAAGCGAGTCGGCCGCGAGTACCGTCCGGCAGTACATTAGAAAACGAAAAGAACATCACAACGGACAGAGTTTTGAAGACGAATACAAACTGCTTCTTCAGCGGCACAATATAGAATTTGATGAGAAGTATCTTTGGGATTGACGCCGGTTTCGCCTGTTTCACAGGCTTGGCTCACGTTGTTGTCTTTCTACAGGTTCCGCTCCGCTTCACCTGTAGCTATCAAAATTGCGTCTGCTCCGCAGACTTTCAAGGGTGAGCAAAAAATTAGATCGATTCAACGATTTCGCGGCACATATTCGCCGAGCAGACGGTCGTATTCGTCCACCACGACCTGATAGCATTCACAAACCGCAGCCTCTAAACCCGCTCGATCCAGCATTGTTATCGTACCGCGTGCGTATTTGATTAGACCGCGATCCTGCAGATGCCCGGCGGCGATAGAGACACCTTCGCGGCGTACGCCGAGCATATTCGCGATCAGGTCGTGTGTCATTACAAGCTTGTCGGTTTGCATCTGGTCGTGGTTTATCAACAGCCAGCGGCATAGTTGCTGCTCGACGGAATGCAGGCGGTTGCATACCGCGGTCTGCGAGATCTGAGTCATTAGAGACTGCGTGTATCTGAGCAGGACATTTTGAAATACGCCGCCGAGGGCAAATGCGGTCTTTACTGCGTCACCCTTCATTCGAACTGCATCGCCGCCGCTTTGCACGACGGCCCGGTTCGATGTCGTTTCGCCGCCCATAAAAAGGGCGATTCCGACAAGGCCGTTGTTTCCGGCGATGCCGATCTCGGCCGTTGCTCCGCTTTCCATGATGTAGAGCAATGAGATGATCGCCGTCGTGGGAAAATAGACGTGGGTCAACGTGTCGCCCGATTCATAAAGAACTTCTCCCAGAATTAGCGACACCGGCTCTAAATCAGACTTAATTCTTGCGAACTCTCCCTGGGGCAACGCGGCAAGTAAATGGTTCCGCAACCCCTCGTCCGGCTTTCCGGTGGCCGTCATACATCTTCCCCCTGTGGCTGGAATGGCAATACGATAGCATAAAAATAAAACCGGACAAAGCAGGACTGTGTTCTAACGCACAAAGGGCGGGGGGGGGAAGGTCAGTTGGCCGGGGTACGAGTCCGTCATCTCGTAGTTTCGGCTTAACGCGGTCGCGAACAACGTTCGCCGCTGAACGCTCTTCTTGACTCGGCATACAGGAAAGCAAAAAAATATATTCGTACGTGCGGAAACGTACATACATCCTTGTTGAGATAACGTAATCTCAGTTCAAGCCAAAGTGTTTGAATCGTTCAGAACCGGGTTAACAAATTCATACAAGGACCGGGCGAAGCGAATACGGCGGCGGATCAGTAACAACAATTGATGAATATTGGTAGCCGGCGCTACTTAGGGAACGGCTTGAGAAGGGGATTAGAGCCGTTCCCGATTTTTGAAAAGATTACTTCGGTCAGGTAAAAAAAGATTGGTGAAAAATAGATTGGACAGAAGATCGCACGCTTTCGAACTTGTTAGATCCGGTTAATTATTTTTAGTGGACTAAAAGTTTCGATAACACTCAGTCTGCCCGGTGGCGTCCGGTCTCTTAGTTTAGAGGTCGGGCGCTTTTCTATCTTGAGGTTCGATTTGTTGGGACGGAAGAATGGTAGTTCTTACTCTACTTCGGGATGGTTGGATTGGGAAGTTTAACCATCCCGTTTTTTAACTTCGGCGATCACTTAAAAGGAGAATATTCCGATGAAGATTATCCTGTTCTCAGCCTATTACAGCCGATTACGCCTGGCGGTGCTGCTCGGCTTTCACGAAACTTTTAATCCGCTCGATATTCGATGGCGTTGGGGCTTCTGGCTCCGCCGCTATTTGCGGGAAAGGCCGCTCAGGCTTTACTAATTTGTTATCGAGGAAGAGATGGGTTTGTAGAATACGCCGATATCTAAATGTAGCGATGCATGAACGCATCATCCGTTTCGAAGTTAACGATCGATTATGTTGCTAATGACGCCCGGTACAGGCATCGCGAAAGTTGGAATCCAGTACCGCACCTCGTTACTTATGAGAGCCGGGCAGGGAGACAAGTCGGCGATAATGAAATGCATTAACGAATACGGCGGCTTTATCTGGACGCTTGCACAGAGAATGACCGACTCGAAAGAAGAAGCCGAAGCCGCAACAGAAGAAATTTTTATTGACCTATGGCGATATGCCGGACGGGCTGAAAAACCGAGGTTTGACGACAGTGCGGTAGTCAGTCTTATCGCACGGCAAAGACTTAAAAAATATGCAAACCGTCTAAGTGACGAGCACGTCAAGCGGAAACAGGCCACGAATTCGCATCGTAATGCCAACATGGGTTCGCAATGAATGTTGACGGGAAGTGAATGACATTTAGATGACGCATGAAATAAATTGATAAGAATTTTGAACAAACAAGGGGTAAATATGAACCGATCCGAAAGTAACCAAATTGAACGCGACGCGGCGGACGAGTTATTTGTAAAAACATATTCGAAAAAATTGAATGAGTTACCGGTCATGGCCGAAAAAGATAACGTTGCCACTTCGCCGGAGTCCGAGGTGGCATCGACCTCAACGAGAAACTCTATTGGACGGAATGTTAGAGCCGCGAGAGGAATTCTATAATTACAAATCGGACCGGTTTTACATTTGGAAATATCCAGCAACGATAGGTGTTACGCAAATCAGGAGAAAAATATGCTTTGGACAATAGTGATCGTACTTTTAGTTTTGTGGGCGTTGGGATTCGGAGTAGGTGGATCTGCCGTGGGCAGTTTGATCCACATTTTACTTGTAGTAGCCGCCGTGGTGGTTGTGCTGCAGCTCGTCAGGGGACGCAGGGCCTGACGGCGGCGGACGCGATCGAGTCACGGTGACTCGCTAGTGCAAGTAACCACTGGCAGGTCGTGATTTGTGAAAGCGATATTATTTTTGCTTTGGATCAACTGTGCTTTATGAAAGACCTTTTATTTGTGCCGGACTATTGCAAGCTTATCTGCGGCGTATTGTTTGGATTGCGCGAAACGCCGTATCCGCTGGGCATAATATGGCGTTGGCGGCACAGAAAGTACAGCGGCTTGTAGAAAAAGGCCGCGTCGATCTTGTCCGCTGGATAACGGCGGGCTAGGCCACGGTTTCGGCCCGTGACAAAAGCGTCGATAAAACGAACGAACAAGGGGAAGGTAAGGCATTTGGCCGGTTCGAGCATATCGAACCGGCCATTGCCTAAGAATTATACAAGGAGAAATAAAATGGCTGGCCCGCACAAGTTCACAGTTCTCTATGTCGATGACGACGAAGACTCCTGCTTTATGCTCCAGACACTGCTTGGTTTTTCGGACATCGATGTGATATCGGAGCACAACGTAAAGTCAGCTTTTCAGTCGGCTGAAGCAAAACAATATGACATGTTTTTGCTGGCCAGTAGGTTTGAGGTTGGAAACGGCTTCGAACTATGCCGAGAACTGCACAAATTCAGTCCGGAAACTCCGATCGTTTTTTATACCGGCGACGCAAGCAGGGCCGACAGGCAAAATGCATTGGATGCCGGTGCAAACGCTTTTATCGCGAAGCCGGATTCGGACGCAATCGAATCGCTGATCGCCTCGTATGTAATCGAAACCGAGAAAACTTTGAATCACTGAAATCACGGATAAAGAATTGAGCTATATGGACGACGTTGGGGCGATTGAAAAGCCGGAAAGATTCAGGATTGAATCCGATCAGCCGTAGCTGGCGAAACTCCTAAATGACCGAACAAAAGGATGAGTGCGGCAACCGCTGCACTTCGGACTGAAAAGTTACTCAACAATTCGAACAATGGGGGAAATTACATGATCGCAGAAGCAGTAAAAAGAGCTCCGACACAAGAAGCAAGAGAGCATTCGGAAGGAATCGTCGCGAGGACGATTGAAGAACAAACGGCCAAATTGCCGTCGGATATTTTTCTTTGGGGTGCGTTAGCCTCAATCGGAATTTCGCTTTTCTTTGAGGTAAAAGGCGATGCGGAAAAGAGCCGGTTCGTAGGGCAATGGGTCTCGCCATTTCTCCTTCTCGGCGTCTACAACAAACTGGTTAAAATTGCGGGTTCGGACCGCGTCCATACTTCGTAATCGCGTACCTTATTAGACGAAATAATCAGCATAATAGCGTTCTAATTGTGTAACAAAAATTCGTCTCCGATTCTTTGTCACAAAATTCCGTTCGCTGTATCATCAGAGACTGCAAATCAAATAACTTGATTGCGGTCTCTTTTTTTCGATAAGAACCGGCCGATTCGACAGGGACGCACGTTTTCCCCTCAGAGAATTATCACTATTAATCAATGGCAGCATTTCCCGAAGCAAGACGCGAACAATTTTTAGAACGGCCGCTGCCGAGCAGTGAAGACAGCGAGCGGGCGATTCTGGGTGCGATCTTGCTTGATAATTCACTGATCTCGCAAGCGGTCGAGCAGCTAAAGCCCGAAGATTTTTATTCACCGCTTCATCGCAGGATCTTCGGCGCGATGATAGGGCTGTTCGAAGCGTCAAAGAGCATTGATCCGATCCTGATCGGTGAAGAGCTAAAAAAAGACGGTTCTATCGAATCGATCGGCGGCGTTTCGACGATCACGAACCTAACCTATGGTCTGCCGCACTTTTCCGATCTGACCGGATATATCGATGTCGTAAAAGACAAATCCGTGATGCGGAGCCTGATCCGCACTTGCAACCAGATAACAAGCGAAGCTCTTGAAGAGGAAGACGAAGCACGAGTCGTTTTAGACCACGCCGAGCAGATGATATTTGCCTTGGCCGAACGCCGAACGGCCGAAGGGTTTTCGCACGTCCAGCCGGTTGCCGAACGCGTTTTGGCGAAGGTCGAGGAATATTCAAAACGGGAATCTCACGCGCTGACCGGTCTCGCAACGGGCTTTCGCGAACTGGACGAGATGACCTCCGGTTTGCAGCCGAGCGACCTGATCATAGTCGCCGCACGGCCATCGATGGGAAAGACTGCCCTCTGCCTGACCATCGCGCAGAACGCGGCAATCAGCGAAAAAGCGGTTGTCGGATTCTTTTCGCTAGAGATGTCCAAGGACCAGCTTGTCATGCGAATGATGAGCTCCGAGGCTAAAGTTGACGCGTCGCGATTCCGCCGTGGAATGCTTTCTCGCGAAGAGTGGGAGCGGCTTGCACGGGCGATCGGCACGCTGTCGGACGCAAAAATGTTCATCGACGACACGCCCGGCATTTCCGTGCTTGAAATGCGTGCGAAGGCCCGGCGATTGGCCGCGGAGCAAAAGCGGCTCGATCTGATTGTGGTCGATTATTTGCAGCTTATGGGCGGTTCGCGACGGAATGAAAACCGCCAGCAGGAAGTGTCACAGATCTCGCGTGAATTGAAAGGCCTGGCGAAGGAATTGAACGTTCCGGTCATTGCTCTTTCGCAGCTCTCCCGGGCGCCGGAGGCACGTAATCCGCCGCGTCCGATGATGTCCGATCTGCGCGAATCCGGCAGTATCGAGCAGGACGCCGATGTCGTTGCGTTCATCTACCGCGAGGATTATTACAAGCCGACGGACGAGAACAACGGCATGGCCGAATTGCTGATTTCAAAACAGAGAAACGGCCCGACCGGCACCATAAAGCTCGCGTTTCTTAAGGAATTTACCCGTTTTGAGAATTTTTACGGAGGGTGATGACGAGTATCAAATTCCAGATTTTAAATTCCAAATTTCAGATTTTAGATTAATTTGGAATCTGGAATCTGAAATTCAGATCAATATATGAATCAGACAGAATCAGAACCAGATCTACGATATCCCATAGGCAAATTCGACCCACTTGATGCGGAGCTGCGAAGCGGACACATCAAAACGATTGCCGAGCTTCCCGCGAACCTTGCGGCAGCAGTTGCCGGGCTGAGCGATGAACAGCTCGACACGCCGTATCGCCCGGAGGGTTGGACGCTGCGGCAGACCGTGCATCATGTCGCGGACAGTCATATCAATTCGCTGTGCCGGTTCAAGCTTGCATTAACAGAGGACGAGGCGCCGACAATCCGGCCGTATTACGAGGAACGCTGGGCCGAACTGGGTGACAGCAAGATGCCGGTCGGTGTTTCGCTTTCGATCGTCGACGGTGTGCATCGGCGTTGGGTTGCGCTGCTTGAATCGATGAGCGATGCGGACTATCAACGGGAATTTATTCATCCGGAAACTGGAAGGTGGACGCTCGAAAAGGTACTCGCACTGTACGCATGGCATTCGCGGCATCACACCGCGCATATTGCGGGTTTGAGGGATCGAAGCGGTTGGTAGAAGGATAAATAAAAATGAGAAAAACTTCGTTGATCGTTTTAGCTAGCAGCCTTGTGCTTACCGTTATGTTTGCACTCCTTTGGGCGTTGGGGTTTGGATTCGCCGGAGCTTCAGTAGGGAACTTAATTCATATACTCCTTGTTCTTGCCGTAATCACAAGTTTTGGTGTCCTTGTGGGCCTGATAATGTTATTGATCAGCTTCATCAAAAAATAAGCTCTAGCCAGGAAGTTCAGTGTACTGATACCGATGCTTGAAAACACTGGTCAAAACCGTCTGATCTCACTCGATGTCTTTCGCGGTATGACCATTGCCGGGATGGTTTTGGTTAATAATCCGGGCACGTGGTCGGCGATCTACGATCCGCTCGAGCACGCCCCGTGGCACGGCATCACGCCTACCGATTACATCTTCCCGTTCTTTCTCTTTATCGTTGGTATTGCTATTCCTATCGCGTTGAACAAACGGATCGAAGCCGGGATTACGCGCGGTGTTTATTTCAAGATCTTTACGCGGGCCGCTCTGATCTTTGCCCTCGGCCTCGTGATGTCGGCGATACCGTTCTTTGCTTTTAACGATACACAGATACCGTATGCCGTGAAGATCCTGACCGTATTTGGATATACGGCCGCGCTGTTTCTGTACCTTTGGGATAAGACGAAGATCGCAATTATGGTTGCTGCGGCAACTGCGGTCGTGGTGGCTGTGTTCTGGCTGGCCGGTTCCTTGATCATCCCGTACAACATCGGGACGATGCGTATATTCGGCGTGCTGCAGCGGATCGCGGTCTGCTACCTCGTCGTTTCGCTCATCTTCCTGCACACAAGTTGGAAACAGCAGGCGATCATCGGCGGTGGACTGCTGCTGCTTTACTGGTTCCTGATGACGGCGATCCCGGTTCCGGGCTGCGACATCACTACCATCGATGACAAAGCCTGTAATCTGGCCGCGTATTTGGACCGGCTGATCCTGACCGAAAACCACATCTGGCGCGGCGGCAAGGTTTTCGATCCGGAAGGCATTCTTTCGACAATACCTGCGATTGTAACAACGATCTCTGGCGTGTTAACGGGGACTTGGCTCCAATCAGGCTCCCCTCCTGTCTTAGGAGGGGTGGCAGCCGCTTCGGCTGACGGGGTGGTGAGAGAAGCGGTAGCGACTGGTCTCCTCTCAGGCGAAGAAAGGAGGCCGGTCGTTACTGCTCCCGGTTCTGACAGAAAAGCTCTCGGCATGTTCTTCTTCGGCACGATCCTGCTCGCCGTCGGCTGGACGTGGAGCCTGGTATTTCCGCTAAACAAATCGCTGTGGACAAGCTCGTATGTCATTTACACATCCGGCCTTGCTCTGTTGACGCTCGGGTTTTGCTATTATCTTATCGACATCAAAGGCTATAAACGCTGGGCAAAACCCTTTGTAATATTTGGCGTCAACGCCCTCGCACTCTTCGTTTTTTCCGGCATATTTGCCCGTCTGCTGGGGATGATCCGTTTTGCCGGCCCGGAAGAAGGCAAAGAGATCACGCTGCAGCAATGGATCTTTAACAACATCTATCTTTCCATTCTCTCGCCGATCAACGCCTCCCTCGCCTACGCAATCTGCTTCATACTTTTCTGGCTATTCCTGATGTGGCTGCTTTATAGACGCCGCATTTATATAAAGGTCTGAGCAGCAACAAACTAAAGTTTGTTGGACATTTCATTTGATCTCAAAAATTCTGATCTCTAAAGCCAGCTCCACTTCCAGTTTTTCCTTGTCGGCCAGTATCGTTTTTCGCTCCTTCTCCATTTCTTCAAGCCGCGTTTCCTGCTCGCCTGCTTTGGCGATGTAACGGGCGATAAGTGCCTTTGCCTCGGCGGTTTTTGAGAGTGACTCTATGTTTTCCCTAAGGCGTTTCTGATCGGCCTCAATTCTTGCGACTTCGTCCTCAAAATTTTTAAGTCTTGCGTTTTGCTGATCTATTCGCGAGCGGAGATCTATCAATTTTTCCAGCTTTAATCGGGTAGCCTCGTCAATGTAACGACGGGTAATAAAAAGATTGAGTTGGTCGCGCGTTATACTTAAAAGGCCATATGAGTCCATTAGTCCCTGTCGTTCGACCACCGGCAAATCAACCTTGTCAAAAGGTTTAAGCGTGACGCGGAAACGATAATACCTTTCCGTAATAACGTCGGGCTTTTGCGTTTCGTCGGAGAGACCCCAACCTTGCCGAACAGCGTGCTCGATGTATATAACCTTTTCCCGGTCGGTTTGATTCGTAAGATGGTAGGTTTTTTTCTCGCTGCGAAAGTAATGCACCTGAAAAATGCCATTAACTACCTTGATCAACTGAGCCGGGCGTATGTCGCCTTCATTGTCGGTGTAAACGCGTGTTCCAAGATCCAAGGCAAACGAGATCAGGCGGCGTTCCTTTGGTTTCAGCCGCTCCATTAGTGCTTCGCCCGCATACGCGTCGCGATCCAGTACGGTCAAACTGCCTCCTTCGAATGTCAAAGGCGTGGTATTCGTCAGCATCATCCCGCCCATCGGCCTGTCTTTTCTCGCGGCCTCGTTGTAGATCGAAACCCGCTCGCCCTCCATTTTTGTTTGAACAATGGGTATAAGTGCCGAGCGGTTGCGCGGAACCGTGACCGGATTTTCGATCCGATATTCGAAAAGGTCACCAAGCTCACTGCCAATCGCGGCCGTCGTTACGCCTGATTGTTCGTTAATAAGTGCGTTGCTGATACTCGTTGCATCACCCATGAAATTGTTACCCAGGCTGGCATCTGAGGTCACATCGACGACTTGGCTAGGAGGTGGTGATCCAGACCCGGTGCCGCTCCCACTTCGAATACCACTTCCGTACCCGACACCGCTGCCGCCTTCTGCATCGTATATTTGCGGATCAAGATTAAGATCGTCTGGGATCGGAATTATCGGCCGATATCGGTACAAGGGTTTTTGCAAGTTTTGGATAAACGAGACCGGCGAACCGGATACGAGCGAAAGCTGCACGTTGCTCCAATCCTCGTCGCTAACGTTATCGACAATCGCCCATCCTTGAAAGAAAGGCTTGCCTTCGTTGTCAAGAACAACGCGGTAGGTCGTTTTCCAGATCGGAGCCGAGATAGTGTAGCTGACGACCATCTCACGCTGGCCCGTTCCTTCGCTCGTAACCGTGATAGTCTTTGCGTCCTTTCGTCGCGTCGAAGCCGTGGCGTTGGCGAATTCGTTGAGGTCGCGCTTAGTGCCTTCGTCAAGAAGTTTTACACTTCGCACCTCGGCCAGATCGAAACTGGAGATCTCGCCGGTCTCCGACGCGATCACCAGGAAATGAGCAGTTGTGCCGTGCCTATCCTTTTCGGCCGGAATGACACGTTTTTCAACCGTGAGTATCGAGCCTGTTGCCGTGCCTTTGACCGAGGCGACCAAAACCTTTGCACCTTGCATTTGCGAAAGAACCTCTGAGATGCCGCCGCTTCCTTCGTCGCCGGATTCTGCGTCCACCGAAAAGGGAATTTCGGCCGTCCGCGCGGATGCGGGCATCGACGAATTGTAGCTGACGGCTCCGATCTTTCCTTTCCCAAGATCGAGCACGACCATCGATTTGAGCACGTCATCGACCTGCGATTGTTTGAACGAGAGGTTAACCTCGGCATTGCCAGAAATAATGCCGCGGCGTTCGATGTAGGCGACGCCGTTGGAATAGAGAATGACGCGGCGGATCGGGAGTGTATCAGTTTGTGAGGGCGAAGACAGCTTTGCGGGGTTGCCGATCGACGTAAATCTCGTATTTCGAGTGGTTTGCGTAAAACCTGATATCGCGCACACCGATATCATCAGGAGTGGAAAAAGTCGTTTCATTGTTTTTATTTCCTCGGACTTAGAGTTGGTGAAAACTATCCTAATGGATGAGGCAAGTTGGGAGATTGGTTGCTTTGCGGGCAACAGACGTCTAAACGATATGAAGGGCGGGCAAGCCCGCCTCTAAACATCTTCGACTGTTTGTTTACTGATTAGAACTCGGCGTTCGCGGCTGAAACTACCTTATCGGCAGCGTCGGCCATGCCTTCGGCGGTCAATATATTTATGCCGGAATCGCGGAGGACGCGGCGGCCTTCTTCGACATTTGTGCCTTCGAGGCGGGCGACGATCGGGATCGAAACGCCGAGATTCTTTATTGCGGCGACGACACCATTCGCTACCATGTCGCAGCGGACGATACCGCCAAAGATGTTGATCAAGACGGCTTTGACGTTATCATCGGCAAGCAGTATCTTGAACGCCTGTTCGACGCGTTCCTGCGACGCACCTCCGCCCACGTCAAGGAAGTTGGCCGGTTCGCCGCCCGCGAGTTTGATGATGTCCATCGTCGCCATCGCAAGGCCGGCACCGTTGACCATACAACCGATGTTGCCATCGAGCTTTATATAACTGAGGTCGTGCTTCGAGGCCTCGATTTCAAGCGGCTCTTCCTCGTCGAAGTCACGTAGATCGGCGTAATCCTTGTGGCGGTACATCGCGTTGTCGTCAAAGGTGACCTTGGCGTCGAGCGCGATCAGGCGGCCGTCTTTCGTAAGAAGAAACGGGTTGATCTCGACCAAAGACGCATCCATTTTCTCGTATGCGTCATAAAGCGAGAGCATGAACTTCGCCGCTTGATTGATCAGTTCGTTCGGGATGCCAAGTCCGAATGCAAGCTTTCTGGCCTGAAAACCGCGTAAGCCGACTGATGGGTCAATCGTCTCTTTCAGGATGAGCTCGGGCGTTTCCTCGGCGACCTTTTCGATGTCCATGCCGCCTTCTGATGAAGCCATGAAAACGTTTCGGCCGGTGACGCGGTCGAGCGTGATGCCGAGATAAAACTCGCGGTCGATAGGCAGGCCCTCTTCAATAAGGAGCGTCTTTACCTCGCGGCCTTCGGGGCCGGTCTGATGCGTAATTAGCTGCATGCCAAGGATCTGGGATGCGATCTCTTTTGCCGCTTCGGGCGATTTGGCAAGCTTGACGCCGCCGCCTTTACCGCGTCCGCCGGCGTGGATTTGGGCCTTGACGACGACGATGTCCGTACCCAGTTCGCGTGCCGCTGCTTCGGCCTCTTCTGGAGTTTTTGCAACAATGCCGCGCGGGACCGGAACGCCATATTCTTTAAGGAGAGCCTTGCCTTGGTATTCGTGGATTTTCATATGTTAGTTCGGAGTCTTGACGAAGTTTAGCTTTCAAACGTCAAAAAGGCAAAGGTGACCGAGGCCACCTTTGCCCAATAGATAGCTCAGATTAACGAAGCATTTTACTGATCTTTCGTATTGATTTCGATGTAGATCAGCTTCCAGTCGCTGCCTTCGGGAACATACTTCAGATCAAAGTTGGTGGCTCGCGGCGATGTCGAATAGCTTCCCTTTAGGTTGAGCGTTTTCGCTCCGCGGGATTTATCAATCGTTGTGGGCCGGAAATACGCGGGCAAGGTTCGAACCTCGCTGAAATCAATACCCGCGTCAATAAACGATTTAAAAACTTCTTTAAATCTTGCCGGTGAGGCCTCTTTCTGGAACGGCTTGGAAATAGTCCGATGAAAGGCGGTAAAATCCTCGCTTTGAAGGGCTCCGTTGAAATCCAATATCGTCGTCCTTGCCATTTCCTGAAGCTGGTCGTCCGCCGGAACCTTACCGGTCGATGCATCCGCCTTTTCTACAATTGGCGCGCTCGAGGTGTTTGAGGTCGACGACGTGTTTGAAGCGGTTGTGGAATCATCGTCGCTCTTTCCCATGTTAGCGAAGTCCTTGCCACATGTGCAGCCGAGGGCGATCGCGCTGACGATCAAAAGGGCGATGATCCCGCTATACATGGCGTTGTTGCCAAAAAGCAATTCTGCCGCGAATTTTTTCATAGTTTCTCTCCTCTCAAAGAATTATCGATTAGCTTTTGCGCCACGGTTCGAGCAAATTTACCCAGCTTGCAACCGCTTTCTGATACTCGCCCTGACATCGGACGGCGCGTTCTTTTGGCAAGTAGCCGTCGTTGACGATGTTTGAGTGCTTGGTCGGATTTGAGCCATAGATCATGCAGAGCGAATTATAAAACCGCTGCTCTTTGAGCAAATGTTCGTCCGCCATATTGCGTTTCGAGTTGGTGCTTTGTTTCGACTCGATCTCAAAAGCATCAGCCGCCGCAAAGACCGCTTTGACGCCATCTTCACCCAGTTCCTTTAGATTTATATAAGCCGAACACCGGTCGGCGGCATCTTCTTCGTTACCCGCAATCGGCAACTTGTATTGATCGATCAATGCGTGAGCGATCTCGTGCAGAAACACAAATCTCACTGCATCGGACATCTTTGCATACGCTGTAGCATCGGATTCTCCAGTGCTTTTGAAGGTCCGGTAAAAATGCTCCATCAATTCGTAGCACATTGTAACCGAACGGTCCGCCGGGTCATAGTAAGCATTTACGTCTTTGCAGTCTTTTGTACGAAGAAAAATGTCGTTCGGCAGGATCAGTGCACCGTTCAGCTTTTCAGCCGCGTTTTCAAGAAGCTTATCGGACTTTACCTGGCGATCGATCTCTTTGTACCTGGGCGTTTCGATCTCAAGATGCTCAACCTTAAAGTCGCCATCATCCTTCTTTTTGCCGGCGGTGGTAGGAGCCGTGTTCTTTGGCTGCTGCGCGCTTTTATTTGACTCGGAAACGTAGTCGTCGGGTGCGTTCGAATTTGCATCCCGATCAGAGCTGCAAAAGCAGGCCGTCGCGAGAAACAAGACCGACGCGGCGAATATCAGATTGACGAGGTTTTGGCGCATAGTGCCGGTTGGGAGACTCTGGATCGAATCTCACGCTAGAAACGGTACCGTCCGAAAACAGATAAAACCTGACGATGAAGAGCAATCAATTTTGCAAAAAAGGCTGATAAATAATAAATTTACCAGCCAATATTAATGATTCGCATTCTCTTTGTCTATTGCGCCCGCTCAACAAGCGTCAATAGTGTGCGGACGGCAACGGCGGTCGGGCCTTTTGCCTGATGCGGTCGGGCCGTATCGCACCATGCAGTTCCGGCAATATCGAGATGTGCCCATTTTGCCTTGTCGACGAATTCCTGGATAAACACGGCTCCCATGATCGTGCCAGCCTTGCCGCGTGGGCCGATATTCTTAATGTCCGCAATATCCGATTTGATCTGCTTGCTGTACTCGGCACTCAACGGTAATTGCCAAAAGCCTTCACCATTTTCTTTGCCGAGAGCGATGATATGATCAACAAGCTCCTGGTCGTTGCCCATTATGCCGGTGTTCTGATCGCCGAGAGCGACTATGACAGCACCGGTGAGCGTCGCCATGTCGACAATGCGTGTCGCACCCTGTTTTTCGGCATAAGCAACCGCATCTGCAAGGACAAGGCGGCCCTCGGCATCGGTATTCAGGATCTCGATCGTTTTGCCGTTCGAAGCGGTGACGACGTCGCTCGGACGCGAGGCTTTGCCGTCCGGCATGTTCTCGACCGCGGCGACAATGCCGATAACCGGAATTGTCGGCTTAAGAATGGCGATTGCACGCATTGTGCCGATGACAGTCGCGCCGCCCGACATGTCGTATTTCATTGCGTCCATGCCTTCGGCCGGTTTGATCGAGATGCCGCCCGTGTCGAACGTAATGCCCTTGCCGACCAAGGCGAGCAGCTCACCTTTCTTAGCGGTACTTTTGGCGGGCATATATCGCAAAACGATAAGTTTTGCGGGTTGATCCGAACCGATCGAAACACTCATCAACGAGCCCATGCCGAGCTTGGTCATCTTGGCTTCGTCAAGGATCTCGCATTTGAGGCCGGTTTCCTTTGCCATTTTTGCGGCACGGTTGGCCATTTCGGTCGGCGTAAGGATGTTTGGCGGTTCGTTGGCGAGATCGCGCGTAAAGTTCATCGAATCGCCGATCGTTTGGCCGCGATCAAGGCCCTTTTTAAGGTCGGCAGCTTTAGCACCTTCGACGCAGACGACGATCTTCGTAACCGCCTTGGCGTTTTTATCCTTTGTCTTGTATTTATCAAGCTCGAACTGGCTTGTGACCGCACCTTGCACGGCATTCTGTGCAACGTCCACCGCGTTGCCGTCGGAACGCGCCAGGAAAGCGAAGCTTTTTGCGTTGCACTTGCGCACGTAGCGAGTTGCCGTGCCGGACGCGATCGCAACATCGCAGATTTTGTAATCGGCTTTGTTCCCGACGCCTACCAAAAGCAAAAGCGATGCCTTGACCTTGCCGCCCGACTTGATACGGAAGAGGGAAGCGTCGCCGGATTCACCCTTAAACTCTTCCGATTTCATCGCCGAAGCGATGTGGCCGCCGGTCAATTTATCGAGATCTTTTATTACAGCGGACGATGCCTTGTCTTCCTTAAAGACGACAACGGCGAGAGCTTCAACATTAGCTTCCGAAAAGTTTTCGGCAATACCTATAGATTCCATCAACTACCTCTGTTTGAAAATTGCTGAGAATGAACAAAAATCGCTGTAATACCTATAACTTATCTCAAGTTTTGTTTCAACTGCTGTTGGGTTTCTTTGTCGACGGCCTTCTTCATTTCTGTCTCGCGTTTATCATAGAGTTTCTTGCCCTTTGCCACGCCGATCTCAAATTTGATGCGGCCGTTTTTCCAGTAAAGTGAAGTGACGACGAGCGTCATGCCTTTCTGAGTAGTTTCCTTTTCAAGCTTTGAAATTTCGCGTTTATGAAGCAGCAGTTTGCGGATTCGCAATGGATCGTGATTCTGTTTGTTGCCGTGAGAGTAAGGCGAAATATGGGCGTTGAGCAGCCAAACTTCACCATCCCGCACCGAAACGTATGAGTCTTTGAGCTGAATGCGGCCGGCCATAATGCTCTTTACTTCCGTGCCCTCGAGGACGGCCCCCGCCTCGTACCTTTCATTGATGATGAATTCGTGAAAGGCCTGGCGGTTATCGATTATCTGCTTACTCTCCGGCATATAAACCTTAATTTTGCCTATCAATTACCGATCCCGCAAGGTGCAGATTACGGCTCATTTGACAATCGCGCGACACGACACGTAAATTAAGAGAACGCTGGGAGATCGTCTAATGGTAGGACTGCAGTCTCTGGATCTGCCTATCGGGGTTCGAATCCCTGTCTCCCAGCCAGAAATTAGTCGAGAGTCGAGAGTCAAGAGTCGAGAGAGAAATCTTTTTGCGCGCAACACGTCGGCATCTGGAAGCTGACTGATGCCGCCTGGGCTCCACGCGCGCATCAGAATTTCATCAGCCTTGTAATCGGTGGGTTTGACATACACACGCACCTGGTTG
>JANNST010000072.1:0-55417 GCA_031402865.1 Chloracidobacterium sp. | reverse complement strand
CTCGCCCGCGACCACGCCATTAAGATCGTCAAACAGATCGAAAAAGCTAAGAAGTGAGTCAGTGAGTCCTCGATTCAGGAAAGGTACAGATGACTCAGTGGAAAGGCTGTAAACTTGGAAAGCTGTAATGTTTGGAAAGGGTGTTACGCATGTTCCAGATGAGGCACCAGTTTTCTTGGTTATGCGTCTTTAGTCGGCAAAGCCGACGTCATATTTGTAGCCCACAGTGCAAACTGTGGGTATCAAATCAACAAATCATCAGAGCCGTCGAAGACGGCGACATAACTAGTCCCACAAATACCGTTCATCGTATTCAACAGCGTTCTTGTCCAATAATGAAACAAATTCAGTTCTAAAGTCGAATTTCCTATGATGATGTTCCTGATTCTTGATATATTTCACGACGGCATCGACACTTAACCTGGAAACGCTAAACGCCCCGAAACCTTTTTGCCATGCAAACTTCTTTCCAGATCGCTCGTTTAACCATCGCGATGAATTTGCTTTCACAAAACGCATTGCATCGGACACTGAAACGTTTGGCGGCAATAAAATGAGCAGGTGAACGTGGTCGCTCATGCCGTTTATGATTATTGGCTTGCCCTTTAACTCTTTAACGAGGCCGCCCATGTAGGCGAAGAGTTCGGCCCTTTTGTCGGAGGTGATAAGCGGTAAATAACCTTGTGTACTAAAAACGACGTGGATCAATAAATTGGTGTGCGTGTGCGACATAGGTCATTTTATGCCGCCGTCTTCGACGGCTTGGATCGTGTGTGTCTTCGTTCCCACATCTTGCGATGTGGGCTACAAATATACCACCGTCTTCGACGGTTTTTCCAAGACAGAAGAACTAGGTATTCACGTATGCTAGGAACGTCTGGCACAGGTGTTTCAGTCCCATCAGATGTTCCAAGCAGGGTTTGATCATATCCGCAGCGGCATGACGGTGAACCTTTCGTTTTCAACTTCTGACGATCGCATTATGTGCCCTGACGTGATTTACTTCCCTGCTTGCCACAAACCCTAGAAATATCATGATCAAGGCGAAGACGTGGAACCCGGCGGCAATATAGGACTCCAGCAATAGACAGATCAGTGCGTCGATAGCGTAAATTATCATGCCGCCGATGAACACCGCATTTATTGCCTTGTTAGCGTAATAACCAATGAATGCAAATATCGCTACAAGTATCAGATCAAATACGATGGCCACGGCTCGGATCGACGTGGAACCTTGTTCACCCGCCGAGGCATCGGCAACCGCGTCAATGATCTGGGTAAAGGCGAGGCCGGCAATAAAATTCACCTGACCGCCAAAGGCAAAGATCGCCGAATTCACAAGCGAAAGTCCAGCGATCCAGTAAAACCAACTCGCTCCGCTTTTTAGCCGCGCGAGTATTGCAGGGTCCGGCTCTTTCTCGCCGGTCTGCTGATCTACGTTAGGGTCGTTTTCTCCAAAGATACTTTCCATTTTATCTCGGCGTCATAGAACGGCGGTCATATCCGCAGGGGCATGACTATGTACTTGTAGTCGTAGGTGGTTTCGTCGGCAATGGACATTTGGGTTTGGGCGTTGGCGTCTTTGAATTCGAAGCGGACGCGGAGCGGTGCTTTGCCTTCGCGGGCTGTGGCGGTTCCGGCGGCTGTAGAAGATCCCTTGGTTGGACTTGCTGCGTCGTCTGATGACCCAGTCGCTGCTGCTGCCGGTTCTGACCCTGATGCGACTGCTTCGAGGTCGCCGGTGGCGGCGTTGTTTAGGAATTCGAAGAGGTATTGCCAGTTAAAGCCGAGTTGGATCTCGTCGCCCTTGTATTCGGCCTGGACGACCTCGCTGCCTTCGCCTTCTTCGCTGGATTGGGCGGAGAGTTCGACCTCGCCTTCGCGGACGGTCAGGCGGATGGAGCGGTTGCGTTCGTCGGCCATAAGGGCAACGCGGCGGACGGCACCCTTCATTTCGTCAAGGTCGAAGACGGCGGTCTTGTCGTTGTCCTTCGGCATAACCATCTCGTAATTCGGGAAATTGCCGGAGAGTTTTCTTGTAATTAACAGGCGGCCTTCGAGCTCGAAATAGATGTGGTTCTGGTCTTCGCCAAAGGAAACGTCTTCCCCGGAATCGCGGGATATCTTGACCAGTTCGAGTAGAGCCTTTTTCGGAATAAGTGCGTCCATCGTGCCTTCGGCGGGAGCGTCCAAAACCTTTTCGATATAAGCGAGGCGGTGGCCGTCGGTCGTGACCATGCGGGCCTTGCCGTCGGAAAGCATGAACTTTGCTCCCGACAGCGTAAAGCGCGACTGCTCGTTCGTAATCGCAAAGGCGGTGTGCTGGATAAAATAATTAAAAACCTCGGCCGGCAGCTTTAACGGGGCCGATTTGAAGATTGGAATCTCAGGGAACGTTTCGCGGCTGACACCGGCGAGGCGGAATTTGCCGCGGCCGCAGGTGACGTTGACCCATTCGTTATCTTCTTTTTTGAAGGTTACGTTCTCGGCCGACAGCAGACGTGAAAGGTCGAACAGCTTGCGGGCCTGGATGCACATCGCACCGGCTTTTTTGATATCGGCTTCGGCGTCGCAGCGGATCGTGACATCGAGATCGGTGCCGACGATGCGGATGGAATTTTCACCAAGACTTTCGATCAAAATATTCGACAACACGGGAATAGTGCTTTTGCGTTCGACCACGCCCTGCACATAACCCAAAACTTCCTTCAACGCACTCTGCTTAATGACGAATTCCATTTCTTGCACTCCTGATCTTTGGTTTCAAATATTATAACCGATGCCCGTGTTTCAAACTTAAGAAAAAATTCTGTTTAAATCTAAATAGTAGTAGTAAGAGAGCCTGTGTAAATGTGTAAAAGCGGTCTAATTAGTTCTAAACACTTTCTTTATCCGTCCACACCGTTTGTGGAAATGCTGTGGAAAATTCCTTCAATGTTCGGAAAACTGTTTCGCGGTCGATCTCGGCTATCCTTTGCACCGCTCCCGTCTCCGTCTCCTTGCGGAAATGTGGAAAACTCTTGGTAAATGCAGCAGATAAAAGAGATAATGAAACACAATCCTTAAATTGCATGTGTAAATCTTTTCGTGACATTGTTGGTTTAATCCCCTTTAATTAACTGCAAAGATTGTCGATAAGGTCGCTTACCGTCCTGTGGAAATCACGATCTTCCTTTACCAGTGTGTCGATCTTCTCAAACGAGTGCATAACGGTCGTGTGGTGCTTGCCGCCGAACTCGCGGCCGACCTCCGGATAACTGTGTTTTGTCAGCCGTTTGCACAAATACATCGCGATCTGCCGCGGTACTGCGATCGCACGCGAGTTGTTTTTTGACTTCAATTCCTCAACCGACATTTTGTAGTGCGCGGCGACCAGGCGGGCGATGCGGTCCATCGTTAACCCCTCGGGCCGTTCGCTGTCGATGACGTTCTTCATCGCGTCCTGGGCGAGCATCTTTGAGATCGGCACACCACGCAGAGATGAGATGGCCACCAGGCGGACGAGAGAGCCTTCGAGTTCGCGGACGTTACTGCGGATCTTGTTCGCGATATAGATGGCAATGTCGTCCGGCAGGAAAATACCATCGAGATCGGCCTTACGCTTCAAGATGGCGACCTTTGTTTCGAGATCGGGCGGTTCGATGTCGGCGATCAGGCCCCATTCGAAACGCGAATGCAGGCGTTCCTGCAGCGTCGGGATGTCGCGTGGCGGGCAGTCGCTGGAAATAACGATCTGCTTCTGATCGTTGTGCAGCGTGTTGAACGTATGGAAAAACTCTTCCTGAGTGCGTTCCTTGCCGGCCATGAATTGTACGTCGTCCATAAGGAGTACGTCGATAGAACGGTACTTTTCGCGAAACGTCTGGGTTTTGTCGTAACGGATCGCGTTGATCAACTCGTTCATGAACTTTTCGGATGTGACGTACGAAACACGGAGGTGCTTGTTACTCTCCTTTATCGAATGCCCTATGGCATGCATCAGGTGCGTCTTGCCGAGGCCGACGCCGCCGTAGATGAACAGCGGATTGTATGTCTTGCCGGGCGTGTCGGCTGCACCTTTCGACGCTGCGTGAGCGAACTGATTTGACGAGCCGACGACGAATTTGTCGAAGGTGTATTTCGGATTCAGCGAATTCTCAACCGGGTCTGACTCGACAAAATTTGATGAGACATTCCTGACGAACGCCGGGCTGGGCTGCGTGTCCGAATGGTTTTGCTTTGGTGACACGATGTAAGGTTTTTTCGTCTCGAAGAAAAAATCGGCGTCCGACTCCTGGGGAAAACGGTCTTCGGCGGTTTCGCTTTCGTCGATGCTCCACTCGAACTTATGATCTGACAGATCCATTTCCTCGAGCGTCTTTTGCAGCAGATCGGAATAGTACAAAGTGACCCAATCCTTAGTAACCTGTCCGGCGCGGAGGTGGAGAATACTCGCGTCGGCGTCATATCCTTCGAACCGGATGGGCCGGAACCATGAATCGACAACATGCCTGTTCAATCTGTTCTCGACGGACAAAAGGATGTCGTTCCAAAGCTCGGTCTGTTGTAAAAGGGCGTCCACTAAAAGTCTCCGCGAATTAAATTCTAGATTAAAAATTAAGTCCGAGCTAATGCGGCGGCAATATTCGCCAAACCGGATCAAAATCGATCTCGCTGGATAATCCGTAAGCTGTTTTGTTATTACGAGTTTCGGTCCTTTACACAGAGTTCTTGGGAGGCTTTCCACAGGGTTTTCCACAACCATGTGGAAAATAAACACAGAACTTAAAGTATAACCTTAAGTTATTTATTTACAACACTTTACAAGAGCCAATAAGTTACGAAACGGGTGACAGACTAACATAGGAAAGCACCAAGCGCAAGGAGAAATCCACAGAAAACCGAACGGGTACAAATAACCTATTAAACCCTTTTTTAAGCAACAGTTTGGCATCGATTTTCTTTTTGTTAGACTGGATACTCAAAGCAATTATTGTCCAAAACAAGGCAAATTTCGACGAAAAAAATTGAGTCAGGAAAAAAAGAAAAGACGTAAGAAAGACAGCTTTGAGGAGGCCATCGGCAAGGCCTGCGAAGGACTGTTTTACGTAAGCGAGACTGACGCCGCGATACTGCCTTTTTCCGGCGGCAAGGCAGATGACGGAACGCGGGAGTCAATCAGCAAGGCACTTAGTCCGGAGAAGAACACCACCGTTGTCGAGCAGCCGGTAGACGAGTTTTTCTCTCGACTCACAAAACCCCAGGATTGGCACACGGAGGTTGAAACGGAGAAAGTAAAGCGGTTCCTGAAACTGCAAAGGCTTTTGAGGGATAATCTGGAGGATATTACAGTGCTGCGGATCGGGCGGATACGAATCGACATCTACGTTGTTGGTATCGACGGGTCGGGAAAGCTGGCCGGAATAAGGACAAAGGCTGTCGAAACATAAAAAGGGCGAGTTCGAATTGAGCCCGCCTTTTTTGAGTTAGAAACTAACTACAGCTACTTCTCGCGAATACTGCTCGCGCCTGAAGACCTTTTCTCAACATTTTTTGGGCTTCCAGAATAAACGATCTTACTCGCTCCGCTGGCGTCCGACTTCAACTCACCCGTCGCAAACACGCTGACATGGCTTGCACCGCTTGCGTCTACATTGACGTATTCCGCCTTAAGATTTTCGGCATCGATGGAACTTGCACCGCTTACCTCGATGGTCAGGTTTGCCGTTTCGCCCTTAATATTTACCTTTGAGGCACCGCTCGTATCGACGCGCAGTTCGTTGTTTTTCACACCGGAGAGGTTGACCTTAGCAACGCCGGAGGCATCGATGCTGTCAATATCAGGAGCAGATATACGTATTTTCAGGCCGTGCTCCGATGATATCTTTTCTGTGGTTTCGATTCTCAAAACGCCGCCGCGGACCTCGGTATTGATAAGCGGAAGCAGATTGTCATCCGCTTCGATCTCGATGCCGAAGTCCTTCTGGGCCGTGATCTCAACCTGGAAAACACCACTTACATCGACGCCGGTAAAGTCGGCGATGTCGCGCGTTTCCGTTGATATATTGTCAGAGCCTTTAACGGACTTGTTGAGCGAAAAATTGAAAATCTTGTCGCTGACACGACCGAATGAAAAGAAGCTGCTGACGAACACGCCGAGCAAAATTGCTACTGCAAAAACTATGATACCGATCTTTTTCATATTAAATCCTCCGGGAATGCTGCTGTTGAGGGAAAACGAATCGGCGGTTGAAAAAGTTCAAAAGTATTTTTTTACAAAAATAGGGCGGGCCCGAAGACCCGCCCGTTTCAGCTAAACGACTGTCACGGAAAGGTTATTTCCGGCAATAGCCTTCGCTGCCCTTGTTGATGACGACGCAGTTCTTTTCGCCTGCGAGCCACTTCATGCCGGTTTCCTCGGCGGTTGCGGCCTTGATCGTCTCCATTTTGTCCTTACGCTTGAATTCGATGGTATCGCCTTTTGCGACGCCTTCGAAAGTCTCTGTTTTGTCGAGGTTCTTGATCTCGATCGAGTACTTGTCAGCCTTTTTGGTGACATTCAGGAAGGTACCTTCGACGCCGGGCCATTTGCCTTCAAGAGCTGTGACCTTTGCCGATGGAGCCGCGGCAGGAGCCTTTGGATCAACCGACGGGCTGACCGCGGGCGTTGCTGCCGGTGTCGGCGATACAGCAGGGCTCGGTGCGACATTTGGGACAGGTTTGACTTCCGGGGTACTTGTACACGCACCCAATACGCCGACTGCGGCAACAAATAATACTAAAACTATAGATCTTCTCATTTTCTTATTTTCCTTAAATTCAGTTGTATCGCGGTTCTTTCCGGACGGCTGACAACTCACAGTCGGCCCCGCATTTTCAAGCAAACACAGCCGGACTACCCGTACTTGACCGTTGCTTTCCCGATGCTCCAAAACTTACCGAACATCGTGCCGCTAATGTCATACGAGTAACGCTGCGACCCAAAGAACGCGCGACCGGGGAAAACTTGCATATATTTTGAAAGAACCGACGATATTGTCGTTTTGCCACACCATACCGGTAATTTTTGAGTCAATAATGCCCGATCGTATCGGTTTTGGTTTGTGGAATGCCGCTTGCAGGCTATCAGTTAATAAAGCTACTAATCGGGGGTACTTATGCACTTAAGAAATATTCTCAAATTTTTATCAGCGTCGGCACTAATGATCATGGTCATGTTTGCCGCTAGTTATGACGTTACCGCGCAAAAGGGGCACGGCAAGGGCCATTCCAAGGATCGCGGCGATGGCGGCGGTAACGGAAAGGGAAACCGCGAGAAATGGAAGGGGGAAGACCGGCATGACCGGGGAAATGACGGCCGAAATCAACAACATGAACAACAGCAAGTATGGATCGTTCGTCAACCCCGTGAGCAGAAGAAACAAGACGATGGCAACTGGCGTCGGCAACAGGAGTGGAACGCACGTCAATCGCAGCAACAGGCTCACAACGACTGGAATGCGCAGCGGCAACAGCAGCTAAGGGAACGGCAACGGCAAATGCAGCAGGCCCAGACCGACTGGAACGCTCGGCGTCAGCAAGAAGATATTAGGAATCAGTCTCGACAGAAGTGGATGCGGAAAGAGCGTCGCAACGATAATTACATTAACGATAATGGATATTACGGGCGGCGCGATCGCGATAGGGGTGTAAGGCAGGTGTATGCTTATCCGAATCAAAACGCATCGATATGGCGCGGTTTATGGTCCGGACGACAGCTTGACCGGCGCGACGATAAGCGTTATCTCAAAGAGCAAAAGCGTGCGTGGAAGGCGGATCTAAAATCACAACGCCGCTATGAAAAAGACGCGTTGCGATATTCGCGGGAATCGCAAAGGCGTTCGGCACCCGTCTATTATGACAATAACTATTATGGGAATCAGACCGACGACAACTATGGTTATGACGACAGTACAAACTGGAAGGAGCAGATACTTCGCGTTGTGATAGCTAATGTAATAGGTAACCGCCTGAGCGGCGATCAGCGTGAGACCAGCTCGCAATATGAACAGTTTTACGATAATAATCAGTACGATCGAGGCGGTGGTTACAACCAGGTTCCCAGGTTCATTCAAAGCTACGGAACGCCTTACAGCGATGAGTATCGGCCGGAATATGGCGATGATGGTTCACAGTTTGGCGGAAATTCGATAGCGGGAGGGCTGCTGAATTCGCTTCCGATCGCTGAGCTGCTGGAGCGATACACGGGCGGCAACGAATTTGTTTCAGAACTGATCGCCAACTTTCTGGCCCAGGGTTACGATCAGGGTTATGTGGCGGGGCAATCCGCCAGGCGGAACCGATCAGGGGAGACGTACTTTCGGGATCCGTATGTAACCGAAGATGGCATATACGACCCGTACTCTTCGAGCATGGGTGAAAACCGGCAGATTTTAAGCGAGGGATATGAGCTTGGCTACCAAGACGCCCTTCAGGGTAGAAGCGATTACGATCCGCAGGACGGTGGAAACGTTGACCTCGTAAGTTTGCTTCTACAAAATGTGTTGGGCAATATCTAGGTAAAAGATCAATCAAGGGAAAACGGCCGGTTGCTGGTAATCAGTGGCCGGTCGTTTTTACTTTGCAAAGGCCCAATACGACAGAAAGGCTTGGACAATACCAATAATCAGGCCGAATAACGCGCCGAAAAGCTCGATCGTCCGCAGATGCTCTTTGGCAACGGACATCACAAGCGATTCTAGTTTTTCAGCGGGATATTTGCTTATCTTTTCGCGGACAACGCCTCCGATATCGAATTCCTTGATAGCATCGGGCAACTTTTCGCGGATGGCCGCGATGATCGTGTCCGACAGCGATTCACTGGCGGCACGTAATTTTTCTTCCGATATGTTGTCGGACAGCTTACCGATCGGGGTCGCCAAAAGTTTTTCGATCTGTTTCGAAAGAACGGAATTCACAATCTGCGATGTCTCGTCCTGGGTGATAATACTCAGCAAACCTCGCGACAACATGCTTTTGAGCTTTTCTTCGGATTCCGCATGTAGTGTCTGCATGATCGCGTCAATGCTGTGAGGTCGAAGCTTCTCGAGCGTTTCGCGAAGATAATCCGAGATCGACGACATCATTTCGTCGCCGCGCAAAAGCGAGAGAATCGATTTTGCGATCTGGGCCTTCAAGCGGTCAAGTTGGTCCGGAGCGATCTTTCCGACAATGTCCGGCAGCGGGCGGGCAAGAGCGTCATCAATGCTCTTATTGATAAAATTGCGGGCCTCGTCGGCGAAAAAATCGCCTTTCAAAGTCTCTTCGATCCGTTTCGGCAGACTCTCGTTTACAAGATCGTCCACCTCACCGATCAGGTTTTCGCGTGAGACGAAGATCTTTTTGAAGAACGGCAGGGCCTCGTAATAATCGTGGACCTCGTGTTTTATCAAGGCGCCGATCTGGTTGCGGGTCTTTTCGGCGGCGGCGAGCTCGGTCAGGCGATGTACGACCGGTTCTATCTGCTCGTTTGCCTTCTCTTTAAGCAGGTCAATTGCGTCATCGGTAAACAATTGGCCAAGCGGCGTTTCGGTGTTGGCGAGATCATCGACACGACGGCCGATGAATTCGCGGATCTTTTCTTCGAAGGCGGAGGCTTCGACGGCTGAGCGGATGCGTTCTTCGATAAAAGCGATGATGCGTTCGAAGGTTTCGTCGTCGACAACCTCGGAAACGCGTTTTGATAGGAATTCATCGACGCGGCGTTCGACGAAGCCGCGGATCGTTTCGAGCGATTCCTCGCTTTTGAGTACGTCTTCGATGTGTTTGGCGACCTTAAACTGCAGTGAGGTAATCGCGTCCAGTACAGGTGCGCGCAAGTTTGTCGGCAAGGCGTCGATCAGTGACGGATAATCCTGTGAGATAAGCTCATTCGTGTAGGAATCGACCACGCCGCGAATCTTTTTGCGCAGGAAGTCCTTTCCGAGCAATTCCTCCATTATGGTTTCTTGCGAAACGAGCTCTTCTCCGACGGCTTTGCCGATGGCATTTGCCAGCCGGTCGCGGTGACGCGGGATCATTCCTTGCGGGAAAAGTGTGATGCCGAGGAGCTTGAAAGGCTGGCGGGGACGAAAGAGCATCCGAACGGCAAGCCACGCACCAACGTAACCGTGGACCGTCGCGAACAATATCAAAAGGCCGATCTGAACCCAAAGGTTTTTGAAGATCGGCTCGATCGTGCGGAATAATTCGTTGACAGTTTCCATCACGGGAAAAATTTAGCCGCGGATTTACACGGATAAGCGCGGATAAAAGAGGCTTTATTTGCGCGTTTTGTGCCATTTCGCGGCCATTCTCTACTAAAACACCTGAAAGCCCTTTGACTTCAAACAGAAATCCGCAAATTCCTTTAAATTCTCATACGATGTGCTGTAATTCTTCCACTGCTCATCGTCATCGCGGTGGAGCTGCATATCGTCCGGAGCGTCGGTAATGCTGAGGTCGGCAAAGATCCGTTTGTTAGGCTCAAGCTTTGGCAAAATCCTTTCGGTTATCCTTTTACCGATATCGTGGGCATCGTCAACCTCGACCTTTACGCCCGTCGCGTTATAGGCCATCTGACGCAGTTGGCCGTCGCTCAAAATATCAAGGCTCTTGATTACTTCAAGCGTCGCCTTCCAATTCCATACGTTTGCGTTGAACTCGTAGTTCTCTTCGCTCAGGTCGTGCAATGTGAAACTCATATTTTTAGGGTACGACAAACTTCAGTTGTCGCCGAATAAATGATAGTAAGCGAAAAACAAACTAAAGTTTGTTTGACATAAAAAATGCTAAACGCGCGGGCCATAACAAGTCAATAAAGTTTTGGCGAAGTTTCGCATTCGACCGAAGGCACAGGTATAATTCTCATTCACCTGACATTCGGAATCGGCAGCGGTTTGTTGTTGTGAAGTACGAAATTCCATTCAGAATAACAGTTTTGGAGCCGCTTGCCGGTGTGGCGATGCTGGTGCAGAAAGGAAGGGATGAATTGCTTCCGCCGATAGTTTTTGCCGATGAAAAGCTTGTATTCGATCTTGAAATCACGGTTGATCTAACGGACGACGCTCCGAATTTTCTCGGCAAGTTTGCTCAGGGGCCAAAGAATGAACGGTTTGTTTATGTCAATTCGGGATCGTATGCAGGACAGGCGTTTACAAAGTGGAACAGGCGGGCAAAGTTGTCATTAATGTCGATATCCAGCGGGACTATCGAATCTGTGATTGCCGCGCCCAGTTCGCGGTTAGAAACAACGATCAACGGCATTGGACGCGACGGCGGGCCGGTGTGTGCGAGCGTCAAAGGCGTAGAATGGAAGGTAGTGAAGGGATGAATACGAGTGCTTATCTCGCGCGGATCGGCCTTGAGCCTGACGATCTGGAAGTGAACGACGAGACGCTGCGAATACTGCAGCGAAAGCATCTATTGAGCGTGCCGTTTGAGAATCTGGACATTCACTGGAAACGGCCGATAGTTTTGGACGTTGAAAAGTTTTACGCGAAAGTCGTCGAAGAAAAACGCGGAGGGTTTTGTTACGAATTGAACGGTTTGTTCAACGAACTGCTTTTATCACTCGGGTTTAAGACGCGTTTGATCTCAGCCCGCGTTTTTAATGGAACGGATCACGGCCCTGAATTCGACCACGCGGCGATCATTGTTACGATCGGCGATGACGAATATCTGTCAGATGTTGGATTTGGAGATTTTACAGCTGAGCCGCTGCGGTACGGACTAGGAGCTGAACAGCAGGATGAAGCCGGCATTTTTGTTATCCGGCGATTTGATTACGAGTATCTGGAAGTGGCTAAGAAGGATGACGGCGAATGGAAAAGCTTATATATTTTCAGGGACATCGCCCGCAATCTTTCGGAATTCGTAGAGATGTGCGACTTTCAACAATACTCGCCGGAATCGCATTTTAAGAAGGGCAAAGTTTGTTCGATCTTGACCGACGGCGGGCGGAAGACGCTGACGGAAAAGAAAATGATCGTGACCATCGGAAATATGAAGGACGAAAAGGTTGTTGGGTCGGAAAAGGAGTTTTACGAGTTGCTTAATAATGAATTCGAGATTGTCGGGCCGCCAAGTTTGTATTTGCTGTGAAAGAAATCGACAAAACGTATTACGTTTTGTAGAATGTAATACATGCGATACGAAACCACCATCACAAGTAAAGGAACAATCACCATTGCCGCTCCGATCAGAAAAGCCCTCGGGCTAAAACCCGGACAAACCGTCAGACTGGAGTTGGATCAAAAGAACAACCGCATTTTGATGGACACCGGTGTGACGATCGAGCAATTTGAAAAGATCAGGGATGAGATATTGAGTAAATATCCTGACCGTCCTAAAGGCCTGAGCATGAAAGCGATGCGCGATATGGCCGCAAAGGCTCGGCTCGCGGAAATGAAATGATAAGCCTCGACGCTAATGTTATTCTGCGGTTTCTGCTCAACGACATTCCTTCGCAAACAGCAAGAGCCAAAGCCGTTCTCACAAGGCCGCAGCTATATGTTTCAGATGTGGTGGTGTCAGAGATCGCATTCGTCTTAGAAAAGGTGATGAAGTTTGACAGAAATTATGTCTGCCTTCTCCTTAAAACGCTTACAGCTTTGCCTAGTCTGACGTTTAACAGCCATGTCTTGCCGGACGTCATCGATCTTTTTGAAACGAGAAAGAGTTTATCTTTTGTAGATTGCTATGCCGCGACTGAAGCTAAAATTTTTGGCACTAAGCTCTACACATTCGACAAAAAACTAATAAACCAGGGCGGCGAACATGTGGAGGCCGCGTAAAAATTAAGCTGTGACCCAACCTATTTCATATGCCGACGCCGGTGTTTCGATAGACAATGCTAATCGGGCCGTCGCGAAGATTCGTGATCTGGCACGGAGCACTTTTAACGAGCAGACGCTGACGGAGATCGGGAGCTTTGGCGGGATGTTCTCGGGAATGTTTCCGGATATGGCCGAGCCAATATTGGTCGCGTCAGCGGACGGCGTCGGGACAAAGCTTAAGCTTGCTTTTGAGACCGGAATTCACAACACGGTCGGCGCCGATCTGGTCAATCATTGCGTCAACGACATTCTCGTCCAGGGCGCGCGGCCGCTGTTTTTCCTCGATTATTTTGCCACCGGAAAGCTCGAACCGGACGTGACGGCCTCGGTTGTCGAAGGCATGGCACGTGCCTGCAAAGAAAACGGCTGCGTCCTGCTCGGCGGCGAGACGGCCGAGATGCCTGATTTCTACCCGCCGGGCGAATACGACCTGGCCGGGTTTATCGTTGGCGTCGTCGATAAGTCTCGCGTCATAGATGGGAAGAGCATCGTTCCTGGCGATGTCGTACTCGGCATTCCATCGAGCGGCCTGCAGACAAACGGCTACTCGCTCGCACGAAAGCTCTTTTTCGAAGTCGGCGGCTATAAGGCAGATTCGTACATTGACGAATTAGGATCAACCGTCGGAGATGCTTTGTTGGCGACACACCAGAGCTTCCTTCGCCCGCTAGAAGGCTTGCTGGACAAGGGCATCATCAAAGGCCTAGCCCACATCACCGGCGGCGGCTTCCTCGAAAACCTCCCGCGAATTTTACCTGAGGGCGTTTCTGTAGAGATCAACCGTGGCTGCTGGCCGGAACTGCCGATATTCGGGATGATGCAGAAGCTTGGGAATGTTGATGAAAAAGAGATGTTCCGGACATTTAATATGGGCATAGGGATGGTTGTGATTTGCTCGGAAGTAGATGAGGAAGTCATCAACAATCTTCTTGGTCAATGCTATGAGATCGGGCGAGTTGGAGACGGTAAAGGCCAAGTGACAATAAATTGAACCGCTATAAATTTGACCGAGCCGGAATCAAAGCACTCTCGTGAATTTTTCCGGCTCGATAATTTGGTCGAATCGCAATCGACCAACATCAGAAGTTATCTCGGCGGACGGCGTCGTTTGAAATCGTCGACATGTTTGACAAGAAACATTACGCCGTCGATCACCGACTTCTCATCGGTTGCGTAACGGATAGTAATATTGTGCAGCCCGAATTCGAGCGGAGCCCGTACCTGCGTTCTAAGGTAACCCCTAGCGTCAACCCTGGCTTTGGAAACCGGCTTGCCGTCGATGTGTATAACGACGTCGGAATCGCGCCGCAGATTTGCCACGGTGACCGCTATGACCTCATCAGGAGAAGCCGTGGGCGCGCCGTCGAATCGTTTTGTCGAGATTTGAATATATGGTTTGCCCTCGCTTGGCGATTTCGAGTTTCCTTCTTTCTCCTCGACCTCTTTTTCTTCGTACATCGTCATTGCCTTGTCGCCGAAGACAGCTCCCTTTAAGCGATTCTCTTTGTCGAAAACCAGGCCTTTCATAAACTGAGTTTCACGCGGGATTTGGGGCAGATATTTCGAACCGCGAAAACCGACGGATTTCTTTGCGTAGGTGATTTTGATGTCCTGATTACTGCCATCATTTCCCGCAAAAACGACAGAACTGCCTTCCGAAACAAATATTTCCCGAACGACTCGATTAACTATAGTCGCTCCAAGAATTCTGCCATCGTAAACAAGAAGGCCGCGATCGAACTCCACCGGAATCACCGGATCAAAAACTCTTTCCCACGGCCAAATGTGAATAATGCACGGCGCCTTGCACATTACTTCCCAGTCCGGGCGCGGAATCCTGAGTACATTTTTCAACCTCCAAAGTCCGCGGCCATATGTTGAAATAATGACCTCGTTCGCGCTTTTCCATGCGAAACCGGTGGCATAAGTAACTCCATCGGAATTGTTGACGCGAAACCAATTTGCACCGTTATCAGTCGAGAGATAAACGCCGCCTTCAAAAGTTCCCAACGCGACCACATTCGGATTTTGCGGGCTAAAACGGATTGCGGAAACGACGGGGAATATCGAAACGCCGAAGCGAAGCCTGCCGGCGTCCGTTACAAGGTTTGTCAATCCCGGTATCTCAGTCCAATTTTCTCCGCCGTCGCGAGTTTCCATCACCCGTTGATTTATCACGTCCGGGGCAATCACGTGGAGATAGTTGCCCGGATCGACGGCATAAACTTGATACCATGCGAACATCGTCGGGTTGATTCCGAGGCCGCCGAAGTTATTCATTGCCGGATATACTACGGTTGTCGCTCCGGTAATCGAGTTCGTGCGGATTCTCATCAACCAACTAATGGAGCCGACGGGTGACCATCCGGGAACTCTGTAAGCCTGATAAACTACTGTTGGACGCCGCAGGCCGATTGTCGTTCCTACGCGCCCGAGCTTCGGAAGATCATATCGGTCATCTGGAAAAGAAGCGTACTGCCGCCACGAGCTGCCCAAATTATCGGTGATGGCCAAACCCTTGGAAAACCCGCCCGAAGTGCTCACTCCCTGAATGTGCTGTGACCTTCTGATTATCATCGGGTTGCCGGCAAGATCGCCTGCCGGATTAGGCCAGCCCGTAACATTGGTAAACAACGGATCGGTGACGATGTTGCTGCATCCGGCACAGGTCACGTTCGTAACCTTGGAGTCGGCTGCTGCGGTGACCTTTTTCTGTGCCTCAATGAAAAATCCTTCGCAACACATTCCTTTGGTCCATGTCGCGCCATCGGTGCCAGAAGACCAGAGATCATTATCCTGGGTCCCAAAATAAAGATCATAACGTGCAAGATTCTGAATAAGCTGCCCTTGCACTTCGGTTATCTGGAGTGCGTTGTAGCCGTTTCGCCCGCCACCCGTAAACGTCCAGTTTGCTCCTCCGTCAATGGTCTTATGCAACCCTCCGTCGGTCGCCAGCAGTAAGGGCGTAGGAAGTGGTAAATTGTCAAACGCAATATCGCGGGTATCGCCGTGGTCTATCCCGAGATTCTGCCATACGCCGGAATAAATGAATCGTCCAGTGAAGACATTTCTTGACACACGCAGCCTTGATATACCGCAGCGATTACCAAAAAAAAGATCGAAACGTCCAAGGGTCGAAGCGGTTCGGTTTGCCGTCCGTGCAAAAGCAATGCCGCCGCAGCCGCCTCCTCCACCGGGAGCCGACGCAATCTGCGTCCAGTTCAGTCCGCCATCTTCGGTTCGAAAGAGTTGGGTAGCTGCATTAACTACAAAGGCCTGTGAGTTTGATAAAGGCGACCTGCCTAGAGCGTGAACGTCCGATATTCCTCCCGGCCCGGTTGCCGGGTTGAGCCAGGTTGTGCCGCCATTGTCGGACCGGCGAACACCCGACGGTCCGGCGGCAAGCACGCGGTTGCCGCCGAGAGCGGCTAAAGACAGGGTTTGGCGATCACCCATGCCGAAGGCGTCCTGGAATACCCAACTCGCACCTTGAGTAATGCTTTTCAATACGCCGTACTCCGTTCCGACGTAGATGTCGCCTGTATCAGGTGCAACTGAGATCTCGTAGCCACTCAACCTGCCCGTAGTAATCGCGGCCGGTATGGTTACCGGAACAAGCGTCCAATTAAACCCGCCGTCTGTGCTGCGCCAAATGCCGCCGCCGCTGCTTGTTCTAAAATCATCTGTCGTGGTTACGAGGACAATGTTGGGATTTGCGACGAGATAAACGACGCTCATTGTGCGGAAACAGGGCAGGGCGTCCACGTGCCGCCATCTGACGCCGCGATCCGTGCTGCGAAAAAGCCCGCCGCTCTCCGAAGTTACATAAATTCTATTGGCATCCGTCGGATGTACGGCAAAAGTATTCGCTCTGCCGCCGTTGGGAATGTCCGGTTGAAATTCAGATATTTCCCAGCGAAAAAAAATAGATTGGGCCTGGGTTATTACCGCGAGGGAAATGAGCGTTAAAACAACAAAGGCCAAGATGAACATCGAATTTGCTTTTCGCATAACCTAACCTCCTGAAATGACTTGATTTGGACATAGAAAAGCAGCTCCTAACGAATTAATAAACCCTGTGACAATTGAACGAGTCCTGAGATTCGGCTTCACGCGGCAAAAAAATGATGTTCCAAAGCGCAGACGTTCTACACTTAGTGCTTTTGCCGAAATATTTCCGTCGTTTTCAAAAATGTTTCTGCGAATAAACGATGCAGGCGCGCTAAGATATTTTTAGTTTTTTTGCTCAGTAAAATAAGACTTAAAAATTGAATGAAGATTGGGATACTAATTTCCGGACGCGGTTCGAACATGGTCGCTCTGGTCGAAGCGGTCAAGAGCGGCGATATACTTGATTCAGAGGTAGCGGTTGTCATCAGCGATAAACAGGACGCGGCTGGGCTCGTGAAAGCGGCTGAGCGCGGGGTTGAAACGCTGGTGATCGAACGACGCGGGCGGATGAGGGAAGAACACGACGCCGAAATCGTGTCTGAGTTACGTATCAGAGGCGTCGAGCTTGTTTGCCTGGCCGGGTATATGCGGCTGCTTTCGGCGGAGTTTATACGGTCGTTTCCAAACCGCATTGTCAACATCCACCCAAGCCTGCTGCCTTCGTTCCCCGGGTTGGACGCGCAGAAGCAGGCAGTCGAACACGGTGTGAAAATGTCAGGCTGCACGGTTCATTTTGTCGACGAGCATCTCGATAACGGGGCGATTATCCTGCAAAAAGCAGTTGAAGTGAAGGATGACGATACGGAACAAACTCTTTCGGCGAGAATATTGGAGGAGGAACATGCAGCGTATGTCGAGGCTCTGAAGCGCATATCCTCAGGCGGTCTTACTATCGAAGGACGGAAAACGGTTTTTCACACACAAATCACCGAACGAGCATAGTCATGATTGCCCCTTCAGAATAACTGAAAAGTTCGGTTGCTGCTTTGGCTCAAAACTCTATCCCGTTTGATCAAAACAATTTTTCGAACGTCCTTACGGTTACGTTCTTGACGGTGTTAGCCGCCTGGTAGACCGATTTCTTGGCTTTGTTCAGGCTACTTTGTTCCTTATCGCCGTCTTCGTCATCGTCGGCCGCCTGGAGAACCTCGCCGGTGATAGCGTCGATCTCTACATCCCAGACCTTTCCGTTGCTGTCCTTAATATCGAAGGCATATTGAAGCCGACCCTTTTCCTTTTCCAATTCCTCTTCAACAACCGTTCCGGCGATCCGTTTTAAAGCAATCGCCCGTGCCTCGTCCAGGGTAATCTTTGCCTTCTTTTTGTCCTTGGAACTTAGTTTTTCGTCATTGTCCTTGTCGTCGTCTTCCAGGTCCTGTTTCTTTTCTTTTACGTCTTTGTCGGTTTGGGCATTTACGGCTTGCGGAAGGCTGAGAACGCTGATTCCCAATCCTAACGCAACCACGAAAAGCCAGATCATAGCTTTTATCGCTTTCATTTCTACCTCCTGATAGTGTGGGCCGACACGGCGTCCAATTTACGTTAACAAGTATAAACTAAACCTGCTGGACTGCCGCGTCAATAATAAAAATTGGAGACGCGAACCGGTAAAAGCCCGCGTCTCGTGTTCATCGAACTCTACTGAGTCTGAAAGAACAGACTCGAAATCGTCTGATTGCCGCTGACTTCAAGCACGATCACCTCGATTTCGTACCTTGAGCCTGGTTCCAGGAATTGATTTGGGACCGAGCACGACGTGACCGATGGTGGAAGGTGGATGGACAGAGTAGGCTTTGAAAACCCGTTCGGATCGTCGGGTACGTCTTTGGTCAGAATCAATTCATACCCGGTGCGGTTAAGCGGATCACCATCAAGAGTTGTTGTGACGTGATTCCACATTACCGTCAGACCCGATGCTGGAACCGCGTTGCCGTCCTGCGGAAAGATGATGTCGGGAGCGGCGGGAATGTCGTGAGTAAAAAGTGCCGAACCCGTTAGCCGCTCTCCGTCCGCCGTGCAGCCGCGAACTGGATATCGTCCTTCGGGAAAACGCCGCAGGATTTCCGAGATCGGAACCTCTTCATTTGGAGGCTCGGCCGATTCGAAGAAAACGCCGCTGATTGATTGTGTCCGGAACTGACGTTTCGGCTCGAACTCAAAAATCGACCGTCCACGTGGATCGAGAATCTCGAGTTTTGTCCAGTCGGTCCCGTCAAAGAATCCGTGGACGCCGGTGTCCGCGGCGGTTGCGTTGTGTTCAATAATCAATTTTGTCGCAGGCAGCCTTACTGTCGGGCCTCCCCGCCGGCCGCAGGTGTCGTCATCGTTGTCATACCTTGCTCTTGTCGGTGCCGTTACAACAACGAGACCTATTACCAGAACAATCAATCCCGCAAGTCCAATAAACCGGCCACGACCACGCTTTTGCAACTTCTCGTATATTTTTGAGTGAATTTTGCTCATTGATAAATCTCCTTTCAGCAATATGTTCAGAACCGGAATCAAACTCGGTCATGTCCGGCTCGACGAATGCCACGCGGGGGTATCTGCGGCGTTTTTCCTTAAACTTTTTTCAAGGTTAAGTACAGTTTGCAAAACCGAAGATGAACGAAGGATTAACGCAATTTTTTTGTTTCAATGGCCAGGTTTTGTCCGCCTAAAATTCAATGTCGAACTTGGCTTTGACGGAAACACCCAGGCTGTTGTAAAACTGTCCGAAGTTCGGACTGGTCAAATTGCTCTGTACGTCACGCGGATTAAAGTGGTTGGTCAGGTTAAAGAGCGCAACGCCGACGCGGGCCTTCTTCTTATCAAAGAACGGCAATATGAATCCTTTGGTTATTTGCAGATCCATCGACATATGCGCCGGGAAACGCCCGGCCCGATTGCGACCGCCGATATAATTTAAAGAAGCGTCGAACTTTGAAAACGGGAAGCCGGACCGTATTTCGAAAAGCGGAGCAATACGGATGTCGTGCGGAAAATCAAGCTGGCCATAGATAAGGAATCGATTCCGGGCGTCAAATGCGAGAGGAGCATATTCATTAGGCCGCAAAACCAAGGCAGGCGTTTCGTTGTAAATTGCGTCCGCTGTGTTCAGGTCGCCACGGCTGCGAGAAAAAACGTAAGACGCGTTCCATTGGCCAAAGCCGGGCTTGCTGTAAGTCGTTACGAACTGAAATTCGTCGTACCGGGAGCGGCCGTTGCTACTTAGCAAAATCGCGCCCGTGTTGCCCAAACCGACGGATGGCTCGAACAACAAATCATTTTTCACCGTACGTCTTAAATAACCGAAGCGGACAGTCAATTCCTTGGTGATGCCTTGATCGACCTGGATGCTCCACCGAAGGCTTTGCGGCGTGCGGAGCGGCCCGTCGATCTTTGGCTCAAACAAACGCGGACCATCAATAGGCGTCGTCCCGTTCGCCGCATAATTGGTTACTCGTCGAACTGGTATCAGCATAAAATTTGGCGATAAATTGCTAATTTCATCGCTAATTTCCTGTTCGGTCGAGGCACCGACACCCGAAGTCCGGTCGTAGAAAATCCCGATACCTCCGCGAACAACTGTGCGTCCATTCTTCGCCGGAGAATACAAAACGGAAAAGCGCGGCGAAAAATTGTTGCGTCCGGTTATGCCGTCTCGGTCGAATCGGAAACCGTAATCCAGGGTAAGTTTGGGGTTCAACGTCCAGCGGTCCTGAACGAATGCGGAAGTCTCCTGGTAGGAATAACGTAGCGGCAAACCGCTTTGAAAATCGATTCTTTGGGCAAGCGTTTCGTCCTGCCGCCTTATAAAGATCGGACTGTAATTCAAAACTCCTTTAACGCGCGAGATGAAAAGTTCAAAGCCGGTTTTGATCGAGTGCGAACCGCCGAAATTCAACGGCTTCCAGTAGTAAACTTCGCGCCACTGAACACGCGAGGTTTGCCGCCGAGTGTCGGCGAAATAGCCGCCACGATTGACTTCGGGTGTAACGGTAAACGGTTGACTCGACTTGGCAAAAATGTCGACATCGAAAGTCTTGTAGCTAATTTCTGAGGAAAGAAACGATGCGTCCTTGTATACCGATTGCTCGGAAGCTGAAAATAGTAGTCCGCGTTGTTTGTAATTCGGGCTCGTGTCGGGCGGATTAAACGTGTCGAGGTTTAGATTGCGAATCCTGCTCGGAAATATCGCAAAATTGAATTTGAGAGTATTGCTTTTGTTTATCGTCCAATCAAGCTGCGAAAAAGCGTTAAACGCTTCGAAGGTAGTGTTGTTGTTCGGTTTTGCGAGACTCGGCACGACATCGTTTCGAAGGCGGTATTCGAACGACTGCAAATAAAAAAGCCGGTTTTGAATAAGCGGCCCGCTGAGAGTGAGCCGCGGGCGGAATGAATCGACCTTTGTTGAAAGAATGTTGCGAAATGTAGGGAAAAAGCGGGCGGCGGTGATCTTAAATTTGTCGCCCCCGGATTTAGTTTGCAAATTGGTAACTCCGCCCGTGAACTGTCCATTCTCCGAAGAGTATGGATTTTCCTCTACTTGAACTGTGGCGACGGCTTCAAGCGGGATCTCGAAGGCGACTTTTCCCGTCACAGGATCGGTAACATCCGCTCCGTTGACCTTATAGCTGCTCTGACCGGCCCGCGTGCCTTTCAAATGATCGTTTCCGCCCGCGTCCCGAACCACACCGGGCGTCAGGGCAATGGAGTTTTGGAAGTTGTCGTTGCGAAAAGGTTCCGTACTCAGAGTTTCGGAGCGGATTACGTTCACGGTTGATGTCTCTGAGGTGCTGAGCAGCCCTTCCTCGACGCGAACCGTCACCGTTTCGCCGATAGTAACAGCCAGATCGATGTCAAGCGTGAGAATAGAGCCGGAATCTAGTTTGATTTCGCGGGTCGCACCCGCAAGGCCGTCAGCGGCGACCGTCAGCAAGTAGTTTCCCGCCGGCAGATTTCTGAAGACGAACTCACCGGCATCGTTGCTTACCGTTCTGTAAGGCTGATCGGGCGCGGCTTTGCTCGCCAGTGTCAAAATTGCGTTTGCGACGATGGCCGACTTACCGCTGGCCGAGGCTGTTACTGTGCCTTTTATGGTTCCAGCATCGACCGGGAATGCAGCCGATGTCATCGCGCCGTTGATAACCAAAGCAAACGTAAGTAGAAGTGTTTTTACTTTCATCTCTAACCCCCCCGGATGAGAATAAACGTCATAACTGTGTTGAACGTAGAAAATCAAACCTTATTCAACCGATAAATGTTTACGACACTGAATTTTTAGCAATTCCATTGCCGTTCGAGCCAGAATCTCGCTGAATCCTAAATTCTTCGTACAATTTGTCGTACAATTTAAAGAGTCTGTCGGTTGAATGTTCCCAAGAAAAACTGCGGGCAGTCTCAAGAGCGTTTTTAATTTTTTCTTCGCGTCTTTCGGAGTCGTTAAAAATATCCCTTACCGCAGAAAAATAGTTTTCGGCGACCGGTTCTTCGACCCATGCGTTTTCATTGTTTGCGTAAGAAAGAACACCACCGGAATTCGGAACGATGACCGGCGTTCCGGACGCCATGGCTTCAAGAGGCGCGATACCGAAAGGCTCTCGCGGATTCGTATGCACGAAAATGTCCGAGTTAGCGTAAAGATTCGCTAATTCTTCGGTGCCGTTTATATGTCCCAGAAGTTTGAATTTACCGGGTGTGTATTTTTGCAGTTTCTCTTCCAGCTTTTCAGCATGCGGGCCGTCACCTGCGATAAGCAATCGATACTCGCGTTTCTCCGAATCCAGGTTATAAAAACTAGTTAGAGATCTCAAAATCTCCGGCAAAAATTTGATATTTTTTTCGGGCGAAAGGCGGCCGGCGTAAAGCAAAACGGTAGCATTTTCGGGAAAGCCGGCTTCGCGGCAAATCCGGCGGCGTATCTCCCTGCTCTTTCTATCCGGAGTGAAGGTACCGGTTTCGACTCCGCAGTTATTTACAAATACGTGCTCGCGGAAATGATTGCTGGAAGAGTTGAAGAATCGCCAGCAAAGATTTTGAAACAAATGACGGCGATTCCCGTTCGAAACAGCGTCCAGAAGCTCGTGGGCAGTGTAATCCGAATTGGCAATGTGGTAATCAAACATCGGAGAGACGTAATTTCCCATGACCATTCGAGAAAAGCGGCGAGGAACCGCTTTCGACACGAAAGCCCTGACGTTATCGTCCATCCGCTCGCAGCTTAGATGGACCAGCATCGGACGGCCGAGCGACTTGAAAGACCCTTTCTTGATCAACCCGCCGAGATAACTCAAAACGTATTTTTCGGCAACTTCAATGATATCGGGCTTTTCTTCTCTGAGAATCTGCCGCATCCTCGAATCGTGTAAAAGATATTGCCATGGCTTTATTAACCGGTACCGGTTGTCAAAAATTGGCGATTTATTAGCTTTAACATAGTAAATTCGACCGAATTCACCGATCTCTTCCTGATCATCAAACTCACCCGGGACGATTAGACACACACTACGCTCGTGCCGGTTTGCGGCATCAAGCAACCGATCGTAAACTGTCCTGATTCCGCCCGAATTCTTGTGATAGTAATTCGTTATATGGACCGATTTTAGTTTTCTGGCTGTCATCCGACTCATACCTCCGGTGGAAACTCCGAACAGTCTAAAGGGATTGCGGTGAGCGAATATCAGTGTATGTACCGGAAGGTGAACAGAAGATTAACGGAACCATCGGGCAAGAAACGCGACTGTTAACGAGCGTGCTTCCCTCGATTTGACCGGCACGCTCGTTCACACTCGCGTTTCTGCCCGTAAATAACGGCTAACGCAGATGATTCATACTTGGGAGTTCGACCTGAAAAACCGTGCCAGCCGCGTCTGACCTTAGTAGTAATAGAGAGCCTTGATGTACTTCGGCGATCCAGGCAGCGATCGAAAGCCCCAGCCCGACGCCGTTTTTTCCGTTTGTGTTGTCGCGGCTGCGCGATTTGTCCGTTCGGTAGAATCGGTCGAAGATTTTTGCCTGGTCTTCGACTGGAATCGCTTCGCCGGTGTTAGTGATGGTTATTCGGGAGAATGTGCCATCGTTTTGCGCGGCGATGGTGACGGTGCCGCCATCGCGGTTGTACTTAATGGCGTTGTCCAGCAAGTTCAAAAACAGACGATGAAGGAGCGTTTCATCACCCATGAGAGGCATTTCCTCGGGCGCCGAAAAATCAATTTTTACGTTACGTTTATTCGCCAGACTTCCGGCCGCTCGGACGCATTCGGCCAAAATTTCATCGAGATAGACCGGTGCCGGATGCGGTTTTAGCTGGCCGCTGTCGGCCCGTGCGAGAATAAACAAATCCTCAACGATCTTTGTGAGCTGGACGCTTTCGTCGTGAACTATCGAAAGCGATTCGCGATAATCTGCCGCCGATCGATCATCCTTTGAGATCGCAACTTCCGATTCTCCGCGAACGATAGCGAGCGGCGTGCGAAGCTCGTGCGAGGCGTCGGCCATAAATTGCTTTTGCTGATCGAAAGACCGCTCAAGCCGCGACAGCATATCGTTAAAAACCTTTGCCAGATTTCCGAGCTCATCACGCTCATTCTTAACGGGAAGCCTTTCGTTCAAATTTGCCGACCCAATTCTCGTGGCCTGGTCGCTCATTAAAACGACCGGCGCAAGGCTTCGGCGAGCGAGAAAGTATCCGCCCAAGCCTGCGAGGAAAAGCGCGATCGGAACAGTAAAGACGAAAATTCGCAATAATCCCGCGAGAAACTCGGTTTGTTCGCCAAGTGGCCGGGTGATCAGCAATCGGAACGGCTTTCCGTCGAGGTTGAGGGCGATTTGATGGACACGGAAGATTTCGTTTTCTCCCGGCAGGTCAGCGAAGGAAATCTCGGACCGTAAGTTCTTTAGTCCGTTTCTGAGCTTGCTATCGCCAACTGTCGATGCAACTTCGTTAGCTTCCTGCTCGAAAACGACAAATCCATAATCCCGGAGTCGCAAATCTTCGAGCTCCTCCGCAATCGCTTGTTCAATCGTTAAGGGCACTTCGTCGGGCGTATCGGCGGGCTTTTTTTCATCTTCGTCTTCTTCGGCTGGTGTGGCGGGCAAAAGTCTCTCGGCGGCAATGTCGGCCTCCTCTTTACGCAGGTCGGCTTCGACGCTTCGTCCGATCTCGGCAAGATTATTATCCAGTGTTTGACCCAGATTGCGGGCCACGAGCAAGTAAGTGACGGCGGCGAACGCGATGATTATCAAGGCCAGGATGCTCAGATACCAAAGCGTGAGCCGTGTTCGTATGGAGTTAAGCATCTAATCCGCGATCGTCTCCAGAATATAACCGGCGCCGCGCCGCGTGTGGATTAGCCGGGTATCGAACCCGTCATCGATCTTTACCCGCAGCCGCTTTATGTAAACTTCGATCAAATTCGAGAACGCATCGAAGTTTTCATCCCACACATGTTCGGCGATCTCGGCGCGGCCGACAACCTTGTTTTGCTCGTGGGCCAGATACTCAAGCAACGCGAACTCCTTGCTGGTTAGCGGTATCTCACGCCCGGCTCGCCAAACGCGGTGCGCCGTTGTGTCAATTTCAAGATCAGCGACGACAATCCTGGGCGGACGAAGATCGCCATTTCGACGCAGCAAGGCTCTAAGCCGGGCGAGAAGTTCCTTAAAATCGAAAGGCTTGACGAGATAATCGTCGGCTCCGTGATCAAGTCCGCTGATGCGGTCGTCAATTGCGTCGCGTGCGGTTAACATCAAGATAGGTGTTTTTAGTCCGGAATCCCGAAGTTCACCGCAAACGGCAAACCCGTCCTTTTTAGGAATCATGACGTCGAGGATTATTACGTCGTAGTCGTTGATAGAGGCATGATAGAGTGCTTCGTCGCCGTCCGCCGCCGCATCGACGGCATACGAATTCTCGCGTAGGCCCTTAGCGACAAAATTCGATATCCGCACATCATCTTCGACCAATAGAATTCGCACGTTGCGATTATAATACAGCGGAGATTAACGCAGGATAAATTTACGGTAGAGAAAAAGAAAATGGAACCGTTTTTCTACTGCCTTCTTCTCGGTTTAAGAATCGCCATCGACACGCGATTCGAAATGGAGGACGGTCATGTCGTTCTTGTCGTTCGTCAGTTCGATGGTGTTCTCGCTGTTGTCGGAATCATATTGGACCGCAATGCCACGGATGTTCGGTATGTCGTCCGCCATTATTTCTTTCTTACCTTCGGTATTATCGATGCGGGTTATTGTTACGACGTTTCCGTTGATCGCCGCCGATTCAAAGACGCCTTCCTGCTCCTCTTCGCCGACATTGCCGCCGCGGCTGAACAGCTCAAAACGTGCGCGGCGGCCGCGATTGCGTTCGGAAAATTCTGATAGAAAATTGGACCAATCCCGTGGTTCGATCATTTTGCTCATTTTGTTGCTCCTAATCTTTTTTGTCTGCTCTAATTGTCGACAAAGGAATCGAAGTTCGCAAGGTAGGTCTCGGGCGTAGAGACACGGACACTCCATACGGCACGTGTTTCCGCGTTCATAGCTGAAAACCTTCTCAGCGAACTCAGCGTCCGCCTCGGCGATCTCAGCGTTGAGCTTACGTTGAATATTGTTCAACGCTGATTTAACGCGGAGGCCGGAGAGACGGACGCTGAGTTCGCCAGAGAAAGCATTAAGCCGCATGTTCTAATCAAACTGACCACCACCTACCCGTTTGATTCTTTGACAGAACGCCCATATTTGCGTAATATCAAAGTTTTCACTTTCGGGTGAAGTTAATGGAGAGTAATTATGCCGCAAAGAACATTTCAACCAAACAACCGCCGACGGGCGAAAAAGCACGGCTTCCGCGCGAGAATGGCGACGAAGAACGGCCGCGCCGTGATCAAGCGCCGCCGGGCGAAAGGACGCAAGAGATTAACGGTTCAGCATTATTAGAGTTTTCGCTGCCGAAGGAAGCCAGACTCAGAAAGCGCTCCGAATTCCTGCGTGTTTACGAGAACGGCAAGCGAATTGACGGTCGTTTCATGACGGTTTTCATTTTGCCGGGCGAAGGCGAAATGCACCGCGTAGGTATAACGGCAACGAAAAAGGCCGTCGGCAAAGCGCATGACCGTAACCGGGCAAAACGCCTTCTGCGAGAGACTTTTCGATTGAGCAAGGTAGAGTTGAACGCGATCACGGTTAAATTTGACTGGGTGCTGAACGCAAAGCGAAGCATTTTGAAGACAAAGCTTGCCGAGCCGCTGGAAGATTTTAAGAAGATCGCGGCAAAGATCGCACGGTCCGAAGATTTTTTAGCCACAGAGAACACAAGGTCGAAGTAAAAAGTAAAAAGGCAAAAGGTTGAAAAGATGAATCGACTTTTTTACTTTTACCTTTTTACTTTCAAACTTATGTGTCCGCTGTGGCAAAATGTTTTTAGGGATGAAGTATTTGGTTTTGGATATGTTGGCGCTTTATAAGGCATTTTTGTCGCCTTTTTTCCCGCCTGCGTGCCGTTTTGAGCCGACCTGCTCGCAATACGCGAACGATGCGGTTGAGAAATACGGCGCGATTCGGGGAACATGGATGGGCTTGGGGCGTATCTTAAGATGCCAGCCGTTTTGTAAAGGCGGGCATGATCCGGTGAGGTAGCGGTTCAAAGTTCCGAGTTCAAAGTTCAAGGTCCGCAGCGGGCCGCTTTGAACGTTAAACCTTGAACTTTGAACTTTTTCAAATGGATAACAGTAATAATAACAGCAGTCAGTCACGTTTTTTGATCGCGGCCGTTTTGTCGATGGTTGTTCTGTTCGGTTGGTCGTATTTTTTTACGCCAACAAAACCGCCCGCAGACAACACGAACACGGCGGCGAATACGAATACATCTTCGACGGCTCAAGTCACTCCCGTTCCGGCCGCTTCGCAACAGCCTGCACCCGAAACGGCAGCAGTTACGCCGGACACAACTCCGAATCGACAGATCACGATAAAATCACCGCTTTACGAAGTTAAGCTCGATTCAAAGGGAGCTTTGGCGACAAGCTGGATACTGTTAAAGAATAAATCGGAGAAGGCGGAATATCCGCTTTACGCTGACGGTTCGACTGATTCGGATAAGAAGCCGTTGCAGTTGATCTCCGAAGAGGCGCTGAAACAAACGCCGCGTGCAATTCCGTTTCGGCTCTCGACCGACGATCCCGCTCTTACGAATTTGATCAATGACCGAAATTATCAGGTCTCTATCCCCGAAGAAACGATCACACTCGCCGAAGGCCAGGAAAAGCAGATCGACTTTACGCTGACGGACGCCAGTGGCCTGGAAGTTAAAAAGACCTTCGTTTTTAGAGCAGACAATTACGTTTCCGATCTGGCCGTGACCGTAAAGAGAAACGGGCAAACGGTGCCGAACACGAAGCTGCTGATCGGTGCCAGCATTGGCGATCATGCATTGAATCATCACACGTTTTACCAGATCGAATCGGAAACCGTAGCGGCGGTCGATGGCGATATCAAACGTCATCAGGGATATTATTCGTTCACCTTTGACGCTAATAATCAGGCAGTGCTTTCTGACAACGGAAAGGTTGATTGGGCCGGCGTCGGCGATGCATATTTCGCGATGGCGGCCATTCCGGCGACGCCGCAGCTGGGATTGGAATATCGAGCTTCGAAATACGAAGTTCAGACACAGCCATTTTACGACAGCATTTTCAATTGGGTGATGCGAAGCGCAAAGACGAGCGAAACCAGGCATTTGGTCACAGTTTCAATGCCGATAACGAGCGACGGCTCGGTTACGAAGATCTACACCGGAACAAAGGATTATTTCGCGTTAAAGGAGTACAACCAGTTACTTTCGTCAGCCGCAGGCCGCGAGATCGACGTCGTAAATCTTATCAATTTCAGCAATTACAGCTGGATTCGGCCGATCACAACCTATCTTTCGATCCCGATTCTCTACGCACTGAATTTTTTCAACGGCATCCTGCATAACTACGGTATCGCGATCATTGTTTTCACGTTTCTGTTCTATTCGCTGTTGTTTCCGCTCAGATGGTCGCAGTCTCGTTCGTTCAAAAAAGCGGCCGGAAACGCGCCGAAGATGAAGGAAATTCAGGACAAGATCAAGGACCTGCAAAAGAAGGGCATACCGACGGACGATCCGCGGATGCGTGAGTTGCAGATGCAGCAACTGCGGATGACGAAGGACGCATTGCCGATCGGCGGATGTTTGCCGATGCTCCTCCAGTTTCCGCTGCTGATCGCTTTCTACACGGCGGTTACGGTTTCGGTTGAGGTGCGTCAGGCTTCATTTATGTGGCTGCCCGACCTTTCGGCCGCCGACCCGTGGCACCTGCTCGAATTCGGCTTTGCGTTTTCGATGATCCTTTCGATGAAGTTCACGCCGACAGCGGCGGTCGTTACGCCCGAACAACAGATGCAGCAAAAGATGATGACGTATCTGATGCCGGCGATGATGCTTTGGGTAATGTGGGCCGCACCGGCGGGACTTTTGCTCTACTGGTTCTTCGGGAACATTGTCAGCTTTGGGCAGCAGATGCTGATCAACCGGATGAACAAAACAAGCGAGCCGCCAACTACTGTTGTCGTCGATTCGGTTCCAAAGAACGCCAAGAAGGTTAAGCCAAAGCTTGCCGCTTCGTAAGAGTACGCCTTTAGGCGTGAAGTCTCGCTAAGTAGCGGCCACATGATTTCACGCGTGAACGCGTAACTCTTACAAACGAATATGAACGAAACATGTCAAAATGCCGAGAAGTTTCTGTCTGAGCTGATCACTGATCTTGGCTTCAAACTAAACGTTGCCGCGACGTGGACCGATGAAGGCTGCATCATGGATCTGCACGGCGAAGACACTCATTTTGCATTAGCCGAGAATGGGGAACTGCTCGATTCGTTCGAGACTTTGTTGTTTCAGGTATATGGTCGCGAGCTTGACCGTGATCACCGTTTTGTTGTCGACGCTGAAGGCTACCGCCAGACGCGCAAGAAAGAGCTTCAGGCAATGGCGCGTTTTGCGGGAGACCAGGTTCGGAAGAACGGCACTCCGTTCACTTTCGGTGTGCTGAATTCAACCGAGCGGCGGGTCATCCACACGACTTTGCAGACTGAATCCGATCTACTAAGCGAGTCGATTGGCGACGGCCGCGACAGGCGACTGCAGGTTCGCCTTAAGTAAAAGTTTTCTCAACAGAATAAACAGGATAAGCAGGATCAAGAATCGTCTTTATCCTGCTTATTCTATTTATCCTATTGGTATTTATGTCCGATACGATCATCGCCTTGGCAACTCCGTTCGGACGCAGTAGTATCGGTGTAATTCGTCTTAGCGGCCCTGATGCATATCCTTACACGCAACGTCTTACTGCGAATGCTGACCTCGATCTTAAACCTCGTCTTGTTCGTCTAACGCAGCTTCGTGATCTTCAAACAGCAGAGGTCATAGACGAAGTTCTACTCACCTACTTCCAAGCTCCGCATTCATTTACGGGCGAAGACGTCGTAGAGATTAGCTGTCACGGCTCGCCCGTTTTGCTGCGGCAGGTGATCGATATTTGTTTGAAGCTAGGCGCGCGGATGGCCGATCCCGGCGAATTTACTCTGCGTGCTCTCGCAAACGGCCGGATGAATCTCGCCGAAGCCGAAGCGGTTCGCGATCTCATCGACGCGCAAACCACCGCATCGGCCAGGCAAGCGGTACGCCAGCTTCGGGGCGAGTTTTCCAACACTCTAAAACCGATCAGGGACAATCTGTTGGATCTGATCGTAGTTTTAGAATCAGCGATCGAATTTGTCGAGGACGATATACCGGAATTCCAGATTGAATCTATCAAAACGCGGTTTTCAGAGCTTGTGGAAGAAATAGGTAAGTTGGCCGAAACATTCCGGGCTGGAAAGCTGATTCGCGAAGGCCTTCGTGTAGCCATCGTAGGTCGTCCGAACGTTGGCAAATCAAGCCTTTTCAATGCTTTGCTTGGGAGTGACCGTGCAATTGTGACTGAGATCGCCGGAACGACACGCGATCAGATCCACGAAAAATTCACGATAAATAACATACCGATCTCGCTGATGGATACGGCCGGTCTGCGTGAAACGACGGATACTGTTGAAAGTATCGGGGTAGAACGCTCGCGGATGGCGATGGCCGATGCGGATCTCGTAATCGTTCTGCTTGATGGATCGGAAGAATTGACGGATGAGGATAAAGAAATTATTGCAAGCGTCGAAGGCCTCAACTATCTGATTGCAATAAATAAGACAGATAAGAGTGGTCCGGAGACGATTCAGGATCTAAGTGAGAAAACACGATCTCAAATTTCAAATCTGAGATCCGAAATACTTTCCGTTTCTGCAAAAACCGGCTCTGGTCTTGATAACCTAAAACAAGCGATCGTCCGGCCCTTTTCTCCTCAAGAAATATCGGATACCGGTTTTCTTGTTACGGACGCTCGGCACTACGACTTGCTCGTGCGCTCTAAAGACGAGATATCTTCATCCCTCGTATTGTTCGATCAGAAAACGAGCGAAGAGATAGTCCTTGTCGGCCTGCACAACGCGCTTCGCTACCTCGGTCAGATCACCGGAGAAACTACTACCGAAGACATGCTGACACGCATATTCGCGACTTTCTGCATTGGAAAGTAATATCGGTGCCAGCATCTTCGAATTTTCAGTATGAACGAAAAGTTTATTATTTTCATCACCGGAGCATCCGGCGTTGGTAAGACGACCTTACTAAATAATTTGCGGACCAAATATGCCAACAAAATCAATTGGGAGTTTCTGAAATTCGATTCCGTTGGTGTTCCTTCCACCGAGGAAATGGTTCGCGATTTTGGCTCCGGTGAAAACTGGCAGCGTCAGACGACCGACGAGTGGATTTACAAAATGGTGAATAAATTCGCTGGTAAGGATCTAGTTATATTGGAAGGCCAAGCGAATTTGAAATTCATTAAAGCCGGCTTTGAGAATCAAAATTTCAGTAAGTATCAAATCGTTCTTGTCGATTGTGAACAGGAAATAATGATTAGACGCTTAATTGACGAAAGGCAACAGGGGTGGCTCGCCAGCGAAGATATGAAAAATTGGCTTAAATTTCTACGTGAGCAAGCCCGGAGCTTCAATGAGCCGATTATAGATACGTCTTTTATCGACCAGGAAGCTGTTGTCACGAAGTTCGAAGAGATTTTGACGGCGAACGAAATAAAAATCTAGGTTCATTAGAGTCTACTCAAGTAGTCTTCCACGGCGACTTCCAATGCACCGCCGATCGCCGAACCGACTGGTTCGCCTGCTTCGACTGACCAACCATCGACCTTGCCGACGATGCTGCGTCCGATGGCTTCGTAGAGCGGATCCTTTATAAATTTCCAGCCGTAAACCAGACGGCCGCTGATAATCACGCGCGGGATGCCGATGCCCATGATGACATTCGCGATTCCGATACCGAGATAATCGCCGATCTTTTCAAGCGTCCGCCGGGAACGATTATCGCCGTTTTCCGCTTTGCTGACGATCTCTACAAATCTTGGTACACTCTCGCCTCTGCCTGGTGGACGGTCGCCGAGATATAACGATGCGGCGGATGCGGCCGACGCGTACTTTTCCCAGCATCCGCGGTTTCCGCAGACACAAGGTTTTCCGCCGGCGACGATTGTCATATGCCCGAATTCGCCGGCGATGCCGCTGCCGCTTCCAGTTCCGCGATAAACTTCGCTGCCAATTACGAGCCCGACGCCGATGCCCGTGCCAGAACGCACAAGAATAAAATTCGACATCAATCCGTCCTCGGAATTGCGGATTTTCATTCGCGCCTCGTACATCGCGGCCGCGCTCGAATCGTTCTCAACGATAACGCGAACGGACTCATTTACCTGCAACGCCTCCGCGATGGCTACGTTGCGCCAATCCAGGTTCGGCGCGTAGACAAGGCTCCGGCGATGCGAGTCGGTCATACCCGGAACGCTGACGCCGATCGTCCTCAACCGGCGGTCAACATTGCTCTTATAGAATTTGTCGATATGATCGCGGGCCATCTTCAACGCTGTTCTGGCGTTGGCTGGTGTTTCAAAATCGACCTCATTTGTTATCTCGCCCTTGAGTGTAGTGACGCCGACCTGCGAATGACGTACGCCGAGATTAACGCCGATAAAATAGTCGTTTTCATTAACGAATGACAAAACACGCGGACGACGGCCTTGCCCGGTATTCGCAAGCGTTTCCTCGAGCAAAATACCGGCGGCGATCAGCGGCTTAGCGTTATCCGTTACAGTACTTTTATCAATTTCAAGGCGTTTGGCGATCTCCGTCCGGGTTATGGGTTGATTGGCCCGAATAAGGCGCAGCATCAAACTTCGCTTGTTGGCAACATTTTGTGCGGGCCTGCTTAGTTCAGTTTGAAAAACTGATGAGTGGTTCATATTTTTTGGAAAAAGCAATTCTACACTCGAAACGGTCGGGCTGCGAACGGGAATATTGACAATTTGCCGGTTTAGCAAGATAGTTTTCCAAACAACAATAGTTTATCCAAGGGAGATTACCGATATGTTTCCGTCCGATTCGAATAATGAGACAAGCGTAACAATGGAGTCAGAAAAAACGGGTGTCATCGACGAGCCGCCGTTTCGAATTCTGATGCTTGGTGATTGGAGCGGCGACGCGGAAAAGAGCGAGCTTCACCGCCGTAACCCGCTTGAGATAGATCGCGACAATTTTGACGATATTATGAAGAAGCTGCGTGTGCGGTTGGAATTGGAGGCAGAGGGCGGCGGCCTGACACTGGAATTTCAAGGCCTTGACGATTTTCATCCGGACGAACTGTTCAAACAGGTTCCGATGTTTTCCGACCTCCGCGACCTTCGCCGCCGGCTTAATAACGAGAGCACTTTTAATTCGGCTTCGCGCGAAGTTCGGGAGTGGTTTTCAGCACCCGAAATCCATCCCAATGCAGAACCCGCAGCCAGCGCACCGCAATCGGCTCCGGCCGACAATCTACTTGACGCGATTCTCTCAAAGCCGGAAGGCGGGGCCGCACCGCCAAAGCTTGCCGCTTCGTCGGAGCTGAGCAAGTTTGTTGGCGACCTTGTGCGTCCACATCTGGTTTCGGTTGACGAGAACGAACAATCGTCGTTGACCGCAGCGGTGGACAAAGCGACCGGTGAACTGATGCGGACGATCCTGCACAACCGTAGATTTCAACAGCTCGAAGCAGCTTGGCGCGGCCTGCATTTTTTGGTTCGCCGCACCGACACCTCGACCGATCTCAAGATCTATCTTCTAGACATTTCGCAGACCGAGCTTACCGATAACCTAAAGAATACCAATAGTTTAACAGAGACAGTTTTGTATCGGCACTTGATCAAAGACGCGATAGAAGCGCCCGGCGGCGAACCGTGGGCGGCCGTTTTCGGAAACTATGCGTATGAGCCGAATGTCGACGACGTTGCGGCGTTGATGCGGATTTCCAAGATCGCGTTACCGGCGAATACTCCGTTTGTCTCGCATATGCGGCCTGAGGTTCTCGGAGTCTCGTCGCTAGCAGATCATCCCGATCCGAAAGAATGGAATGTCGCGGGAGACACGAACGAAGCCAAGCTTTGGGCCGCACTCCGGAGCCAGGCCGAATCGACCCACCTTGGGCTGACGATACCTCGATTCCTCGCCCGCCTGCCATATGGCTCGGACACGGATCCGTTGGAAACTTTCTCGTTTGAGGAGTTTACGGGTAAACCAGATCACGACAACTATCTTTGGACGAATTCCATATTTGCCGTTGCGATGCTGCTTGCACAAAGCTACAGCGAATATGGCTGGGATCTTAGCCGCTCGTTCGTTCAGGACATTGACGGCTTGCCGATACACATGTACGAAGAGAACGGCGAGAAAGTCTTTACGTCCTGTGCCGAGGTGCAGTTGAGCCAGAATGCTTGCGAACTGCTCATGGAATATGGCTTGATGCCGATGGTCTCGTTCAAGAATACCGACCGGCTGCGGTTAGGAAGGTTTCAATCAATCACCGATCCGGTAAAAGGGTTGAAAGGACGTTGGAGCTAATGGGCCACGGAACTTTCAGTTTTGTAATATCGTAGACGTTTACAACCTATGTTTTGCTCATCCTGCGGAAAATCCGTAAATCCGGGCCTCAGCTACTGCAATCACTGCGGCGCAAGGGTTGCCGGAAGGGCGGAAAGCACTGCGCTTCCAGGTCCCCAAGCGCCAGTGAATCTTTTCATTGTCACTCTTTTTGTAATCGCTCTTTTGGTCATTCCCATTGGCGGTCTCGGCATTATAATGGGCATCTTGACCGTGATGAAGAAAGAGCTTGGTTTCGGGGAAGAGTTTATTGGGTTTATCGTTTTCATGAGCTTCATTCTGCTGCTTATAGCGGAACTCGGCATCCTATGGCTTCTACGGGGCCACACCAAAATGTCCCGGTGGGCTATAGAACCGCAGCAGCCGTTCTTGCCGCAACCGACAGATGTTGTCATAAAAGGCCTTCCCGAAGGACAATATCAACCAATCCACCAACCTATGCAAAGTGTGACCGAACATACTACGAGGACGCTCGACGCAGTTCCGCGTGAACCCAGGACGTAAGATCTTCGCAAAAAACCTTCGCGTTGACGAATAGTTTCGGTTTTGTTACTATTCATCTGTATGAATAGTTTCATCGGCACAAAAGAAGCGGCGAGTCGGCTGAACATCACTATCCGTCGTGTTCAGGCCTTGATCGCGGCGGGTCGATTGCCGGCAGAGAAGATAGGAAACAGCTTTGCGATAAGCGAAGGCGATCTAAAACTGCTCAACGGCCGTAAGAATGGCAGGCCAAAGCCCGTAAGAGAAAGAACGCAAGCGGAATGGGATGCAATTCTGGACAAGATTTTGGGAAGCGTGTCTCTTGGACCGAGAGATTTATCGACGAATAAGAAACATATGGAAGGATTTGGCCGTGACAATGCATATCGTCGTTGACACGGTCGCAATTGTCGCCGCCATTGACCGGCGGGAACGGTGGCACAGGAAAGCGAGCCGTTTATTTCGTGAGTTGCCAAAACCTCTGTTTACATGCGAGGCAGCTTTGAGCGAAGCCTGTTTTTTATTAGGTGAATCTAAAGTCGGAACAGAAAAGATCTTCGAACTGCTTAGCAATGGGGTTGTTTCAATAGAGTTTTCCATTGGCAACGAACTGACCGTCGTCCGATCACTTCTTAGGAAATATCATGACGTTCCAATGTCGCTTGCCGACGCATGCCTTGTAAGAATGAGCGAGATCTTCAACGCGTCTGTGTTTACTTTTGATAGCGATTTCAGAATCTATAGGCGAAACAAGAATCAGGTGATTCCGTTGGTCGGAATTGATTAATCACAGTGTTTGACGAGAAATTCGACGTAATAGTGATCGGTGCGGGGCACGCGGGTTGTGAGGCGGCTTCGGCTTCGGCCCGGCTTGGGTCCGAGACGGCGCTTGTCACGATAAATCTCGATCTGATCGGGCAAATGTCGTGCAATCCGGCGGTTGGCGGTATCGCTAAAGGCCATGTTGTCAGGGAGATAGATGCTCTCGGCGGGATTATGGGCCGCGTCATTGACCGCACCGGTATCCAGTTTCGTTTGCTTAACCGTTCGCGCGGTCCGGCGGTCCAGTCGCCGCGTGCTCAGGCCGACCGCAGTCTTTATCGCACAGAAATGCGACGCGTGCTGGAAGCAACACCGAATTTGCATTTGAGACAGGGCTTTGTTGTCGACTTAATTGTTGAGAACAATAAGGTTATCGGCGTTGAAATGCAGGATACACGCCGGTTCGGAGCCAAATCGGTCGTCATCGCCACAGGCACATTTTTGAACGGGACAATACATACCGGCAAGCGCACATTTTCGGCCGGAAGAGCGGGTGAGCCGGCTTCGATCGAACTTGCTGAAAGTCTTAAACGTCGCGGATTTCCGGTTGGACGCTTGAAAACAGGAACACCGCCACGGCTTGACGGACGCACGATTGACTGGGATGCCTTCGAACCGCAGCCGCCTGACGAGAACCCGGTCGCATTCTCGTTCGCGACGGAGAAGATAGAACAGCCGCAAATCCAATGTTTTATTGGATATACAAGCGAACGTCTGCACCAAACAATCCGCGATAATCTTCATCAATCGCCCCTTTATTCCGGAAAGATCAAAGGAATCGGGCCGCGATATTGCCCGTCGATCGAGGATAAAGTAGTAAAGTTTGCCGATAAGGACCGGCATCAGCTTTTCCTTGAACCTGAAGGCCATAATACGAACGAGGTTTACCTGAACGGGTTCTCGACATCGCTTCCGTCCGCGCTCCAGCTGGAATTGCTGCGAATGGTCGATGGATTCGAGGCCGTCCAGATAATCCGGCCCGGTTATGCCATTGAATACGATTTCGTCGATCCGCGGGAACTGCGGCAGACGATGGAATCGACACGGCTTGGCGGTCTGTTTCTTGCGGGGCAGATAAACGGCACTACCGGTTATGAAGAGGCAGCCTGCCAGGGACTTCTAGCCGGCATTAACGCGGCCTTCTCCGTTCAAAAACGCAAGCCGTTTACGCTGCGGCGGGATGAGGCATATATCGGTGTTTTGGCAGACGACTTGATCCAACATGGTGTCGATGAGCCTTACCGGTTGTTTACATCGCGGGCGGAAGCTCGGCTTACTCTGCGGCACGACAATGCCGACCAGCGCCTTTCGCCCAAAGGCCGGGAGGCTGGGCTCGTCGATGATACCGATTGGGAAAGGTTCAATAAAAAGCGGGACCGTATCGCTATGCTCCGAAATACTCTGGATCAAACGCGGTTCAAGCGTTCTTCGGTCGAATATGCCGGAATATCACAGCTTTTAGGGTGCGATCTGGGTGATTCGATCACGCTTTCACAGCTCGCAATGCGACAGGGCGTTACGTCTGAATTGATTGGACGCGTTCTCCCTGCGGATATTCGCGTGGCTGTTAGCACTGTTGAGCTTGAAACTGCTCTCGCGGATTCGCTTTATACCGGTTATATCGCTAAGCAGAACATTGCTGCCGAGCGGGTGAATCACCACGACGCTCTCAAGGTTCCCGAAACCTTCCAGTTCGCCCGAATCGGCGGCTTATCCCATGAAATGGTGGAAAGATTAGAGCGTGCCCGACCGCAGACTTTTGCACAGGTCCGAAAAATTGCAGGGCTTACTCCCGCCGCGGTTTCAAGCGTTCTTGTTTACCTAACCGCTCACCGGCCGGAAACTCACGATCAAAACTAAATTTTGATTATTGTGGAACGTTCCACAACTATTGTTCACGTCGATTGTGGAACATTCCACAATTGCGAAATCATCTTCCCCACTAATTGATGACCGTCGTGATTATTTTTAATCCCGTCGCTGTGCTAAATTAAAATTCTGCCGAAATAACGAAAATGGGCAAAATAATCGCCGTTGCGAATCAAAAAGGCGGAGTCGGAAAAACAACGACGGCAATTAATCTTGCCGCGGCTTTGGCTGTTGAGAAAAAAAAAGTGCTGCTTGTCGATGCCGATCCGCAGGGAAACGCGACATCAGGCTGCGGTATACAAAGGTCAAAAGACCGCAAAAGCCTCTATCATGCCCTGATTTCCGGCGAATCAGTCCGAGAATTGGTGCTCCCGACGGAAATCTCTACCCTTTGGGTGCTTCCATCAGACAAAAATTTGGCGGGAGTCGAAATTGAGTTAAGCGAATCCCAAGATCGAGGCCGCGTACTAAAAAACCTGCTTGTCGAGATCAAGGACTATTTTCACTATATCATTGTCGATTGCCCGCCGTCGCTCGGAATTCTTACTGTCAATGGGCTTACGGCCGCCGATTCACTCTTGATCCCGGTTCAATGCGAATACTTTGCACTCGAAGGAGTGACAGAGCTGTTTGAAACGCTGACGCGGCTGAAACGGGAACTGAACCCGACCTTGACGATCGAAGGCTTGTTGCTGACGATGTATGACGAACGAACGAACCTTTCGGCGGCCGTCGCTAAAGACCTCCGGGATTTTTACGGTTCACAGGTATTGAAGTCGGTTATACCGCGAAACGTTAGGTTGGCCGAGGCTCCGAGTTACGGGAAACCGATAATTCTCTACGATCCCCGGTCTCGCGGGGCTGAAAGCTATTTCGAACTGGCAAAGGAGATCTTAAGTCATGGCTAGACAACCCCTTGGTCGCGGATTAAGCGCTCTTTTGGGCGACGAGTCACCGCAGGACAATATACTTGAGCTGGGCATTGACCAGATCGAGCCGAATTCAGAGCAGCCGCGGACGCGCTTTACCGAAAAGGCTCTTGACGGTCTTGCCCAATCGATTATCGCGAACGGCATTGTCCAGCCTGTTGTTGTCCGCAGGAAAGGCTCGAAATATCAGATCGTTGCAGGGGAACGGCGCTGGCGGGCAGCCCAGCGGGCCGGTTTGCACAGTATCCCGGTTGTTGTGCGGGAAGTTTCGGACGATAAATTGCTTGAGATCGCCCTCGTCGAAAATATACAACGCCAGGACCTTAACGCCGTCGAAGAAGCGCGTGCTTATCGTAAACTTATTGATACTATTGGACTTACGCAGGAAATGGTATCAGAGCGTGTCGGGCGGGAGAGATCGCTTATTGCTACATCGGTTAGGCTTCTGAAGCTTCCGGACGAGATACTGAAGCTCATTGAAGAGGAGAAACTCTCTGCCGGGCACGGACGTGCTCTGTTGATGCTCGACGACCCCGCCACCCAGCGGAGCATTGCCAAGACGATAATCGAAATGTCGCTTTCCGTGCGTGAAGCGGAAAAAGCTGTTAAGCGATTGGGCAAGACCGGTTCGCCAACTACTGATAAGACTAGAGTTAAAGGGGCTAAGGACGCAAATATTGTTTCGGCCGAGACGAAGCTCCGCCGAAAATTGGGTACAAACGTAAATATTCTGCCCGGTAAGCGCCGTGATGGCGGCAAGGTGGAGATAGAATACTACAGCATGGACGATCTCGACCGAATTTATCAGGTAATAATTCAAAGCAAAGGCTGAAAAGGAGGCATATGAAACGGCTTACGGAAATGGTTTCGAGCGCGGGTTGAGTGGCCAAACTCGCGCCGCGTGACCTTGCTCAAGTTTTGAGCAAACTTCCAGCACAGGATTCAAGGAATGTGATCGTCGGATTCGAAACGTCCGACGATGCGGGAGTTTTTCGCCTTAACGACGCGATGGCGCTTGTGCAAACGGTCGATTTTTTCACGCCTGTTGCGGACGATCCCGAAACCTACGGGCAGATAGCGGCAATAAATTCGTTAAACGACGTTTACGCGATGGGCGGCACGCCGCTGTCCGCTCTCTCATTGGTTTGCTATCCGCAAAAAGGCGATTGGGACATTCTAGGCAAGATATTGCTCGGCGGGCAAAAGGCTCTAAACGTAGAGGGCGTTGTAGTTATAGGCGGGCATTCGGTTGATGATGCTGAAATGAAATTCGGTTATGCGGTGACCGGCACTGTGCATCCTGACAAAGTAATACGAAACTCGGGAGCCAAAGCGGGTGATGTTTTGATCCTGACGAAGCCGATCGGAACGGGTGCTATCAACACAGCGGTAAAGCATGGGATGGCAAGTAAATTGACTGAGGCAGCCGCGATCAAAGCGATGACTACATCAGCTGCCCGTGCATCTAAGATAATGCAGAGCGTCGGCGCGAATGCCTGTACCGACGTTACGGGTTTTGGACTACTGGGCCACGCTTACGAAATGGCGAACGGAAGCCAGGTGACGATCGAGATTGAATCCAGCAAAGTTCCGCTTCTGCCGGACGTTCTTGATTTGATCGCGAAGGGCATGCTCACACGCGGCGATAAAAACAATCGTGTTTATGTCGGCGAAACGGTTAAGATTGCTGATAGCGTCTCGCGCGAAATGCAAAGCGCTCTGTTCGACCCGCAAACGGCCGGCGGGCTGCTGATCAGCTTAACCGAGGAGAATGCGTCGAGGTTTTTAGAGGAGATACCGGACGCGAATGTCATCGGCCGGGTGAAGACCAAATATCATTACTTGATTGAGGTAGGTTGAGAGTTTGCGTGATTAGTTACGTGTGTATTTCTCGGTGTTCTTTGCGTCTTCGTCTTTGTGCCCTTTGTGTTTAAAAAGGATTATTTAACACGAAGAACACGAAGTTTTCACAAAGGACACAAAGAAACCGGATTATAATGACCGCGAGTTAGAGGTAAAAAGTTTGTTTCTGTTTATTTTAGAATCAATTGGCACGGCCGAACTGATTATGATCGGAATCATTGCCCTGATCTTTCTCGGGCCGCGCAAGCTGCCTCAAATTGCCAAGACTATCGGCAAAACGATGGCAGATTTTCGCAATACGACTAATGAATTCAAATCGACATGGGAGCGCGAAGTAAATTTTGATAAAGAGGAAAAAGCACTTAGGACTGGCGAACTTGTCGATCAGCCGGTCGCCCGTATGACGCCGCTTCGCGAGGATGAAGTCAGCAGCATCTCGATTCCTGAAGTGAAGGAAATCGACAAAGCGGCGTTTGACAGTGTGGTTGCAAGCCACGCCGATGATCAGGGCAATACGGCTGAAGCCGAGTCAGCCGACGAAGCAATACTTGAGGATGATACTGCTGAAAGAGATCCTCTTTCGGACAAACGAAGCTGGCTTTAAGCATATTTTTCGATTTTGAATGAATCAGTTGGACACAAAGCAATCCGAAGAACTCGACTCGCAAATGTCGTTTCTCGATCACCTCGACGAACTCCGGAAGCGGCTCGTAAATGCAGTGATCATTGTAGTTATCGCATTCGTTTTCTGCTTTTATTTTTCACCTCAGATCTTCAATTTTCTTTCGGTTCCAATCCGCCGGGCGCTTTCCGAAGCTGAAAGACGGGATCTTCCGGTTAAGGGTGTGACGGGCGACGAAAAGATCCTGCCGCTGTCGGGCATGAAGGAAGGCGACAAAGGGCTATATGTTTTTGACCGGGTAACGAAATTGGGTGTAAGTGTGATTGCTCCGGGAACATCGGTCGGGGCAACCGTCGGCAAAGATTCCGAAGGGATAGTTGGCGTTTTTACGAATGAATCGATCCTTACCAACAACGGGTTGATCCCGGCGGGCGTCCGGTTACCGGTAGATCTGGCCGTCGATGCTAAAGCCGAACCGACCGAGGATGAGCGGTTGATCGTTACGACGGCAGTTGAGTCGTTTACCTTGAGGGTTACTGTTTCACTGTATTCGGCAATAGCTCTTTCTATACCTTTTCTCCTTTTACAAATTTGGGGCTTCATTTCGCCCGCGCTTTACCGGCACGAGCGTTCGTATGTGACGCCGTTCATAGCGCTTTCGACAGTTTCCTTTGTTCTTGGCGCCGCGTTTGCTTACTACATATTGTTTCCTCCCGCGGTGAGCTATCTGCTTGGTTTAGGCGAGGATTTTCGCCTGCTTTTGCGTGCAACCGATTATTTTGACTTTATTACGCTGATAATGCTGGCGATGGGGATTATTTTTCAGATGCCGGCGGTGACGTATGTTTTGTCGCGAATCGGCCTTATTTCAGCCGGACTGCTTGCGAAAAGCTGGAAGTTGGCGCTGATCGTGATATTGATCGTAGCGGCGGTCGTTTCCCCGACGGGCGATGTCCCAAACATGATGCTATTTGCTGCTCCGATGATGGTGCTATACGTGTTTTCGATATTTATTGCTTGGTTTTTCGGGAAAAAGCGGCAAACCGACACGGAAGCGAAAAGCTAAAAGCAATTTAACGCGGCGACGCAGAGAAAAACAATGCAAATCCATTGATCCGATGCGTAAAACCCTTCTCTTACCTCTGCGTCTCCGCTTCTTCGCGTTGAAAATCCGCTCGAACGACCGGAAATGCAACCTAAAACAGGCCTTCCCGCATCTTGTACTATTAAGGATTACTGTCTAAAATCTTTAAAGCTTACAATTTAGATACTCCGAAACATTTTCGGGAATTAGATAAGCAGGAGTTTTACTGTTATGTCCAAAGTGAATTTGATCAGAAATTTGGGGATCGGAACGCTGGCTGTTTCCTTTGTTTGCTTACCGGCATTTGCCCAAAAGGACAAAGATCGGCCTAGCCAAGATCCGTCAACGAACGCTCGCAGGGTGGTCGGCGAGGTAAAGGAAGCGTACAAGAAATGGCGCAATACCGATGTGGCGTACATCATCACGAAGGAAGAGAAACGTGCGTTTGATGCGTTGACGACCGACGAAGAGCGTGAGAATTTCATCGAAAATTTCTGGCGCCGCCGCGATCCGAATCCCGATACCGAGGAAAATGAATACCGCGAAGAGTATTACGAACGCATTGCCTACGCCAACGAGAAATTCACTTCGGGAATTCCCGGATGGAAGACGGATCGCGGCCGTACTTATATTGCCTGGGGCAAGCCCGATTCGGTTGAATCGCATCCGTCCGGCGGTTCGTATGACCGCCCGAGCTATGAAGGCGGCGGTTCGACATCGACATATCCTTTCGAAATATGGTTTTACAGGCATCTTGATAATGTCGGTGACGGCATAGAGATCGAGTTTGTCGATCCGACGGGAAGCGGTGAGTATCGCATAGCCCGAAATGCCAATGAAAAAGATGCCTTGCTTCAGGTGCCTGGTGCCGGATTAACGACGGCGGAACAACTCGGCCTATCCGACAAAGGCGATCGAATCACCGGTATCGGTCAAAACAATTTTGCTCGCGAGCAGGATTCGCCTTTTCGCAGAATGGAGATAATCACCAGCCTTCAGCGTCCGCCGCAAGTAAAATTTAGCGATCTTCAGGGAATTGCCGGCGGCGACTCCGGCGTGTTGTTTGATAAGGAGCCGCTTCAGTTCGATCTGCGGGTGGATTTTTTCCGCCAATCGGACGACCGCGTGATCGCGACGTTCACTGTCCAGACTGACAATAAGGAACTTTCGTTCGAGAAGGTCGGCGGCCTGGAGACGGCAAAAATTAATATTTTTGGACGCATCACGGCTGTTTCAGGTAAACGTTCGGGAATATTCGAGGATTCGGTGACGGCCAATGCTACCTCCGCCGAGCTGGCTGAGGTGAAGGACAAAAAGTCCATCTATCAAAAGGCCGTTGCCTTAACACCCGGAACTTATAAGGTCGATGTGGTTGTGCGAGATGTAGTAACCGGCAACCGCGGTATTGTCAATCAAGGTTTTACGGTCCCTAGATACGACGAAAAGAAACTATCGACATCGACAATGATCCTCGCGACTAAGCTTCGTTCCACCAACGAACGCGATGTCGGAGCGATGTTTGTTATCGGTGGTGCAAAGGTTATTCCTAATCTTGCCGGTAATTATAAGAAAGGCCAAGAAGTTGGTGTTTACCTGCAGGTTTACAATGCGGGCATCGACCAGACGACATTGCGTCCGGCAGTCGATGTAGAATATGTGCTGTCACGAGGCGGCAAAGAAGTTATGCGGCAGGCTGAGGACTGGAGCGGGCTGAGCGATTCGGGCCAGCGCCTTACGCTGGCAAGGCTGCTTCCAACGAATCAGCTTGATTTGGGAGAATATGAACTCAAGGTCTCTACCAAGGACCGAGTAGGCGGCCAGGCAATCGAGAATAAGAGTAAGTTCACGATCACTCAGTAACAAATATCATATGCTCTTTTGAAGCCGGCGATTCTTGCGAAACGTCGGCTTTTTTGGACGGTTTTCTTTGTGATCTTTGTGGGTTTCGCTTGGTGATCTCTGTGACAAAATTCTTTTCTTTTGACACAAAGGACACGAAGTTTTTGCACAAAGAACACAGGGATTTATTCGGCAGCATCCAGGTCAGCCGACCACCCCGTCGGCGAAACGCCGCCACCCCTCCTCAAACAGGAGGGGAGTTGTAAGACTCCTCCTAAATCAGGAACTCCAAACTATGGAATCCGCCTTTTCGCTTCGATCAGCGGCCCAAATTTCCCTTCGCTCGTTGCAAATATCGAAAGCCCGTCGGCCGCGTAGCCGATGGCTTCGCCCTGCTTCCGGTCGCCCAGTTCGACGACCGACGGCTTTTGTTTCCATATCTCGTCAAAATTTCTCCCGCCATCCGGCAGGATGAATTCGTATGCGGCAAAGTAGTCGCAAATAATGACGCGTTTGCCGTCGGGAGCTATGTCGCCGCCGGTTAAAAAGCCATTTGGGATGGCGGGAACTGTAATATCGGATACTTTTTCGGCTTTGACGACGACTGACTGATTAAAAACTGGTTTGATTTTATAAACGCTGGCGGGATTACTGCGATGCTTAGTAACCAGATAGATATCGCCGGTCGTCGGATGTACCATCAGCGTTTCGGAGTCCTGCCTGAAGTCTGGATAGCTGAACGTAAGTGTTTCAGCAGGCTCGGTTTGGAGCGGATTTTTTCGTGTTGATGAAGAATCCGAATTGCGAACAGCCGGCTCCGCGATACGATAGATCTTATGTTCGGCCCGCTGATCTTTGTTGCTTGTGTTTCCGATCTCGCCGATGTACAGATAACACTTCCCGGCACCGTCTTTGAAGCCGGCCATGTCCTCCCAATCGATATTTTTGGCATTCTGCACCTGCCATATGCCCAAATGCTTCCCCACAGAGTTAAGTGCAAAAATAAATGCGCCGCCGCCCGAATCATTGTGCGTCCAAAAAACGTCTCGCTGACATTTCGACGCGGCAATACCGCTGCTCTCGGTTATTTCGTCCGATTGAAACCTGCCGACAATTTTTGGCTCGTCGTACGCCGATTGTGAACGATCGAACGACGGCGGTTTACCGTCTCCGACCACATTCTTGTGGCACGCTCCGCCGACAATTGAAACAAAAGCGATTAATATGACAAACAGTGAAAATTTGGTTATAGTTTTCTTCGGCATACTTCTTCTGATAGTGCAATTATAACGTACTGCGTCCTGCGGAAGTTCAAAACATTCTGACAGAATTGATCGTATTGGATTTAGGTTAACAGGATGATTGTTGGAACTGAATGGCTGATCGAAGCCGAAGGTTGTGATCAAAGCAAGCTGCGTGACGAATCGGCACTTCGCGGTGTTTTTGCGCTTATTATCAAGGATCTTGGCCTGAAGTCCATCGATTCCGTCTGGCATAAATTCGAAGGCGAAGGCGGCGTGACCGGCATGGTCGCCCTGACCGAATCGCATCTAACCTGTCATACCTATCCCGAATACCGGACCGCCACGTTCAATCTTTACTGCTGTCGCACCCGGCCTGAATGGGATTGGGAAGCCAATCTCAGCCATGCTATCGGCGCCCGAATTGTACGGGTTACAAAGCTTGAACGGGGACGAGAGCAAGCTAAAGATCTGAAATCTGAAATTTCAGATTTAAGATCTAACGCCGCGGGAGGTGACGCATGAGTGTGCTTCAGGCAAATTGCCCCTCCTGCGCGGCACCGATCGAATTTAAGGCGGGTTCCACCGTTGTGCTGGTTTGCCCATTCTGCCGTTCGGCCATTGCCAGGACAGACCGCACGCTACAGGACCTTGGAAAAGTTTCGGAGATTGCTGAATCGGAATCGCCGCTCAAGCTCGGTTTAAAGGGTGTCTACAACGGCAACCGGTTCGAGCTGACCGGTCGCGCCCAACTTCGTCACGAAATGGGCGGGTTTTGGGACGAATGGTACGCGACGTTTTCTAACGGCTGGGTGGGCTGGCTGGCCGAGGCGCAGGGCAAATTTTACCTGACGTTTTACCAGCCATTGCCCGAAGGCCGCGTTTTGCCATCTTTCGATCAGCTGCAGATCGGACAGACCGTACAGGAGATACCGGCACCGAGCGCTTTGATCGTAAACGAAAAAGGCACAGCTACGGCGGTAGCCGCTGCGGGCGAGATTCCATACAAACTCACGCCGAACGAGCAAAGCCAGTATGCCGATCTTTCCGGACGCGACAATGCATTCGGAACGATAGATTACAGCATGAGCCCGCCGTGGGTATTCGTCGGCAATCAAGTTTCGCTGGCCGACATTGGTTTGGCGGACGCTAAACCGGCGGAAAGAGAAGCTCGACGGGTAAGCACAGCCGCGATGGGCTGCCCTAACTGCGGTGGGCCTCTTAAACTCGTGGCGCCGGACAAGGCGGAGCGCGTCACTTGCCCCAACTGCAATTCTTTGCTCGATGTAAACCAGGGAAATCTTTCGTACCTAAAAGCCCTTAACCCGACGCAGGCGGACGTGAATTTTGTGCTGCCGATAGGTGCCGAAGGAACATTCGCAGACGACGTAAAATTCAAGATCATCGGTGCGGTTGTGCGAAGCGTGCAGTTCGATGGTATCCACTACTATTGGCACGAATATCTGCTCTACAACGCGAGCGTTGGCTTCCGCTGGTTGGTCCATTCCGACAATCACTGGAACTTCGTCGAGCCCGTTAATCCGGCGGAGGTCGAATTGATCGGAAGCGGCAGTTTGCTCACGACGGCAGCCGTTGTCGTACGCTACAAGGGCAAAGACTATAAGGTTTTTCAGGACGCGCCCGCCGTTGTCGAATACGTAAAGGGCGAGTTCTATTGGCGCGTCGAGCAGGGCGAAACGGTACGTGCGGTCGATTACGTCGCGGCACCGGTGATGCTGTCACAGGAGGTCACCGCCAACGAGGTTAACTGGTCCGCGGGCGTTTACATGACGAATGCCGAAGTGGAGAAAGCTTTTGGCATTACCGATCTGCCAAAGCCCTGGTCGGTCGGCCCTAATCAGCCTTTTACCGGAAGGTTTTACTACACCTGGGGCTTACTGCCGCTTGCGCTGCTTTTCGTCGTCGCGGTTTTGCTGATCCCTTTCAGTGGGATGACGAGCACCGTTATGTCAGAGACGGTGACGCTTCCACCGGCCGCGCCGGGATCTCCGCAGATCGCGTTCAGCAAGCCTTTCGAGCTGAAGGGTAATCGGAATGTGCGGATATCAGCGGCGGCAGCCTTCAACAATTCCGGGGCAGACCTGGATATCGACCTTGTCAACGAGCAGAACAACGAGGTCGAATCGGTAAATATACCGATCTCGTATTTTCAAGGCGTTGATGAGGGCGAGAGTTGGAGCGAAGGAAGCCCGAGCGAGGATGCAACAATGTCTTCGCTGCCGGGCGGGAAATATACTCTGCGAGTGGAAGGCGCGTTAGAGAACGTTACCCAGCCGCTTCAGATAAATCTGAAAGTTGAGCAAAACGTGAATCGCGGCGTCAATTTCTTCTGTGCTTTCATCGTATTGCTGATCGTTCCGCTGCTTGGTTTGATCAGAAAATGGTCGTTTGAGACAAGCCGCTGGAAGGATAGTATGTTCAACACAAGCTCGTCGGATTCTAGTGATGATTCGGGCGACGAGTAAAACTGAATTATGTTAAAGAAACTTTATCTTGTTTTTGGAATGGGAGTTTTGCTGGCTTATTCATCCGCCGGTTGGTTCGGATGGGAACTGGCTAATTCGGGAAGTAAATCGCGGCTTGGCGTGCCGTTTATATATACTGGATTTCGTGGAGGAAAATAGATGTCGATTATAGTTAATCCGCAGTTCTTCGGATTCGTTGTTAAGCTAGACCAGTTGCTGGAAGTTTTGGTCACTACCCTTATCTTCGTTTCTATAGGCATCGTATTTTTTGCGGTAGCCTATGGAATTCTGAGCAAGTTGTTCAATATCCATAAAGAAATTGAGGAAGATCAGAACACGGCCCTCGGCATCGTCATCGGATCGATAATGATCGGCCTGGCGATAATTATAGCCGCCGCCATCCACGGCTAGCCTGAAAGGATAAAGGATAAAGGATAAAGGATAAGGTAAGAAGTGCTCTCCTTTTTATCCTTTATCCTTCATCCTTTATCCTTTAAAATGAAGCGCACCCCTTTACTTTTCCTCAACGTCATAATCATCGCAACCTGCGGCCTGATCTACGAGCTGCTCGCCGGAACGCTCTCAAGCTACGTTCTCGGCGATTCGATCACACAATTTTCGTTCATTATCGGCATCTACCTTTTCGCGATGGGCGTCGGATCGTATCTTTCGCGGTTTATCGATAAGAACGTCGCCGAAAAATTTATCGACATCGAACTTGCCGTGGCGGTCATCGGCGGATTCTCCGCACCGCTTCTTTTCCTGACATTCGCCTATATATCCTATTTCGGTATCATTCTCTATTCGATGGTTTTCATCATCGGAACGCTTGTCGGGTTGGAGATACCGCTGCTGATGCGGATATTAAAGGACGAACTCGATTTCAAGGAATTGGTCTCCCGCGTTCTGGCTCTCGACTACGTTGGAGCACTGGTTGCGTCGCTTTTGTTCCCGCTTTTTCTTGTGCCAAAGCTCGGCCTTAATCGGACATCATTGCTTTTCGGAATGCTCAACGCTGGCGTGGGAATTTGGGCAACGTGGCTGCTTGCTCCGCTAATCTCAAACCGCAAGCTTACGATGCTTCGTGTTAAAGGCTTTATCGTATTAGTTTTGCTCGGAATCGCGTTGATAAAGGCCGACAGCCTGACGACGCTTGCTGAAGACGGACTTTTTACAGACAACATCGTCTACGCCAAAAGCTCACCCTACCAACGGATCGTCGTGACGAAGGGCAAGACGGGCCACGCACTATTTCTCAACGGCAATTTACAATTCAATTCGTTTGACGAATACCGCTATCACGAAGCGCTTGTGCACCCGGCCTTCGCGGCATTTGGTGGTGAGGCAAAACGCGTACTTGTTCTGGGCGGCGGCGACGGTTTGGCACTGCGTGAGATCCTGAAATACAAATCGGTAGAGACCGTGCAGCTTGTCGATCTCGACCCGATGATGACCGGACTTTCGAAGGCGTTTCCCACCCTGGCAGAACTAAATCACCATGCGTACGACGACCCGCGCGTGACCGTGACAAATGGTGATGCATTCGTATGGCTCGACAATAAGGAAATCGAACCATTCGACATCGCCATCATTGATTTTCCAGATCCAAACAATTTTGCCTTGGGCAAACTGTACTCTACTCGCTTTTATAATCTTCTTAAGCAAAAACTCAAACCTGACTCAACCGTCGTTATCCAGTGCACATCTCCGCTCATCGCCCGTAAATCGTATTGGTCGATAGTCAAAACGCTCGAATCAGTTGGATTTACCGTCAAACCGTTTCAAACAAGCGTGCCGAGCTTTGGCGTTTGGGGTTATGCCCTGGCGAAACTTCAGCCGTTTGAAGCACCCCGAAATCCACCAGCCGATGTCGATCTAAAATTCCTCAACGATGGCTCATTCCCGTCCATGTTCGACTTTCCGAAGGACATGATGCTGCCGAACGAGGAGATCGAGATCAATCGGCTTGATAATCAGGCTTTGGTTAGATATTACGAATCCGAATGGCGGCGTTTTGAATGAAGTTAGCCACGAATAACACGGATTACACAAACAGAGCAATAATTCGTGTTATTCGTGCAATTCGTGGCTGATTTTTCATGAAACTTTCACGCAGAGAACTATTAACAACATTCCTCGGGGCGCCGTTTGCAATGGCGGCGTGCCGGAAGAATGACACGCGTCCATTTCCCGAAGGCGAGATCATCGGACAGAGCGCATCGCTTGGACACATTCTAAGAGAGAACAGGAATTTTGAAGTCCCGGCGGATAATTGGCAGACGATAAAAGTCGCGATCATTGGCGGCGGCATCGCCGGTTTATCGGCCGCGTGGAAGCTTACGAATCAAGGCTTTAACGACTTCGTGCTGCTGGAGCTTGAAAAAGAGATTGGCGGGACATCGCAAAGCGGCACGGGAAAGCCTGTCAGCTATCCGTGGGGAGCGCATTACCTGCCGGTGCCGTTTCAGGAGAATACGAACCTTATCGCCTTGCTGGCCGAAATGAATCTGCTCGATGGCCGGACGGAAAATGGTGATGTTATTGTAAACGAACAGTATCTGTGCCGCGACCCCGAAGAGCGCGTTTTTTATAAAGGCCGCTGGTACGACGGGCTTTATCTTCATGTGGGAGAGAGCGAGGAAGACAAGCGACAGTACGCCGAATTTCAAAAGCAGATCGACTATTGGGTGAATTGGAAAGATGCAAAAGGCAGGCGAGCTTTCGTCGTGCCGACGGCATTTTGTTCGAACGATGCGGAGGTGACCGCGCTGGATAGAATCACGTTCGGTGAGTGGCTGCGGCAAAAAGGCTTCAATTCGGAGCGGCTACTTTGGTATTGTGACTACGCCTGCCGTGACGATTACGGGCTGAAACTCGATCAAACATCGGCTTGGGCCGGCCTGTTCTATTTCTGCTCGCGCGTCCGCAAAAGCGGCGATGAGTCGCAGCAATTCATAACTTTTCCCGAAGGAAACGGACGTTTTGTACGTCATCTTTTCGACAAGGTGAAAGAACGGGTTCGCAAAGATCATACGGTGGTCTCGATAATTCCGGACGAGAAAGGCGTCGATGTAATTTCGCTAAATGGAAATGAACTGCGTGGATTTCATTGCGAAAAGGTGATCTTTGCGTCGCCAATGTTTACCGCGCCGTATGCTATTCCCGGCTTTGTGGAAAAGGCTCCGTTTGCGGCAAACGAGTTTCAGCACAACACATGGTTCGTCGCGAATCTTTTTCTCAAGGACAGGCCGAAGCCGCGTTTTGCAAAGGATTTTCCGCTTGCGTGGGACAACGTCTTGTACGAAAGCCCGTCGCTTGGTTATGTAAACGCGACTCATCAAAAAGGCATCGACCACGGCCCGGCCGTCTGGACGTATTACTACCCGATGTGCCACGAAGAGAACGGCCGGACAAAACTATTCAACTACGAATGGCGCGACCTGGCCGATGTCTGCCTGACCGACATGGCCCGTGCCCACCCGGAGATCTATGACCTTACGACGCGAATCGATATAATGCGCTGGGGCCACGCCATGATCAGCCCGCGGCCAAACTTTATCTGGAGCGGCGTCCGCGAAAAAGCTATGCAGCCATACCGGAATATACACTTCGCCCACACCGATTTGAGCGGTATCGCGTTATTAGAAGAGGCGTTCTTTCACGGCCTGCGGGCCGTTGCGGAAATCGTTTGAAGATGCTATCACTTTGCGCTATCATATGAACCTGAATCGCAAAAAAACGAAACTGGTCGAATCGGTTTTTGCGGTTCCGACAAGGGCGAATATAAAGTTTGCAGATGTTGAAAAACTGCTGATATCGATAGGAGCAACAAAGGTCGACGGCAGAGGGTCGCGCGTTGGTTTTGTGATGACGAATGGATTGAAATGGGAGGCGCACCGTCCGCACCCGCAAAAGGAAGCGAAAAAATATCAGATTGAGTCGTTGCGCGACTTCCTGAGCAAGCTGGAGATAAGTGATGAGTGATTTAATGGAATACAAAGGTTTTAAGGCCCGGGTTGAATACTCAGCGGACGACGAGGTTTTTTTTGGCAGACTTCTCGGCATTGAGGACACCGTCACGTTCGAAGGAAAAACTGTTCGCGAGTTGAAGAAGGATATGAAGGAGGCTGTTGATTTTCATATTGAGATCTGCGAGAAACAGTCAAAACCAGTAAAGAAGCCGTATTCCGGAAAAGTTCTGTTTAGATTGCCGTCCGATCTCCACGCAAAGATAGCCGAAACTGCGGCAAGAAAAGGCAAAAGCATCAACGAGTGGGGGAAAGAAATACTTGAATCCGCCGTTAAAGTGTGACACCCGCTAACATCGAATCCAACTGGCTGTTTTCCCGAAACACCGACCTAACGGTTTTTCTCGGAAGTGCCGTCGTGTCTTTGCTGCTTCTGGCGGTCGGGTGGCGGCTCGGCATCCTGAATGAAGAGTCTCCCGATTGGACCTGGGTTTCAGCGGTGCTGCTTATCGATGTTGCTCATGTTTGGTCAACGAGCTTTCGGGTTTATTTCGATGTCGAGGAGTTCAAGCGTCGATTTTGGCTCTACCTGCTTGTGCCGGTGTTCGGATACGCGGTAGGCGTCGCGTTGTATTCCGAAGATGAGCTTACATTCTGGCGTGCCTTGGCAATCGTCGCCGTTTTTCATTTTGTCAGGCAGCAGTACGGCTGGGTCGCGTTGTATCGGCGAAAGCTCGGCGAGACGGAAAGTTGGACTTGGTGGATTGACGCGGCGGCGGTTTATCTTGCGACGGTTTACCCGCTCGCGTTCTGGATGACCAGCCTACCGCGAAACTTTCAATGGTTTGCGGCGAATGATTTTTTCGAGCTGCCCGAATTCGTTGAATCAATTCTGTTTCCGATCTATGTTCTCGCTCTAACCGCCTACTTCGCGAAATCGATCTATCTATATCTTGCAAAAGGCTTTCTGAATATCGGCAAGGACATTGTGGTCGCGACGACCGCTGTCTGCTGGTATGTCGGCATTGTCGTTTTTAATTCGGACTATGCATTTACGGTCACAAACGTCATCATTCACGGCGTGCCGTATTTTGCGCTTATCTATTTTTACGCAAAGGTTCGACGCGAATCGACCGGACGCGTATACCGCACATTTTCTCAAAATTGGATAATATTTCTCGCATCGCTCTGGGCATTGGCGTACGTGGAAGAACTTCTTTGGAATCGCGGCGTTTGGCACGAGAAGGACTGGCTGTTTGGCTCCGGTTGGGATTGGGCAGAGTGGAAGGTATATCTCGTTCCCTTGCTGGCCGTGCCGCAATTGACGCATTACATTCTTGACGGCTTTATTTGGCGGCGAAAGAGCAACGCGGATTTTCGCATCGCCGGATAATATATTCGCGATCCGATAAATTGTGATAAATTAGGGCTGATGGCAGGAAAGGCAATACAGCTAATGCGGACATTTCTAACAGCTATTGCGTTAGTTGGCATCGCTTTGTTAGTTTCGTGCAAAAGCTCGGGCGACATCCTCGGCCCGTCGGATGAAACGGCGGAAGCCGCAAAGATCGTTATCGAAGCCAACAAAGACCTAAAGGCGATCAAGGTCCTGTACGAAAAAAATGAAAACAAACGCGAAGAGTTAAAGAATGCAATGTCCACTGATGACACAGCGGCTGTCCGAAAGATTTCGGATGAAGTTGTTGACATCATCAACGAAGGCGCGTCCCTTGGGAAAAGCGCTCTCGACAAGATCGACCAGGCGCGCGAATTGAACGTAAACGCGGACTATGTGGAGTACCTTCGATTGAAATGGGAGGCATTGAACAAACAGCTTGAGGCTTTTGAGGAATACCGCCAGGCGGCCCGAAAATTACGCGACAATTTTGATCCTAAAAACACTGAGGTGCGCGAAACTGTCAAAGCCGAGTTCAAGGAACGGAGCGAGAATTATCAGAAATTGATGGAAAAGTCCCGCGATTACAGCAGCCAGGCAAACGAATTGGCTAAAGATGTGCTGAAAAAGCCGCAGGAGTAGGTAAGAACTAAAAGTTGAGAGTAAAAAAGGCAGGAACCCGATTGGACGTTCCTGCCTTCTTTTTCTTTGTTGGTGATACGTTAAATAACTCGTCCCGGAGCGAGCAGCCGGTTTAACGGCATCGGGGTCAGCGGAGCGGCTGGCGTGAATTTGCCGGGTGCCGCCGGAGCATTTGGTGCATCCGGAGCGTCGGGAAATTCAAAGAATGTGTTGAACTCGCCCTTTATTTCCTCAGGCGTAACCGAGATCGTCTGGCGATTACCGCCGCGAACGATCGTCAAGGTTACACTCCCTTCTTTCTTTTGGCCGATCGCACGGATCAGATCGACGTCTCCCTTAACTTCCTTTCCTTCGACCTCGACAATAATATCACCGGCCTTCAAACCAGCTTTGGCCGCAGGCGAATTTTCACGGACGTTGTTAACGAGCGCCCCGCCTTCAACTCCGAAATGGTCGGCTAACTGCTTGGTCAGAGGCGATATGCTAATGCCGATCTGTCTGCCACCGATGCCGCGCAAAACCATAACGTCACGGTCATCGCCAGGATAGGTACGAAACAAGGGAAATTCACTCATTGGCGGCAGATTCTGCATATCAGGCATTGGGCTCATAGAGGGAAAGCCAAGCCTGCCCAACCCGCCGGGAGTCCTCGGCGCGAATACGCCGTTTTCGAATTTTGGTGTCGGGCGTTTAGCAAGCGTCACGCTTAACTCCCGTTCACTGCCACCGCGAAGCAGCGAGATACGTGCCTGGTGGTCAGGTGCAACCTCACCTATCATTCGCGTCAGCTTGCGAACACTGGTCACTTCTTCGCCGTTGAATTTCAGGATGACATCGCCGATTTGCAAACCGGCGCTTTGTGCGGGCGAACCGTCCATTACCTTTTCGACCGCGACTCCGCGAATTTCCCGCAAGCCGAGCTTACTGAAGTTCTCTTTCGTCACTTCTACAGTTTCAACGCCCAGATAGCTTCCGCCGCTATTGAATTCAAAAGAGAAAGCCTGCGGAGTCTTATCAGTTCTGGACTCCGGCGTCTGCGCGTAGGCCGCCGAACCGGCAGTGATTCCCAATAAAATAAAAGCAAATGATTTGCAAAACATAGAAACCTCCAAATTGTATGAATTTAAGTGAATAGAACTGAATTATCAGCTTTTACGCTAGTGATAAAGGTTTGGTTGCAATGAAATGCGGAAAAGGTTGCTTCATGTCAGAACCGGAAGCGGTAGCGACCCGCCGCAAAGGTACCCGAACGAGAAGGCCGGGCGCAACCCCATCCGGGTCAGACACCACACCCCCGGCGAAGTGTTTTCAGGTTTT
>JANNST010000071.1:0-64931 GCA_031402865.1 Chloracidobacterium sp. | reverse complement strand
TCATAACTCGGCGGCAGCAACATCGGCTGGTCTTGCACGTACCTCTTAAAAACGACTCTTTTCTCCTTCATTCATCCATTTTAAAGCCAATCCCTCATTTTGCGCCAAAAAAAGAGGCCGCCTTTTCAGACAGCCTCTTTTAATAATTTGCTTACAATCGCCTATACGGCATTCCTGTTCCCCATCACCAATCGGACCAAAAGCAGCAGCAAAACGGCACCGACGATGGACATTATCCAACCTACCGCGTAGTTTTCGCCTGCCCAAATGGTTCGGGCAATAAAGCTTCCGAGAAATGCACCCGCAATTCCAAGAACAGCAGTCAGTAACCAGCCAACCGCGCCTTCGGGAAAGGCCTCCTTGCCAGGTAAGAGCAGTCTTGCAAGCGCCCCAACAATCAAACCTATGATAAGCGTCCAAATAATTGACATATTCTTCTCCTTGATCTGTAGAAATAACTTTGGTCTGAGATAGTTATCTTTTACACTCTATCGCTCGAGATTACAAGTACGTTTACACCGCGACCTTTCGATGTGCAAAGATGCGCAGCAAGCCGTTGATTGCTAAATGAAGGAGCATGTAGGCGACAATTGCGATAACGATCGGTAATGCCAGCGTAAAGCCTTCAGCGGTTGCAGGGCTTGCGACAATACCTTTAAAAGGTGCGTACACCGGATCGGTAACCGAGCGGATAAATTGCACGAAATCATTTCCCTGCCTCGCGGCGAATAAGGCAAGTAAGAGTCGCAGCGTCAGCAGTCCGTAGATCAAAAAGAAAATATAATCGACGATCTGCGAAATGCGGGCTACGACCCGACCGCGGCCTACTTCCCTTTCGGTCTGGACAACTTCGTCGACGGCTTTATGCCGCATGTTGTCGGCTATCTCTTCGACACGCTGGGCCTGAGAAACCGTTGGAACCTGTGCTTCGGCCGCTATTTCGCCTCCAACCTCTGCCTTAACGTCCGATTTGATCGCTTCGTAGTTCGCTGCCCGCTGTAATTCGTCACGCTCCAATTTGTCGTCAACCATTCTTATTCGCCTCTCTTTTTAAAACTGTTTTCGTATCTTCCCGGCCATGCGGAGTTTCGTCCGCATCTATTGCGCCGGCTAAATCACGCTCGTCCGGATCACCCTTCGATTCGTCGTCGCGCAACACCTGCCGCTGGATTTGATCTTCATCGGTAAGGCTTGCTTCAGCCGCCAGTTCTTTGATGTTCCAGCCGCCTTTCGGATAGTCAGCCGATTTCTCTCTCTTTTCTCTTGGCATAAAGTCTCCTAAAAAAACAGGGTGAACACAAGCGTGCTCACCCTGAAGTGTTTTTTGCATTTATCGATTGCCGCCAACGGTGCCAGGAGCCGACGATGTGATCGTAAACTCTGACCCCTGTGAAAGCTCGATACTGTCACGACCTGTTATCAGCACGCTTCCCGCACCCGCTCCGGCTCCTACTCCGGCTCCGATTGCAGCACCCTGGCCGCCGCCCGCGACGGCTCCGATGATCGCACCGAGAACAGCTCCGATACCGGCACGAGTTACAGTCTTAGTAGTCTGATTGCTGTCACGAACCGTTCCTTCGTTATTCACGGAAACGTCGTCGCCGTTGACTGCTTTTACCGAATCAATGATTCCAGCGAATCGGTAGCTGCTTCCGTTAGCAAGACGAATTGTGTCAAATTCCATCGATACATTTGCCCGGCCGGAAACACGGCCCGAACTAGCGACCGAACCAATATGCCCCTCGATCACCGCACCGCGATACTGCGACGGCGACGTGACATTCATCGTAAACCTGTCGCCGACCTGCGAAACCTTTGTATCGACAGCGTTGTTCAAAACGGCAGTCAATCTGACTCCGTTCGCAATATGAAAATCGTTGATGTTACCGGTGCCGGTACTAATCGCACCACCGCTGTTTACGGATGACCACTGGGCACTGTTGTTGACCTTGTCATAGACACTCGAAACGGTGATTTGATCATTCCTGTTTTCGAGATATATTCGGCGTGTTACTTTGAGCTGGCCATTGGCGGCCGGTGCAAATGTTACGAAGAAATCATTCGATCTTTCACCAACGTAACTGATATTGAGTCCGTCGCGATCTGCGGTTGCCGTCGTCGTTATAGTGCGGCCCCGATCATTCGTTTCCGTTCTAGCGACGCCATCGGCTTCAAAGGCGATCTGCTGCCCGTTAGTGGACGCCATGTTAATTGTCCGATTTTTCTTATCGATCGCGATCATTTCAGGTGAATTTAGACGCCTTTGTAAATTTCGCGTAACGCCGTCGTGTTGTTCAGTGGCGTCGTGAGGTAATGATCTATCAATAACGGTGTGCACATCATCGCTTAAACTCGTGTTCAGCCGATATGTGCCGGTAATACGGGAATCAAATCCCGAGTTATTACCGCTTGAAGGGAATGTAGGCGTGGTCTGATTCCAGTTCCAGCTTACACGGTAGTAACTCGCAAGCGTGTTTAAGTCAGTTTTTAGATTTCTCCATTGCGTCTGCGAAGCGGTCGTCAACCGATTTCTCGTCATGAACCGGTCAATTGACTGCGCCCGCGTGAGAACTTCCGAAGCATCGGTGCCCAAAGAGTCTCGATTATCGAATTTCTGTTTCAAACGGTCAGTCGCGTTTTCAAATTCCGCGATGAAATCATTTACATTGTCCTCGCGGTTTGTGTTATTTAGACGTGTGTTGTCGAGGGCAATATTAATTTGACGCTTGAAAACGTCAGTATTATTTTCGATACGCGTTAGCAGGCTGCGGAGCTGAATATCCGAGGCCGTATATGACGGATATGATGAATTTGTGTTCGGAATTTGTTGATTCCAATCCCAGCTGACGCTGTAATAACCCGCGAGCGTGTTCAAATCAGTTTTCAGATTTCTCCACTGCGTCTGCGAGGCGGTCGTCAAACGATTTCTCGTCATGAACCGGTTAATGTACAGCGCCCGAGTGAGAACTTCTGAAGCATCGGTACCCAATGAGTTGCGATCATCGAATTTCTGTTTCAGACGGTCCGTCGCGTTTTCAAATTCGGTAATGAAATCGTTTACGTTATCCTCGCGAATTGTGTTGTTAACCTGGCTGCGGTCAAGGGCGTTTTCTATTTGCCGCTTAAATACGTCGGTTTTGTTTTCTATCCGTGTCAGCAGGCTTCGAAGCTGAATATCGGTCGAGCTATAGGCCGGAAATGACGGGTTGGTTACAGGCATTTGTTGATTCCAGTTCCAGCTTACGCGGTAGTAACCCGCTAGGGTATTCAAGTCAGTGCGAAGACTTACCCATTGAGCCTGGACGCGCGTGTTCATTCGATTACGTGTCATAAATCGATTAATAGAGGTCGCCCGATTTAAGACCTCATTAACTTCGGCCGTTACGTCCTGTCGTGAATCAAAACCCGCACGCAAAGCGTCGGTAGCCGTTTCGAATTCCGCAATAAAATCGCTAAATCTGTCTTCGGCATTGCTGCTATTGAGAATGCTGCGATCCATCGCCGAATCCATTGCACGCTTAAATGTGTCGGTTTTGGTTTCGATATTAACGAGGACGGTTTGTATTTGACGGTTAGTCGCCGCCGGACGCCGATTTTGGGCGTCCACTTCAATGGCAGCACCAAAACCGATGGCTATAAGGCCGAGAATTATTGTGTTTACTAATTTCTTCTTCATTATTGTTTCCCTCTTGAAAATAGACTTTGACGCGCGATTAAAGCTCGTGAATAACGCTTTTCTCCAGTCACGGAAGGTAAAGTGCAAAAACCGTGCCAGCGATGTAGCTCCTACCGTATTAGCTAAAAAAGCTAGATAGACGCGTCTTGCAGTGTCGCGTTTGGTTAGGATTTAACCGATGACGTGCATCCTCCCTATGGACAAGGTCAACTCAAGTGTTACCTTTGATCAGCATAAGTTAGGTAAATTTCGTGGCCATAGTTTAGTGCATCATCTTAATACACTTTTACCGACTTAGGAGCGTCGCAACGGCACGTTTTGCAGGACTAAAGGCAAATCTTGCGACTGGACCAATTGGCACTAGATTTGCACTGACAGCCGCGAAGTTTAGATTTTTTGATTAAATGGGAGAATGAGATATGTCTGAAGAAAACAGTACGGGAAATAATCTGATATGGGCAATCACGATGATAATCGTAGTTGCGATCATTGGCGGAGCAATATACTTTTTGGCACTGAGAACTGATATGAAACCGAAGGACACCAAAATTGACGTAGATGTAACTGTGCCTGCCCGATAGATAATTATCAGACTGCTGTTAAATACAAAGCTCCTCCGCGAATAATGCGGAGGAGCTTCTATATTTATCATCTTTGAGTATTAAATCTGTTCCTCGAGCTTATGACGCTTGATCATGCCATAAAGCCTGGGTCTGTAAAGCCCTAAAAGATTTGCGGCAGCCTGCTTATTACCCTTCGTCCTTTTCAGCGCAGCCAGCACAATCCCGCTTTCAAGACCGTTAAATACATCGCTCTGCTCGACACCCTCGACAGGCTCCATGAGACTGTCCACAACGTATTTGCCTACTTCTCCAAATAGCTCCTCACCCGACAATCGAACCTTGCCAAAGCCGTTTTCCGCTGGTGCCGTTGGCCGACCAGACTCTCGATCGACGTTAGAATTTGTTCCCTCGAATGCCGGAACCGGAGCTGACGGGTCACGATTAATATCCATTGTTTCGATAGTATCCGTTCGGCTTAGCAGGATTGCCCGCTCGATCACATGCTGCAGCTCACGCACATTTCCACGCCAATTGTAGTTGAGCATTTGGTCATATGCCGACTGTGAAAACTTTATCTTATCGCGTTTATATTTATCGGAATACTCCTGAAGAAAATGCTCGGCAAGCATCGGAACGTCATCCATCCTGTCTCTCAGCGGTGGGATTTTAATCTCGATGGTGTTTATCCGGTAATACAGGTCCTCGCGTAGATTCCCATCCTGTATCGCCTCAAACGGATCGCGGTTCGTCGAGCATATTAGTCGAAAATCGGCCTCTTGAGGCTTATCGCTCCCAACCCTGTAATAGACTTTTTCCTGCAGGACGCGGAGCAACTTCGGTTGTAGATCGATCGGCATCTCGCCTATTTCATCCAGCAGAATGCTGCCGCCATTCGCCTGGCCGATGAAGCCTACCTTGTCGCTGTTCGCTCCGGTAAATGATCCTTTTATGTGTCCGAATAACTGTGATTCGATAAGGTCTTTCGGCAGGGCCGAGCAGTTTACCTTCACAAACGGCTTTCCCGAACGGTGGCTCTTATAGTGAACGGCGTTCGCGATTACTTCCTTACCCGTTCCCGACTCTCCCAGAATCAGAATATTTGCGTCCGATTCGGCAACGTTCTCGATTATCTCGTAGATATTTTGCATCGAACGTGCTCCGCCGATAACTCCTTCGTACGAGGTGCGGCTTGTTAATCGGCCCTTCAATTCCTCTATCTCGCGAGCTTGGCGCTTGTTAATCTGCCATTGCTGCTTTAGCTCGACCGCGTTCTTTATACCGACGAACAGCTTTTCAGGATCGACAGGTTTTACAATGTAATCGAAGGCCCCGACACGCGTCGCCTCCAGCGCCTTCTCCACCGAATATTCGCCGGTAACGACAATGATCTCAGTCTGCGGCGATATCTCCTTCGACCGCCGCACCATCTCTATCCCGTTAATATCAGGCAAGTTCAGGTCAGTAAGGATTATGTCGTACTCGTTGTCGTTGGCCAGTTTAAGGCCATCCGTTCCGTTTTCTGCCGTATCGATCTGAAAACCCTCGGACGTTAAGTAAAACGTCATGAGGTCGAGGGCCAATTTATCGTCGTCGATTACGAGGGCTTTGTTTGCCATAGTCTGTGATTGAAATCGTTGGGCTCGGTTTTCACTCATTGTATCAAAATAAGACGTTTTCCCCATGGAATCGGCAACAAAAACTCAAATTACTAAAAGTTTATACCCAGGACGCTGGATAATTCTTCGCCCCATCAGCCGTCTTGTTCCTACTCAGCCGTCGATGTGCAAAGTTTGTGCCAAGCTATCAGTTAGTTATAAAGGTTGTTGGAAACTAGCCTTTCTCATCGACGTGCCATCTCCGAACATTAAATCTCGTATGCTTTTAGTACACATTTTCCCCCATTTTACGTCTATCAAACCGAGCTGATCCGCGCTTGGATTCGATACGATTGCCGGTATTTCACCGATGCAGCAGTACACCGTAAAACCCGTAATTATAAGCGAAGCCGTAAGTTATGCCCGTTCAACTCAAATTGGCACGGAAATTGAATATAAGTCTCATAAGGATATGAAAAATATCCTCGCGCATTTATTATTTAGGAGAACAAAAGGGATGTTAGAAACGATTATTATTATTCTATTGGTTCTTTGGTTGTTGGGTATGGTCTCCGGGCAAAGCCTTGGTGGTATGCTGTGGATGCTTTTGGTAGTGGCAGCGATACTGTTTGTAGTTCGACTCGTTACGAGTAGGCGAACGGCATAGTTTGCAAGTTTTCCACTGGCCAAGCGTATTTACGTCGTTTTTGCTAAGATTAACCTCGTTACATGAACAATGTAACGAGGTTTTCTGCATTTACGCCCGCAAAAAAGGCATTGAATCGACTGCCTGGCCGGGCGCAGCTATATGAACGACAAAAGCTCAATGACCCGTCTGACGTCGGAGATAGACTTCGTAGCGCACAATCAGGCTATATTCGAAAATATTTTCGACTTCTTTGGCACTCTCGATGCGGATGGCAACGTATTGAGTATGACGGGCCGTATTTTCGAAACTACGAATACGAACCCGAAGTTGTTGACGGGCCAACAATTCTCGCAGACGGTTTTTTGGCAATCGTCGGAGAATACGGCCAAGATCGTCGATAAAGCCATCGAAAGCTCAATTGACGGCGAATATTCGAAGCTGATCGTCGACTTCAGGATCAGCGCCGATGAAAAAGTCGCGATGGAGGTGTTCGTTCAGCGGGTAGGTGATCGCGACGGAAAGGTCGAAGTATTTATCTGCGGGCAATCGGTTTCGGAGCGAAAAAGTCAGGTCGAACCAAATAAAGCCGCTAACGAGCAGCTCTTATTTGCCGCCGAGAACGCCGAGATAGGCCTCTGGTTTTGGGATTACAAAGAAAATCGCATTTACTCCACGCCACGCTGCAATGAGCTTTTCGAATTGCCAGCATACGAAACGCTGAAATATGAAGAGTTTAGGGCCACCATCCACCCCGACGACCGTGAGTTCGTAGATGGGTTTCTGCGGAAATCCCGAATTGAAGGTATCAAATACGAAGAAGAATTTCGTTTGTTATATTCCGATGGAACAATTGAGTGGATTTGTGCCGAAGGCAAATCTTTTCTGGACGAAGCTGGCAAACCTCTGCGGATGATGGGCGTGATTCAGAAAATCACCGAAAAAAAGCTAGCCGGCGAGGAGTTGGCAAAGGTCCACGATCGCGAAAAGAAGGCTCGTGAAGAGGCTGTCGAGGCAAACCGGGCAAAGGACTTTTTCCTCGCCTTCGTTTCTCATGAGTTGCGTTCGCCGCTAAATGCAATTCTAGGTTGGTCGAAAATACTTCTTTCGAAGAAGGTCGACGATGAGACTCAAAAGAATGCGCTCGAAACCATCGAACGGAGTGCCCGTTTTCAGACAAAACTGATAAACGACCTTGTGGATTCGGCCCGCGTGGCCTCCGGCAAATTGCGTCTCGAATATCGTCCGACCAATTTGTATGAGATAGTTCGCAATTCGTTTCAGGCGCAGAAACCGAGTGCGGAGACACGAAGCATCCAGTTTGAATTAAGGTCGGATTCGGAGAGCATTCCTCTATTCGGCGATTCGAACCGGCTGCAGCAGGTCTTTACCAATCTGATATCGAATGCGATCAAGTTCACGCCTGAAGGCGGCAACGTCACTATTGAAATTAAGACCGGTCCGGACTCCGTTGCCATCCAGGTAACGGACAGCGGACACGGAATCGATCCCGGAGCACTGCCGAATATCTTCCGGCAATTCTCACAGGGTGACGTCGATCAGGCGAAAATCAACGCGGGTCTCGGGCTCGGTCTGTCGATCGTAAAGATCCTTGTCGCCAAACACGGCGGTTTTGTTCAGGCGGAAAGCGATGGTATGGGCAAAGGGTCGAGGTTTACCGTCACTTTGCCGCTTAGAGAGGGTGAGCGTGCTGTGAGCGGTGAATTACCGTCAATCGAAACGGCAAATCGAAAACTTCTTCGGGGCTTAAAGATACTGATCGTTGAGGACGATGTCGATTCACGCGAAGTGCTTCATCTCTTTATCCAGCAAAATGGGGCCGAAGTTACCAGTTTCGAATCCGTAAAAACCGCTATCGCCGCCCTCACTGATCCCGATGCAACACTGCCCGATATCATTATTTCCGATCTCGGAATGCCGGACGAAGACGGTTATTCGCTCATTCGCCGGATTCGAGATTTCCCCCTGGAATCAGGTGGAATGATACCGGCAATGGCCCTTAGCGCTTTCACATCCGAGGAAAGCAAGCAGAAAGCGTTCGAAGCGGGTTTTGACAAGTATTGTACGAAACCATTCGAACCGGATCTTCTTATCGGGGACATTGTCGAACTTCTCGAAAAGCCGCGTGTTCGACCCGGCAATCCCGAGGATTGATCGCCTTCAAATCAATTCGGTCATGCCTGCCTTATCCACTTCCAGACTTCCGGAATTGTAGCCCTTTTGCCGTACATCAGCATTCCAACTCTATAAACCCGTGACGCCAACCAAACGAGGCCCGCGATCGCGACAGCGTTCACTACAAAGGACAGCGCGATCTGCCAGAATGGCGGCGTCTCCGCAAGAATTCTGACTGGCATCGTTATCGGGGCAAAGAATGGGGCAATCGAAACCCAAAAAGAAAGATTGGAATTAGGATCTCGGATCACCGCAAAACTAAAATAGAATCCGATCAGCAGAATCATGATCGGTGGAAACGAAAATTGTCCGCCTTCCTGCACCGTCGTTACCATCGAACCGATCAACGCAAAGATGGAAGCGTAGATGAAAAATCCGAGCAAAAAGAAAACCAGGAAGTAAACGATCATCAGGGGCGTGATAACGGGCAGCGAGACCATTATCTCGCTGAAATCCGCCTGCGTGGCCAGAAACGTGACGAGTGCGGAGGCTGAAACCACCCATATTCCGAGTTGCGTGAGCCCGGCCAGCCCGACTCCGACCAGTTTGCCCATCATTAGTTCAAACGGCCGTGCCGACGAGAACAGTATCTCTGCGATGCGCGTTTCCTTTTCCTCCACGACCGCGGCCATTATCGCCTGACCGTAGATTGCCAGCGTGATGTAAATCATTAGTCCGATTACAAACGCGGCGGCCCATGTGGCACCATTGTCTTTCTCTTCGCCTTTTTCGTTCAAACCGCTTCCGTCAAAATTTACACTTGCGCTTAATTCCTTCAGCTTCTCGTTGCTGATATTCGCGTCCGCCAGCCTCTGCGACCGAACAGCCTCATTCAGAAGTTCTTCAAACGACCTGCTGTCGGCAAAATCCCCCGCTTTGCGAGAGCGGAACTCGAAAACCGCGTTCGTTGCAGTGAAGTTCTCGGGAATTAAAAGATACGCGTCTATCTCATCCGCAACGATCTTTTCTATCAGCTCTCGCCGAATCTGTTCGGATGTTTTCTGCTTGGCGTCGAAATCGACGAATCTAAAGCCTGATGAGAAGACCTGGCTGTTCTGATTCATTTTTTCAGCCTGCGAAGTGTTCAGGTCGGCCATCGAGTCCGTCATCGCTCTACGAGCCTTTTCCATCAATTTGTCCGCTGACAGACTTTCCTTCAGCCGTGGAGCGAGTTTGCCGGACGGATCAACGACCACTATCCGCGTCGGTTCGCCTTTCAATGAAAAGATTATCGCCGGGACGACCGCGAAACATGCCGCCAGAAAGGGCAGCAACAGCGTCGCTATGAGAAATGACCATTTGAAAACGACTTTCTTATATTCGTGTTTTACGACGGCAAGGAATTTACGCATATGAAAAATGAGATGTGAGAAATTCGATATCGTGATCACTGATTGGATTTGGCGGTTTTAATGGCTGCTACTAACATACGTTGAATTTCATCGCAGTCGGCCATTATAGACTCTGCCGTTTTAGCTTCAAGAATCGTGCTGTCGCGAAACAATCTTAGCCAATAATGTGTTTCGAATGCTTCCTTATTGGCGATCGCCAATTTGTGTATGAAGTCGGCCTTCGATTCACCTTGATAAGCTTCTTCTATATTTGCACCTATGGACGTACCCGAACGCAAGATCTGCTTTGACAATACATACTCTTTTTTCTCGGTGGATAGAAATTGAAAGAGTTTAATAACGCGCAGAGCAAACTTATATGACTTCTCTTTGAGAATGTTTGATTTCATTGTCGATCCTCCATTTCCATTTCTCATTTCTCACATCACATTTCTCACGTTTCCGAGAGGCCTCCGATCTGCTCTATGAAAATATCGTTGAGGCTCGGCTCGATCTGTTCGAACTTTGTTATCGATGCCCCTGATTCAATCAGCTTTCGCAGCAATGCCTGAGCGTCCGCATTTTCCGCCAGTTCAATCTCTTTTTCGTCCGAATGCTCGGTGACTTTATCGACCAGAGTCTTATCGGCGAGCACCTTTTCGCCTCCGATGATTCGCAACGCGATGAGGTTTTTCCCGTAGCTTGCCTTCACTTCACGCAAACTCCCCGAAATTACTCGTCTCGATTTATTGATCAGAAGAATGTCGTTGCATAGCCGCTCGGCGGTTTCCATTAGATGTGTCGAAAACATTATCGTCTTGTCCTGTGTCTTGAACTCAGCCAAGACTTCGATCATAAATTCAACATTTATCGGGTCCAAGCCCGAAAACGGCTCGTCGAGTATGAGGAGATCGGGGTCGTGCAGCACGGTCGAGATGAACTGTATTTTTTGCTGCATTCCCTTCGAAAGATCGGTCGTCTTTTTATTCTTCCATTCGGACAACTGCATTCGTTCCAACCACTTATCGATCCGCTTATCGGCTATAGGCCGCGGCACATTCTTCAGGGCCGCAAAGTATCGGAGCTGATCGACGATCTTCATCTTTTTGTAAAGTCCGCGTTCTTCCGGCAAATAACCGATGCGGTTTTGAAGATCCGAAGACATAGGCTGTCCGAAAAGCTCGATCGTTCCTTCGTCCGGCCCGGTTATACCCACGATCATGCGGATAGTCGTCGTTTTCCCGGCCCCATTCGGTCCGAGAAAGCCGAAAACGCGGCCGGACCTGACGTTAAAACTCAGTTCTTCGACAGCAGTAAAATCGCCATACCGTTTGGTTACGGCGTCCACCCGAAGTGTAATATCTGTTTCGCTCATAAATTGATCAACCTGAAATATATTGGCGACCGTCAGCACGAATTGCAAGGCGTCCCGCTTTTCAAACGCTTATGCTAAACTTCTCCAATCATTGTCGCGGCGATTGGGCACGTATGGAAGATCATCAACAAAAAGGATTTATGGAGGTGTTCGTCTACCGACAAGATTCGAACCACATCGATGAAGGTTTTGCCGTAAAAGATCTTCCCGAGCTTCTTGCGGACGAAACCAACGTCATTTGGGTAGACTTCAGGGGCGAGACGGAAGACGAGCGAAACGCCACAAAAGAAGTATTGCTGAACGTCTTCAAATTCCACTACTTAACTGTCGAGGACTGCCTGGAGACGCGAAACCAGCCAAAGATCGAGGCTTTTCCGGACTATCTTTATTTCATCATACACGGCGTGAGGGCCGACGAGACACGGGCTAATAATTTCGTTACAAAAGAACTCGATGGCTATCTCGGCAAAAACTTTGTCGTCACATTCCACGTCGAACGCTTTCGCAGCATCAAAGCGGTTAAGCAGCAGGTACGGAGCAGCACCTTCGCGTGCGAGCGCGGAGCCGCTTACGTTCTGCACCAGATCCTCGACAATATCGTAGATCTATACATGCCGCTCGTCGACGATTTCGACACCGAGATCGACGCCCTCGAAGAACGTGTGCTGACCATGAAAAAAGGGAGTAGTGTGATTTTAGAGGACATTATGGACCTTCGGCGGAGCGTTGCTCGAATGAAACGTATCTCGGTGCGGCAGCTTGAAGTGTTATACAGAATGTCGCACGGCGAGTTCCCGCAGATCCCGGCGAATACTTTGCCCTACTTCCGTGATGTTCACGATCATCTGCTTAGAATTTCGGACCTCGCCGAAAATTATCGCGATCTTGTAGCCGGCCTTTTCGATATCCATTTTTCGGTCGTCGCAAACAAGAATAACGACGTAGTAAAGACGCTGACGATCCTGTCGTCGATCATTCTGCCTCTATCTTTGATAGCCGGTATCTATGGGATGAACTTCGACAACATGCCCGAATTAAAAACACAGCACGGCTACTTTTTAACGCTCGCATTTATGGGCATTGTCACGGTGGCATTGCTAATCTTTTTTTGGCGAAAGGGTTGGATATTTCAGCAGGATGACCCGGAAGCCGAAGTGGAGACGACTCCGAAAAACGACGAAGCTATGTAATTTTTTCGAGCAGATACTTAATCTGAACATCGCCAAATCCATACTGGCCCGCACGGTCTACAAATTCCGGAAATATCTCAGGGAAAGTCTTAAACCCTTCGGCTCGAATATCTTGCAGAATCTCTAGCGGACGCGTTTCTTTGTCAATCGCGGCCTCGCAGACTTCTTTAAGATAAGGAAAGCTATTAGAATTCACTTTTGAAAGCTCGCGAAGACGTGTGTGATCATTGTGGCGATAAGCATTCCAAAGGTCGGTACCTAGTGCGACATCTTCGGACGTCAATGCTTTTCTGCCCTCGAAGCACGTTGCGAGAGCCGCCGGATCAAGGCCGCCAAAGCCTTTCCAGCGGTTATCCGTTTTGAGCACGAGCGGATGGACACGGTAGATCTCGGCTCCTGTTTCTTGCAGCAAGTACAGGCAGAACCACATATTCACACTGCAGAACAGTTCATACTCGAACCACAAATTTACTTCCGTCCCCTCTTTGAGATCGATAAGTTTAGCCAACTCATCAGCGACCCTCTCGTGATATTCGATATCGTCTTCGCCAAAGGCGGAAAGAATAAATCGAGCACGCTGTTCCCAAAATTCAGGCAGCGCATCGGCATCGACATCACCGGAGATCAGGCATTCTCGACATACGATCACGTCGCCATCGATCTTGGTCTTTCGGAATTCCGCTGCCGTTGCGTCACCCGGTAAAACATTTACTTTCATATGCTTAGACTGATCGCGTAAATAATCGAAAGACAAATACCGCCGTAAACGCCGGCAAGAATGTCATCAGCACAAACACCGATTCCGCCGGGAAGGACCTGAAGCGAATCGATCGGATACGGCTTCCAAATGTCGAAAAGGCGGAAGAGTAGAAAGCCGATCAGAACAAGCGGCCAGCTTATACCAAACGGTACGAAAAGAAAAACTATCAACTGACCCATGACCTCGTCGACTACAGCTTGCGGCGGGTCCGAGTTTCCGAGTAGTTCGGTAGAACGGCCCGAAGCCCAAACACCAAGCAGAACGAACAATAGGAAGACAAAAAGAAATGCACCGATCGAAACTGCTTGGGCCTGATCGCGACTTAATTGATGCATCAAGGCCCAGTGACGCTCCCAGATTCCGTCCAGCCGCGTAAAAACGCAATATATCGCAACCCCGACGGCCGATCCAAACGTTCCCGGCATCAGGGGAAGATAACCTACGCCGAAGGTCGTTACCGCGAGCGAAAAATAGTCAAGAAGTCCTTCGGGTTTTCGGCGGTCAATTTCGGATTTCATCTGGGGTGTATTTAGCTGATGGCTGATAGGTGTAGCAAATTTCCAAACGAGTGTTTTTTTGCTAAAACTCTATTCCCTGCTGCGCGAAAATACCTTCGTGAAAAGGGTGTTTTATCTCTTTCATTTCTGTGACGAGATCGGCCGCTTCAACAAGTAGGGGAGGAGCGTTTCGTCCCGTCATGATGATGTGCAGATGCGGCTGCGATTCGCGTACCTGCCGCACCTCATCCATCACCTTATTGATATCGAGGAACTTATAATCCAACACGTAGACGATCTCGTCAAACACGAGTAGATCGTATTCGTCGCTGCTCATTTTTTCGACGCATAATGCCCAGGTTTCTTCAGACGTTTTTATGTCCTGTGCCGTGTCGTTGGTATCCCAAGTAAAGCCGTCGCCCATTGTGTAGACCTCGACGCCAAGCTGTTCGAGCGATTCATGCTCGCCGTAGCGGTCGGTTTTCGACTTCATGAACTGGATCAGACAACACTTCATCCCGCGGCCGGCCGCTCGGATAAGCACGCCGAGCGCAGCCGTAGTTTTACCTTTGCCCTCACCGGTATTAACCATCAGAAGGCCTTTGGTGTGCTCGCGATAATCATCCCGCCGCCATTTGTATCGTTTTTCTTTTTTTTCGGGCATTGGACTAAACGGTTAGATCTACGGACCGTTTAGAGGCGGGCTTGCCCGCCAGTGTGGGACTGGTCGTAAAATCTAAACGACAAATACAAACATGTTTTTCCTAAAGCAAATCCGGAGCCTGCGTGATGTCTCCTGCCCAATCTCCGTTTGATCTTTCGACTGCGTCAAGCACTGCTTCCACAAGCTCCCGTTCTTTCTCGTCCCAATCTCCGGCGATACGAAGTCCGGCTGCGTTTCGGTGACCGCCGCCGCCGAATTTCTCGGCCACGCGGGCAACGTTGATGTCGCCCTTGGAACGAAGGCTTACGCGAAATTCGTTCGGCCCGACCTCCCGCATGTAAACCGCGGCTACAATATCGCGGGCGGCGAGAGGAATGTTAACAAATCCATTGTTATCACCGTCAACTGCTTCCGAATCGGCACGCATCTGTAGCGTTTGCCTCAGCGAGGCGATCTTGCCGGACTCGTCACGCTTTACCGTATCTAGCACCTGACGCATCAGTTCGATTCTCGACCAGGGGTAATTATTATAGACCGCTTCGGAAATCTCGGCAGGCTTAACCCCGGCCTTGATCAATTCGGAAGCGACCTTTAACGTGCGGTCTGTTGTGTTTGAAAAATGGAACGAACCCGTGTCCGTGACGAGCGCCATGTAGACGCATTCGGCGATCTCGCGAGTGACGCGGCCACCGATGGCCTTGCACAGGTTGTAAATCATCTCTCCGACTGCCGAGGCTGTCGAATCTATCCAGTTGATCGTGCCGAAATGTTCGCTGGTTGCGTGATGATCGATGTTGACGGTAAATTCGTTTTCAAGTCCGGCGATTCCCGGACGTTCCAGGTCGGAGCATTCGATGACGAATATAGCATCGTACTCACGGTCGACCTTCTCGATATCGCGAATGTTATCCGCACCGGGAAGCGTTCGATAAGCGGCGGGCACTTCGCCACGTACGATCACCTCAGCCGATTTACCCAAACTTTGCAGCAGCCAGCACAACCCGAGCGACGAACCGACGCCGTCACCATCCGGTTTTATGTGCGTTGTAATACCGAACTTCTGCTTATTTTCAATTAGCTCAACTACTTGACTTAACACTCTTTAGGGAAGGATAAAGGATAAAGGATAAAGGATAAATCTGAATTCTGCGTTTATCCTTTATCTTTTATCCTTTATCCTTCATTTTCCGTCCTTTCCTCAAATTCACCCTTATTTTTCAGATCCTGTAGGATGTCGCCGATCTTTGCGGCGTTCTCTTCTGCGGTATCACGGACGAAAAAAAGATGCGGGGCGTGTCGCAAACTTAGATTCATGGCTACCTGCTGCCGAACATAGACAGCGGCCCGCTGCAGCGTCGATAACGCTTTTTTTATTTCATCCTCGCTGCCGTCAACGAGCACATAAACTTTCGCGTCGCGTAGATCGTCCGAAACCTTTACGTCCGTTACCGTAACTGCCAAGACCCTCGGATCTTCGAGTTCGAAACCAACAACTTCCGCGATCACTTCTCGCAAGGCCTCAGCCATTTTCTCGGGGCGTCTCATTTTTCGTAATGGTATTTACAAGAGTGAATAACGATCCGGTCATCCCTCACTTCGTAAACCAACCGATGCTCATGTGAAATTCTTCTTGACCAAAGACCCTTAAAAGCATGTTTCAGTGGCTCGGGCTTACCAATCCCGTCAAATGGATCTCGCTGAATGTCTTTTATCAATTCCACAATCTTCGCGTAAATCTTTCTATCGAAAATGACCCACTCGTTAAAATCTGAAAACGCCTGGGGAACGAACCCAACAATCTTCATAATTTCTCGATATCAACGTAAATCAATTTATCCGGATCGGAGGCATCTCGAATCGACTGCTCGAGATGTTTCCGATTTGCTTCGGTTGAAAGCAGATACTCGGTCGTGTCCATCGCGTGTTCTTCCGCTTTCTCAACCAAGACGATTACTTCGACCTCGGTGCCATCCGGTAAGTCCAGAGGCGGCAGCGTTATTCGGCCACCGTTTACGACACTTCTTTCCCTAATTTCAGTGAGCATAACTGTTTAACCCCCGTTAAAGCTCCGTTGCTGCTGTCCTTTCGATGATGTACGCCTCGATCTCGTCATCGACCTTTATGTCGTTAAAATTAACGAGGCTGATACCGCACTCAAAACCTGTCTTGACCTCATTCGTGTCGTCCTTAAAGCGTTTGAGCGTGGCGATCTCGCCTTCCCATGCAACAACGCCGTCACGGATAAGTCGAGCCTTGGCCTGACGTTTGATAACGCCATCGGTAACGCGGCAGCCGGCGATAACACCAACCTTCGAAACCTTGAACGTCTCCTGAACGAGGGCCTTTCCAAGAATGACCTCTTTCTCGATAGCGTCGAGCATGCCGATCATCGCGGCCTTGATCTCTTCTTCGACCTTATAAATGATCGAATGGAGACGGATGTCAACATCTTCGTGACGGGCAATGTCCGCGACGCGGGCCCCGGGCCTGACGTTAAATCCAATAATGACGACGGCCGTCGATGCGTCATCAACCTGCGTTGCCGACGCAAGCAATACGTCGGATTCGGCGATCGCACCGACACCGGCACGAATAACGCGTACCTTGACCTTCTCGGTTGAAAGCTTCTCGAGCGTTCCCTTGAGAACTTCGACGGAACCCTGGACGTCGGCTTTTAGAATAACCAGCAATTCCTTGATCTCAGCCAATCCAAGCGATTCTATGCCGCGTTTCGTCGTCTTCAGCATAGCCGCCTGACGGGCATGCATTTGACGCTGGCCGGCGATTGTCTGTGCTCGATCGATATCGGAAACTACCTGGAACGAGTCGCCTGCCTGCGGAACGCCCTGCAAGCCTAAGATCTCGACCGGAGTTGCCGGCTGGGCCTCTGTCACGATCTCACCGCGATCCGAGAACATAGCACGGACCTTGCCGTAAAATTGTCCGACGATGAACGGATCGCCCACGCGGAGCGTTCCCTGTTGAACCAATGCGGTCGCAACGGCGCCGCGGCCCTTATCGAGCTTCGCTTCGAGAACAACACCCGCCGCACGACGCGTCGGGCTCGCCTTTAATTCCAAAATATCTGCCTGAAGCAAAACTGTTTCAAGCAAAGTATCCAACCCTGTTCGCATCTTGGCCGACACAGGAACCATCTCGACATCGCCGCCCCAATCAACCGGCTGAAGTCCCAATCCGGCGAGGCCCTGTTTGACCTTGTCAGGGTTAGCGTCCGGCCTGTCGATCTTGTTAATTGCGACGATGATCGGAACGCCCGCCGCTTTTGAATGTTCGACCGCCTCGATCGTCTGGGGCATGACGCCGTCGTCCGCAGCAACGACAAGAATTACTATGTCTGTCGCCTTGGCTCCACGCGCACGCATCATCGTAAAGGCTTCGTGGCCCGGCGTGTCAAGGAAAACTACGCGACGCTGTTCGTCGAGTTTTTCCGGATTCGCTACCAACACGCTGTAAGCCCCGATGTGCTGCGTAATTCCACCCGCCTCACCTTCGGCCACATGCTCCGAACGGATAGCGTCGAGAAGCGATGTTTTACCGTGATCGACGTGTCCCATAACTGTGATAACGGGAGCCCGTGGAAGCTCTTCGTCGTCGGCATCGGCTGCTATCAGCTCTTCAAACTCCTGCTCGATGACCATTTCTTCAAACGGTACAAAGCTGATGTCGTAGCCGAAGTCGAGACCCATTTCGGTGGCCATTTTTTCGCCCATCGGCTGATTGAGGGTCGCAAATACTCCACGCTTTATCAGGAGCTGTACGATGTCTCGCGGAGTAATGCCCAAAGCTTCGGCAAACTCACGGATGGTCGCTCCTTCGGTTAAACGAACTGCGGTAAGCTCTCCTGCTTCTTTCTTTCCAACCTGATCGGCAACACGCTCTTCGATCGTTCGCAGTCGAGGTGTATCCTGATCGCGTTCGGCAAATCTGCCCTTCGCGTCCTTGCCTTTTCTTCCGCCCGAACGGCCCGGCCGGCGGCGATTGTCCGCAGGCGGCGTGTACGTCATCTGCGGAGCCGCGGTCTCGCCCGGTGTTCCGCGAAGATCGGTGCGTCTGCCTCTAGCATCACGCGTTGGCTCGGTAACAAGTTTTCCGGTCTTTGTCGGGGCCTCGCTGACCACACGTTCGCCCGGTTTGACACCTTTTTCCAGGGCGTCGCGGGTCAACGTCAGCTGCTTGATCTGAGTACCCGAAGGACGCAGAATGCGGTTGGCCGTCGCCTTAACTGCCGGTGCTTCCTCGGTTGAACCTGACACACCGTTTTCGTCCAGGGCGGACAGCGACGGTGACGTCATTTCATCTGAAACATCTCCCGCGTCTTCAGCCGCATCTTCAAATTCATCGGCGTCGGAAGCTTCACCCTTCGTGTCAACAGTCGGAGCAGCCTTCTTCTGCAGCTTGTAAACACTCCGGGGCTTTCCGGTCGTTTTCGATTCTTCGTCCGCTGATATTTCTTCGGCAACCGGTTCCGAAACAGCCTCGACAGCTTCCGCCAGCTTCGGGGTTTCCTCGACGTCGACCGGCTGTTCTGTGTCTTCGACTGCCGGAGTGTCTTCTTTCTTCGTCGCCTTAATAATTTTAATTGCCCGTTTCGGAGCGACTTCCGCCTTCGGAAAATAGCGAAGCCGGATCTTCTCTGCGAGTTCGTGGCTAACGGAATTAGACGGCACGCTTACGTCGGCGCCCTCGCGGCGCAGTTCTTCCATGACGCGCTTGGCGTCCTGTTTTATTTCACGTGCCAGATCGTAGATCCGTATTTTTTTACCAATTGGCATATTTAGTTGTTAGTCGCCGGATTATTATCCGAGCTTTCTCAATTCAGCGAGGTTTTCAGAAAACCGTCGCCGAACAGCAGGTCGGGCTCATTAAGCTTCCGATTCTCCGGATGCTTCGTCCGGAGCTGCATTTTCTTCGGCCTCTGCCGCCGTATCTTTTTTTGTGCGCTTCTTAGGCTTTTCTTCTGATTCGTCCGATGTAGCGGTTTCATCCAAAGCTTCGCCAAATTCCGACTCGGTTTCCGCCGCATTCGGCTCCTCAACCTCCTCAGCAATTTCGGAGTCTTCGACGGCCGGCTCTTCGACGACCGGAATCTCTCCCGCAGTTTCTTCCTCCGTGGCAGCCGTCTCTTCGAGAGTAGCTTCGGTCTCAGGTCCGATCTCGTCGGTTGCAGGTGTCTCTTCCGCTGAAACTTCTTCCGCTACAGTCGTTTCTTCATCTGCGGCTTCCGGTCCCGCAACTTCCAGATTGCGTGCCTCGACGATCGCCTTCGCCGACGCGACAATCGCTTCCGCCTGATCGAGACTCACGTCCAGCATGTCCACAAGATCGTCGGTCGATGTCGCCGCGAGAGTTTCAACGTCCGAAATTCCCTTCTCGCCCAGAGTTTCGGCCTGATTCGACGAAACACCTTGCAGTGCGGTGATAGGAACAGCCTCGCCCGACGCCATCATTTTGCCCATTTGCAGGGCAATTTCCTTCTTCAGCACGTCTTCGCTGACAATGTCGATGTCCCAGCCGACAAGCCGAGTTGCGAGCCGCACGTTCTGTCCTTTCTTGCCGATCGCCAGGCTGAGCTGATCTTCGCCTACGATCACTTCCATTTTGCGTTTGTTGATGTCGGTAATGCGGACCTGCGAAACCTTTGCCGGCGAAAGAGCGTTTGCGGCAAATACCGAAGGCTCGTCCGACCACTCGATAATATCTATCTTCTCCCCGCGCAGTTCCTTGATGATCGATTGGACCCGCGAGCCTTTCATTCCTACACAGGCACCGACCGGATCAACGTCTTTTTCATTCGACATGACGGCGATCTTTGCACGGTCACCCGGTTCCCGAACGGCCGATTTGATAACAACGGTATCGTCGTAGATCTCCGGCACTTCCATCTCAAAGAGCCGCTTAACAAGCTCTGAGGACGCCCTTGAAACCCTTATCTGCTGACCCTTCTGATCTTTCGAAACATCGACGATCACTACGCGGGTTCGTTCACCCTGATTCCATATCTCGCCGCGCGACTGTTCACGCTTCGGCAAGATCGCCTCAAGATTGTTGCCGAGATCGATTATCATGTCACCGCGTTCGAATCGCTTGACCGTTCCGTTGATCAATTCACCCTTTCGGTCAACATATTCGTCATAAACCTTTTCACGAATCGCTTCGCGCACTTTCTGAACGAGGATTTGCTTTGCTGTCTGAGCGGCAATGCGTCCCATCTCTTCCTGCGGCAGCGGTATCTGAAGCATATCGCCCAATTCGATCTCGTCACCGGCAAGCTCCTGAGCTTCCTCAAGCGAAAGTTCGGCCGAAGGATTCTCGACTTCCTCGACCACAACCTTCTGCAGCGAGATCTCGATCAGTCCTTCTTCGTTGTTCCATTCAACCTGAATGCTGTCGCCGGTCTTGTCCTGGGCGCGAAATTGCTTGCGGGCGGCGGCTTTTACGGCGTCCTTCATGGCCTCAATGACCATATCGCGATCGAGCCCCTGCTCGGTACACAATGCTTCAATGCTCTGTCCGATCGATGATGTCATAAATTAGCTATCCAACATTCGCAGCGATCAACGCTGCTTCTTAAATTCCTGTTCGAGGTCGACCCGCAAATTCGCCTTAACAACTTCCGTGTGCGAAAACCTGACCATCCCGCGTGTCTTTTCTTCAATAACTATCTCGCCCTCTTCGACGGCGGCAATTTGCCCGATAAATACCTTTTGCCCATCAACCGGACTTGCGAGTTTCACCTTCACACGCTGCCCGATGAATCGGATGAAATCCGCAATGCTGTAAAGCTCCCGTTCCAAACCCGGCGATGAAACTTCCAACAAATAAGCCGACGGAATGAAATCGTCGGCGTCGAGTACGGCTTCCATTCGCTTCGAGACGGCGGAGCAATCCTCAAGAGTCACGCCATCCGGCTTATCGATATAAACTCTTACGGTCAGATTCCGCTTCGTCCCTAAAATCTCGGCGTGGACAAATTCAACACTGTTTGAGGCCGCCGCTTCTTTGGCTATCCGCCGAATTCCCTCTTCGATCGAACCGTTCTCCATCGCTTTAAACCCAAATAAAAAGTGGGTGCGAAACCCACTAGACTCGTCTTATGCATCGCACGAAACGATGATTGTATCTGAAAAGGTCCTAAACAAGCAAGCCCAACCTAGACCTTCTCCCGAATTCGCTCAAAAATCGCAGTCAGATCGGCAAAGCGTTTTTCGATGGTCTTAAAGTTCGTTCCCGACGGCGAGACCGCAAACTCTTCAAGCATAATGATCAGTTCGCGAGATTCGGCCAGCAGCCTGTTCGCATCTTTAGAAAGTTCCCGCGGCGTGTCCGGCGAGTTAGTAAGCACGCGTTTTGCTTCAGCAGCACCCCAATGAGTCAGCCTTATGACACGCGGCCTCGGAGTTTCGGCAATCCAACTTTCCGTCGTCAAATGAGACGCAATATTGTCGATGTTCGAGAAAAAACCTTCCTGCTTGAGCAGGTCGTTAAGATCTACTTCAACCGTATCCTTACCACCGGTAACCTCGTAGATCCTAGTCAGAATTTTATGGTAAACGTCCATAATGTGATCGATGGAGATGCTGCGTTCACTATCCCGAATCAAGCGGTTTTTCCGAACGCCAAACGAGCCGCCCCGACGATACCCGCATCGCCGCCGAGGGCTGCGCGAACGATCTTAGCACGTTCCGCCGGTTGTTGAAACGCCCTTTTCCGTATTTCCGCGCGAAGGTGCCCGATAAACAAATCCCAGCCTTCGGCCGCTCCGCCACCGATTACTATCACTTCCGGATTCAGCACATTTATTAGTCCGGAAAGAGCGATGCCCAAATATACTCCAGCACGTCGAAAAACTTCGATACCCAGAGGGTCGCCGGCAATTCCAAACTTATAGACGGTTAAGGCATCGAACGTATTGAGTTTTGAGAGCTCAGATTCCGTAAATTCGGATTTCAGCTCAATAGCTATTCGGGTTATTGCAGTTGCCGATGAATATTGCTCCAGGCAACCAAAGCTTCCGCAACCGCATGCTACGCCGAGCGGTTCAACGCAAATATGTCCGATCTCGCCCGCCGTCCCATCAAGGCCCCTTAACGGTTGTCCGTTCAAAATAATGCCGCCGCCGACTCCGGTGCCGAGCGTAACACAGATCGAGCTGTCGAACCCGCGCGAGGCCCCAAGCCAGTGTTCACCAATGGCCGCCGCCGTTGCGTCGTTTTCCAGCGTGACTTTTAAGCCAAGTTTATCCGCCAATTCCGCCGAAAGGTCAAAGCCATTCAACTCCGGCAAATTGGGTGAGCTAAAGATCTTTCCCTCATCAAATTGGATAATGGCCGGAATGGCAAAGCCAAAACCTTTAACGTCCCGGTCTCTTCCCACCGCCTCACGGCATTCCATCGCGAGATTAACGACCGCATCGACGACTTTGCCGGCATTAGGGTGCCTTGGTGTTTCGGCTTCGGCGCGGTAGATGACGCCGCCGGCGGCATCGACCGCGGCAATTCTCAGGTTAGTGCCGCCAAGATCGCCGGCTAAAACTAATTCATCCATAACAACGCCGATGTTTACCGCCGTTTCGGCCGTTCGTTTTCCGGCACGTTCTTATAAACGTCCTCGAACTTCGAGTAACCATCCTGAATTACCGTCGTCATCAAGTTGTCCTTATCGACCGTTACAACCTCTAAAAGAATCGAAGGAATCGACTTTCCTATTACATCGTTGCTAAAAGGAGTCGTTGTCAATGCCTCTTTCTTTGCAAGTTTTACGGCCGCATCGACGGCTCCGCTCGCTAACGGAATTATCGCTTTATAGATAGTCATCGCCTGTTTCCCCTCAGCGATCCGCTGCAAAGCATCGAGTTGAGCATCCTGTCCGGTCACCAGTATTTTGCCCGCCAAACCCTTTTTACCCAAGGCAGAAATTACACCGCCAGCCATTCCGTCATTCGACACGACGAACGCCTTTATATTGTCGTTATTCTGGGTCAACGCGTTCTCCGCGAAGTTCAACGCCTGATCCGGGCTCCATCCCGGGATGAACTGGTTGGCTACGATCGTGATCTTTTTGCTGTCGATCGCCGGCTTCAAAATGGCTAACTGCTCTTTTTCCATTATTAAGGCGTTATTGTCGGTCGGTGAGCCATAAACCATAACATAGTTGCCTTCCGGCACCTTTTGGAGTGCGTATTCCGCTATTTTTCTACCGATCACGGGAACCTGGTGCGAAATGTACAGATCGATCTTGTCGGAATTGATCAGCCGGTCATAGCTGATAACGGGGACATTCTGCGCCTTTGCTTTCGCGGCCATCGAGGCGGCCTGTGTAGCATCGTTTGGTGCGATAACGAGTACGTCTACACCTTGCGTCAACAGATTATCCACGTCGTTGGCCTGGCGCTCCGAGCTGTTGTCGGCGACTGTTATCACACATTCGACCCCAATTTTGTCACAGTGGGCTTTGAAGGCGTCGCGATCCCGCTGCCATCGTTCCTCCCTCACGGTTGCCATCGCAAAGCCGATCTTAGTTTTCTTGCCCGAATCCCCGGACTTTACGTTTGAACCAGGCTGATTCTGAACTCCGCCGCCGCAAGAGATGGCCGCAAACGACGCAATGATAAGAACGAGCAATCGTAATTTCATAAAATAGATCTCCTTGATTTTGAGAAGGACTTCCAAATTAAACCAAAAAAATGCGCTTACGGCAAAGGAATCAAGCAATCACTGCAAAATCGAAGGCTGGATCAATATAAATCTCAATCCGTTCCGACACATCTTCGGCACCGCTTTATTGTCAATAAGAGATTCGGCCGATGTTCTTTCAAACCGTGCAAATTTTTCTTTAAATTGGAATTAGAAGTGTGATATAAGTATTTATTAAAGCTAAGCTTAGAAGATTTTCAGCACGAAACCGGCGAATTCCGGGGTTTTGCACGTTTGAAGGTGGTTTTTATTGACACCAATCGTCAATTTGTGCAAAAATTTTATAGCTTGGTTTTACATCAACGCTACGGGCGAAAGACCAGGAGAATTATGATTTCTAAACTTTGGATCCGCAAGACCCTCACGGCTTGCGTATTTGTGGCATTACTCACAACCACTTCTATGGTTGCTTCGGCTAATTCGGGAAGAATTGCCGGTGAACTTACCGTGTCTGGTAAAAACGTTAATGGGGAAACTCCAGTCGTTTTGGTCAACGGCGAGTCCGCCAAAAGCGGGCGATCTATTTTTCCTTCCAGCACGATAACAACTCCCGATGATACGAGTGCCGTAATTAGTATGGGCAAGGCCGGGCAAATTGAGTTGGGACCGAATTCTTCCCTAAACCTCACATTTGACGACAAATCGGTAGACGGAGAATTAAACGCAGGCCGATTGACGGTTTTAGGATCATTAGGTACTGTTAATATCAGGACTGTCGATGGGAAAACCACGACATTGAAAGTCGGCGAGGAGATCCAGGCATCCGGAAAAGCTCAAACTAAGAGCGGCGGATCGAATTATTGGATTTGGGCCGTAGTCGCGGCGGGTGCGGTGGCGGTTGTGCTTATCGCTGTTTCACAAGGCGGCAACAATAATAATGTGGTCAGCCCTACACGATAGCCGCTCTGTTTGTTTCTATTTGAAACCATTTAGCCATTGCGATGGTTTGTAATTGCTTGTATTATAAGAATTGTTCCAGGAGGATATTAATTACATGTTCGTCAAAAATAGTTTTCGTAAGTTCATTGCTTCATTCACCGCCGTTGCCGTGATATGCGTTTCGTCATCATTTGCTTTGGCTGCGGCAAAAGATCTGAATGGTGAGATCACAGTAACCGGCCAGGTAACAGTTAATGGGCAAGGAGCTGTATCCAACGCCACGATCATTTCCGGCAGCACGATCGTAACCGGAGCAGATTCGAGTGCGGTGATCAGTCTTGGTAAAGCGGGCCGCGTCGAAGTTTTGGCGGATTCGAATTTGGTCTTAAATTTTTCTGATAACGGCATCGTGGGTATTCTAAGTTCGGGCAAGACTAGAGTTGCCAACGCCGCCGGTGTTGCAACAACGATTACCACGCGAGATACAACGGTTATGGCGGACGCTGGCCAAGCCGATAATTTTCTGGTTGAAGTCGAATGTTCGCACACTCACGTGGATGCAACCGCAGGCCTCGTCACAATGAGAGAAGGTTCCACCGATAAGCAGATCGCGGCGGGCACGTCGGCTACGGCCGGCAACCTTGCCCAGACCGGTTGTAAGCCGTGTCTGCGTCCGAACTCGGCTCCTCCTGTTCCGTTTACAGGATGGCCATGGCTTATCCTTCTCGCTGCTGGTGCAGCTGGAGCTGCCGTCTTTTTTGGCGGCGGTAACGAAACCGAGATCGGTGGTGGAGTGGTCGTTGTCAGCCCAACCCGCTAAATTCGGCGGTAATAGTTCTTATAATATCTGAACTCAATGCGGGTCATGTTTTTAGAATGTGACCCGCATAATTTTGTTTTTGTTTTGCTATTTTTTCCATTTGGATCATTAAAATAAACAATATATTCATATGCACATTGCAGTAATCGGCACCGGATACGTTGGGTTAGTCACGGGTGCGTGTTTTGCAGAGTTTGGCGTCGATGTCACTTGCGTTGACGTCGACACGGTGAAGATCGAAAAATTACATAAAGGCATTATTCCGATTTACGAACCCGGACTTGACCAGATTGTTGAAAAGAACGTCAAAGCGGGCCGGCTTCATTTCACGACGGATATCAAATCGGCTGTAGAGCAGGCCTTGGTTGTATTTCTGGCTGTCGGAACACCGCCGCAGCCGGACGGTACACCTGACATGAGTTTTTACCGCCAGGCTGCAAAAGATGTGGCCGGGGCGATGAATGGCTACAAGGTTTTGGTTACCAAGTCGACCGTGCCCATCGGTACGGGAAAGTGGCTTCGACAGTTCGTGGCAGAAAATACAACCGCTCAGACCGAGTTCGGCGTCGCGTCAAACCCGGAATTCCTCCGTGAAGGAGCGGCAATAGACGATTTTATGCGCCCTGATCGCGTCGTTATAGGCAGCAATGAAGAACGCGCGGTCGAAGTGATGAAAGAATTGTATCGACCGCTCTACCTTATCGAAACGCCGATCGTCATTACATCGCTTGAAGCAGCGGAACTGATCAAATACGCCGCAAATGCATTCCTCGCAACCAAGATCACGTTCATAAACGAAGTTGCCAATCTCTGCGACGCGATCGGCTGCGATGTTCACGATGTAGCTCGCGGGATGGGTATGGACAATCGGATCGGACGCAAGTTCCTGCATCCCGGCCCTGGCTACGGAGGCTCATGCTTTCCGAAGGACACGCGGGCCTTAACCACGGTTGCAGATCAGTTTGGGGTCGAAACGCGGATTGTCGACGCCGTGATTGAGGCAAACGAACGTCAACGCGATGCGATGATCCCGAAGATCGAAAAATTGGTAGGCGGGCTTACGGGTAAGAGGATCGGCGTTCTCGGCCTTTCCTTCAAACCCGAAACCGACGACATGCGCGAATCACCCGCCATCGATATAATCAAAGCAATTGTTCGGCTTGGCGGCAGCGTCAAGGCCTTCGATCCGGTGGCAATGGATGAAGCGAGACATTTTATCGACGGGATAGAGTACGCGTCCGACGAGTATGAAGCCATCGAAGGGGCCGATGCACTGGTCATTATTACCGAGTGGAACCAGTTCCGGGCACTCGACATGGAAAAGGTCAAACGCCTTTTGAAATCGCCAAAGATCGCCGATCTACGCAACATTTACGAACCAGCGGATATGCGTGAACTCGGCTTCGAATATGTCGGCGTCGGACGGTGAAGAAGACTGGAGCCAGGAGACACGGAGGATGAGAGAAAGGGAGAAACAGGGGGACCTATGGGGAAAATACTCTAGGAACAAACTCATCTCTCGGTCTCCAGTCTCCCGTCTCCTTATCTCCCCTACTAGACTTATATGTCGTTAACAACGAAATGTCTTGTAACCGGCGGTGCTGGTTTCATCGGCTCCAACCTTGCTGAGGAGTTGATTCGTCAGGGGGCCAAAGTGACGATTCTCGACAACCTGACCACAGGTTATCGTGAGAATCTCGAAGAGATATCAGGCGATTTCGACTTTGTCGAGGGAGACTTGAATGACGATGCCGCGTTGGCGAAAGCGATCGCTGGCGTAGAGATAGTTTTTCACCAGGCAGCCTTACCAAGCGTCCCTCGCTCTGTTGAAAATCCCGCCGAAACCCACCAGGCCTGCGTTAACGGAACATTCAACCTGCTCGTAAAATCCCGCGATGCAGGTGTCAAAAGGCTGATCTATGCAGCCTCAAGCTCGGCCTACGGCGATCAAATCATCTCTCCTAAATTAGAGACAATGCGTCCCGAGCCTCTTTCTCCGTACGCCGCGGCAAAGCTTACAGGCGAATATTACTGCCGCGTCTTCAACGAGGTCTACTCGCTTGAGACAATTTCGCTTAGGTACTTCAACGTCTTCGGCCCGCGCCAGAATCCGTCATCAGCATATTCCGGTGTTATTTCCCGATTTATCGATTCATTGATGAAGGGCCAGGCGCCGGTCATTTACGGCGACGGCGCGCAGACCCGGGATTTCACTTATATCTCAAATGTGGTCGATGCAAATTTGAAGGCCGCTCAAACACCCGACGGCATTGGCGAAGTGATCAACACGGCGAACGGCGAAAAAGTTTCGCTGAACGAACTGCTTGAAGTACTTAAAGCCATTACCGGAAAATCTGGTTTAGATGCTGAATATTTGGAGTCTCGCACCGGCGACGTAAAGCACTCACAGGCCGACAACTCTCGTGCTAAACAGTGGCTCGGATATCAAAAACTGGTCGGTTTGGAAGAAGGCCTGCAAAAAACGATCGAGTGGTGGAAGTCGAGCCGATTTGCCAAATAACAGTTTTGGAGTTAAGAGTTCCCATTCAGTGGCTCTTACTTTTGGAAAAAGACATTACCTCCGATATGGGCGGAAACGCGAGTGTGAACGAGCGTGCACGAACTATTCGTCGCAGTTACGGGAGAAGCCGCCTAAAGGCGGAACTCCAAACTACTCCGTCAATGAAAAAACGCTGTCCTTTACTTCCGAATTGACAACGATCTCTTTCGCCTTAAAGTTCGCATAGATCGTCAACTGCTCGGTATCGAATCGCTGAGCGTACTTTTCGGGTATGGTAATTCCATCCACAATTCGATATTTATCAACCTCAACCGCCGTCGTCACAGATCTTCCATCAATTTCATAGCTCGAATCGTAGCCCTTTATCTGATTCGTTTTTTCATCGAGATAAAAATCCGTGTGCAGGCCTTCGGGCGAGGTCATTCGAAAACCTTTCTTCTTTGCTTTTGATTCCGGCAACGCGGTAATCACAAATCCCTGTTCGCCCAAATGCTGCAGCAGCGGAAGCCCCAACCGGTTTATCGGCGGAAGCGTAAAACCGCCGCGAACCGTAGAGGAAGTCTGCGTGCCGTCGAAAACCTGTTTTAGCGGCTGAAAAGGATTCGCGATCTCGATCCGGTATTTTTCCCCGGCAAAGATCGTGACGAATGTCGCCGGAAACGCCTGAGCGCTAACCGAAGCCGTAACATCAACCGAGCCTTTCACGACTAACGTCTTCATGGCCTTTAGCTTGTCTCCGCCATGAGCAGCCAAAGCGAGCTTTGCCATTTCGATCTCGGCGGCAAAGGTCTTAACGGGAACAATTGCGGACGGTGCCTTCGACGCTTTTTCGCTCTGAGCAAGAACGCCTATAACACCAAGACCAACAACAATTATTGCCACCCAAATACTTCTCATAACATTAAACTCACTACCTACTTTGGCAAACTAAAAAGGGAGGTGAACGATCCGTCATAGCATCCGCCTCCCTTGAATATACTGCGTTCCATATCGTCCTACCAACTAAAACGGGCTGACAACTCGACACGGCGATTTGCGGAGTTTGATCCGCCGCCACCTCCGAAGCCGCCAAATCCACCGCCGGTTGAAGTCGATTGGCCAAATCTGCTCGAGCTTAAGTTACCGATCGGAGTACCCAGATTAACCGTATTCAGCAGATTGTTGAAGTTGATACTAAGGTTCAGGTTGTACGGCTTTCTTACGTCACCTCCGCCTCCGCCAAAGCCTCCCATACCGCCTCGCCCGCCGCCTCCGCCGGGTCCGCCACCGCCAGGGCCACCGCCGCCGCCCGGTCCGCGGCCACCACCAAGACCCGCAGGGCCTGCACCGCCGCCTGATTGACCGCCACCGCCACCGCCAGCCCGAACCGCGGTTTGCGGCGAGCTTCCAAATCCGAAGTTCTTTCCGACCCTTAAGTTAACCGTAAAAGAATTTGGACTTTGACCGTAATTGCGGGGAATAATTGTCTGACCCGCAATCGGTTGCAAGTCAAAATTTCCGTATGCAGTTTGAACGACACAATTTCGGATTGTTGGACTTGTAACTGTTCCAAAATTACACTGCCTGTTCAGATTTGTCGCAAATGACGGACGCTCTGTGAATAATGCATCGCCGTTCGCATCGACGCCGCGCGTGATATTGAACGGCCGTCCACTGTTGGCGATAATGAATGGGCTCAGCGAAATGCCCCACGGCACATTGAAGTTTCCACCGATTACAAAGTTGTGCCGGATATCGAATGACGACCGGCCGAACTCGTCGGCGAGATCATACGAGTATGCAGGGAAACTTCCTGCCCCATCCGTATCACTGTTCGAAAATCCCAAGCTGTAGTTCGCAAAAAGCGAGAAATTACGATTGTAGTTATTACGGACATTTATGTTAAATCGGTTCTGATCCAACATGCCGGTCGATTCGTATTCATTAATATTGCCAAGCGCAGGCTGCGGCCGCGGTGCGTTCAGGCAGTTGATTTGCAATGGACAGTCAGGGGCATTTATGTTTCGCGATCGCAAAACGTGATACGTTCTCGATGTCACATAGAAAAACGCAAACGTCGTTTTCGCCGGCAATTGTCTTTCGACGCCGAACGCCGCCTGTATCATCATCGGCGATTTCAAATCGCCGGCGATTGAACGGATCGTATTCGATTGCGGCAAAGCGGCCAGGATCTGCGCTGCCGTCGGAACATTCGTTACGCCGGCGAGTGTGAAGACCGGCTGCTGCAAAAGCGCTATAGCCGCCGCACGCCGAACCGGATCAGGGTCGTTTGCACTGACAACCAAACTAAGCTGCGACGTGCCGTTAAACCTCAACGCCTGAAGCGTCAAATTCTCGCTAAAACGGTCATAAAAGACACCGACGCCGCCGCGGAAAACGGTCTTAGGTGCACGTGCACCGCCGGCTCCCGGCGACCAGGCAAACGAAAATCGCGGTGCAAAATCGAGATTGTCACCGATATTTGTTTGATTCTCATAACGCAAGCCAAAGCTGAGCGTCAGGCCCGGACTTACCCGCCAATCGTCCGTGATAAACAGGCCGACATCTGTGCGGGAGACCTTCTGCTGAAGTTCACCGGTTGTAACGAGAAACTGCGTCGGTATTGCGGTGTCAAGGATAGTGTCCCGATAATTGTTCAGATTTATAAATGTAAAATTCCCGCCAAAATTATTTTCGGATTGGTCGGTAAAGCTAATTCCCCGGAGCCGAACGCCGAACTTCAAAGCATGCTCGGTGTTCCTCCCCAAGGCCGTAGTTGTGAAGTTTTGCAGTTCCCAGGTATTTGAACGGTTGAAGCTCAAACCAATTTGCGATCCGCCGCCCGAAAAGGCATCCGCGACCGAGATCGTCGGAATCGAATTATCCCCGGCCTGCTCCCGTTTTTCCCAACTGTATTCAAAACGGGTCTCATTGATGGTTATCGGATTAAGGATCATCGTCTCCGTTAACCGCAGTTCATGCTCGACGTTTTTTGTCTCGTACGCCCGCGAAGGAAGCGATGTATTACCGATTCCCTGATTTTCTACAGATGATCTTTCAAAACTATAACGGGCAATCAGGGTATTCTTATCGTTGATCGCATAGTCGAACCTGGGGCTTACCGAAAACCTGCGGCTCGGGATCTGAAACTCCTCACGGAAGCTGAATGGATTCAACGCAGAATCCAAGAGCAGAGCGTTTACGACCGTGTTGTTATCGACATCGCGGTTGTTAATATCTATAAAGAAAGACGATTTGCCCTGTTGTATCGGGCCTGAAAGGTTGCCGCCGTACGCCCTCAACTGGCTGGGCGCCCGGTTCACGGCAAATGGGTTGCGGGAATTCAGGCTTTCATCATTAAAGTTACCAAAAGCGCTTCCACGCCATTTATCCGAGCCCGGTTTGGTCAGTATCTCGATACGCCCAAAACCGAGCCTGTCATATTCGGCTGAAAAAGGATTGCTGTTGATGCGGATCTCGCGGATCGATTCCTTTGGCGGGAGCCTTCCGCCGGTAAATCCGTCAATGTAGATCTGACCGCCGTTGGGCCCTGCCGAAGGCCCGGCTAAGGCCTGCAATGCTGCCTCCAGCTCATCCGGATCGTCCGGCAACGCCTCAAGCTCTTTCTCCTTCAATACAGTCGCACCAGCGTTATTTGCAGGATCGGTCGATACGCCACCGTCACCTTCGATCTCGACCTGCTCCTCTACACCGCCAACCGTCATCGTCACTATTAGCGCCCCGCGCTGGCCGGCTGCGACATCGACTTCCGTATTCTCGTAAAGCGAGAAGTTTGCTGCCGACACCTTGACCGTATATTTACCCGGTGCAAGAGCGGCCACCGCAAACTCGCCGCGTTGATTGCTGGTTGTCGTTTTCTCGGCTCCGGCCGGGGAAACCACGGTGATAGATGCTCCGACCACAACCGCTCCGAGCGAGTCTACGACCTGCCCGCCCAGGCTGCCGTTCTGCTGGGCAACGATAGATATATTAAAAAATAATGTAATTAATCCGCTAAGTATAAAAAGTCTCGTAAATTTCATTTCAGTTCGCCTTTGATGGGGTAATTTGTAAAAGAGGAACTATAAAACTGCCTTCGTTCCAGATTCTCGATACGTAAAAAATATTATTGAAAGCTGACGCCTTCCAGTCCGGGAATACTCAGACTTTGCGTGACCTGACCGCGTTGTCCGCCGCTAGTCGCCTGAGCCGCCCTGATGAAAGGTTCGACTCCGGCCAGCAATTTGATCGCCGTTATGCGATCCAAATTTGTGCTTTTGGAACTTGAAACCGCAATCATGTCACCAACCTTCAGGTCGGCCGCGGTGATATTCGGAAACCGCTCGAGCATATCGTCGATTCCGCCGCGAGGGCCACCCGGAGATCCACCACCGCCCGGTCCCGTACCTGATTGGCCGTTTCCCGTCCCAGTCTGTGGCCGTCCCTGTGCTTGCCCGCCCGGACCACCCGGACCGCCAGCCTGAGCACTCTGCCGTGCGGCCATCATTTGGGCCATCTGTTCAGGGAACTTTTTCAAAAGAGACGCCGATCCAAGTTCAACCGTCACATCTTTTTTCGACTGTAAATCAGTAATCACGACCTCATTTTTAACCGCGTCTACAGCTTTGACCGTTCCCGCGACGGTCTGGAAGGCTCCGGTAAGAATCTCTTCCGCGGCAAAACTTGCACCGTCCGCACTCTTATCACCGACGGCCCTGAGCATGTCGCCGGCCTTCAATTCGGCAAAATTGCTGACATTCGCCTCGCTATATTTAACCGAATTCGGAGCATATCGCCGATATTTGGCTTCCGGTTTCGGAGTGAGCACGACGGAAGTAGCCGCCGCCAATCCTCTCACCTCGACAGTAACCTGTTTGGTATCCAGGTTTACGGTAACGACTCGTCCCGAAATGCCGCGCGTTGTCCATCTTTCCCTTTCTTTCGCCAACTTATCGGCGATGTCAGACTTCGTCATCAGGTAGACGGATTTGGCCGGCAGAGTTTTCTTGTCCGCGGACATCATTCCAAGCACCATCAGCTTGTCGCCTACACCGATCTCGCCAAAAGCCGCCGGAGTGGCTGCTTTCAGGCTCGGATTATCCGCGGGAACGCGTTTGTACTCAGTTTTGTCCGAAAGCCCAACGTTAAGCTCGCCATCTTTCGTCTGTAGTATTATTCGGCCAGCATCGACCGAGATGACATCACCTGTAACAACCGAGTTCTTCGGCCCGATAGTCGCTGTTTGAGCGAATGTCACGGACGCCAGCCCACTCAACGAAATTATTATTGCAAAAAGTAAGATCTTATTACGCATGGTGTCTTTTTCCGGTTAGGATGAACTCTTATTAATACGTCCCGAGCGACCAAAAGTTGCCTTCAAACAATGTAAGACGTAAATTTTAACTTGGAGGTTTGATTTAAATTGTAAAGATTTGTAAACAAAGCGGATGGCGGTTTATCGCGTCTTCCAGCCGGTCGGCGTTTTGGCGGTTAAAACGAGGCCGATCCCGGCGGAAAAGAGTGCGAGCAGAGCGAATGTCCAGAGATAAGGAATCGAAAGCAGCAGGGTCCAAACGACCACACCGATCAATATAGCAAGCGTCTCGGATTGGTTCTTTTCTGATAAGAGATGCTTTTGCACCAATTTACCGAAACTGACCTGAAGTGCAACCCGGCCAAAAACATAAGCCAGCAGCAACATCATAAAAACCATCATACCAAAAACGGCGCTAAGATATGTTGGCAGAATGCTGAAACCGCCAATCAGACAGACGGCGGCTGCAAGAAACGCGAAGAATCCGATGGCAATGACTTTAGTGGTCGAGAGGCTAAATCTGGCGATCGCCCGGCTGACCGCTCCGGGAGCGATGGTCGCAAATGCCAGCGAAATTATGAACCAGAAAAGAACGGAAATTATTCGCTGAGCAACAAACGCAAGCGAGATAGCGGGCGAGAATATTTGCAGCGGATTCTGCGTCAGGTCTCGAAGTTCCTCCTCGTAACCCGCGTACATAACCGTTTCTTTACCTTCGTTCCGAAGCGGGTTCGCACTTTCCGGGCGGTACTTGCCACCCAAAATAATAACGTCACCACCGATATACGCATTCTCTTTTTGAATGACGGAACCGCCAATCGCCGCGACGTCGCCTTCAACCCGGCCCTCGATAATAATGTCCGCGCCAAACGTCAATACGCCCTTCGCTTCCTTTTTTATGATCACTGTCTTGCCGTACGAAAGTATCTCCATGTCGGGAGCTGATTCGACAACGACAGTATTGTCTTCCTGATTAGTCGTGATCTGGGCGTGAGCAAAAAAGGAGAGGCACGAGATGATCATCAATAACGCCAGCAACGAAGTCCGCCATTCCGATGGGAAGAAATATTCGAATCGATGGCTTGGCGATGCTGAAAGTATCACTGGAAGTATGTTAATTTTCCTGCGTGCGGCGGCCGCGAATTATCGAAAGCGAAGCCGCAAAAAGTAACGTTGCCGCCAACACTATCCCGAATGTCGAAAGGGCCCAGGCAAGGCTCAAATGGGAAAACAACGAACGGATTACTACGGCGATGCTGAATGAAACATTAAAGATCTGCCGAATCAGAAAGGAACCGACAGCGATCGGCTTTTCGGTTACGCTTCCATAAATCCTAATAAAATTTTCAACGTCTCCTCCGAGAGCAAACAAAATAAAAAGGAATAACGCTGCTCCGATAAAGACAGCGGTAAACTGCTCGGTTGGGTTGCGCAGACCGGTTACGCGGCTTTCAGCATTGGCTACGATTATGCGGGTAAAGTTTTTTGGAAGCGGGATGTCCTTTTCGCTATCAAGCGAAGAGCTAAGGGCGAGCAGAAATTCTTTTTGGTCTTTGAGTTCGGACCGGCAGACTTCGCATCCGCTGAGGTGTTCTTCAAATGCGGCGTCGTCCGACAGCGACATCTCGCCATCTATGTAAGACGCGATTTCATCGCGCGGACAATCAACATTTTCCGATAGACCCGGCACCATCATTACGTAAAACTGTAATTTGTTCTAAATTCCCGCAAATCCGCGTTCGACAAGAATATCCCGCATCATTTCCCTTGCCCGGAACAAACGGTTTTTGACCGTTCCCAGCGGCAGGCGGGTGATCTCCGCGATCTCGTCGTAACTCAGGTCCTGAGCATGCCTTAGCAATATCAACTGTTTGTATGCGTCGGGCAGCCGCCGAACCACCTGATCGATCTCTGTCCGCCACTCGCTTCGTTCCCGGTCTTGCTCGGGTGACGGGTTCGGACTCTCGATCTGTAGCTGATACGTGCCGTCAGCGTTTTCGGTTTCGATACTTTGCGGATTTACGGAGTTACGGCGCATGTGGTCTATCGCGGCGTTGTGGGCGATGCGGTAAAGCCAGGTAGAGAATTTATACTCGGAGCTGTAGCGGTGAAGAGAATTGTAGACTTTTATGAAGACTTCCTGTGTGACGTCGAGCGAGGATTCGTAATCGCCGAGCATTCGAAAAACATAACCGGTGATCGGCCTTTGATAGCGGCGAACAAGCTCTTCAAAGCCATCTTCCCTACCGCCGATGGCGTCAATTATCAGTTCACCGTCTGTAAGCTGTCTTATCTCTTGCTTTAGAAGCGCGTATGAAGTCATAGTGCTAATTTTGAAACGTCATTGTTATACAGAATGTTCCGTGGTGCAAACACAGGATTAGATGATAAAGATACGTCGGAACCGGTGAATTTAATCCGTAAATGTGACGAAATGAAATCTGGTTGGGATGAAACGAACGATTCACAGCAGAAACGCGAGTGTAAACTAGCGTGCAGCGGCTCAAAAACCGGCACGCTCGTTTACGCTCGCGTTTCTGCCTGTGAATTCTATCGCCAGCCAAAGGCCGCTAACCCGGCGGGTGCGGCGATGTCGTCGAAACTGAGGCTGCTTGCCGGGAGATTCAGGCCGACCTCGTCGGGACGTAGAATTTCTAATGCGCGGCCGAGAGCTTCGGCGGAGATCTCTTTTATTTTTGCGGGTACAAGGTCTTTTCCGATGAGCAAAATTCTGTCGAGAAGCTTTTCGGTTTCGCCGGACGCAAAGCGGTCGTTGTAGAACATCAGAAGCCGGTAAATCTCGTCGTTGCGTTCCGCGACGCCGCACGTTACCGTCCTTATAACCGCAGGTTCACCGCCGCGTAAAAGAATCGCGCTAAAGCCGTCGCTTTGTGAACTTATCAGCAGCGAGTCTGTCTTATTCGAATCGTCCGTAAGCCATTTGGTTTCGCTCACCGCACGGGGAAGAATCAACCCGGCTTTCCATCCAAAATTCTCAAATATCGTTTCGTATTCGTCTATGACGGACAGCTTGACGGCGGTCGCAAAATAACGCGATTTACCTTCTTTGTCGGGTGCGATCTTTTGCCGCGTAATCCTCAATTCGGCGGCCGGTGCCCCGAAGCTTTGCTCGGCTTTCCAGTCAAGGATCTCTTCTGATTCCTCTTTAGCCGAAGCAGTTTCCAGTGTCAGGATGGCGGACCTGGCCGCATTGCTTGGCAGTGAGATCGACCAGCTTTTTTGCCCCACCAAACCGGCCGACACGACGGCTTCTTCGAGCAGCACCATCAGTTCCTTCGCGTTTGAAATGTTCCGATCCAAAAAGCTTGGTACCAGAAGGTTTGTCGGCAATTCAATCGTCGCGGCCTGCTTGATGCCAAACATACCGCGGCCCTCTTTTTGCAGGCTGAGCGCCGTAATGCTGTGTTTTTCAAAACCTATCGCGGCTTTAGGAAAATTCGGTTGGGTTAATACTGATAACATTATTTTGAGGTAATTCGTTTAAGCGTGAAAAAGCGAAAATGTAAGGACGTCCGATGCCAACTTTCCATTCTCAATTTTCCATTTTCCATTTTTAATAGTCTCGGTACTCTTTCCCTTCCGCATCGGTTCCGCCGGCCTTACTTTTCACGTCTTTCATTCCCTGTTCGGCTTCCGGCGACGACGTGTCATCGCCCATTACCTCTTCCCACTCTTTATCTTCGCTTATCGGATCAGTCGGAACCTCACGCAAATACTTGTCGGTTACCAGATCTTCAATAGATTGCGGCGGCTTTCCTTTATCAGAAGAATACTGGTCGATCGCCCGACGCATCTGCCATAGATTTTCCTTCAAAACCACCTCGCGCGCGTGCTGTACCGTCCGCTGGTATGTCGGTACCGTGACCGAGATAAGAATGATCAGTATGAACATAGCGATCATCAACTCAAGCAGCGAAAAACCCTTTTGAGTACGGATTGCGGAGTGCGGAATGCGGAATTTCGGACACGGCGTAGCAACGGACTCAATCTCTGACTCCGCACTCCGCACTCCGCATTCCGCATTTAAATTACCAGTCACTGTATTTTTCTCCGTTCAAAGCTATTTCCTTGGATGCCGAGCGAATATCGAAAACGTTAACATCGTCCCAGCTATCGTCGTCGGCAGCCTGATATGAAGAACGAAGCTTCCAGTCGGATTCGCCGGTCATCGAATCAACCGGCATCTTCCTCAGGTAAACCTTTAATACCTCTTCTGTCGCGTTTATGTCCGTCGCCTGCTTCGTATCGCCGCTGATTCCGCTCCCGCCCGTCAGGCTAATGCCACGATCCTTCACCTGAACGCCGTTCACCAATATCTCAAGCGTCGGCGGATACCGATCGAGATTCGTGGAGTCGAAAATAGTGCAGTCGTCAATGACAACCCGGCTTCGCGGGTCAGTCGGGACATTCTGATTCAACTGTGTTGGGTTGCGTGTCGTTACCGAACCAAGCGGACATGCACCCAGCGTGTCGCGCTTAAATTCGTCAATCGCCTGCCTAACCTGCCTCAGCGTTTCACGCAGCCGTATCTCTTTTTGACGCTTCGCCGCATTTTGGGCCAGCGGTATCGTACCCATCACGAGAACCGCGAGAACCGTCAGCGTCACGACCAATTCGAACAATGTGAAGCCGCGATCGCTTTGCGATTTTCGATTTGCGATTTGAGATTGAAACCTCATAAGCCCAGCCGACACTTATCGAACCACTACAAACTCTGAATAAGTCGTCAACACAAAGGACACCAAGTTTTTCACAAAGAACACAAAGAAATCTCATGAAGTAGACACTTTGCGCCCTTTGTGTCTTCCCTTTGTGAGCTTTGTGTTAAAAACTCTTAATTTCTAAAGCTTAAACGCAAAGTTCTTGCCGTCTGCTGCGAGTAAATTCAGAACATCCTTCTCCAGCGTTATTTCAACTTTGCCGTCAGCCAACGCTTCGACCTCGACAATCGCCAGCACGCCCGATTGTGTCGCGACATTGCCGTCGGACATCGACAGTGAAACAAACATCTTGCCGTTCTGGTTAAGGAAAGGCAGGACCGCCGTGTTGGCCATCGGGGTTCCGAAAATATCGCCAAAGCTAACCGACCGGACCGCCAGTTTCTTGTCATTGAAACGCAGTCCCAACACAGCCGACCGGAATGCCGATGAACTCGTCACCCTCACCGCGATCGTCGCCTTTTCGCCAGCCTTCAATTCGGGCAAGTAGGTTGGAAGCTGTAGCTCTGCTGTCGGGATGGTCGCCGCAGGTTTGGCTGCGTTATCCGTGACCGGTGTTTTCATTTCGGTCTCAGGTGTTTTGACGGGCTCGACAATCGGATCCGCCGGTTTCGATGTGTCCGATGTTTCCCTTATCTGCAGGGTCTTAACACCCGAATCGATCGGACGAAGGTTCAATGCTTCTTCAAGCGGTTTTGCGGTCGAATTCGCACTAGTGTTATCGGCAACCTTTGCGGGTGCCGAGCTTGTGTCAGCCGTGCCCGTCCGAACGTAGGTCGGAGCATCCGCCGGTTGATCCGGCAACTGAACATTTGCCGTCGTCGGCAAGCGTCGAACTGAAGCAAGTAATTCCTCGCGTTCTTCCTGAACGATCATCGCTTCCAAAGAACCGCTGGTCGGCGTTTGCAGACTTCCCGTCTCCCGCTCAACCTCGTCTTCCGGCAATATGGCAGGTGCCCGGATAACTCTTGGAGTAATTGCGATAACGATGTCGACCTGGCGATTGTCCCGCGTCGGGGCTGTGAAAAGCCTGCCGATGATCGGTATCAAGCCAAGAAGCGGCAACCCGGAGCGTCCGTTTGTCTCTATATCCTGGGCAACGCTCGCAAGAAGCAAAGTCTTATTATTCTGAATGCGTGCAGTTCCCGTGATCTTTCGTTCTGTAAACGTCGGAGTCAGTGTCGATGCTCCCGCGACGTCTTTCGACTCGATGTCCATTGCGACCTGAACATCCTGATTCGGAAATACGATAGGTTTGAATTTCAATGTCAAACCAACCTGCTCGTAGTTGATAACCTCAGTAGCAAAACCGCTGTTGTTATTGTTTCCGCCTTGAATCGTAGCCGTTCTTACGGGTACTCGTTGTCCGATGCGGGCTGACGAATCTTCGTTGTTGAATGCGTGAATCTGTGTCGATGCTATTAACTTTGTATTGCTTTTTTGTTGAAGGCCAACCAGATTTAATGCAGGAACTATCACTCCAACCCCGAAAACCGTTGGAAGGGCATTCGTAACAGCCCCGACGGTGCTCAAAATCGGATTACCACCAAGTCCGACTACGGCCGACGAAGTTCCGCCTAAGTTCCGAAGTTGAGCCGGAGTACCGATCTGATTTCCAAGCTCCAACAAGTCGGACTTATTCACCTCGTAAATTGCGACATCCATCACGACTTCTGCGCGATCCTTATCCAAAGATGAGATCAGTTTGCTTATGAGCTGAATGTTCTCCTTTGTGTCGCGAATCGTGATGCTGTTAGTAGATGGATCTTCGAGAACGATCGTCTGGCTTCGTCCCGGCTGTGCGGGGATGGCCGCCGTTATTACCGCTTTTACATCCTTCGGGCTGGCGTTTGCTAAGTAAAATGTACGCAGGACCAATTGCTGAAAGTTCGTACGGCGAAGGCCGGTTGCCACCAGGACCGTCCGCGGGCCGACCTTTTGAAAGAAAAGATTCTCCTGCAAAAATATGTAATCCAGGGCCTTTGCCGATGTTACATTCTTAAGGTCGATCCTCACGGTGCGGCCCTCAAGCCTGGATTCCGCATCAAACAATACGTTCAAATCGAGATCTTTAGCCAATTCTTTAACTATGAACTGGAGGTTAACACCGGAGGGAAACGGCACTTGTCTGATCTGCTCAAGCTTTTGCGGGAGCGGATCGTCCTGAACACGCTTTTGAGCATCGTATCCAGTTTGAACTAGTTTTACCTTTCCGTTCTCGACCGTTTTGTTTTCAGGGTTCGCCTCATCCAACACTCCCTGCTGAAGTCGAACCATTCGCGCCATCTCGGATTTCGCAAGCTCATTGACCGGATCGAAGGCATAAGCCTTTCTGAAGGCTATATACCCTCCTTCATAGTCCTTGTTTTCCGCAGCCGTGCGACCCTTTTTCATATACATTTGCGAGGCATTGAAAAGAGATCTCTGCAAATGCAGCCGATACTCCGGATTTTTCGGATCCTCGGTGACGGCTAGGGCAAACGCTTCGGCAGCCAAGTCCCACTGTTCCGCATTCTCATGTTTCATTCCAGTCTTAAAAAACTTTTTGCCGTCGCCAAACGCAAGAACCGCGGTCGGAGCGAGCATCGAAAACACAAGCAGGAATGTGAGCGAAAATCGGACGTACATTGATCTTTTCATAATGGTTCTAAATCGACTTGTTGTGGTGTCAACGCTTGTTTACAAAAATTCACACGCTGTGGGTCATGCAAAGTTTCAAAAACATTGATTGCTGGAAGCGCCGTAAATGGACGCCCCTTTAATATTCAACCTTGGAACGCGGAAATGCAAGCTTAATTTTGAGCTTTTTGTGCCAAAAAGCGCTCAATTCAGCCGTCAGACCGAGTGTAAGAATGCAATGCACGTCTGCTTATTATTGAGATGACGATTATCGAAATCAGGGTGGCTGCGATCCCGAACGAGATGGTCCAAATATCGGTGGGTGCTTCGAGGGTTAATTCGGACAGGCCCGCACCCGCAAAAACGACGGCGGCCGAACGCGGCAGCATGCCAAGGAACGTTCCGGTTATAAACGCCGGTGCGGACACCCTCGCCGAAGCAAGAATGAAATTAGTCAGCGCAAACGGCATTATTATCGAGAGGCGGATAAGGAGAATTATTGTGGTCGTTCGCAGGAATCCCTGTCCAACCAGCGCCTGGTAAACGGCCCCGGCCTTTGGGTGTTTTTCGGCAAGATCCGGCACCTTCTCGCCGATAATACGGCCGTGAATCAAGAATGATATAAAGGAAGCTGCAACTACCGCCGCGATCAGAATCAGAAGACCGGCATAAAAACCAAACGCGAAACCGCCGATGACACCGATCACATTCGTCGGAACCAGGGCCAGACCGCAAAAGATCATCACGCCCAACGCAAATCCAACGGCTCCCACTTCAGGATTCTCTCTTAACCACAACCCGAGCGGGTAACCGACGGCCAATAAAACAGCCGCTCCGGCCATCGGAAGAAACGTGGTGACGAGAGCGATCGGTGTGAGGTTTCCAAACTCACTCAATCGCAGCCTCAGCCGGGTGATAAATTCAAAAACGGCCATCTTCAGCGGTCCTTTTTCACCTTTAACATCTGCCTCCGCAGATAGTCCAACGCCGCCTGGCTGGACCGCCAGCGTATTAGAAAACGGTCGCCGGGAAGGGTCATTTTGAGTGACTTAGTACCCGAACTGTCCGCATATCCAACAAATACGGTCCCGACAGGCTTTTCCTCGGAACCGCCATCCGGCCCGGCGATTCCGGTAACAGAGATTCCATAGTCCGCGCCGGCCCGTTCCCGAATTCCCGCCGCCATCGCCTCAGCGGTTTCTGCGCTAACTGCACCATGCAGATCAAGCAATTCTTTCGGAACGCCGAGCGTACGCATCTTGGCATCATTCGAATAAGTGATCGCACCCTCGAGAAAATATCGGGATGAACCCGGAACGTCTGTCAGCCGCATGCCGATCAATCCGCCTGTGCAGCTTTCGGCCAAAGCAAGCGTCTTTCCGGCTTCGATTAGCATTTTGCCGACAACTTCTTCCATGGTTTCACCGTTCACGGCAAAAACCGCGGTTCCAAGGGCTTCGACGATCTTTCCGGCCAACGTCTCCAATGTCGCATCCGCTTCTTGATCCGTATTTGCCTGCGCCGACAGATGAACCTCGATCTCGCTTTTGCTGAAAAGAATAGAGGTTTGGACGTTTTTATAGGCCTTGTATATCGGAGCGATTAGTTCGTCCACTGCCGATTCGCCCATCCCGGATACCCGCAATATTCGGCGTTTGACGTAGATCTCACCGGCTCTTTCTTTTAGTTTCGGAAGCACAAACGTCTCGAACATCGGCTTCAACTCACGCGGAGGGCCAGGCAGCACGACGAACAGTTTATCCGTCAATTCGAGCATCATGCCGACGGCCGACCCATTCGGATTCGGCAGAATCACGGCTCCATCGATGACATATGCCTGCCGCTTATTTATCTCGGGCATTTCACGCCCCCAACGACGGAAACGCTCGCGCAGATCGGCCTCGAGATCGTCGTGATAGACCAATTCCCTGCCCACTGCCCTGCCCGAAACCTGCCGGGTCACATCATCCTCGGTCGGCCCAAGACCGCCGGTCGTAATCACCACATCCGAGCGCTTCACCGCATCGCGGATCGTCTCCTCAAGCCGAGCCTCGTCATCGCCAACGATCGTCTTCAGCTTAACCTCAACGCCGATCTCGTTGAGTTTTCCGGTAAGCCAAAGGCTGTTTGTGTCCGTTTTTTCAGGCGTCAAAAGCTCCGACCCAACAGCTATAATTTCTGCTGATAACATATATAACAATGGAAAATTGAAAACGGAAAATGGAAAATGAACAATCCGTCGATTCTCTTTGTCTTTCATTTTCCATTTTCCGTTTTCAATTTTTCATTTATTTGTAGATCTCCACGATCGGCTTTCCTTCGCTGTTAATATACGCCCGATACATTCCTTCCGAATTGAAAGAAATTCCGATATTGCCAAACTTATCGATAGCAATAATCCCCCCATCGCCGCCGAGTTTTTGCAGCTTTTGTTTTATGACCCTGTCCGCCGCCGCCTGAACGGTCAGAGCCTGATATTCCATGATCGAACTGATGTCTCGGGCAACGCCGAGTCTTATGAAATACTCACCCCAACCGGTCGCCGAAACTGCACAGGTTTGATTGTTTGCGTAGGTTCCAGCCCCGATGATTGGAGCATCACCAACCCGGCCATACTTCTTATTAGTCATGCCGCCTGTCGAGGTGCCCGCAGACAGGTCTCCATTTCGGTCCAAGGCAACCGCACCGACCGTGCCGAATTTGTTCTGCGGCATCTCAAATGCGGAGTGCGGATCGCGGATTGCGGCATTCGAGCTGTTTTTAGGGTCTGCAGTTGAATTTTGACTTTTTCCTTTTTCCTTTTCACTTTTCTCTTTCTCTTCCTTCAATATCTTTTGCAGTGCATCCCATCGCGGCTGCGTCCAGAAATACTTTTCATCGACGATCTCGATCTTCTGTTCCCTGGCAAACTTCTCGGCCCCTTCGCCGACCATCATCACGTGTTCCGACTTCTCCATCACCGCCCTCGCGAGCGTGATCGGGTTTTTGACGTGCCGAAGCCCGGCAACCGCACCCGCCGCCAGGGTCTTTCCGTCCATTATCGAAGCGTCAAGCTCATTCTTGCCGTCATTTGTGAACACGGCACCTTTGCCGGCGTTGAATAACGGCGAGTCTTCCAACATTCGTATAGCGATCTCAACCGCGTCCAGCCCCGGCTTTCCGGCCTGAAGCGCCTTATAACCCGCAAGCAGCGCCTCTTCCAGCTTTGCCCGGTATTCCTTTTCACGCTCCGGCGTCAATGATCCTCTTGTGATAACGCCCGCACCGCCGTGGATGACGAACCCAAGCCTCGGATTCTGCGGCCCCTGAAGCTGGCTTGTCTCGGGCATCGACCCCTTTTGCGAAAAAGAGATCGAAGGAAGCACCATGACGCTTAGCAATAAGAGGATGGAAAGAACTTTTTTCATAAGTGAACTCCGCGAAATTTGAAATCAATCCTGAACAGGTTACCATAAAAGGATTGCATGCCGAGTCGTGTCTGAAGCTGGTTCGCGCGGCATTTTGAGACCCCTTCTCCTCCTTTGCGATCTTTGCGTCTTTGCGGGCAAAATTCTTATATGTTCAGAATTAAGTTTCCCGCAAAGCCGCAAAGAGGCAAAGGAAGAAAGCTTTTAGGAAAAGTGCATTCAAAGCGAATTGCCGCAAAATGGATCGCTACAACTATTGGCAATTCTAAACGGCCAGCGAATTTTTGAGATTTTGCTCGAACGATCTGCGAAAAGCCGCGTTTTCTGAAAGCAGTTTAGCCTCTTCGATCGCCCACGGCGATAGTTCCGATTCACCATTTTGCGACGACCTCAAAAATTCGGGCCACGCTACCCATTTTGTTTCCGCCACTTCGTTCGGATTTATCTCCGGCTCCTGATCCGTAAAACCGGTCAGCACCGGGCAAATCTCGTTTTCGACAACGCCATCCTTCTCGGCACGATATCGAAAATGCGGAAGTACCATTTTCAGATCGACACCGCTAATACCCAGTTCGAACCGGAGTCTGCGGGCGGCGGCATCTTCCGTCTTTTCGTTTATCATCGTGTGGCCGCAGCAGGAATTCGACCACACACCGGGCCAGGTCGCTTTGGTAAAAGCTCGCTGTTGGAGCAGTAATTCACCTTTCGAGTTAAAAAGGAACAATGAAAATGCACGGTGGAGCTTAGTCTCGCTGTTGTGCGTTTCGCTCTTTTTTGCAGTCGCGAGGGCATTGTTCTCGTCATCGACAAGCACAACCATTTCGTCAAATTTGTAATAAGAACGCCGATACCACGCGTACATCGCAGCAGCCACTCCGCAGCCGATAATCGCGGGCACGGCAAGCCCGCCAAATACCGCGAAAGCCGTCCAAAAGAACATTATAAAAAACGCGCTCGACCCGATCTGCACGGGCGGCGGCAGCAGCGGGCGGAAATAGCCGATAGCCGCTTCCATAATTATCGAACCTAGCGCACCGGACAGCATCCAGCCCAGATAATTAGAAGCCGGAACGCCGTAATACGCGCCGCCCTGCGGATATTGCCAAAAGCCAAGCAGAACTGCCCCGGGATCCAGCACGAGATCAAAAATGACGAGCAAAAAAGTAGAACAGATGATCCGTTCGACCGGCGAAGCAAATAAACTTCGGGCCGCAACGTAAGCGCACAGCATCAGCGGCGTCCACGCAAACGCCACCGTCCACGGTACATAGCCGAAAAGCTTGTACCCTAAATGTTCCGAATAACCGAAGTGGCCGTAGGGAAAACCGGTAAGCACAGCGAATGTCTCGACAAGCAGCGCATAAGCGCCCAGGATCAGGACCAGCTTGATCCCGTCGCTCCAGCCCAGCCATCGGCGAAGGGCGTAGAACGCCGGCAAAGCAAACAACAGTACGTTTATCGACGAGATAACGTACGACCATCGCGGCAGCTCGACATTCGCCATAAAGAATGCCCCAACCGCCAGAATGATCAATGCAATGGCTACAAAAACGCTACGCCTGTGTGTCTTCAACATCGTTAAGCTATACTCGAATTATGCCCGATATCCGGTTTTTACTAAAGGTCAGCAGGCCGCGATTTTGGCTGTACTTGTTCGGACCCTACATAATCGGGCTCGCCGCAGGGGCATCGACACGCGGAGAACTCTTGTCGTTCGGCAATATCGTTTTCGCCCTTTACTTCTTATTTCCGGCAAATCTTCTTATTTACGGTATCAACGATATCTTCGACTTTGAAACCGACAAACTCAATCCGAAAAAGCAGGATTACGAGGCCCTTGTCCAACCGGATGACCGACGCACTCTTGTCATCGCGATCCTGGTCACTAATCTGCCATTCATAATTGCCGCCGCTTTTTTCAACGCCACCGTTCTGGCTGCCCTCGCCGTCTTCCTATTTTTCTCGATTTTCTATTCAGCTCCGCCGGTTCGGGCAAAGGCGATACCGATTGTCGATTCATTGTTCAATATCCTCTATATTTTCCCGGGCCTATTTGCGTTCGCTTTGATCACCGGGGACTTCCCGCCAACCATCGCGATCGCCGCAGGCGGATTTTGGACCGCCGCGATGCATGCCTACTCTGCTATCCCCGACATGGCTTCGGATAGAATTGCGGGATTGGAAACGGTAGCGACATTCCTGGGACGAAACGGCACCCATTTGTTTTGTGCCGGTTGCTACCTTGCTTCAGCCCTACTGGCTTTTCCTTTCATCGGCGTTCTTGCGGCACTGTGTGGTACCGTCTATCTCGCCCTCATCCTGATCTCGCTTTTTGCAAAAAAGCCGGAAAATATTTTCGGCATCTACAGACACTTCCCGGTTATCAATTCGATCGTCGGATTCGTTCTCTTCTGGTTCGTAGCACTTACCAATCTAGCTTAGCTCCTTCATGGGCTCAGCCGTCTTTATGCCGTGAACGCGTTTGTAAACAAGCTCCGCACTGATCAAACATATCTGCGTGCCGATTCCCGGATTCGTTCCTGCCCCGACATAAAACAAATTCTTCACTTTTTTCGACTGATTCTTCGGCCGGAATATCGCCGTTTGCCAGATCGTGTGGGCCAACCCAAGGGCCGTACCTTTAAAGCTGTTGTAGTCGCCCGCAAAGTCATCAACCGTGTAAATCCGCTTGTACTCGATCTTCCCGCGCAGCCCCGGCAGATTCATTTCCTTTTCCATCAAAGCCAGTACACGTTCGGAATAAGCTTCTTTAACCGAATCCGGTATATCGAGATCCGACGCGATCGGCACAAGAACGAACAAGTTCTCCTTGCCTTCCGGAGCGACAGACGGATCTGTCACGCTCGGAGCACAAACATACAGCGACGGCTCATCGGGCAATTTCGGTTCTTTATATATGTCATCGAAGTTCTTTCGCCAATCTTCCGAAAAAAGCAGATTGTGGTGGATTAGCGACGGCAGTTTTTCTTTGACGCCCAGATATATGATAAACGCCGACGGCGCTAAGGTCTTTTTATTCCAATATTTTTCGCCATGCGTCTGCCATTTCTTTTCGAGCAGTTTGGTTTCCGTAAACCACATATCCGCGTTTGAGATGACAATGTCTGCTGCAATAAATTCGCTGTCAGAAAGACGAACTCCTGTCGTCAATCCGTTTTCGACAACGATCTCAGATACCGGCGAATTTGCCCGAAGCTTGGCACCGTTTTTTTCGGCTATCGCGACTAGAGCATCTATCAACGCATAAAATCCCCCTTGCGGATAGAACACGCCCTGATTGAAATCCATATGCGACATCAGGTTGTACAAAGCGGGTGCTTCGTACGGCGATGTGCCGAGGAAAACCATCGTATATTCCATGATCTGCCGCAGCTTTTGCGATTTGAAAAACTTCGACACAAAGGCGTGCATATTCGAAAATACCGATAGCTTTTGCCCTTCGGTCATTACGCGCTTGTTGAAGAAATCGAATATCGTGTCGTAGTTCTTGTACATGAAATGCTGCGTCGCAACATCGTACTGATATTCTGATTGCTTTAGATATGCCCGCAAACGCTCACCCGCACCGGGTTCGATCGCCTCAAAAGTGCGCGCGTCGACCGCAATATCGGAATTGATATCGACCGGTTCGCTGCTGTTTCTAAAGAAAATTCGGTAGGAAGGAGACAGCTTTTCAAGCTTGAGATGATCGCTTACTTTTTCACCGGCAAGCTCGAAGAAATGTTCAAAAATATCCGGTGCGAGATACCACGACGGCCCCATATCGAAGCGAAATCCGTCAGCTTCAAAAATGTTCGCACGCCCGCCGAAATTCGCGTTTTTTTCGAGAACCGTTACGTCGTAACCCTTTTTTGCAAACAACACGGCCGTCCCGAGCCCGCCGATCCCGGCTCCGATCACGACGACTTTTTTATTCATAAACTCCGGCAACAGCCTGCAGCGAGAGCCTTAACTTTTGACCGATATTGGTCCGAACTCGTCCGGCATAAACATTGTAATTAGCCCGCTCAATCTCGTTTAAAATAGCTTTATAGAGCACATACGAAATACGAACGGCCAACCGCCCTCGCCAGTTCAAGAGCTTGATACCAGGCAACGCCTCCCGATATATCTGCCGCGTCCGTTCGATCTGAAATTTCATGAAGCGTGTGAACCGAACATCTGTAACATGCGTGAAAATATCCCTGCGATCGAGCCCGAACCGGCGCATTTCGTCTTCAGGCATATAAATTCGCCCAAGCTCATCGCAATCCTCCCGGATATCACGAAGAAAATTCGTCATTTGGAATGCATAACCGAGCTTTTCGGCAAACGGAAACGCCGCCTCCGTCGAGTAGCCAACGACACGTGTCACCATCAACCCGATAACGCCCGCTGAGCCGTACATGTAATCTTCCAACTCGGCGTAGTTTCGATAAGAGCTTTTATCTTCATCCTGAAACATCGACTTCAGAAACGCTTCGCCGTATGCGACAGGTATCTCGTATTTGTTGAATGCAAACACGATAGCATGCATTACGTCGTCGTCGCTCCGGCCTGTAGACATCGCTTCAAGCCATCGCTCACGCCATTCACGCATTTCCGTTAACGCCTTATTTCGGTCCGGTTTGTCTGGGTTGTCGACGATCTCGTCAGGAATTCGGGCGAATGCGTAGATGGCATAAATGCCGTTTCGCGTTTCTTTAGGGAAAAATTGCGTCGCGAAGTAGAAACTCGTGCCGTATTTTTTCGTGATCAGCCGACATTCTTCAAAACCAGCCGCCAAGCGATCAGGGGCGGAAGAAGTTTTTCGATCAGTTGTCGTCAGAACGGACATAATCTTGAACGAGACTTTTTCGAAGGTCGGCACACGCCTGCGGGACAAAAAAAATCGACTTAACAACATTCATTCGCTAAGGTTTCTGATTCGGTTTCAGTATCATGAAACTTTAATCTCAGCTCTGCAAGAACTCGCGAACTTTCTTCATATCTTCCCAAACTTCCCTCTTCTTATGCGGATCTCGCAGAAGGTAGGCTGGATGAAACGTGGGCATGACCTTTACGCCGAGATACTCTTGGAAATTGCCGCGGAGCTTCGATATGGGGGTTTTTGTCTGCAAAAGATTGTGTGCGGCAGTTGCACCCAAAACGACGATGACCTTGGGTTTCACGACCGCAACCTCACGTAGCAAAAATGGACGGCACGTTGCGGTTTCGACAGGCTCCGGTGCCCGGTTGCCCGGCGGTCGGCAGCGGTTGATGTTGCCGATAAACACTTCTTCACGCTGCATTCCGATGCTCTCGATTATTTTCGTCAAAAGCTGTCCCGCACGCCCGACAAAGGGAAATCCCTGCTCGTCCTCATCCGCTCCCGGAGCTTCGCCGACAAACATCAGATCGGCATTAAAATTACCCGAGCTGTGAACAACCTGTTTTCGACCCGCGTACAGCGGACAACGAGTACAATTGCCGATCTCAGCCCTGATCGATTCGATCGTTTCGCCCGTTTCCGGGAGCGTCGGTCCGATCTCACCGAAAAGCGTTTCATCCGCACTCGCAAGCGGCGCAACCTTTCTTAACACCTCATTCGAAACATCATTCATTTTTTGTTGGTTAGGAGTCTCGTCTGCTCCGGCACTACCCGGTAAAGCAGGAGCGGCTCGGCCCGAGAGCGACGGCAGCGATGAGAGCCGCGAGCCGGCTGTTTGGCTTTGAGAAACCTTCACTGGAGCTGCCCGAATCGGAGCAGGGATACCGGAAACTTGAGACTTTGGACTTTGGACTTTGGACCTTGGACTTGCCGCTTCTGGCAACTCGACTGCCAACGACTCAACGCCAAGCTCTTGTAAATACAGAACTTGCTCTTTTACGTCTGCGATCAATTCCGCTAGCTCGGATGGCATTAGGATTTCCTTAATTTTATTACTTCATCAAGGATTCTATCAGCCATCTCGCGTTTTGACATCAGCGGCAATTCGATGTCGCTTCCCGAACGCGTAAGAATCGTCGCAATATTCGTGTCTGTGTTGAACCCGGCACCTTTTGCGGTAATGTCATTAGCGACGACCATGTCGAGGACCTTCTTCTTCAACTTCGACCGTGCGTAACCCACCACATCGTTTGTCTCGGCGGCAAACCCGATGACCAGCATTCCGGCCGGGCGATTTTTTGAGACTTCGGCGAGAATGTCCTGCGTCTTTTTGAGTTCCAGGATCATAAAATCGCGGCCGTCTTTTTTGATCTTGGCACCGGCGGTGTTTGCCGGGGCATAGTCCGCCACGGCGGCCGCTCCGACAAAGACCGTGGCCAATGCCAGTTCCTTTTTAACCGCCTGATACATTTCCTCAGCCGAAACTGTCTTTATCACCGTCACATTCTCAGGCGGATCAACCGACGTCGCACCCGCAACAACCGTCACGCCCGCCCCGCGAGCCGCCGCCGCTTCCGCGACCGCAAATCCCATCTTCCCGGACGAATGGTTCGAAATAAACCTGACAGGATCGATCGCCTCCCGCGTGCCGCCGACGGTCAGCAAGAGCTTCTCTCCGATCAGATCTTGCAACTGCGGACTGCGAACTGCGGACTGCGGACTTCTGGATTCTTCACTCCGCACTCCGCACTCCGCACTCCGCAGTAATTCCAGTGCCTGCTCGACGATATTCTCCACATCCTCAAGCTTCCCCGTCCCGACCGTCTTGCACGCCAGTTCGCCCGCGACCGGCTCGACAAAATGCACGCCGTCCTTTTTCAACTGCTTGACGTTCCGCTGCGTCGCCGGATTTTCCCACATCGTCGTGTTCATCGCCGGAGCGATCAGCACAGGAGCATTCGAGGCCAAATAAGTAGATGAAAGAAAATCGTCCGCAGCGCCGTTGGCGAATTTCGCGATAATATTTGCCGTCGCCGGCACGACAAGAAGCAGATCAATCGTCTGCGAAAAATTAATATGCGCGATCGGATCGGGATTCGCCGGGTTGTAATCGTCAACGATCACATGCTTGTCCGTCAAAGCCCTAAACGTCAACGGCTGCACAAACTCCGTCGCGTGTTTCGTCATCGCAACAGAAACCTCACACCCAGCCTTCTGCAGCAACCGCATCACCTCGACGGCCTTATAAGCCGCAATGCCGCCGCTGACGCCTAATCCTATTTTTAACTTTTTCATAACATCGCAGATCGTGTCAGTAGCCCGACCGTGAGGAAGGGCTTACCTGTCGGCCACGTCTAAACCCTTACTCACGTGCGGGCTACTGACGCATCGCGAGTTCGTGTCCGTAGCCCGACCGTAAGGGAGGGCTTATCTTTCGGCACGTCTCAAGCCCTTACTCACGTGCGGGCTACTGACAAGTGCGCGCAACTGACACTACCGTCCCGCCCCTCTCAGTTATCACTTTTCACTTATCACTTATTCCGGAGCAATTCTTTCACGAGACTTCGACAATTTTACACCAATTCTCCGGTTCCCACATACGCCGCTGTGGGCAGCCACACTGTAAACACACTCCGATGGTGCTAAAATCTCCTTGATCGTAGTGAATCGAGATGAACCAGCCAAAGCTTTTCGAACAAGTGACCGAGTCCGTAGCGTTAGAGGACGTGCTGCTTTACGCCCTCGGCGATTTCCAATCGCGCGGAAAGATTCTGGCAAACCGGGAACTCGCACTCGACCGGCTGCATGGTGCATTCTCTCGGGCGGCGGTCGCGTCCGGCCTTCCAGAGTTTACCGATGAACAGATCGTCACCGGACTCCGCGAACTCGGGGCTGCGGTCATTAGAATCCCGGAATTCTGCGCCAAACGTCCTTATCGAGTTACGGTACCCGAATCCCTATGCCGCCTAGCTCTTGATCTAGTGATGAAAGAACAAGCTACAGAAAATAGGCACATTCAATGAAACTCGCATTATTTCTCTTGGTCAGCCTGGTTTTCAATGGCTGCAACAACACTGCCGAAACCGTAGTCGATCCAAGAGAAATCGGCCGTGCAAACGTCAGCCTGAACACTCCTGGTCCGACCGCTAAAAATATCCCAGCCGAGCCTTCCCCGGTTCTAGAGATCTGGAAAGAAATTGACGGGTCGGTTCCGATACGGGGCAAGTCTTTGTATTTTCGACTGTATGACGACGGTGCCGTAGAATTCGATCACGAGGTGCGCCGTGAGAATCCATCCGGAAAGCCCCGATACATTTACGCCGTCGAGAGAAGGCCTCCCGCGAAAATTTCTGATGACGAGTTAAGTAGACTCAGAATTGTTTTGGAAGATCTGACAAAAAGCGAAGGCATAAAACCGGAATATAAATGGGTCGCTTTAACACTCGACGTATTAAGCAAGTTAACTATAATTCTAAAGAAGGGCGACACAATCCATAGGAAAATCATAGTTAACGACGCGGAATATGACGTGATCCATAAGTCATTCGAAAAGAAGTTTCCACGTCCCGTTATCGAGATAATAAAGGAAGCCCATTCGATCAGAAGCAGGTTCCTGGGTGCGTCGCACTAGCCGCAGAGTACTGATTCCCTCCAGAATTTTAAAGTCGAGACACTTTCGCGGTGTTTGCTTTGGTAGGATGTACATCATGGAACTGCTGAACACAACGCCTATCTACTACGGAAAGATCTTCGACATCCGCATCGACAAGATTCGTGAAGACGATATCGAATACAAGCGTGAGATCGTTGTCCACAAGGGCAGCGTTGTGATAGTGCCGATCTTTGCGGACGGGACGGTGGCATTGGTGCGGCAGTATCGACATGCGGCGGGGAAATATTTGCTTGAGATCTGTGCCGGGACCCTTGAGTCGGGCGAAGACCCGGAGATCGGTGCAAGGCGTGAGCTGGAAGAAGAGATCGGCGTGACTGCGGCAAAGATCGAGAAGCTTTGCGAGTTCTTTGTCTCTCCGGGCTTTCTGACCGAGAAAATGTACCTCTACCTCGCTACCGGGTTGATCGAGACCAGTCAAGAACTCGAAGTGGACGAGATACTCACGGTCGAGCGTCATCCCCTTTCGCATCTGGTCGAAATGGCCCAAAACGGCGAGATCGAAGATGCAAAGACCATCATCGGCATTACCATGGCTGAAAAGAAGCGGAAGGCCGGATGTGAGTCAGGCGAGTCTGATTTAGGACAGTTAAAGAACCCAATACCAAGGTTTTTCTGAATTTTTCACACGCTATTTAGAGGAGATTATGTCGCCCTATAAACCTTCTGAGAACCGGGTGCGGAGCCGAAGAACCCAGTCGCTATCGCTCCCGATTCTGAGAGGAAGGGGCATTCCGCGACCCTTTCACGATCCCGCCGACGGTTACGGTTTCTTTTAGGTTTAGGATCAGTTGGCCTTCATTGGTTACTTCGGGGCGGAGGAAGCGTTCGGTGTCGGGGATGCGGATGCGATAGTGGCGGCAGAAGGTTGAGGCATGTATTGCCCAGCCGGTTTGTTTTTTGACCACCTGGAAATGCTCCGCAAAACGTGCGTAGGCCGGTTCGACGGCGATCGTGTCGTCCTCGCGGCTGTAGTACAGAGCCACTGCCTTTGGGCTGCCCAGGCACTGATAGGCTTTCGCGTTCATATAGATCAGGCCCTTGCGGTTCAGCGTCACCCGGACCTCTCCACCGCCAACAGCGAACTGCCCGCCTTTGAATTTTTCCCATTTTCGGTCAAGTGTCATAGATAATTGGGCAGAGTCCGTGGCCGGGCACTCCAAATTCCGCATTCCGCACCCCCAACTGCGGCACGATGTTGCAAAGATAACACACTTGTTTTGGAAAATGCAACAAGAATCTTTGATAAAAGACAGGTGCGCCAAACGCTGATCGCTTATGGCGGGCATGGACGGATATTGCCCGAAATGGCAATTTTCGCCGAACCTTTCCGTCTCCAGGGCTTACATCAACGTCCCCAGTTCCCTCCGGCCTTGACCTTTATCCCCGTTTTCGATACTCTGTCAGTTCGCGTTTTAGCGGATATTTCTATCAGTGTAGGCAATTATGAGTACTTATTTTCCGAGCGGAAAGGGTTTGGACGAAAACCGCAAATGGTTGGTGGTTGACGCCAAGGGTAAAACGGTTGGCCGTCTAGCGACGGAAGTGGCTAGAATGCTGTCCGGCAAGAATAATCCGGCATGGACGCCGTTTCTCGATATGGGCGACCACGTAATTGTGATAAACGCTCGGCACGCTCTGTTTACCGGCGCCAAAAACGATCAGAAGATCTATTACCGCCACACGCTTTATCCGGGCGGCTTGCGTGAAACTTCGGTCAAGGAAATGTTCGAGAAAAAGCCCGAAAAGGTCATCGAATTGGCGGTTAGAGGAATGCTGCCGAAAACAAAGCTCGGTAAAGCAATGGGCAAGAAATTAAAGGTTTACGCCGATGGCGACCATCGCCACATCGCACAAAAGCCTGAAATGGTCGAGATAATTACAAGGTAAATTGGTTCGCGAACGCGGTTTTGATCGTTTTTTGACTCTCCAAACCCGCGACTCCGAACTCCGGACTCACTTTATGGCAGATATTCAATATTACGGCACGGGCCGCAGAAAAACATCGACAGCACGGGTTTACCTTCGCCCCGGTACAGGCAGCATCATTGTCAACCGCCGCGAATTTGACTCTTACTTCCCGAACGAAGCTTTACGGATGATCATCCGCCAGCCTCTTCGGCTTACGGATACGGCGGCAAAATTCGACATTCTTGTAAATGTCGATGGCGGCGGCACAGCCGGACAGGCCGGTGCGGTCCGTCACGGCATCACGCGTGCTTTGATGGAATTCAACGCCGATCTGCGTCCGGCACTTAAGAAAGCAGGACTCGTAACACGCGACCCGCGTCAGAAAGAGCGTAAGAAATACGGTCAGAAGGGTGCACGTGCGAGATTCCAGTTCTCGAAACGTTAAAAACAAGGTCTTTGGGCTTTGGTTATGGGTCTTTGTAAGACCGAAGACCAAAGGCCGAAGACCAAAAACCATCGGTGAGCCGTATTGGTTCGAAAGGCCGGTCTCACCGAGTACATAAACCGATAAGTCAGGAGATATAAAGTTTTGGCAACAGTTACCATGAAGGAACTCCTCGAAGCAGGAGTTCACTTTGGACACCAGGTTCGCCGTTGGAACCCGAAGATGAAAGAGTACATCTTTGGCGAACGCAACGGCATTTATATTATTGACCTTCAGAAAACGCAGAAGCTTTTCCGCGATGCCCTGAATTACGTGACGGAATCGCTAACCGAGCGTCCGAACCAAAAGGTCCTTTTCGTCGGCACAAAACGCCAGGCACAGGAAGCGATCAAGGAAGAAGCCGAACGCTGCGGGCAATACTACATCAACAACCGTTGGCTCGGCGGGCTTTTGACCAACTATCAGACGGTTAAAACTTCGATCGCCAAGATGAAAGAGGTCGAAACGATGCGTGAGGACGGCCGTTTTGAAATGTTGACCAAGAAGGAACGCCTTAAACTCGACAAACTCCACGAAGGCCTGATGAAGAACCTTGCCGGGATCAAAGAAATGGGTGGGCCACCGGACTTAATGTTCATCATAGACGTCCGCAAAGAAGATATCGCCGTCAAAGAGGCAAATCGCCTCGGCATCCCGATCGTTGCGGTCGTTGACACAAATTGTTCGCCCGAAGGTATCGACCAGGTAATCCCGGGCAATGACGACGCATTGCGCGCAATTCGCCTGTTTGCTTCGCGTATTGCCGATGCGATCCTCGAAGGCCAACAGGTCGCGACCGAAGGCCGTTCAGCAGCAACCGAACAGGCCGAAGCTGGTGAGGATGAGGTCAACGATATCGGAGACAGCCTTGCCCCGCCGGCAGATCCGGTTGAAGAGGATCTTGAACCGAAGACCGCCGCTCCGGTCGAACCCGAAGATGATAAGCCTTTGGCAGCGGAAACGGTCGAGGAAGTAGCGGCGCAGGAAACAGAAGAGAGCACGGAAGCAACCGCAAGCTAGAAACATTTTATTTTTTGAAAGCGTAGCCGTTTCCGTTTATGACGAATGGGCTACGCTTTTTTAAGATCGTAAACAGGAAATCGTGAATCGTGAATAGATAAGAGCGAACTCCGATTTACGATTCACGATCTACGATTCACTAGGAGAAGTTATGGCAGAAGTTACAGCAGGTGCAGTTAAGTTACTGCGCGAAAAAACGGGCGCGGGGATGATCGATTGCAAGAACGCATTGGTCGAAGCAAGCGGCGACGAAACCGCCGCAATGGAGATCCTTCGCAAAAAGGGCATGGCGACCGCAGGTAAAAAAGCCGGGCGTGTTACCGCCGAAGGAGCCGTCGGTTCGTACATTCATATGGGCGGAAAGGTCGGTGTGCTTGTCGAGGTCAATTGCGAAAGCGATTTCGTCTCGCGAGGTGATGAATTTCAGCAGCTGGTCAAAGATGTCGCGATGCACATCGCCGCTTCGGACCCACGTTATGCGACCCGCGAAGAAGTTCCGGCAGCGGACCTTGATAAAGAGCGTGCGTTTCTTTTGGATCAGCTCAAAGGCGATCCGAAAAATGCCGGCAAGCCGGAAGACGTTCTGACAAAAATCATCGAAGGCCGCCTGAACAAGTTTTACGAAGACAACGTCCTTGTTGATCAGCCTTTTGTTAAAGATCCAAGCAAGACGGTCGGTGAACTCGTCGCCGAAAAAATAGGCTCGATCAAGGAAAATATTTCGATCCGCCGCTTCACGCGTTATAAAATGGGCGAAGGCATCGAGAAGAAATCAGACGATTTCGCAGCGGAAGTTGCATCGATGGTCGGCTAGAATAAGTCTGAAGTCAGAAGTCTTGAGTCTGGAGCCGGAGAAGGCGGATCGACTCAAGACTCTCGACTCAAGACTCCTGACTTATGAGTTACAAACGCATACTGCTAAAGCTCTCCGGCGAGGCTCTGATGGGCAGCCAGAATTATGGCATCGACACGCTCGTTGCCGAATCCGTCGCTCGTGAGGTCAAGGCGGTACACGACCTCGGCATTGAGATAGCGATTGTTGTTGGCGGCGGGAATATTTTTCGCGGAGTTTCGAAATCCGCCGGAAATATGGATCGCGGGGCCGCCGATTATATCGGAATGCTCGCGACGGTGATGAATGCGGTCGTGCTGCAGGACGCTCTGGAACAGGTTGGAGTTTACACGCGCGTCATGTCGGCGATCGACATTCCGCAGCTTGCCGAGCCATTCATTAGACGGCGTGCGATAAGGCATCTCGAGAAAAAACGCGTTGTTATTTTCGCAGCCGGAACGGGAAATCCGTACTTTACGACCGACTCCGCGGCCGCCCTCCGTGCATGCGAAATAGGGGCTGAAGTTATTTTCAAGGCCACGAAAGTCGACGGAATTTACTCGGCTGATCCGATGCTCGATCCGACCGCGACCCGTTTCGAGAAGATATCCTATCAGGAAGTTCTCGAAAAACAGTTAAAGGTAATGGATGCGTCGGCCATATCGCTTTGCATGGATAACAATTTGCCGATCATGGTCTTTAACATGAAAGAATCCGGCAACATCCTAAAAGCCATCGGCGGCGATATGAGCATCGGCACATTGGTGACCGTCGGCGGTACGGCGACCACGACCGCGTGAAGCAAGATTACCTGTTCCAATCGTTTAGAAGCGGGCTTGCCCACCCGCAAGAAATATTCTCGACGAGCGGGCAAGCCCGCTTCTAAACGGACGAAGTATTATTATTATCTAAATTCTTTGAGGAAATATGAGCGTAGACAGCGTTACAAGTGCGGCAAAACCAAAGATGGATGGAGTTGTTGAAGACTTCAAACGCAAACTTTCAAACGTCCGCACCGGCCGTGCAACAGTCGGCTTGCTCGACGCCATTCACGTTGATTATTACGGAGCGTCAACCCCGCTCGCACAGATGGCGTCGGTAGCCGTTCCCGAACCGCAAATGCTGACCGTCCAACCCTGGGACGCAACACAGCTTAATGCCATCGAGAAAGCCATCATGGCGGCGAACCTCGGACTGACACCCTCAAATGACGGCAAGATTATTCGTCTTACCGTCCCCGCTTTGAACGAAGAGCGGCGAAAACAGTTTGCGAAACAGATCCACGAAATTGCCGAAGAACACCGCATCGCCGTCAGAAATATCCGCCACGCTTCGAACGATTCGCTTAAGAAAATGCTAAAGGATAAGGTTGTTTCCGAAGACGACGAGAGGTTTGGCCTCGATGAAGTTCAGAAGCTGACGAATACGTTTATCGGTAAGATCGACGAGTTAGCTAAGAACAAGGAAGTCGAGATAATGAGCGTTTAGATGGCATCCCATCCAATATCACTTCATTGGAAACAAAGACGCCCGGCTCAGTTCTGACTGAAACGGGCGTCTCAATTTGTGAAATATTTTACTTGCCTTTGCTCTGTTCCTCAGCCTTATATTTATCAAACTGCCTCTTAAATTCCTTGCAGGTTTTCGCCAATTCGACCGTGTCTGACTTGTTTTCCTCGACGCTCTGCTTGATGCTGTCGATTATCCTATTCAAGACAGTCGCCTTGACAGCTTTGGTAACAAAATCGTCCTCGCTGTTGTTCAGTTCAGCTTCGATGGCATCGACCACCTCGTCGCATTCGGGCACGCCGATCTTCGATTGGCCGACCGTTTTGTCCACCGCCTTGTCCGTCAGCGTTTTGTTCGAGTTTCCGCCGCTCGATCCCGCACCGGTATCACCGGATCGGCTGATAAGCCCGCAGCCCAGGGTACCCGTTAATAAAACCGTAAGTGTTGCTATTAGTTGGAATTGATTTTTCATGTATTTATTACGTCGTCACAGATACAGACGCAATAATAAATGAATTTTGCCGGGCGTCAAAGGTCGTCATGCTCAAACCTTCTCGACGCTATCATTGCGTCGGGGCTCCCTTAAAGTCGTAGATCATGTGCAAGTTCAATGCACTGTCTTTAACCTCAGCACGAACATCGCTGACCGTCGCCTGGAGATTTCCGTTGGTGACCGCGATCGGCAGGCCCACGGCTATTTGCTTTCCGTCGATGATTGTTATCGGGTTGACGCGGTTGTTGAGCGTAGTTTGCACCAGAGGCGTCACAAACCCGCCTATCAACGGATTTACTCCGTCAAGATTCACTGTCTCAACATTTACTTGACCAAAAACGACCTGCTGAGAAGCATCATACCGGAGAGCCAAATTCGCCTTCGCCCATCCGGTGAACTGAAAGCATCCGGCAAGCGAATTGTAGCTCCCGGCAAACGCCAGCGGAGCGGAAACAGCGTTATCTTCAAAACGAAGCTCGGTCTTCACGCCACTTCCATCCCGCAGAATTGTGATCTCGCTTTTACAGGCTTGCTGCTCAATCGTGTCTCCCGGTGCCGACCCCAGCGGAAACGCGGGAGTTTTCATGTCGCGAAAGATCGTATCCAGGACATTATTAAAAAACTCCTGACGCAAAACGACCTGTGCTGTTCCGGCCGGCAAGCCAGATGGATCGGGCGGAAGTATCGGCACGCCGGGGGCGATTACGGACTTTGGAACGCCGACAAAGAAATAAAAGACAAGCCCGCCGCCTAATACAAGTCCGATCAACAATCCTATTATCAGTCTCGCCATATTATTTCACGGGTGAGGGGGTTGCAGCCGGTACTGATTGCTGCTGCATAGCCTGTCCGGCAAACGCCGCAATGGCATTGAAGATCAGACTGACCTGCGCCTTCACCTGTTCAGGATCGATCTTTGCGTATTCCGTCGGTACGGCGAACAGGCTCGCCTCCGGGTTGAGCTTTATGTCGGTCATCTCCGTAACCAGCTTCATGCCCTTATAACCCTGCACGTTTCCGCCTGTCTGCGATTGCGAAACGGTTTCGGATCTAAGCGGCAAGCCGGTCTCGGAATCGATCAGCAGGAACGATTCAGTGGCAACCTGGCCGGCCCGGGTTTGAGTATCTGCCGTCGCGGCGTAGCTGTATTTGACGACCTTTCGTCCGTTTACCGTTTCCTCGCCAACCCGCTGCACTCCCTGCATGGCCTTAACCTGATTTACGATCTGCGCGGGCATCATCATCTTGCGAACTTCAAATCCTATCGCCTCTTTCGTTAGCTCGGCATACTGGCGCCGGTTTGGCAGTATCACATAGCTGCTGCCGGCGGTGTCTAGATAGACAACTTTCTCACCGTTGGGCAACGCGAATTCCATACGCCGGTCGGCTGCATTGCGAGCGACGAGGGCCGTTACCGCCGGCAGCGACGCCTTTTGCTGCTCGCCGAGAGCTTCAAGCGTCAGTTTGACCGTAGCGGCATATTGCTCCGGCTCCTTCGCTTCGACGGCCGAGGATGAGGAGTTTAAGTTAGTATTTGAAGTGTTGCTGTTGAAGCTGTTAGCCATCGAATTCGACACATTGGCGTTCGAGTTAGTAGCATTCAATGCTCCCGTCTGTGGCTGACAGCCTGCGAACACGAAGCCGGAAGCGACAAAGGCCACGCATGCAAAAATTAGTTGTTTCATCGTGAATCTCCTATTTTCGATCTGAATCAAAACCGTACAGATCGAACATTGAGATTCCTCAAGTGCAAGAATTATGCCTTCTCTAAGTTGGCAAACTTTTCGATCAGTTTTTTCTGACCAAATCCTGGGAAGCTGACGGTGAGTTTTACATTATCTCCACTGCCTTCGCGGCGTAAAACCAAGCCTTTGCCGTATTTTCCATGACGAACATGCGAACCAGCCGCGATCGGCGCAGCGTCGTCAAGTTCGCTCTGCGGAATATAAACTTTTTCTGAAGCTATCGAGCGTAATTTATCGTAGCCCGAAGGCGGCTTTGGCGTTTCGCCACCGCCAACTGCCTTCTGCCTGATGCTTCCATGTTCCCCAATTCCCTTGTTCTTGAAAAACTCTGCAATCGCGTCTTTGCTGTCATACGTCTTTCCGGTGTAAAGATTCTTAGGTTTTTCGCGGACCGTTTCTCCCCGCAACGCGGCGACGGCGTATTTGCTTTCCTGTGCTTTCGAACCGCGGGCAAACGAAAGCCATGATGGGCCGCGTGACAGGTCGTCGATGAGCTCAAGCGGCAGTTCGTTAAGAAATTGTGAAGGCTCGGAAGCTATCTCTTCACCGTAGGTCCGCCGTCGCATCGAATGCGTAACATACAGCAACTCTTCCGCACGCGTGATTGCCACATAGGCAAGCCGCCGCTCTTCTTCCAGCTCTTTCGGATCGCCGATGCTTCGCGAATGCGGGAAAATGCCGTCTTCCAGGCCGACAATAAACACGATCGGAAACTCAAGTCCTTTTGCCATGTGCACGGTCATTAGCGTGACGCCGGCGTTACCGTCGTATTTGTCCGTGTCCGACGTCAGTGCCGCGTGATCGATAAAATCGCGAAGTAACTCCCCTCCTGCCTGAGGAGGGGTGGCCGCGGTTTCCGCGGACGGGGTGGTGGGAGGCCGGTCGTAATCGACGGCGGCATTTACAAGCTCTTCAAGATTCTCAAGACGTGTTTCCGCTTCGTCCGAGTTCTCCGTTCGCAGCATCAGTGCATAGCCCGTGTCCTCGATAGCCGCAATAACAACTTCGGAAACCGGCCTGTCGCTCTGTGAAAACTCCGTAACCTTGACTTGCAACTTGTCGATAGAACTCTTGAAAATTGCCAACGCCGTTTTAGCACGCGGAGTAAGTTTTACCGGCCCGCCCGTCTCTTCCGCCACTATCGCAACGATCGTTTCCCAAAGCGAAACGTTGCCCTTTCTCGCGATCAACTGGACCGCGTCGAGCGAGGTCTTTCCCAATCCGCGCGTCGGCGTATTTATAACACGCATAAGTGCAATGTCGTCAGCCGGATTCAGCGCCAGTTTCAGATACGCAATGACGTCCTTAATCTCGGCCCGTTCATAGAAAGAGAAACCACCGACGATGTTGTAGTCGATACGCAAACGCCTTAAAGCTTCTTCAAAAACGCGCGATTGGGCGTTCGTACGGTAAAGCACGGCAATCCGTTTGCTCATGTCCCGCCGCTGATGATCCTCGATACGCGAAGCAACAAAGCGCCCTTCACTGTCGGAATCCGGCGACTGAAAATAAAGGATCCGCTCGCCTCCGTCGTTTTTCGTCCAAAGCTTCTTCTTCTTTTGATTTACGTTATTGTCGATGATGGCGTGGGCCGCATCAAGGATCGTCTGCGTAGAACGATAATTCTGCTCAAGCAGGATTACCTTCGCATCGGGATACTGCTGCTCGAAGTCGAGAATATTTCTTATGTCGGCCTGCCTAAATCCGTAAATGCTCTGCGCGTCATCCCCGACCACGCAGATATTCTGCTGCTTTTCCGTCAAAAATGTCACCAATGCGAGCTGCAGCGAATTCGTGTCCTGATATTCATCAACCAGAATATATTTGTAACGGTCGTTGTATTTTTCACGCACTTCGGGCGAGGTCCTGAGCAGTTTCACCGTCTTTATCAAAAGATCGTCGAAATCGAGAGCGTTTGCTTTATTCAAACGATCCTCGTACATCTGAAAAACCTTTGCATACGCCGCCCGCTTCTCGTCGGTCTGCTCGATACGTGAAGTAAATAGTCCAACGTCCTCGCCACGGTTCTTTGCCGCGCTGATCGCACCTCGAACTACCCGCGGAATGATCTGTTTTTCGTCCAGCCCAAGATCTTTTATGCACGCTTTCACGACCTTCTGCGAATCGTCCGTGTCGTATATCGTGAATGATCGCGTATAACCTGCTTCGAGCTTTTCGATGTCCTGCCGCAATATACGGACGCAGAGGCTGTGAAACGTCGATAGCAGGGGAAACGAATTCAGCTTCTGATCTTTCAGAAGGCTCTCGACACGGCTCCGCATCTCGCCCGCCGCCTTGTTCGTAAACGTAACCGCAAGAATATTATGCGGCGGAACCTGCTTTTCCGAGATCAGATAAGCAATCCGCACCGTAATCACACGCGTCTTGCCCGAACCCGCACCCGCAAGTATAAGCAGCGGCCCTTCGGTTGTTTTGACTGCCTCGATCTGTTCAGGATTGAGCGATGAGAGAATATCCATTTTTAAAACTTACCTTGCGGCTCCAAGCCGCATGCTATTTGATCAACGCCTGAATTTCCTTGAACTTCGGATGCTTAGCGTCTCGCATCATTTCAAAAAAGGCCATTTCCACGCTCGACGTGATCACACCGCTGCTTCGCATTTTCTTCAGCCCGGCGCGTTTATCATGCTCGAATCTTGAACCGACGCAATCCGTTAGCAGATGCACGCTCAGCCCTTGATCCAGCAGATCGTGCGCGGTTTGACTGACGCAAACATGTGTTTCTACGCCGCAGAGAATTATCTGCTCTACTTTCAGATCTTCCAGCTTTATTCGAAAATCAGGCGAGGCGAATGCACTGAACGCCGTTTTCTCGACCGGCTCAAAACCGTCCGGCAATGTCAGTAGAATTTCTTCGGCGGTTCGCCCAAGCCCGGCGGGATACTGCTCAGTGACTATCATCGGCACTTCGAGTATCTGAAAACCGAGCGACGCCCGGGCGATGTTCGAGGCGATAAGCGCAAAATCGCCGATGACGCTTCGGAATGCTTCCTGTAAATCGACGATCACTAAAACGGATTTGGCTCCGTCCAAAATTTGCTTCTGCGACATATGTAATTTACGTCTCGCTGTCCGCTGTTTCAGTTGCCTGTTTGCGTGCCGCCGCCTTTTTCTTATCCCGTTCGCGTCGTTCCTTCATTTCTTTTTTGTATTGCTTAAAAAAGAAAAAAACGGCGGCGGTGCTGATTACCAATATCAGCAACATCATCGCGGCGATGAAATAAATTTCTGCTTCCGCTGCACCGGGCATAAGAATGAGTTTAAGGTTCAAGGTTCAAGGTTTCAAGTCGAAGGCCAACTTCGAACTTTCAACTTTGAACTTTGAACCTTAAACTTTGAACTCCTGTCAGCTGGGTGCTTGATTCGCGGGAAAAGCCTGTTCTTCGGTTTCAGGATCAGATAACAATCTTTCTTTGTAGATCTCTGGGATTTGACGGACTTTTTTGTTTTGATCGGTGACGAGGTGAAGGGTTTCGCCCTCCGCAAGCAGAACACCGTCGGACGGCCGGACGATCTCATAAATAAAGCGAATTGCGCGACTCCGAACTTCAGCGACGCGCGTACGGACAGTCAATACATCTTCGTAATACGCGGGTGATTTGTATCGGCAATAGCTTTCGGCAACGACCATCAGAGCATTGTCGTTCTCTTCCATTTCCTTGTAAGAAAACCCGCGTGCACGGCAAAGCTCGCTTCTTCCCGCTTCGAACCAGATGAGGTAATTGGAATGATGGACGATACCCATTTTATCGGTTTCAGCATAACGAACCCGAATCTCTGTTTCGTGCCAATCTTCCATATAGTGGAGAGTGGAGTGTCAAGAGTGGTGAGGAAAAATATTTATATAACGACTCATGTCTAAAGACACACGACTAATTTATTGCTGGGAGAC
>JANNST010000070.1:0-73003 GCA_031402865.1 Chloracidobacterium sp. | reverse complement strand
CTGCTGGTGCGGATGAAAATCAACTCCGATGTATAATGTCATTACGGTTTCTCCTGTCAAAGAACGAATCTTGTTTTTGTCGACATCGATTCTAATCCAATGTCCGGAGAAACCGTCTTTTATAACATCAGGGTGCAGCCGTAAAGCGGAACCCTAGGTATTTGATCATAGAGATTCGCTCCCTGAAGGAGAGCAACACAAATCGCAGATGTTCGTCCCCTTCAGGGACGAAATCCGTTTCGCTACCTACCTAGGGTTACACTCGCTCCGCTCATTACACCCTAGGCTTTAATGTTCGTCCCTTTCAGGGACAAGACGATTCGGCCTTCTCTGGAACACTTGGAACACTTGTCTCATCTGTTATAAGTGTTCCAAGTGAGACAAAAGTCTAAGGCGATACGTTATTACACGATTGGAGTTTATCTCGTCCGTTTGTAAAATCATTATTAGCTTAAATTTTTACTCCGTCCCAATTTTTCCTTATGATCGTTTTCATCAGTTGGCATTCAGACCGTAGTTTCGCGATTGCAAAAGCTTTACATGATTGGTTGCCGAAGGTTGTTCAAACCGTAAAGCCTTTTATATCTTCTAAGATAGAAAAGGGTACTAGTGGATTGGAGAAAATTAGGGAGAAATTAGAGGAGTCCAGTTTTGGAATAATTTGCTTGACTCCAGAAAACCGCAATAGCAATTGGATTCATTTTGAGGCCGGTGCTCTTTCAAAACTGAAAGACGAGGCACGGCTATGGACCGTTTTATACGAGCTGAAAACTACAGATATTGTTGCTCCGCTTTCGCAGTTTCAACACACCTTAGCGTCAAAAGGGGAGATCTTTTCACTGATTGAATCGATCAATGACAATACAAGTGAAAAGCTAGATGTGGCTCTACTGCGCGACACCTTTGAAATGTGGTGGCCAAAGTTGGAGGAAGAATTGGAAGCGGTTGCGAAAATACCGATTGGAGGCGACAAAGAAGCTCGTGCCTACTCTGACAATGGCGACATCCGATCTCAAAAGGAGATCGTCGAAGAGATATTAGAACTTGTTCGAGGCGTAAACGAGCGTTCCTTGACCGATTCAGGAACAATCGCACGCCAACTCAATATTAGAAATCGGGACCGCCGGTGGGATTCGGTGCAGACTGTCATAATAAGATTAAACGGATCAGACAGTCAGCGTGAAGCCGAATTAACCCGAGAGAGGATTGATATGATTCTTCGCGACACGAGCCATTGGACTAAGATTTTACCAAGTAAAGAAGGATACCTTGTGAACGTTTATTTTGACGGACCGTTTTCAAGAGAGTTAATGGATAGTTACCTTAATACTCTTATGGCCGAGGGGCGACGAATTTCTGGCTGGACAAACCACTCGGACCGACAACCAATTATCGAATAAAGACCAAATCCGTTTGAGTTGTCTCATTTGTCTCACGGTTGCATAGTGAGACAGTGAGACAACTCAAGCCTTCGACGAATCCCGCATCCATTCTTGCATCTTCTCGATGTCTTTCGTTGTCGTTCTTGCGGCAGCAAGCAACACCAGTGTCAAAACAATTCCGAGCAACGGTATGATGTACATTGCGGTGTGGAGGCCTTCGGCACGGAAGGGTTCGATGGCTTGCTGTGAGATGTCGGTGATGCCCGCTAAAGACGCAGCACGTTTGGTAAAGAAGTCGCTGAGAAGTCCTGTAACATAAGGGCCGATCGAGGCCCCGAGGACGTACATCGCAAGGAAATAGACGGCCATTGCCGTGCCGCGTGATGCGGGTTCGGTCACGTCTTGAATGGTAGAATAGACGCTCGAATAATAGAAGTACATCAGTGCCGAAGCGGTTCCCATCAGGATAAGGAATGCGGTTGTGCTGCCGCTCGGCATCTCGAGTGCGAAATATACGAGCGGTACCGAAAGGAATATCGCGGCGGAACCGACTAGCATCCGCCCGTCCTTTCGCCGCTTCATAACAGCGTCGCCGATAAAACCTCCAAGCAGCAGTCCGGGCCCACCCATCACACCGTAGACGATCATCGAAATGAAGTTGGCCTGCTGGATATCGAGCCCGTGGTAACGCATCAGAAAAGGCGTAATGAAGGCGGCGATAGCGTAAGCGTTGAAATTGTGAATCGCACCGGAGAGGATGATCCAGAGCATTGTCGGCGTCTTTAGAATGTTGAGATACGTAGAGCCTTCCCGTTTCCGACTGCCGATGTCATGGGTTTCCGAAGCACCGCGCTTTGGTTCTCGAACGAACAGCACCGCTATTGCACACAGGATTCCCGGAATTCCGGCAACGAAGAAGGCCGTCCGCCAGCCATATTGCTTTGCCACCGACCCGCTGATCGCAAAGCTTAATGCAAGGCCAACGGGAATCCCAAGCATGAAGATCGCCAACGCCTTTGCACGCCAACTGGCAGGGAAGAGGTCGCCGATCAAAGATGTTGCAGCCGGTGCACACGACGCTTCGCCGACGCCGACTCCCAATCGAAGCACGAACATCTGCCCGAAGCTTTGAACAAGGCCCGTTCCGGCTGTTAATAAACTCCAGACGAACACGCCAACCGAAAGTATGCGTTTCCGCCCGAACCTGTCCGCCAATATCCCGAACGGAATGCCGACAAACGCATACAAAATAGTGAACGCCGCATTGAGCAGTCCAAGCGATGCGTCGGTCAGTTCGAATTCCTTACGAATCGGCTCCGCCACCGCTCCGAGGATCTGCCGGTCAAAAAAGTTAAGCGTGTTGATCGCAAACAAGACGATCAATGCGTACCAGACAGCCAGCGAACGGGTTTCGGGTTTTTCATTCATTTAGGGTTTGGTAAGAGTTGTGGCTTTAGCCGTGATGAACGCGACCCTGTGAGCAACGTTGGTTCACGCGTAAGCACGTAACTCGTACACTGTCTTGGTGTTACAAGTGAGTCAAGGAAACGGTTTTCATTTCTTCGAGAATTCGAGAAATTCATCGACCGACATTCCGGCATTTCTGATAAGCGCTCTTAAGGTGCCAGGAGCTAGTTCCTTATGTTGCGGGATAGAAAGGTTTACGCGGATATTCGGTTTGGACATAACAAGGTGGCTTCCGACCTGACCTATTTTTATCCAGCCCGCACGATCGAAAGCCTTCACGGCGTCCTTGCCTGAAATGTTGCCGAGTTTGCCCATGCCTCTAGACTGTGACGAGCACGGCTTCGCTCGCACGAGGCGGTGTTAACGACGCAAAGGCTTTTTGGTCCTCAGCCCAAAGCCACGCGGTAATCGCCTCTTTGATATTCTCCAGAGCTTCCTGTTCACTCTTTCCCTGCGAAACGCAGCCCGGCAAAGACGGACACTCCGCTACTATCCAGCCCTCTTCATCTTTTTCTAATACGACATGGAAGATCATAATTCCGGTATTGTAACCATAAGGGCAGCGAAGTCGCAAGAGTTAGCGGTTCGCATTGGATGTAGATTTCGTATAGTGCGGTAAAAAGTCGTTCGGGCCTAGGTAGTGGTTAGCCTCGATTTGCCGGCGGAGGTTCTCTCTATCAGATGGCTTTCCCAACATTACGATCACGCCTTCCGCCAGATCCGGTTCGTCTAGAGCTAAAACCAGTACAATGTTGCCTAACATTCTGGAAGCCTTCGGGTTTTTGGACGGTTCAGCTTGCATCGATTTTGGACGAACGTTGACGTGTTCCGGTTCGTATAACGTCTCGGAGCGAAAGAGCGTCAATATTGCAATCGCTTTTTAATGCTCATACAATTACGAGATGCCAATGTCTAAGACAGCGATCATTCTAGCACTTTTTCTTACCGTTCAAATGCTCGGAGCGTGCCGCGGCCCGAGTAGTAACGCTAATACGGCAAACGCGAACACGGCACCGGCAAATAGGTCCGATCCAGCGGCTGAGGGCGTTAAGGACAATGAGGAAGAGCTTGCCGGATTGGTCAAACTTCCGTTCGAACCCGAAGAAGCTACGTGGAAGGAAATCTCTTCCGGCGATACCAGGAAGCTCTTAGCCGTTATCAGATTTACACCTGAGGATTCAAAAAAGGTCATCGAGCGTGCTTCAAAGATAAAGCCCGGCGTTTCGGTTTCGATACCGAGTGAGCGTTGGTTTCCTGCCGAGCTTGTTTCGCAAAGCGAAATGAGCGGCGATGATCAAATTTCCGCAACCGCATATCCGGCCGATGAATTCTTTCAGGCTCCGTATTCCGAAGGCAGACTCTCTCGCTTTCAGGAGTCTGACTTTTTCATTTTAGAGCTGACCGCAAAGTAAACGAGTAGACGTTTGTATATTGTATCTCACGCTGAAACAGAGCAGCGAGATAGATGACCAAGACGAGCCAATATTTGTATACAACTCAAATCTGCCCATTCCGCATCAACCCTTCTACCACGCGACGCAACCTCAATCTGTGTAGACACTTACTCAATTTGCTTCAACTGCATCGCTTTAATGTTTGTGTGATTTCATGTAGCATTTGAAGTTATCAACTCGTCGCCGCATGCGTTTGCTAAAGGTAATAATTCTGGCTTTGCTCGTCGTACTGTTTTTTGGCGACTCTAACGCTCAGGATACAAACCCGGTCGAACGCCAGGTTGCCAACCCGATAACCGACACCCCGAACATCAATCCGATCTCAGCCGAGCAGGACATCAAGGCCCCGAAAACGAAGAAGGGCAGCTTTGATCAGGAAGGCGGCAACGGCGAAGTCGTGGTTTATAGTGAGCGGCAGAGTATCGAGGGAAAAGATGGCAGCCGAATACTAATCTACACCGGTAACGTCGATGTCAAATTTGGCATTTACCGTCTGCAGGCCGACAAGATCACACTTTACGAAACCGAAGACAAAATGGTCGCGGAGGGCAGCGTAATTTTCGATCAGGGCGACGACCAGCGAATCACGGGAGCAAGCGGCATCTGGAACCTTAAAACGAAGCTCGGCAGTTTTGAAGATTCGACCGGGTTTACAAATCAGACAAACGACGGCACGGTCATCTACTTCACCGCCGATAGGGTCGAAAGAACGGCGTTGGACACCGTGGTTGTGACGAAAGGGAAGTTCACTGCTTGTGACGAAGCTGTGCCGAAATGGTCTTTCACCGCCGACGAGGCGACGATAAAGGTTAACGACAAAATAAAGCTGAAGAACGGCAAATTCCGCGTCAAGGACATTCCGCTTGTACCGCTTCCATACGCGTCGATTCCGATAAAGGAACGCGACCGTTCGTCAGGATTTTTGACGCCGACAGTTGGCTTTTCCGGAAATAAGGGCTTCCGCATGCAGAATGCATACTTTCAGACGCTGGGCGAATCGGCCGATGTCACCATCCGCGGCGACATTTACACCTCACGGGGCATCGGCTACGGCCTCGATTTCCGAACGCGCGCAAACAGCCGGTCGTTTCTTAACTTCGGTTTTTATGCCGTAAAGGACCGAATCTTCGGATCGAAGGCATCTCCTGAAACCCCCGATCAGGGCGGATCGATAGTCTATGCAGAAGGCGTGCAATACTTTTCCAACGGGTTCACGGCCGCCGTGGATGTTCGCATTACGTCGAACCTCGCATTTAGGCAAGTCTTCTCAGACGGCGTTCAACAGATCATCTCGCCGATTGAAGTGTCGCAAGCCTTTATTACTAAGAGTTGGAGCAATTACACCCTAAATCTTCTAGCAAGATCTCAGGTTATTTCCATCCCAAACGTGACTGTCAGCACACGGAATTTGCCGAGCGTTCACTTCGAAAAGCGGCCATCACGGATCTCTTTTCTCAAAGGAGCCTACTTCTCGTTTAAGACTAGTGCCGAAGGCGTTTCGAGGCGCGAGCAGGTAGCCGATGTCGCCCTTTACCGCTCGCAAACCGGCGGCGACCCCGTGGTAACGCCTTCGCTCGGCCAGCGTTTCGATGTGTATCCCCAAGTCACCGTCCCATTTCACACGAAATACGTAAATTTTACCGCCACGGGAGCGATGCGTGTTACCTATTATTCGAATTCCTTTAACGATATGCGGCAGGTCGTCGGCCGCGATGTGATCCGCAAATATGGCGAGTTCGAATTCGACATCAGACCGGTCGCCCTGGCAAAAAACTTTTACGGAAAAAATAATGCGTTCAAATTCCGGCACGTCATAGAGCCTTTTGTTACATACAGATACATCAAGGGAGTTAATAACTTTAATAAGATAATTCGCTTCGATCAGCTCGATACGATCACCGACACGAACGAGGTCGAATTCGGCGTCGCCAACCGCGTCTATACACGTCGGTACGCCGAAGCGGTCACCGAAGAGGCCCAGCGGCAGCTTTCTGAAACGATGGCCGGTGTCTATCTCGCTTCGTCCGGTGACAAGGGGCAGGGAACCGGCCCACCTAGGCAGGAAGCGAGGACAGATGCCGTTTCGTCGGTCAAAGCGATTCTGGCCGGTGCCGCGAAGAAAAAGAGCGACTCGCTGTCGATTCAACCATATGAGATCTTTAGTTTTATCGTTCGCGGTAAGTACTTTTTTGACAAAACTTTCGGTGGTGCTCTCATACCAGGCCGGCGAAACCAGATCGCCCCGATCACCGCGATGAGCTTCTACACGTTTGGCGGCGTGGCCCGCCGCTTTTCGCCCTTGAATATCGACATGACATATCGCCCGCAGCGAACGGTCTTCATCAATACCCGAATGGATGTCGGCGTGCAGGGCGACGCCGTCCGTGCGATCTCGGCGACCGTGGGCTACGACACGCCGTTACTCAAAGTGTTCCAGACTTTCTATTACACGCGGGCCGTAAATCTGATCCCATCGCTCGCCCAGTCTCTTAGCTCCCCTCCTGTCTTAGGAGGGGTGGGATCGAATTCCCCTCCTGCCGGAGGAGGGGTGGCTGCCGCTTCGGCAGACGGGGCGGTCGGATCTAACGCAGTAATACTAGGCCCCGACGGCACCCCGATCCCGCAAATCGTAAAAGAACCCGGCACTCTCCGCGGCTCACAATGGAGCCCATCCGTCTTCGTCGGCAACCGCGAAAAAGGCCTCTACGCCGGAGCCTCGGTGTTCTTCGACTTCGAAAACCGCCGCGCCGCCCGCCTCTCCCCGCTCATCAGCTCCCTCTACACCGTCGGCTACGCCTACGACTGCTGCTCAATGGCCGTCCAGTTCTACACCTTCAACGTCGGTGTAAGAAACGAAAACAGATTACTATTCAGCTTCCGCCTAAATGGCATCGGCGCCTTCGGCACCGAACAATTCGGCCAAGGGCTGAGATAGTTAATTTCGCGGTACCAACTCTATTCTGGACATGTGACATTAGGACGAGTGGGGAAGACCCCGGTCAGTTGTAAGGAGGTAAATTTACGTTTCCAAAGCCTACATGTTCTAACAACGTCAAAAGCTCTGCTAGTGCTCGCGGCTTGGGCAGATAAACTTTCCTGAGCCTCAAGATAGTCTTTGTATGCAGATTCCTCCTCTAACTTGGCCTTTTCAATGGCATCCTCCGCCTCGATAGCTTTTTTGGACCTATCCTGCAAAATCTGATCCGACAAATTTTGAGTTAGCTTTTCAGATCCTGCAGTTAGCACATCAGCAATGAACCTTAATGCCTTATTTCCACTGTCGGTTTCAGCAATTGTGGCTTCTAAAGTAATTGGGATCACTCCCATTGACGTACGTCCACTTAAACTAATGCTGGACATTGAGTCCAAGAAATCCGGTGGCACACCAATGCCCCCGAGCCAAGAACTTTTGACGGCTGAAATCCGCTTCGACGACAATACACCCCTTGATAATTTGCCAATGTTTAGCATTGCAAGGGAAAGAGTTTCCTCACCTTCTTTCGCCCCAACACCGTATAGAGCTAGACAAATGACGAGTGATCGTGAATCCTGAGGACGCCCGCCCTGAAAATCGTTAACCTGAAGAAATTTACTTTCATATAGATAAGCCCTTTTGTCATTGGAAAGCTTCATTTCAGCTTCGAATACCATGGAAATCTTTCGAATTGGTATGTTTGATTCCCGTAATCGAATCAATCGTTCACTTTCCAAATTTACGTCGAACAAGCTTCGATTGATATTGCTGCTGATCTTTCTTTGATCTTCCGGATCCTCTGATACAAACTCTCCCCTTACTACGATAATACAATTGAGGTCAGAATTAAGGTTTACGCGACGCTTGCTTTCGCCATCACCGCCAACCAAAACTAGGTTGTAGAGATAGGTTGGAAAGCGACCAATGTCTTTTAAAGTTTCAGGATCACCTGCCTTTTTAAGAGCTCCGCTAATGGACCCGATCGCTTTTCCAATAAGGATCGGGATAAAAATACCTGCAAGCCCGAGACTTCTATCGTCAACGGTGCCAACTTTTCCGTCCTGGCTTAATAGGCATTGTTTACGAGTGTAAACCCGCGTTTCAATCGTCGGATTGTCCGGCATTTTGGATGCTGCGAAAATCGACTGAAAACATACTGCAAGAATCACCGATAAATAAATCAAATTTTTCATATTCATTAGTTTTAGCGTCACTGTTGAGGACAGTTGAACTTCTCTATTGCCGGGGTATTGTTATTGTTATCGCCGAGCTTATATTTCTTGGTGGTTGTTAACAAAGAGACAAGATTTCCATCGTCTAGAACTCCGTCGACCCTGAAACGGAAATCCCACTGATGCCTAGGGGTCTTATCCACAACTATGCTTATATCCTTACAGTCGCGATAAGGAATTGGTTTGGCTAAAAGGATCTGGTTGGTAATGATTTGGTTCTCTATCCACTTGTGATCTAATCCAAAACCCTTGATTATTTCCCCTGCCGTTTGGCCCTTAAACTCGATTTTGGAAAAGACTTCGAGCTCCGCGTCTTTACTGTTTTCACCAGTTTCATACGTAATTAAAATCTTGGTGATCTCGGGAGGCGGATCCACAAGATGAAGATTCGGAGCATATACTCCTAATAGGTCAATCGCCATATTTAGCGGAGTCAAATAGTTCACCAACTGGGCACCGTTTCCAACTCCTGTTTGGCTAATCGATCCGATTTTTATTGCTACGACTCTACCAGTCATTACGCTGAAAACAGGCGATCCGCTTTCCCCCCTGTTTGAAGGCGTGTTTGTGGTCCACATTGTGCCGCTCTTGCCGCTGAAAACCCCATCGGAAATGTGCAAATCATATCCAATCGGAGCGGCGAACCCTAGGGAAAAAAGCTTTTGCCCAACCTTCGCCTTCTGCGGGTCGCCCAGGGGCAGAAACGGATAGTTGATTGAGCTATTAGAGAACTGAAGTATGGCAATATCTCTTTCGGCTTTTGCTTCTCTAAATTCCAGGAGGCCGGCAGGAGCCTGAAGATCGCCAAGACCGCCTTTAATTGATGCGATTTTATAATTAGGGGTAGCAGCGATCAGATGATTTGCGGTAATCACCAAGCCATCTCGCGAAATAACGAACCCGGTTCCTACTTCAACGGCGATGACACCGTTTTCGGTGTTAATTTTTTCGACCGAAATACTTACGATTGCAGGACTATAGCGATCAACCCAAGCTGAGTAGTCTTGACTAAGAACTGGGCTAGCCCACAAGAAAGCTATTACCATCCACAACAGAAGTTTTGCGAAACCAATTCTCATAGTGATTTGTTACCTGAGGTCTTTCTAAATTGTCTAGCTCCGTTAAACGGCTTCCCATAAATCTTTTGCAAACCTTCAACATCTTTCGCACTCAAGACGCCATTATTATTGTAGGTGGGATTGCAGTAGTTCATTACGGATTCTGGATCGTAGGGAGTTAAAAAAACGGTTCCATTCGATCCTTGAGGTCGTTCTTGGCATTCGCCTGGGGTATCCGAGCGATTGTGCTCATGAGCGAAACCCAAAGCATGGCCAAACTCGTGCACAGCTATTGATCTAATACACGACACCTTCATCGCTGATGTTGTTTTGCATATTTCACTCCAGGCGTTAAATGTGAAATTCAGGAACATGCCACTTGGCAACCTATCTAAGCGAATTCCAAGCCCCTTCGTTCGAGGGCCGGACTCATCGACAAAAATTCTTATCCCTGCGTTCATTGGGGCACATTTTTGCCATCCCTTAAATTTGAGAGCAGAGAACTTCTCCCAGCTGTCCGTGATCGCGTTCTGGACTTGCGTCCTTTCAGGCTTAAACGATTCATCAGGATTCTCCCAACAAACGGGTATTCCTTGATCGTAGGTTTCTCCAGAGCTCGTCGGCCACTTCGCAAGGGCGTCGAAATAGGAATGCAACTCCATTTCCGGTGTTGGGGTTGGGGTCTGGGAAAAAGTGGTTAATGCATAGGGAAGCAAGATCGAGCAAAGGGTTAAAATTATTCTTTTCATATTTTTTTTCATTGAGAGTGCTTCTCGTCAAAGTCGATTTGGTATCCGAAACGCCGAATCCGCGAACCAGGATTCAAAATCCAAAACAGAAAAACTGCACTTTCTATTTGTATTGACTTAAAGGCGCGAAGTCTTACGAAAATGGGAAAAATATAAAAATATTTTTTCTCGTTGGATGAATGGAGATCATCTCGGCTGACGGTAAAGCTGAACGGCCTGAGAGTTGTAATATTCGACGGGGGCCAGGTCGTCGGTTAGGATGGGGAGGTCGGGAGGGAAGTTATGGGGATATATGTTCGCGAGAAGACCGGGGATTTGGCCGTCGGGATTCGCGACCACTCCCTCAGCCGACCACCCCGCCAGCGGGACGCTGCCACCCGTCCTCAAACGAGGAGGAGAATCGGAGAGAACCACCCCGTCAGGCGAAACGCCCGCCACCCCTCCTTCGTAAGGAGGGGAGCTTTTTACGGCGACGATTATTAGGTTTTGGAGCTGTTCGTCGCTGTGGTCTGGGTTTACTTTGAAGAGATAGACGTGCGGGAAGACTTGTTTGTAGGTGGCGAATTCGGCTTGGAGGAAGTGGCTGGCTGGGCCTTGGATGGCGGAGCCTAGGTTGAGGATAACTGCGCCATCCCGCGTTAAGACGCGGTTGATCTGTTGGACGGCTTCGAGGGTTGTTAGCTGGTACGGGACGCTGAAGAGGGAACTGAAGGCGTCCATCATTACGGAGTCGTACTGGCCGGTGGGGGCTGAATTCAGGAATGTGCGGCCGTCTTCGTGGATGATGGTTAGGCGCGGGTCGTCTTGCAATCTGAAGAATTTACGGGCGATCGCGGTCATTTGTGGGTCGATCTCGACGACATCTATTCTTGCGTTTGGATAGGTTCGCAGATATTCACGCGGGAATGTGTAGCCGGCACCGCCGATCATCAGTGTGCGTGAATGATCGGGTTTGAAATGGCGGACGAGGTGGTAATAAGGGATATATTCGAAGACCGGATCGTCGCCGTCAAGGTACATTGCCGACTGCACGAAATACGGGTCGATCGCCATTGCCTGGAACTTGCGCCCGTTTTTAAGGTCGGTGGTTTGAAAGACCTGAACGCGGCTGTATTCGGTGTCGATATCATGCAGTCCGCTAGAACGAAACAAAGCATACGAACTAATCTCGCTGCCAGCGATCCCGAGTAAGAACAGCGTCAGAATCATAAAACTCGTCCGCGTAAATGCAAACGGTGCCAACAAAATGCTGAGTGCGAACAGAGTTGCGGCGATCAGGTACAGCGTTCGTGTGCTGCCTACGAAAGGGATCAGCAAGAAGCCCGCAGCGAACGTACCGGCGATGCTGCCGACAGTCGAGAGGGCATAAAGCCGCCCGACCGTTTTGCCGGTATCGGCTAGATCCGACATTCTCAATTTCACCGCAAACGGCGTGACAAAACCGAGCAAAATGCTGGCCGGTGCAAAAAGTAAAAGTGCGGCGACAACCGATTTTAGGCCGAGTCCGATAGATGCAGAGCCAATCATCGAAAGGATGAGGTCTTTTAGGAGTATGGTCGCCGAAACTGCCCCGCCGGCGAGAAATATCGCCGATGCAAGGGTTTTTACGTTTGGCTTTTTGTCGGCCAGTCGGCCTCCGATCCAATATCCGAGGCTCAATGCTGCCAGAATCACGCCGATCAGACTTGTCCAGACGTATGTGGATGTGCCGATGAAGGGCGAGACGATTCGAGATCCGATAATCTCGTAGGTCATTACGAGCGCTCCGCAAATAAAGACGGTCAGTTCGAGGGCGAAACGGTTTAGTTTGTCCGTCATTGCTTACAGCTTACCGCAATCAAGACCGGGGGCAAGCCACCCTTCCGAACCTGCCATCTAATTCGGGTCGATCTTATTAACTGAAATCATATCCAAATCGCGAGTCGGTGAAATAAAAAAAACACGAAACGGCCCGGCCACCTCGTGCTTCTTAATAAGAATTTCCAGAACCTCAATTGGCCGAGACGGTTTTTTCGCCTGTGTCATTTACAAACGTCAGCCAGTCGGCATCATTCGGCGCGGGGCGTTCTGCAAGGACAATCTTGAAAAACTCATCCTGGAGACGCTTGGTCATGTCACCGCGTTTGCCGCTGCCGACGGTTATTCGATCAACCGAACGAATCGGGCTGATCTCGGCAGCCGTGCCGGTAAAGAAAAGCTCGTCGGCAATGTAGAGAGCGGACCGCTGAATCGTAGTTTCGATCACCTCAATGCCCATTTCCCGAGCGATGTGGATTACGGAATCGCGGGTGATGCCGGGCAATATTGCGGCACCAAGCGGCGGCGTGATCAGCTTGCCGTTATTGACAAGGAAAATATTCTCACCCGAACCTTCGGACACGTAGCCGCGATCATCAAGGGCGATTCCTTCGGCAAATCCACCGAGCTTTGCTTCCATTTTGATGAGCTGCGAGTTCATATAATTCGCACCGGCTTTTGCCATTGTAGGCAGCGAATTCGATGTGATTCGAGTCCAGCTAGACACGCAGACATCGATGCCGTTTTCTATTGCTTCCTCGCCGAGATATTTTCCCCACTCCCATGCGGCGATATACGATTCCACCGGATTGTTCAGCGGATACACGCCAAACGCCGGATTCTCTTCGTCTAAACCTCTAAAAATAACCGGCCGCAGATAGCATTCATCCATGCCGCTGCAGCGAATAAGTTCGACGGACGCATCGACGAACTGTTCGCGTGTATAGGGCGAATCCATTCGATAAATCTTTGCGGAATTTGCCAGGCGCTGTATGTGCTCCGTGAGGCGGAAAACAGCCGGCCCCTTGGATGTGTCATAGCAGCGAACACCTTCGAAAACGCTCGAGCCGTAATGGATAACATGCGACATCACATGTACACGGGCGTCGTTCCAATCAATAAACTCGCCGTTTCTCCAAACTTTGGGTGAAATTTTCATCGTGGTAATTATTTGTTTTCCTACAAGATAACGCTTGACGTTAATATTCCTAAGAATATTATATCGGCGGTTGCTACGCAATCACCAGATATTATATACAGATAACACCAGCTTATTGTCAAAAGGAAAAGGCGGGATATGCCCGCCTACAAACCCAGCCGCTACTAAACAGGCTTTACAAAATAAACAAGCGCGGAGCCGTGTCGTCGAGTCGCGATTCGAACAATACGCCACCCACGTTTATCGTCAGAATTATCGGCTGGTCACCAGCCATGTTTAGCAGCGGAGGCAATGTAAAATCGACAGTGTAAACACCGGGTTCGACCAAAACACTTCCAGTCAAAATCCGTCCACCCTGAAGGGGGATTTTGACGCCGCCGATACGGATCGAAATAACCGAGACATCGGCAAATGAGATATTTGCAATTCCCGTTGCCCGCAGCCGCAGTTCAGTCGGGACGCGCACTCCGCCTCTGATCCTGATCGTTGTGACCGTAAACGGTTCGGTGGTGTGTACCCGATTGGTTACATTCGTGACCTGTGCCCGTCCGCCAGGCCCCGGCACCGCCAGATCCGTAAAGATATCCGGCCTCGTAGGCACGATCGTCACATTTCCTTTGATCTCCGTGCCGTTATTGTTGATCACAACGGGATAGACCGTTCCCGTTACAATGTTGCCGATGGCCGGCGGTACGACGAAAACGATCTCGCGTCGGCTGACAAATTTTAGGCCGCAGGCGACACCGTTTATCGACATCGTTACACCGCTCAATTGGATCGGCAGATTAAAGCTTCTGTTGAGTGAACCAACCGCCGTTTGCGCAACTACGGGTGGACTATTTGCTATATCGTAATTCAGGATTGCCAGCATGCCCGGTGAGATGCCTAAAACGGCTGGCGGTGTTACGGGCGTTGGTGAAGGACTCGGCGTTGGCGTCGGTGTCGGCGTTCCGCCCGGCGTCGGTGTCGGAGTAGGCGTCGGAGTCGGGGTTGGAGTAGGTGTCGGACTCGGCGTCGGGATTGGTGTCGGTGTGGGAACAGCGGTAGCCGACACCGGCAAACGCGATGCACCGGTCGCGAAATTCAAGGTCGCGGCCGACTGGTTTATCACATCGGGACGCAATAGATAATAAACTTCCGATTGCAGGTCGAAATTGCCCGTACCAACCTCGGTCAGCGCCAGGTTAAACGAAAATCGTTTGGCCGAATCGCTCGGCAGCGGCTGTGTCGACGCGAAGAACGAGTTTGACGAAGGGAACTTGGTTAGCCGCGTGAACTCCGCACCTGCGGCGGCCACATCGAGCGGAAATGAATAAATCTGCGCCGGCCGGGCCGGGTCAGGATTGAATCCATCAGTTACCGTCATCGGAATAGTCCCGTCCGGCTTAATATTCTGCCGCGTCTCAAGAAGCATCGTACGCGGTGTTCCGTTCAGGTCGTTGTCGGTGAAACCCGGGTAATGCTGGATGTCGCCGCCGGAGGCAGCTGCGTCCGCTGTACTCCTCGGTCCGATCTGACGAAACGGATTTGCCGGAGCAACGACGTTCGCGTCATAGAGGTAGAGCGCGAACGATATTTGGTTTGGCCCCGACGCCGCCAGGTCTGCGTACGAATCGAAAGCGATGTAACGCCCGTCGCGGCTCATACGCTTGCCAAGATCCAGAACATTGACAGGATCGCCCGGATTTAACGGTGTTGTGGTCGTAATCTGTTTGCTGGTTACCGTTGGAACTCCATTTAAAAGATCAGCGTAAAATATCTCCTCGTTTTTGCTCGGAGGAGCATTAATTCCAGTGTCGAAGTTTGTCGTGCTGCCCGGGTTGTCGATCGGGTCGTCTCCCGTACTTGCGAAAACCACGCGCGAGCCGTTGCCGGATATTGTCGCGTTTTTGTTATAAGTCGGGTCAAAGATCGGACCCGGTAAAGTTTTCGTTACCTGATTCAAGACTCCAGATGAACGCACATAAGTAAAAATCTCATCGTTATCGTCCGTAGGAAAAGCATTTCCGACCGTAGGCACCAAGTTCCTTGTCGAGCCGAATGCGATCATGCTTCCGTCGTCGCTGATGCTGACATCGTGGTTATCATCGGCTACGAAGGCACCCGTGGTGGTCGATCCGGGCTGCGGAAGTCTGCTCGTGACGGTATTCGTGACTCGAATAAAGCTGCCGCCGCTGAGATCCGTCAACGCGAGTTCTTCGCCCGACGTCAGATCTGCCGGTCCATAGGCCGGTATCTGATAGAGCCACATCTCAAGATTTGCATCGATCTGCAAGGGGTTGAAAGCCGGTGTTGGTAAAGGACTTGGCGTCGGTGTCGGACTCGGGCTTGGACTCGGCGTCGGTGTCGGGGATGTTAATGCGTCCGCGTCGAAACTGCCGGGATTGGTTGAATTTATTACCGGCGGATTTGTCGGATCGCCCGGATACGCACTTGTGGCATTCGAGCTGAAAGCGATCCATCGGCCGTCGTTGCTGATGACCGGGCGTTTGTTGGCTATCTCGATCCGAATGTTGCTGAATATTGTTCCCAGGGCCCGATCGAAAAGCACACTCTTGGTATCGGTAATCTGAAAAATACGCCGCTGTGCGTAATCCCAGAGGAAGATCTCCACATTGCCGTCAGCGTTCCTCGGATTCTCGGTCGCAAAGTTTCCCCGCGATTCGAAAACAACAAAGCGCCCGTCACCACTGGTTCCGCCAGCAAAAGATTCCGCAGCGGAATTCGTAAACTGCCCAATCAACGTATTCGGAGTAGGCGGACCCGAAGGCGTCGGTGAAGGGGTAGGCGTAGGCGTTTGGGCAAACGCCGTGGAAGCCATTGCAAATAAAACAATTACCGTTAGAAATAAAGACAAGCGAAGCGTCACAAACTCCTCCCAATGATCAACACACAATGCAGTGTAAAATGTTAGAAATCCAACTTAGCCACAAAATATTACATTTTAAAGATAAAAAATGCGTTCTGCAACCAACTGACAGATAAAGTTAATTTTCGTGCTGTAAAAACAACCTCCTATGATGCACCCTTGTCCGCAAAGGGTTGTCATTTTACATTTTGCGGGATTCGTTCAACACTAGGCGTTCGGGCTTGGTTGCCTACCCGCACTGCCGATGGCTAATGAATACAAAATAATGATAGTTGCCGGAGAGGCCTCGGGCGACGCACACGCAGCAAAACTTGTTGAGGCGTTGAGGGATGCTTCGCCGGGCACGAAATTCGAGTTTTTTGGCTCGGCCGGCTTGCGAATGCGTGCGTCGGGCGTAAAACCGATTGTTCGGGCGGACAACCTCGCCATTATGGGGCTGCCTGAAATCGCCAAAGCTCTCCCAATGTTTTTAAAGGCGTTTCGCGATCTAAAAGCAGCCGCGATCGAGCGACGAGCCGACGCAGTCGTTCTGGTGGATTTTCCGGAATTCAACCTTAAACTCGCCAAAGCATTAAAGAAAAAAGGGTTGAAGGTGATTTACTACATCTCACCTCAGCTTTGGGGCTGGCGCAAATACCGCCGCCGTACAATACGCGATCATGTCGACCTGCTGCTGACTATCCTGCCGTTCGAGAAGGACTGGTACGCCAAACGCGGAATCACAAATGTCGAATACGTCGGCAGCCCCCTTGCGAATGAGGTTAGACCGACCATTTCAAAAGAGGAATTTTGCGGCACACACGGGCTTGATCCAAACCGGCCGCTGATCGCTCTTTTGCCGGGCAGCCGACATAAAGAAATCACTAGGATTCTCCCCCTGATGCTTGAAAGTGCGTCGCTGATGGCGAAACGCGACGAGCAATTACAATTCATTATCGCCCTCGCTTCAGTGCGAAACAACAAGGAAGTTGAAAAAGCACGTTCGGACGCCCGGCGTTTTGGTGAGCGGCTACCGGCTGTTCTGGTCACAGTCCAAGACGACACGTATAATGCACTAAACGCGGCGGATGCGGCGGCCGTCGCCAGCGGCACAGCGACACTCGAAACGGGAATTATCGGCACACCAATGGCGATCGTGTATAAAACGTCGGGCTTCAATTACAAGCTAATCAGACCTTTGATAAACGTGGAACATTTCGGCCTGATCAACCTGATCGCCGGCGAGCGGATAGTAAAAGAGATGATCCAGGACGATTTTTCGTCACAAAATCTTGCCGATGAGCTTTTCAGAATTCTCGAACCTCAGGCAAACACCGCCATCCGGGAAAGACTAAAGGAAACTGCCGGCAAACTAGGAGATGGCGGTGCATCAAACCGCGCAGCCGAGGCAATCCTGAAAACCCTCGAAAAGCAATAGGTCAAATTATTCTTTCTCCCGACGTGATTTTTTAAGCGCCTCCAATTCATCTGCGCGGCGGCGGCGTAGCAATGTTGAAATCATTGCGGCGAACAGGAATACTTGGCTCATTCATTAGGAACGTTAGGCGTTGCCTCAGTTTGCAGTTTTTTCGCGAGTTGTTTTAATTCTTTGACATCGTGGCGAAGACGCTCAAGCCCTTTTACACGAGCATTTTGTTTTTTGTATTCGTCGAGCGGCTGGATCGGCGTGCCCCACCAAACGCCGGGCCGGACTATTTTTCCGGGCAGAACGCCGGCTTGCGAACCAATCACCGCACCGCTTTTAACCCGGGCGTGATCGCCGAAGCCGACCTGTCCCCCGATGACGCAGTCGTCCTCGATGACTACACTGCCGGAGACGCCGGTCTGGGCAGCGATAACACAGCGTTTACCGATATCGACGTTGTGGCCGACTTGCACAAGGTTGTCGATCTTCGTACCTTCGCCAATGCGCGTTATGCCGAGCGCACCTCGATCGATACATGAGTTCGCACCGATCTCTACGTCATCCTCTATCACGACTGAGCCGATTTGCGGGAATTTAATAAGCTCCCCTCCTGCCTGAGGAGGGGTGGCAGTCGTTTCGACTGACGGGGTGGTGGGAGCGTCATTGACATAGCCAAAGCCGTCGGCGCCGATTACGACACCGGCATGCAAAACCACGCCATTGCCGATAGTGCAGCCATCTTCAATGAATACATTAGGGTGAATCATGCAATTATTGCCAATACTCACGTTGTCGCCGACCCTTGCTCCCTCCCGAAGGTGTGTCCCATCACCGATATGAGAATTATCGCCGACGGTTATGAAAGCACCGATAAACACTTCCTCACCTATCTTCGCACTCGATGAAATAATTGCAGACGCGTGAATTTCGTGGCGGCGGGATTTTTTGGGATGGAGGACACCGGCAAGTCGGGCGAAAGCTAATTTCGGATTGGTTGTGTGGATAAAACACACACACCCTACCGGTCGTGTTTCCGCCTTTGAAGCCGCGAACCGGGTTGGAACGACTACGCAAGAGGCATCGGTTGGCGGCATGTCCGACACTTTTTCAAAGAAGGCAATCTGGCCGCTTTTTGCGTCGGCAATGCTCGCGACGGATGTTACCTCAACGTCGCCATCGCCGCGTAGTTCGCCGCCAACGAATTCAGCTATTTCGCTTGTTTTCATCAACTACAATGTAAATTGTTTTAAGGAAAAAGTCAGGTGACGAAGTTATCCTGCATTTCGCTCGACGGAGTTAACAGCGGTCTGCAGAAAGGTTTCAATGCCTTGTATGCGGACGCCTGTTCGACCGTCGATCCGTCGCAAAACCGCTGCCGAATCGCTGTCGAGAAAATCGAGGTCGGCAAGATCGATGGTCACAGAAGTTTCAAGTTCCGTCTGTATGTCCGATGCGATCCGTTCGAGCAGAAGAGCGTCGTCCAAAAGCATCTCGCCTTCAACACGCAGGATCGTCGTCCGGTGCTCGTTGTCATCGATCTGAGTGATGTGCGTAGCCATACGATTCTGTCGAATTAGATGTTAAAAGTACGGTAAAAGCAAGCATTAGTTTCAAATCCGATTCATTTTTTTGGTTACGAGATAAACACCGGCAAAAATCAACACAGCCGCAACGATGAAATTCAGGCCGACGCGTTCGCCCAGAAATACGACCGCCATCAGAAAGCCGATTACTGGTTGAAGATATACGAATACAGCAACAGTTGATGGATTTACGCGTGCAAGGGCCCAGGCATTTGCCAGATACGGCACGGCGGTCGCAATTACAGCGGCATACAGAACAAGTCCCCAGATCGCAGGCGCAACCGCCGCAATATCAACGCTAGATAATGAGTAAAGCCCAAGGGGAACACAGATGGCGGAGGCGAAAAGAAATATCCACGTGATCGATTTCATCGCGCCGTTGCGCATGAGAATGTCCTTTGAGCTGGCCACATAGATGCCGTATGAAAGGGAGTTTAGAACTATCATCAGATCACCGATGGTCGTTTCGGAAGAAAACGACGCATTTCGCGGATCGATCAGCAAGATCACGCCTACTGCCGCGAGAATGATGCCTGCTATCTTTAACGCTCGGAGTTTTTCGACGCCCAGCACCGCTCCGATCGTGAGCGTAAAAATCGGTATGGTAACAGCTAACAGCGACGTGTTCGACGCTTTTGTCATCGATAATCCGCCGATAAAGAGCAGCTGGTTTATCGTAACGCCGATCAGACTAAGCAAAGCCAACCGCCAATAATCGCCGCGGTTTTCCAGTCTCAAATTACCCCGGAACCTTTGAAACACTAGTAGAATGACTGCCGTTATGCCAACGCGAAATCCAACGAGGGCGACAGCGGGTATTACCATCAAAACCGCTTTGCCGACGACCGCCAATGAGCCGAAAGAGAGTTGCACCGCAAGCAAGGCGAAAATTGCCGAGCGGGTTACGGATCGTTGATGATTGTTATTTGCGAGATTCTCTATGATAGAGTTTTATGATAGCAAACAACGTCGCGATCCCGATGTTGCGGGCTGGGTTGTGCTTTCTTATCGGCAAGCGCAGAAGTTCTGAGAGAGATTTATGTCGTATCAAACTAAAAGATTAAGCCTGTACGTTTTCGGATTTGTCCTCTTTGGAGCATTCCTGCTTTCTGGCTCTGCAAGAACTTTCGGACAGTCTACCGGCCCATTAAAACCGTTGACCCTCGCGGAGGTTTCAATGGCGTTGAAGGAAAGCAAGACCGGACTGCCGACAACCAACCGCGTACTGAAAAAACAGATAGAAGAGCGCGGGATCGCCTTTGAAATAAACCAGGTGATCGAAGCGAGATTGAGGGAGGATGGAGCCGTTGACGATCTGCTAAAAACGATTAGACGGAAATTGAGCGAGCCATTTACGAAACGCGCGGAAGCATGTGCGAAGGAAGATTTCGAGTGCCGCATATCTAATTACAACCAGGCGTTGGCGATTGATCCGGAAGACTCCTTGAACATGATCGAGCGCGGAAGAGCATTCCACGATAAACGCGACTACGATGCTGCATTGCGCGATTACACGGCTGCTATACAGATCGATCCGAATGAGTCGGCTCCCTACTATAATCGCGGCAACATTTATTACGGAAGGAATGAATATGACAGCGCAATCAGGGACTACTCGCGGGCAATTGCACTGAACCCAAAAGATGGGGACCATTTTTTCAATCGCGCGAGTGCTTATGATGCTCAACAGAAATACGATCTTTCGATAAAAGACTATTCGAGCTTTATTGCTTTAAAACCGACCGATGCTGATGGTTTTGAAGCCCGGGGTGATGCATATTTAGCGAATAAAGCTTACGACCTCGCGCTTAAGGATTACAATAAAGCGATAAGCTTGAATCCCAAAGATGCCGAGCTTATAGCCAGCAGAGGTCAAGTCTATTCAGCAAAAGCGCAATACGACGCTGCCTTGCGCGAGTTCGACAAAGCGATATCGATAGACCCGAAAAGTGCTTTCTCGTATCACAACCGGGGATTTACCAACTATCTGAAAAAAGACTATGACCGGGCGATCGCGGATTTTGACAAATCGATTGAAATAGGGCCAACGACGGCGGGGAAGTTTGTTGATCGAGGGTCCGCGTTTGAAGCAAAAAATCAACATGACAAGGCTCTCGCCGATTACAGCAAAGCCATCGATCTGGATAGCACGACATTTGCGGCTTATTACAATCGAGCCAACTTATACAAAAACCGTTCGGATTACGAGAGCGCTATTCTCGATTTTTCCAAGGCGACAGAACTTAGCCCCAAAGACCCGGACGCGTATTTTGAGCGGGGATCGATTTATATCGATATTGAGGACTACGCGGCGGCGCTAAAGGATTTTGACAAAGTTGTAGAACTGTCGCCGGAGAACTCCAACGCGTTCACTAATCGCGGGCTTATTCACCTCCGAACGGGCAACAACGTCAAAGCGATTGCGGATTCGACCGAGGCGATTCGGCACGATCCAAAGAACGGGACGGCATTTGGCAACCGCGCCGTGGCCTATGAAGCCATTGGTGACACGAAAAAAGCTGCTTTGGACAGGAAGAAATTTGAAGAGCTTGAAAAGCTTAAAAAACCTTAAGCCGAGGCGGACAAACTTTGCCTCAACAGACTAAACGGAAGCGAGAAAAGCGCTTTCCGCCTTTTTGGATAAAGGAACAAAAACGAAATACTTTTTGGGATAAAGATAATCTTCGCCTTCGTCGTCAATCACACGAACATATTCCGAGCGTTCGGCTTTTTCGTCCGGGAGAACTTGATAGATTTTCCGCGAAGTTAAAAGGGAATTTTCCGGCGCAACAATGCAGATCGCAAATTTATTCAACCTATCCATAGACATATTTAATCAAGATAGTATTTGATACGCAAGAATTTTTTGCCAATTCCGTGAGCCTCGAACCAATGGACCTCAGCTAATCGTATTTCACCATTATCGAGCTTTACGCGAGCGACTCCTTTCAATTTCCGCCAGCGTCCTCGCCCAAACTCTTCCTTCAGGAATGACAAGATCCTGATCTTGTTGCCAATGGCGATTACTTCGACATCTGTGACCTCGCCGACAATTTGAAAATTCATTACAGCAACATCATCGCCGGGGTTTCGAGCATTTGTTTGAACGTCTGTAGGAATTTTGCACCGGTCGCGCCGTCGATGACGCGATGGTCGCAGGACATGGTGACATTCATGATGCTGCGGACCGTTACCTGGCCGTCACGCACGACGGGCGTCGCGCTGGCTCCGCCGACAGCAATTATTGCCGCTTCGGGCGGGTTGATGATAGCTGTGAATTCCTTGATGCCCATCATGCCGAGGTTGCTGATCGAAAATGTCGCACCGGTGTATTCTTCCGGCTGCAGTTTTTTGGCCTTTGCCTTGCCGGCAAGATCTTTGATCTCGGCCGAGATCTCGGCAAATCCCTTTAAATTTGCGCCGCGGACAACCGGGGTTATCAAACCTTCGTCAATGGCGACGGCAACGCCAATGTCCGCCTGCTCATAAAATTTGATCGTCTTGTCCTGATATGAGGCATTAACAAACGGATGCTTCGTCAGAGACATCGCGGCGACCTTGACGATGATGTCGTTTACGCTGATCTTCGAGTCATCATCGAGATTGGCATTGAGCTGCTTGCGCATCGCGACGACGTTGTCCATTTCTATTTCGACCGTCAGGTAAAACGTCGGGATCGGGCCGATGGATTCGGCCAGACGGCTGGCAATGACCTGCCGAATTTTCGAAGTGTTTTCTTCCCGGAAAGGTGAAGAGCCGACGATAGTTGACGGCGTAAACACTTTTGCTTCTTTGGACCTTGGACCGAGGTCAAGGGCAGCCTCAATATCGCGTTTAATAATGCGGCCGTTAGGTCCGCTGCCGGTAATAGAACGGAGATCGACTCCATTGTCCGCAGCCATTCGGGCGGCGATCGGCGAAACGATCATGCGCCCATTCGATTGCGGATCGCGGATTGCGGATTGCGAAGTCGCGGCAACTACAGTTTCCTTAACCGCCGGTTGCGTTTCGGCTTTCACCGGCTCCTTCTCTGTGGTCTCTGTGGCTGATTTTGCCGCGTCTCCGCCACCCGCTGACGCGGGCGGTTCAGCCTTTTTGCCATTCGAACCGATTTCCGTCAGCAATCCGGAAATGTCCTCTCCCGCCTTACCGGTGATTGCGATGGCTTCGCCGAGCGCGGCGGTTTCGCCAGCGGCTTTTAGGATCTTCAATAAGGTCCCGCCCGACAACGCGGTCATCTCCATCGTTGCCTTATCGGTATCGACCTCAGCAAGCGTTTCGTTCGCTTCGTACGCATCACCTTCGTTTTTCACCCAACGCGAGATCTGACCCTCTTCCATGGTCGGTGAAAGCTTCGGCATTAAGAATTTTTCGGCCATATAAATTAGATATTCCGGTTAGCCGCGATAATCCGCAATTGATCTTCGCGGGTCTTCTTTCGTTCGTTATAACCTTTGTCGTCGTAAGGTTCGAGCTTCTCAAGCCAATGATCCTCTAGCGTTTCGAGGTCGGCGGCGTAATCGTAACTCGGGTCTTCACGCGGAAAAACCTCTTCAAGAACCTCAAATTCAAATTTCCCGGCACCCAACTGCTTCCAATCGGCTTCAAGCTCTTTTGTCGGATGTGCTCCGGCATAAAGCTGAAACCGGATCCGATTGAACATAGCATCAAGATTCATCGTGGAGCCGACAAAAATTTTCTCGTTCACAAGATTTCGGATAAGAAAAACACCCATCGGCCGGCGGGAGGCTTTGTACTTCAGTTTTTCGGCTATCTTGTCCATTTACGGCTTAATGTTCTCCAAAAGTGCTCGTCAGAAATGTTCGGGCAAATATCATCATGCAGCCAGTTTTTTCTTTATTCCATCAATGAATTCGGTATCATCAAGGAGGGTGCGGGCGACTTTAACGTTTCGCATAGCATTTTCCAATATCTGGTTTATTCGATGCGGGTCATTTTGAACGAAGTTAGCAACTTCACGATCCAACGACACCTCAATATTCACCCTTTCTTCACTAGGTAGCATTTCCTGCGGACACGAATAATGCCTCCGCTTAATGCGCCTTAATCCAGCGGCCTTTGCTTCGTCGCTTGTATCCAAAAACTCGAGTTCAGATTCGGCGTCTTTTTTCTTCATACTCACTCACCATCCACCGTTCGGCCTTTCTTGCTGTAATGAAACGAATTGTCTCTGTCATCTCCGTGAATACCAAGTATATCAGCCCGTATTCAGCGGTGAGTCCGATGATTGCAAATCGCAGATCGTCACCTTCCGAATGATTCTCATCGATAAACTCCACAGCATAGGGATCGAGAAAAATGTCCTCAATCTTTGCAAATTCTACCTTATGTTCGGCCGCGACCTTCTTCGCCTTTTTCGGATCCCATGTATATTCCATCCGTGCTTACAAATAACAAACGTCCTTCACCGCCGCGACGATCTTATCGACATCCGGCAATGCCAATGCTTCAAGATTTTTGGCGTAAGGATTTGGCGCTTCCGCGGTCGAGATTCGCATTACGGGAGCGTCGAGATAGTCGAATGCGTGTTCCATCACCGTGTGCGAGATCTCGGCACCGACGCTGGCGAAATAGTGCGACTCTTCGGCGATCACAAGGCGGTTCGTTTTCTTTACCGAGTTGACGATCGTATCAATATCAAGCGGTTTGATTGTTCGCGGGTCGATTACCTCGACCGACACGTCGAATTCTTCCTTCATTTTCTCGGCGGCCTGCATCGCAAGCGGCACTGTCATCGAGCGGGCGACGATAGTGCAGTCCGTTCCTTCGCGTTTGACGTCGGCAACGCCAAGTGGAATAGTGAAATCGTCATCCTCAGGAACCTCACCTTTGAGGCCATACATGCGTTCCTGCTCAAGGAACAGCACGGGATTATCGTCCCGGATAGCTGATTTCAGCAAGCCTTTTGCGTCGGCGGCGGTAGACGGCATAACGACCTTCAGGCCGGGGAAGTTAGCGTAAAACGCTTCCAAAGCCTGCGAGTGCTGCGACGAAACCTGGTAAGCCGAGCCGTTCGGGCCACGAAAGACAATTGGGACCTTAAACTGGCCGCCGGACATATAGAGCATCTTTGCCGCGTGATTTATGATCTGATCCGCCGCAAGGATCGAAAAATTCCAAGTCATGAACTCGATCACCGGCCGCAGCCCGGCCATCGCCGCACCAACACCGACCGCCGCAAAGCCAAGCTCCGTGATGGGCGTATCAACAACACGCTTGTCGCCGAATTCCTTCCACAACCCGCGCGTCACCTTGTAAGCACCGTCGTACTCGGCGACCTCTTCGCCCATGACGAAGACATTCTCGTCTCTGATAATTTCTTCACGCAACGCTTGATTAAGTGCGTCGCGTATTGTTAGTAAAGGCATAGGTAAATTCGTTTAGAGGTGGGCTTGCCCACCCGTTATAAGCAGAAACGGGCAAGCCCGTTTCTAAACGATCCAAAAATTCAAGCGTAAACGTCCGTGAATAACTCACTCTCCTGCGGATATGAACTTTCTTCAGCAAACTTCACCGCTCGCTCGACCGCCTCCACGGCCTCAGCTTCGATCTTTTCGAAGTCCTTATCGCCAAGCACTTTGGATTCCCTAAGGCTATCCTTGAACAGAACGATCGGATCGCGTTCCTGATATTTTTTGATCTCATCGCGGGTGCGGTAATTTCCCGGATCGGACATTGAATGTCCCATGAATCTATACGCGCGAATTTCCAGCAGCGTCGGCGAACCGTCCTTCCTCGCCCGCTCGATCGCCCGCAAAGTTGCTTCGCGAACGGCCATCACATCCATTCCGTCGACAAATTCATTCGCCATTTCGAAAGCTTCGGCCTTCTTCGCAATATTCCGCGTGCTCATCGCGCGTTCCTGCGATGTTCCCATTCCATACTGGTTATTTTCGCAGATATAAATGCAGGGAAGTTTCCAAAGTTGGGCCATGTTTAACGATTCGTGAAATATGCCCTGGTTAACGGCCGCTTCGCCAAAAAAGCAAAGGGTAACCTGCCCCGAATTTTTGTATTTGGCCGCATAAGCCATCCCCGTTCCGACGCCGATCTGGCCGCCGACGATGCCGTGTCCGCCGTAGAACTCAAGCTCCTTCGAAAACATATGCATCGACCCGCCCTTGCCCTTTACGCATCCGCCTTCCTTGCCGTAAAGCTCGGCCATAACGGCCTCGGGCGTTATTCCCTTGATCATCGCCTGGACGTGGTCGCGGTATGATGTAATCACCATGTCGGTCGGCTTGAGCGCCATCATCGACCCGACCCCGATGGCCTCCTGGCCGATGTAAAGGTGGCAAAATCCTCCGATCTTGCCCATTCGATATACCTCGGCGCATTTTTCTTCAAACCTGCGGCCAAGGACCATCTGATAAAGCATCGCGCGAAGCAGCTTTTTATCGGTCTTTTTTATCGATTCGATCTGCGATTTACGGCGTTTGAGGTATTCGGTATGGGCGAGTTCAACCAAGGCGAAATCCTGACCGCCGTTTGCCGTTTCAGCCTTTGCCGGTAGCTTTTTAGCACCGTTACCATTGTTGTTCCTGCTCGCCGTTTCTTTTTTAGTGCTCGTCGCTGTTCTTGCCAAGATCAAATCCTCCGCAGCGCTGATCGGCTGGAAATAGAATTACGTCGTAAGAGCATAATTATAATAGAGATATGATTGTTTGTGCAAAACACTTTTTATTTTTGACCTATTGTCGAATGACGCCCGTAATAATAAGATTAGATTGGATTATGCGAAAATTCTGCCCAAAACTCGCGTTATTGTTTCTGCTGCTGCCGTTAGCGGCATTGGGACAAAATCCGGCGAAATGGACTCTTGAGTCCGAAGTAAAAGGACGCGGCATTAAATCCGGAGAAACTATAAATGTCACTCTCAAAGCCGAGGTGGAACCCGGCTGGCATCTCTATGCCTTGGATCAACCGGCAGGCGGCCCAATCGCGACAACGATAAGGGTTGCCGAGGGGCGTCCGTTCGAGATCGTTGGCGATATAAAATCGCCCGAGCCAAAAACCGCTCCGGACCCCAATTTCATTGTCAACGACAAGCCGCTCCTAACGAAGTATTTCGAATTAAGTGCTGTTTTTGAGCTTTTACTGAAATCGCAAACGCGCGCTGCCTCCGATGATCTTGCGGTAGACGTTCGTTACCAGCTCTGCAACGACACGTTCTGCCTGCCGCCGAGGACAAAACGTGTCTCATTTGACGGTGAGGAAGATGTTAAAAAGTCGCCGCTCAGCGCTCAGCCGGACAGCACAAACTCATCAACCCCGGCAGCCAGCCAACTGCCAACGGCTAACAGCCAACAGTCGACCGATCTCTGGTCTTTTCTATGGCTTGCGGCAACGCTTGGAGCCTTGTCACTGCTGACGCCGTGCGTGTTTCCGATGATCCCGATCACGGTCTCCTATTTCACAAACCATTCCTCGGGCAGCCGTTCCAAAGCGGTTAAGCTTGCAAGCATTTATTCAATCGGTATTATTGCGACATTTACGCTGCTCGGGATGCTGCTTGCGATATTTGTCGGAGCGGCGGGAATAAATCTTTTTGCGGCAAATCCGTGGATCAATCTTCTCATCACCGGCATTTTTCTTTTCTTTGCGTTCAATCTTTTCGGTGCCTATGAGATCACGATCCCGACCGGGATTTTGACCAAGCTCGACGGCCTGACGCGTTCACACGAAGGTGAGGGAAGCGGCATTGTCGGCGCTCTGCTGATGGGCCTAACGTTCACGCTGACATCATTTACGTGCACGTCGCCGTTTGTTGGTACAATCCTCGTGTCGGCGTCGCAAGGCGATTGGCAGCGGCCGCTTGTTGGCATGTTAGCTTTCTCGACCGTCTTTGCGTTGCCGTTCTTTATCCTTGCCCTCGTTCCGCAGTGGGCATCGCAATTACCGCGAGCGGGCGGCTGGATGAATTCGGTCAAGGTCGCGATGGGTTTTCTCGAAGTTGCTGCAGCAATGAAGTTTATCTCGAACGTTGATCTAGTTTGGAAATGGGGAATCTTTACGCGGGACGTGGTTCTCGCGGTTTGGATCGCAATCGCAATTATTTTGGCCGTTTATCTGCTCGGCAAATTCCAGCTGTCGCATGATTCCAAGCCTGAACGTATCGGAGCCTTGCGTCTCACTTCCGCCGTAATCAGTCTTGCCGTCGCTTTTTATTTGATAACGGGTCTTTTCGGCGCAAAGCTTGGCGAATTGGAGGCATTTTTGCCCCCTGATCTGAGTAATAACACTTCACGAATGTTTGGCGGCGACCAGGAAAAGCTACAGTGGTTGAAAGATAATTACGAAGGAGCTCTGGCGAAAGCAAAGACCGAGAACAAGCGTGTCTTCATCGATTTTACGGGCTATACCTGCACTAATTGCCGCTGGATGGAAGCTAATGTTTTTGTAAAGCCTGAGGTGGAGGCCGAACTGAAAAAGTTTGTGCTCTCGTCGCTGTACACTGACGGCGAAGGTGAGATATACGAAAAGCAGCAGAAAATGGAACAGAATATGTTCGGGACGGTCGCGTTGCCATTTTATGCGGTGGTCGATGCAAACGGTAAAACCATCGCGACATTTCCCGGCCTGACACGAAACGTGACGGAGTTTGTTGACTTTCTAAAGAAGGCGCAGGAAAATTAAGCCCATGCGAAAAGTTTCGGTCCACAGTCTGATCGGCAGTCTGCGCGAAATTCCTGACCCGGAATTTGTCTGTCAGAACGTCTACGATTTCCTGAGCGATCATCCAGTCGAGGTCGATTCGATCACGAAATACTTCCATTGGAGCGATCATTGCTACACTCGCAATCTTATTTATAAGGACTCGCGTTTTGAGATGATGGCGATCTGCTGGGAACGCGGGCAGGTTTCGCGCATACACAATCATTCGGAACAGCGTTGTTGGATGACGGTGCCGGTAGGTAAGCTTCGCGGTCAAAATTTTGCGATTGCCGAGATCGACGATACGCGTGGGTATTGCAAGCTGGTTGAAACCGACGCATTCGACCTCTCCGAATGTCTCGCGGCGAAAGTAGAACTCGAAGAGCCTGTCCATCAGATACTTAATCTGCCCGAATTCGATGGACGGGCCGTCAGCGTGCATATCTATTCCAAGCCGTATGACCGTTGTCTTTCATACTGCCGCGACACCGACACGTTCAAGGAAGTCCCGCTTTTTTACACGAGCATCGACGGCAAGCTCTGCGACGGTGTAGTTCTATAACCCAGATTACGCATTAGAGTCATTTTGTTAAGAAAATCACAATTACATGATTCTCAGCGGCCCCAGCGACCTCCGCGTCTTGCTCCGCGTCCTCTGCGTTAAACCGGGTCTCGACAACTATTCAATCTCGCTCAACGCAGAGTTCGCTGAGGCGGACGCAGAGATCGCCGAGAAGAAACACGGTGAAAACTTCTAACGGTTAGTCTGGGTTTAGTTGAATTCGTTGACATTTTTTCAGAGCAATCCTTGATCGAATCCTTTTTTGTTCCTTCCTGTTCAGCTGACCGTGGTTTCGCTTTCTTAACCACAGATCAAGAAGGAGTAAGAAGGAATAAGAGGAACAATTTACATCTTCTGCTCTCGCAAATGACCGAACTCACGAAAAAGCAAAACGCCCTGATAATCGCCTTGATTTCGGTTTTGTACGTCGCGTTCCGCTTCTGGGGCATCACAGATTCGTGTCTGTGGTTTGACGAGATCTTTAGCGTTCACGCCGCTGAACATTCGTGGGAGACGATAATTTCCTTTGTCGCAAAGGATCTCATCCATCCGCCGCTTTTCTACGTTTTGCTTAAACTTTGGATGTCATTGGTCGGCGAAAGCCTGTTCTGGCTGCGAGCGCTTCCGGTCCTTTTTTCGATACTCGCCCTTTTTCCATTGTGGATGTTATGCCGCGAACTGAAGCTCAAACCGCACGCAGCGATTGTTGCAATAAGCCTATTTGCGGTTAACGGTTCACTGATCAAGTACGCACAGGAAGTGCGGATGTACAGCCTTTTGCTCTTCCTTTCGCTGTTCTCAATTTGGCTGTTTTCCCGGTTTTACTTTCGAGGAAAAAATTTCTGGCTGCTCACGGTCGTTAATATTTTGCTCGTCTATACGCATTACTTCGGTTGGTTGGTCATCATCGCTGAGGTCGTCGCGATACTTATTGCACAGCGAATCAAGATACTACGTACGTTGCTGATGGTCGGCGTTGTACTAGCCGCGTTTCTACCCTGGGTCTTCACCATTTTTCGTTTCGCCGAGCCAGGACCCGGCGTTGAGCAAAACATCGGCTGGATTGCAAAACCGGGCATCGGGGCGATTTTCGAATTTGCATTCGATCTCATCGAGCCGTTCTATTTCCAGCAGAGCAGCGTTGATCCGAGCTCAATATTCATCATCGCGATCCCGCTCCTGCTCCTTACCGCGGCGGCAAAGATTATCTGCTTGATCAACTTTAAGAACTCGGAGGAAAAGGACGTAATATATTTACTTACCGTTTTCTCTGTCATTCCTCTTGCTATCGCTTTTCTGGCAAGCTGGCTGCTGCCGGTTTCAGTCTGGGGCTCGCGGCACCTAATCATCGTTTTTGCTCCGATGATTATCGTTGTTGCGATCTTCATAACATCTATTGCTATAAAACCGCTAAGACTCGCATTTATTGCTTCGATCTTTTTGCTTATTACTGCGGCATTCGTCGTCCGGATGCAGGCGGAAAAGCCGCAGTTTATTTGGTGTGCGTGGGAGGAACTTGCCTCGGGAATTCCGCCCGATAAACCGCAGACCGTTTACGTATTCGAAGACCTCGTTGCTTACCATTTCTGGTTTGCGACTAGAAATAATTCGAATTTTCAGATCGTAAAAGTTAACGGTATGCCGGAGATGACCGAGGACAAAGCCTATTTTTTGCCGCGCGGCTTTGAAGTTGTGCGGAGTACAACCCCCGATGAAATAAGCGGGGAGCGATTCTGGATCGCCTTCCGTGATATGAAATGGAATGAAAAACATCCCCCTCCCAATTACCTTTCAAATCAAGGCTTTAAGATCGGAACGCGGGAAACAATTGACGTAAACGGACTGAAGGCTTTTGTTGTCGAAGTGAGGAAATAATCTTACTTGAGGAAACCGCCTTCCTTCAATGCGTTTCTGAGCAAACTTCGGCGAAGCGGATTAATTCGGAAATCGTGATTATCGAATTTAGCATCGAATCTCAACTTCAGGTTTAGTCGAACGTTTTGCATGTCTTCAGCCGCGAAACGGATCGGTTTGGGAACGGAGTCTTCTTCAAAAGTAAGGGGATCCAATTTTACTTTTTCAATGTAAGTATCAAGAGCCTCTTGTAGAGACTCACTGGTTTCTCGGCTGCTCCACAGCTTTCTCTGCCTGATTCTGGGAGAATTAACGGTAGGCCGAATGGTTCGCCTCACAAGCTTTCCGATCTTTACGGCCTTATCGGCGGCGGCGTGTATCCACGGAAAAGCTCCGAGAAAGGGCACGAGATTACCAACGACACCGATGAGATCGGCGGTTTCTTTGTCGCCAATTTCCGAAGCATGACGCGAAGCCGCAACACGTGTATGTGGAAAGTAGTAAAGAACACCCTTTGTGACGATCAGGTCGCCGCGATATTCATTACCAAAATATGAAACTTCGTCGAAATAAACAGGCAATTTCATCGCTTCAATTTATTCGGATGATCCGTCTTTCCTAGCAATCTTGTAGCCGAGGTAACGTGGAAGATTTTTGTCCGCCCATTCGCGATACTCCTTCATAGTTTCGAAGATTCGGGAAGGCTCATCATCGAGCACCGGTTTGTACACCTTGAAAAAGCCGTATTTGAGCCTTTCCTCAAGCGTTCTTTCGAGACTCCTCCGGCATTGCTCCTTAAAGTCGTCCATCTATTTCCTCTTCCACCGAACGCCATCTTTCGTGTCTTCAAGCACGATTCCTTTCTCAGCCAGAAGGTCGCGGATCTCGTCAGAGCGGGCAAAATTCCTTTGTCTTCTTGCTTCCTGACGCTCTTCAACCAAAAGTTCGATCTCGGCATCGAGCGAACCGCCTTCAGCTTCACCAAAAATACCGAGCACCGAATTGAATTTCGCTACGGCGTCGAGAACGGCTTCGCGGTCTTTTGACAACAGGCCTTCGCCGGCCATTATTGTGTTTATCTCGCGGACGAGATCGTGGATAGCGGCGAGGGCGGCGGCGGTGTTGAAGTCGTCGTCCATCGCCTCTTCGAAATCCGTCAATGCTTTTGTGACGCTCGCGGCGGCTTGCAAGTCCGTGCCTTCAGCGGCTCTCGCTTCCGTTACAAGCTGGCGAAAATTTCGCAGGCGTTCGACCGTCGATTCCGCTCCCTGCAATCCTTCAAAAGTAAAATTCAGCTGCTTCCGAGTCGGAACAGACAACAGCAAGTACCGTATCGCCAAGGCCGAGTAGCCCTGCTCCTGCAGATCGCGAAAGGTGAAAAAATTGCCCTTGGATTTGGACATCGTCACGTCATCGATCTTCAGGAATTCGCTGTGCAGCCAATATTTTGAAAACAGCTTGCCGGTAGCTCCTTCGCTTTGGGCGATTTCATTTTCATGATGCGGAAACTGCAGGTCCATTCCGCCCGCGTGGAGATCGAAGGTCTCGCCGAGATACTTCATCGACATCGCCGAACACTCTATATGCCAGCCCGGTCGCCCACGGCCAAATTCAGCGTCCCAGCCCGGCTCTTCGTTCTCGCCCACCAGTTTCCACAGGGCAAAATCACGGGCGTCTTCCTTATCGTATTTATCCGTATCGATGCGTTCACTGCCGCCGTCACGATTGCCCGAAAAGTTGATCTTCGACAGCTTGCCGTATTCCGGAAACGCCGTGATCCGGTAATAGATCGAACCTTCGGATTCATACGCATGGCCGTTTTCGAGCAGCTTCGCGATGATCTCTATCATCTCGGCAACGTGGTGTGTTGCACGCGGCGTAACCTCGGGCCGCTCATTTCCGAGGGCGTCAAAATCTTCCCAAAAATATTCAATATACGGCGCCGTGAATTCATCGATGCTAATGTTGCGTGCCGCGGCTTCATTGATAATGCGGTCGTCGATGTCAGTTAGATTGAAAACGTGCGTCACCTCGTAGCCTATAAATTTGAGGTAACGCCGCAAAACGTCGCCAAAAACGAAGGTCCGAAAATTCCCGATGTGTGCAAAATTCCAGACCGTCGGCCCGCAGATGTACATCCGCACTTTGCCTTCTTCCAGCGGATGAAATTCTTCGATCTGACGCGATAACGTGTTGAAAAATCTGAGCATATTCTATTACGTTCAAGAGATGAAATGACATGATACCGCAAAAGCGGTTCAAATCTGACTCGTCCATGAGGCGTCGAATAAGTTGTGAGAAGTGATCTTAAGCATTTTAGCTGCGACTACAGGCTGTGTCGAAATAAGCGGAAGGGGAATTAAATCTATCCGAGCGTTCCATAATTGTCATTTGTATAGAAATACATACGAGCAATGCGGCCAAAAGTTCATTTTTCCGGCAGTGCATCAAGCAGCCAGATATCGGATTCGGACTGCATCGTCGTGTAATAAAGCAATTTGCCGTCGCGGCTGACTGCGATATTACGAATCCGGTCGGTGATTCCTGGCAGTATTTCGCGAATCTTTTTTGTGTCGATCTCAGCCATCATTGGGCGTCCGTTGCGTTCGAAGATGAAGCGTCGGCTGTCGGGAAGCCACCGCGGAATGGCGTTGAAATCAGTGATACGTTCGTACTTTCCGGTTTTGAACGAATAGTAGCCGATGCCCGGGCCGGTTGCCGTATCGAAAAACCCGGCGAGTTTCGTTCCGTCCGGCGACCAATCCCAGACCCTAAAAAAACCTCCGTTGTCACCAATCGGCAGCTGTTCGACCGCGTTTGGATTCCAGGGCTTGTCCAAATCCATGATGTAAACCTGTCCGCCCGTGTCGTACGACATCCGTCGTGCATCGGGCGACCATATCGGGAACGATCCGGCGATCTTAGTGTCGGTGATCTGCCGGAGATTCGTGCCGTCAGCGTCCGATGTCCAAACTTCGTAATTTCCTGTCCGGTCGGATGAGAATGCGACGCGTGTTCCGTCGGGCGACCATCTAACATAACGATCATAAGCCGCGTCGTTTGTCAGGTCGCGAATTCCGCTGCCATCCACGTTAATCGAAACTATGTCGTCCTGCGTTTTTCTGATCAGGCGGGCGACGAATTTCGAACCATCGGGTGAAAGCTCCGGTGAGGCAAACTCAAAATCTCCGCGCGTGATCCAGGCCGGTTCACCGACGATAGTTTCTTTCTGTAAATCGAATGCCGCGCTTTTTATGTTGGATTGATTGTTCGTCTGAACATAGACCATCCGCTTTCCATCGCGCGAAAACGAAAGATGCCGGTTAAGTTTGCCCGGCGTTGAAACACTTTCATGCTCACCGACCGACGCGCCCGATTCGGGATCGACCCGTACCCGCCAAAATGCTATGTTGCCGCCGCGGTCGCTGGCGTAATAGAGAAATGCGCCGTCAGGCGACCAGACCGGATTCCAGTTCGTATTGCTGGCATCGGCAATGACCACAGGCTCGCCTCCGTCGACCGGAATTGCAGCAATAATACGCTTTCCGCGATTTTCCGTGTACCAATATGCGATTAGCTTGCCATTGGGTGACCACGACGGCTGTGTCGCGTAGTTTTCTATCAAAAGCCGTTTAGCCCCGCTCTCGACATTGACGACCCACAGAGCACTCGAAGTTCTCACCGAAGGAATCGCTTGGTGTTGAGTGGCAACGACGATCTCTTTACCGTCGGGCGACCACGACGGCGAATAGCCAAAATCCGCCACGCGTTTTGGGCTTTCGCCCGTCGCTCCCATCACGTAAATGCCTTCAGGCTTGCGATCGGATCGAAACGCGATACGCTCACCGTCAGGTGAAAATACCGGCATTGTATCGGTCGCGTTGGAATCCTGAGTCAGGTTTAAGGCGTTCGCTCCTCCTATCCGGAGCAGAAAAATGTCGTCGTCGCCCTCTGATTCCGCAGCGTAGACAAATGATTTTCCATCAGGAGACAGCGACGGGTAAGCTTCGGTTCCGCTTTGAAATGTTAGCTGCACATTTTTCGCGGACGCCCACTCCGAACCACCCGGAGAAGCGGTTCGAAAAAAGAATAAATAAGCACCCGCGAGGCCCAGAAGTACGACAGCCGCCGCCGCAAACATCCAGGCCAAACGTGGCCCGCTTTCTTTTGAGATGCTTGAGAACTGCTTCGACCCGCTTGTCCACGACGGCGAAGAATCGACCTCACGCTTTACCCGCCTCAAATCCGCCCGCAGATCAGCCGCCGTCTGATAGCCCATGCCCGGATCTTTTTCAAGTATTTTTGCGAGAATCCGGTCGAGATCTTCCGGCACCTCCGGGTTAAGCGTGCTTGCCGGCGGAGCGTCCGTAGATAGAATGGCCTGAAACGTTTCTTGCCGATTCGATCCTTTGAAAGGATTTGTACCGGTCAGAAATTCGTAAAGCACTACGCCGCTGCTCCAAAGATCGGTTCGATGATCGACCTTTTCGTCACTGATTTGCGAAGGCGACATGTACGCCGGGGTGCCGATGATCACACCTTTTGTTGTCGCGGCAAAGTCCCGCAGCGTCTGCTGACCGACGTCCGTCAGTTTTGCCAGGCCGAAATCGAGTATCTTGGCGTAGCCGTCCTTCCGGATCATGATATTTTCCGGTTTAATGTCACGGTGAATTATCCCTTCGCTATGGGCCGCCGAAAGGGCGTCGCAGATCTGAATTGAGTTCAGGACAATGTTTCGAAGCTTGAATTTCGTGCCGATCAGGTCGCGCAGCGTTTTGCCCTCTACGTACTCGGTTGCGATATAGTTTACGCCTTCGAAATTTCCGACGTCGTAAACCGTCACGATACCGGGATGATTCAACGACGCGATCGCACGGGCTTCCATCTCGAACCGCTTCACGCGTTCGTCGTTCGAAATGTATTCCGAAGGCAGAATTTTCAACGCGACCTTTCTTTTTAGTTTTTCGTCAAAGGCAAGATAAACCTCGCCCATGCCACCAGCCCCGAGCAGCCGTTCTATCTGATAGGTCGCTACTTTTTTGTTGACGAACGCAAATGCTGAAACTTCGGTTTGTTGATCTGCGACGGCTTCCGCAGCCATTCGCATGGCGGACTGTTGGAGAAAACTATCGGATTCTTTTTGAGCGGCAAGCAGTTCGAGGACGGCATTGCGGAGTTCAATATCCTCGCCCGATTTTTCGCTGACAAGCTTCGCCCGTGCGCTCGCGGACACCTCGAGTGCCGCGTCAACAAGTTCGTCGATTTGTTTCCAACGTTCCGCGTTCATCAGAAATAACTCCCCTCCTTACGAAGGAGGGGTGGCCACCGCTTCGGCGGACGGGGTGGTTCTCTCCGCCCGGTGATTGCTAACTCTTATTCAACTGCAAATACAACCATGCTTTCGCTTTCTGCCATTCGCGCATGACGGTTATCGGGGCGACACCGATCACCTCGGCGGTTTCGTCAACGCTCAAGCCGCCAAAGAACCGAAGTTCGACTATCCGAGCCTTGCGCTCGTCAAATCCCGCCAATTCGTTCAGTGCTTCGTCCAACGCAACGATCTCAGGTTCCTTGCCGCCGGTCACCGCCATCGCCTCGTCAATCGAGACCAGATAAACGGGCGTTTCCTTGCTCTTCGGCCGTTTCCGGGCGAAATCGACCAGAATTCGCCTCATCAATTGAGCTGACACGCCAAAAAAATGCGCGCGGTTTTCCCATTTTGCTGTCTTCCAGTCGATGAGTCGGACGTATGCCTCGTTCACTAGAGCGGTGGCCTGAAGCGTGTGGTTCTCGCGTTCGCGGCCCATGCAGCGTTTGGCAATGCGGTGAAGCTCCGCGTAAACGACAGGCGTTAACTCTTCCAAAGCCTGAGCGTCACCGTCGCTCCATTTTTGCAGAAGCTGCGTGACCTCGTGTGTTGAAGGTTCGGCCATTGCTTGCACGCGGGAACGGTTAATTTCTCAAACACAAATCTATCATAGCTAAGGGTTTTCAAACATAGCTGGCGGTTTTCAAAAAAAAAATAGAACCGATGATAGTTTTCCGCGAAAACTAACGCATTTGTTTATGTAAGCCGGAAAAACACCGGCACATTCATAAAAATCAAATATATCAGTATTGAATTTGGAGGAAGAAAAAATGAGCACTGTTGTACATGATCCGGAATATATAGGTTGGGTAAAACGTTCTTTGAACCGATTGGTCTTCGCGGGCCTTCGGTCAGATGGAACCGTCACGCCGCTTTATCGAGAATGGGTAAAAGAGTTTCAGAAACGGACAAGTTGTTCGACCGGCGACGGCAGCGTGGATAGAGTAACGCAGGATTACATAATCGCTATTAATAATGTCTCAACGAACACATCGTCGAGAACCTACATTCAATGGGTTCAGGAATCGCTGCAGTTGGCCGGATTCGGAAATGGTTTTGCGGCCGACGGCCAGATCAACAACGCAACAAAAAATGCGATCCAAAAGTTTCAAGCAAGTGCAAAACACAAACACGTTGACGGCGTTGTTGGGCCAAGAACCGAGCGCGATCTTTGGAAACGCGTTCCATCCCTGACGATTCCCGGTTATTATCCCGGCGGTATGAAGCCCGATCCGGTGCAGCAACGCGAGGACGACTGGTTGAAGAATACCCGCGACCCGCGCAGTCTCGACCAGTTGCTTGAATCATGGATCAACCTGATGATCCGGGAGATCGCCGAAGGAGAGTCGGATATTTTGGACAACGATTCGCGCCGAATCGTTGACGGAATGCTGAAGATGTTCCGCACAGGCGTTTACAACTACAAATATTCAGACCGGTTTTGGTACCTGCCGGCGCAGACCGTTCAGGATATTGCCGGCAACAAATTGAAGGGAATGCCGAAAGAACATTCAAAGAACGCACTCGAAGAACTGCGGGCGACGATAAATAATTTTCCTTCATCCGCGTCGTCGAGTGAGCGTTACAGTTCGTTCAAAAAATCCGTCGTTGCGAAGTACTACAGCATTGACAATGGCCTGAGACAGATCTGGTATCAGATCGGGAACAATTCGGGCGTTGACGAAGGACCGTTTGCACTTCTGAAGTATTGGCACGAAGACGCGTTTAACCGAAAGGACTGCATTATTTCTCTATACCCGACGCCGGTAGCTAACCAGTGGTCGCCGTTTTAAGAAAGGCGACCTGTTGGTTATGGATGGTAGAACATAAAAGCAGCAACCGTCGCAAGACTCGTGCAAAAAGGCTTATTCGACTACGTCCGTTTTCTAGAGGCTTTGTCCGATTATAGGGAGAAAATTATGGCAGACGGCGAGTATTTTACAGTTGAGGGAACAAACCAGCAAATGCGTAACGTGACGGAGCGGATGGCGGAACCGTTGAGGACTGCGTTGACTACCGATCTTACAATACCCAAATTGAATTTCCCGCGACTGCGAATGCTGACCCTCCCGGGGCTTGGCTATTCCGGCAGCGATTTTCGGACGGTAGCCGAAAAAATACGTCCTACCGGCATCAGAGTCTACGAGACCAAGGAAAATTACGGATACAATGGAAAATTCAGTTCTGTTGATGATTTCGATTTTTACGTTCTTGCGCCTACGGTTACAGCTTCACCGACACTGAACATGAAAACACTGATTCACGAAACGGCACATGCCGTGCAAGAGTGGAAGAAATGGCGGGAATCGCCTCTCGATCAGGAAGTTGACGGGCATTTTGCTGAAGCTCTATATCTCGTCTTAAGCGGTAAGGCATCTGAGGCGAAGAACGATTCGATAATGACGTATTTTATCATTGCGGCGGAGGCTTATGCGGATGATCCGAAATGCATTACGTCGAATTGGTTTCGGGATATTCGGACCAATATGAGGGACGACATTCTAAGGCATTACCGACACATGCACAAAAAAGTAGATCCGAATTTTAATGAAAAGGAATTCGATAAGGAATTCAACAAGAAAACTACGTCTAACGGAATAGACTGAACGCTACCGGGTGATTTGCGAAGCCGGAAGATCGGCTTCGACGAAACTTGAACGGGCTTCGTCGGAAAAAAGGTATTCTCTGCTGTAGAAAGTTAGCGGATAGTCTTTGTCGTAGGTGGCGACCAGCTCGTTTGCCTTTTTGAGCAGGGAAGTGCCGTTCTTTGAGGCATTGAAGTCCGCAACCGTCCGCATCCAAAACACTGTTAGCGTCTCGTGATAAGGCATTTCTTTCGTCAGATCGACGGCAAACGCTTTGCGGAGCAGCCTGAATATTCCATCACGCATCTTCGCCGTCGCCGTCTCCATCTCGTGCCGGGTTAAGTAATAGAGGGCGACGGTCAGATGCTCGGCGTGCTTCCATGCAGCTCGGTTGATCGTCGCGTCCTCAAATGATCGAACCAAGTCTTCGATCTCGCTTTCGTTTTCGTATTTTTTATTCATCTACTTACCTCAAAGAAAAAGACAGGACGGAATCGGTATTACCCGAATCGTCCTGTCTCACTTTACAAACTGACTCTAACCCAATTTGCGCGAATTGTCACGTAACTTATTAGCCTAAAATGAACGGTCTTATCGGCTAAATGGCCGCGGATATCAGGAATCCGTCAATACCAAACCTTCGCGTCTACTCAGATCCGAGGTGAATAAATGGCCCGCAATTTCAACCTCGTGATTTTTCGTCCATTCGCGGCAGGGTCCGTTGATCGGAAAATTAGGAACTTGATAATTTTCAAGATTCTCGTCCGAAAGATTCAGCACAATTACAACGCGGTTTCCCTCGTCATCGAACCGGTGAAAGCACAGCACGCCGGCTTCCGCATCTTCGTGAAAAAACTCGATGTTTGTCGATTGAAACGCCGCGTTCGATGTTCGCAGGGCGATCAGCGTCTTGTAATAATTGAATAGATCCTTGTTCGGATCGTTCTCGAGCAGGGTCCAGTTTATTTTGTTGCTCTGCTCGGACATCGGCACATGCTCGCCGAATTCCTCACCCATCCAAATCATCGGAACGCCGACAGCCGTCATTAAGATCAACGCTCCAAGTTTTGCCCGCGTGTAAAGTTCAGCGTCCAAAATACCTTTTTCACCCAGCTTGCGAAACAGCCGGTTTTGATCGTGATTCGCGAGATAGTTGGTAACGCTCGTAACGCTTTCAAAGCCCATCCGCGTCGGATCGATGGCGTCCTTCATTTGTTCAAAATATAAAGGCCCGCCGCCGAGATATTCGACGATCGAATACATAAAACTGTCGTTCCAACAGCTTTCGACCGGACCGGCAGGCTCCGTAACGCTTGGAGAAGGCGGAATGAATTCGGCAACCGTAAAGAACGGTTTCATGTCGGACATCTCGCGTGCGTTCTGTACAAAACCGCGTAAGGCGTCAAAGCTGTCGATCTGCTTGGCCGCGTCGAACCTGACCCCGTCGATCCTATATTCCTTTATCCAAAAACGGATCGAATCGATGATAAAAACCAAAGCCGGGCTTATCCCAAGCTTTTCGTCTATATGTTCGTAGTTAAACTCCGGCCCCCAATTTTGCTCGGGGTCCTTGCCCTCGCGACGATACCAATAGTCGTGGTCGATCTGCGTCAGCGCATTTTCGGTGCTTGAGTGGTTATACACACCATCGACGATCACCCGAACCCCAAGCCCATGACATTTATCGATCAGCTCCTTCAATTCGGCCGTCGAGCCAAAAGTTTCTTCGGGCGTAAAGTAATGTATCGGCGAATAGCCCCAATTGAAATCACCCGGATTCGATTTGAGCGGCATAAGCTCGATCGCGTTAACGCCGAGATCGGCAAGATAATTCAGCTTCGCAATGACGTCCGTATATTTGCCGCGGATGTAGCCGTCCTCCTCACCACCCGAAAAATCTCCGACGTGCAGCTCGTAGATGACAAGCTGGCTGTTTACCGGTAGATGAACACCGTCCGACTTCCAAACGTATTCGTCAACGATCTTTTTCCCTTCCTTTAATATAAGAATGGCGTTTTGCGTTTCCGGATCGACATTCGTGGCGTACGGATCGGAAATCATTCTCCACTCATTTTTTTCGTTAAACCAACTTCTCGAACGGATATTGAATCGGTACTGGTACAGTCCGTCGGCCAGCGATTGCGTTGTATGAAAATAACCGTCATCGCTTTTTTCCATCGGGATATCCTTCCAATCGCTAAAATCCGCGATCAGACTCGCCTCCGTATTGTTTGGGGCGAACAGGCGAAACTGATAGTCGTGCTTTTTGACCTTTCCTCTCATGCATTCCAGTGTATATGTTTTGGGTAAAAGGTGTGAAGGAACCGGACGTGACGACGCTGATTCCCAAGGTGTTTGGTTGGAGTTGGCATTGCACCAACCTCTCTGGTTTTTCGCGCGCCCAACGCTAATCTATCGCAGCTATCCAACCAAGGCGATGGATCGCATGAACTTTCCAACGTCTAAACGGCGATCATCTCCATTGCTTCCTCGACCAGCGTCTCGTCCATAAACAGATATTTCTTCCATTCGGGACGCGACTCGGCGTAGTGGCAAAGCAGGACATGATCTAATCCAAGCCGCAGCAGCTTTTGAGATGTTAGCAAAGGCATCCGGGCCTGTTCCGGTGTCCGGTTACCTTTTCGCTGATTGCATTTTACGCAAGCGGTGACAAGATTCGCCGGAGTGCTTTCGCCGCCTTGTGCCCGAGGCAAAATGTGATCGAGCGTGAGGTCTTTCGCGTGTTTGTGCTCGCCGCAATACTGGCAGCGGTAACGGTCGCGAATATACACGCGGGCACGCTTCATCGTGGTCTCTCGGCGATTGCGACGTACATGTACGTAATGTCGCAGACGAATAACGGACGGCACGGGAAAAATTGTAGAAGGAGAATGCAGAACATTATCGCCGTCGTTTTCTTCAACAAAAACCGCGCCGCGAAACCACAGGCAAACCGCCCTGGCAACACCAACCGTGCCGAGCGGTTCGTATGAAAAATTTAGAAGTAAAACTCGTCCTGTAAGCAAACCGGTACCCTCCTCCACATATTTGTAATGTAATGTAAAACGTATATTTAGGCAAGCACAATATATTGTTGCTTAACATATTCTTAAGACAATATGTCGGGCGGAAACGCGACCGTTAGGCAGCGTGCATTTGATAATCGTCACCCACGCACGCTCGTTCACACTCGCGTTTCCGCCCGCCGTGAGCGCATATAATTGCCTTTATACAAGCTCAATTGTGATAAATTTGACTCAAATCGGTCTCGGTCGAGTGACCCACCTTACTAGTAAATGACCCAGAGAAAGTTCGTTTTCATTTTAGGAAGTGCCAGGCTCGACGGGAATACCGAGCATATTGCCCGGCGCGCCGCCTCGACCTTGCCGGAAACCGTCGACCGGCGATGGCTGCGGCTGAGCGAACATCCGTTGCCGCCATTTGAAGATATTCGTCACCACGAAACGAGGAAGTATGAGATAACCTCGGAGCACGAAAAGGTCTTGTTGGACGCGACTCTGTCCGCCAGCGACCTGGTAATTGCCTCGCCGGTGTACTGGTACAGTTTGTCGGCGAGCACAAAACTTTATCTCGATTATTGGTCTGGCTGGATGCGGCTGCCCGATGTCGAATTTAAGAAACGCATGGCGGCAAAAACTCTGTGGGCAATTTCCGCGTTAAGTGACGGCGAATCCACGGCCGGTGCGCAGCCTCTGATCGAAACACTTCGCCTATCCGCCGAATATATGGATATGCGATGGGGCGGCGTTCTGCTTGGTTACGGCAATCGGCCCGGCGATGTTCTGAATGATGCCGATTCGATAACCCGTGCCGGCCGGTTCTTCATCTGAAAATTACACTGGCTTCAAAAACCAGTTCATTTAGGTATAATTATGATTATTCAAGGAGGAATTTATGGAAAACCCGCTAATCAAAGCTGCAACAGTTCTTGGAGCGGAATATATCCGCGAGCTCGAAGCCGAGGTCAGATCGACCCGCGAATGTCTTGAAAATGTTCCGATGGAAAAGTTTGACTGGAAGCCTCATGAAAAGTCGATGAACCTGGGCTATCTTGCTCAGTTGGTTGCGGACATTCCGCGGTGGCTCCAGTATGCGATCGAAGAGTCCATCATCGATTTTGAGACCTATCCACAATTCAAGGGCACGACAAATCAAGAACTCGTAGAACACTTCGAAAAGAGCGTTGAGGCCGCGAAGAGGGCCCTTGCGGCTGTGACCGACGAACGGCTCAAAGAAACTTTTGAATTAAGACATGGTGAAATGGTCCTGATGTCAACGCCGATCGACGAAACTATAAGTTCATCGATAAATCACATGGTTCACCATCGCGGCCAGCTGACCGTATACCTGCGGCTGAATGACAAAACAGTTCCTTCGATATACGGCGCGTCCGCTGACAGCGGGGGATTTTCGTAATCGAGGCAAAAGCCGATGAAAAAGACAGCACGATCTTTATTAATAGCAGCATTTGCCGCTGCGATCTTTACCGTCGCAGCGGCGGGCCAGAGCGAGCAGCCCGTCTCGCTTCCGACACAGGACGGCGGCACGATCTACGCAAATGTTTACGGCAAAAGTAAACACGGCGTTGTCCTCGCGCACGGCGGCCGATTCAATAAGGAGAGCTGGGCAAAACAGGCCAAAGAACTTGCGGACGCCGGCTTCGTCGTACTGGCTTTCGATTTTCGCGGCTACGGAAAATCTACCGGTCCGGGACAAGCGGATGTCTTCACCGCGCCGCTCTATTTAGACGTTTTGGCGGCAGTCGAATACTTGAGAAAAAATGGCGCAAAGACAGTATCGCTTGTCGGCGGAAGTCTCGGCGGCGGAGCGGCGGCCGACGCCGTAACCAAAGCGAAACCCGGCGAGATCGCTCGTCTAGTAACGCTAGGCGGCCTGGCAGGGAACCAATCAGTTGAAAAGATCAATGTGCCGCTGCTCGTAATAACCACCCGCAACGATGCCAACGCCGCCGGCCTCAGGCTTCCAAACATCCAAGCGACTTTCGCCAAAGTCCCCGCAAAAAAGCAGCTCGTCATCCTCGAAGGCACTGCCCACGCCCAGTTTATGTTCGATACAGATCAGAGTGAAAAGATAATGAAAATGATCGTGAAGTTTCTAAAGAAAAAGTAGCGGGCTGCTAAAATCCGAAACCAACGCTGAAGGACATGCTTCTTCCGGGAAAATTAACTTGCTGTGCTCCGTTAATGGTAACGATTCCTCCGTCCGAAAACCCGGACAGCGTCCGCAAAAAATTTGGCGACGACATATTCCCGATGGGATTTCCTTTGTTGATAATATTAAAGACATTGTTGACGCGAAGACTTAAACTAAGAGTTTGTCTCGGCGGTTTCTTGTTCTTTTTGTCTTCATTAAACCCAAAATTCTTGGAGATAGAAGAATTAAAAACAATATTGCTCGAACCCCTACCCAAATTTCGTGGGATCAAGTTGTCATTCGGCGAAGGATTGGGGTCGAGTACTCCGTAAATTGTCGAAACGAGATTCGGTTTGCTTAAGTCGGTCGCAAATGAAGGCCGTTCGGTGAAAAAACCGTCGCCATTCGTATCGCGTCCCGTAAAGATGTTGAACCTTGATCCCGAGCTGATCGAAAAATCACTGCCGATGGATATCTTGTGGGCTGTTAAGGTGTACCAAAAATAACCGCCGACACTGTGAACGCCGTCAAATGTACCGGGAGCAGACTCCTGGCTGAAATCATACGGATCAAACGGCGACCCGCTGCTGCCGGTTACGTTGCTCTTTGTTTTAGCGTAAGAATAACGAACATTTGCAAACAGCGTCTGTGACTGAGGGAAATTAAGATTGACCGAGATCCTATCGGTATCGATCTTTCCACGCGATTTGCTTTCGTAAATATTACCGACGTTTCCAAACGGCCGAACTGCGAGCGATGGATTCTGCGGATCGAAGGTCCCGCCGAGAGGAGCGTTGATGTTTTGCGTAAAGGCTTGTCGTAAATTCGTACTGTGGGTAAATGTAATATTCAAAGTATAGCCTTTAGGCATTTTCTTGGAGGCGGTGACATTTAGCAAGGATTGATACGGCGATTCAAACTCGGCATCGATAAATCTCTGGGTTCGCGGCAGGGCAAATTGCTGAAGCAGGTCAACCGTTGGAACACTCGGGTAAAGGTCCAGAATATTTGTCTCCGTTATCAAATACTGCGCCCTGTCGGGATCGCTCGCTTGTCTGATGTTGAGGGTGTTGTTAAGGAAAAATCTGGTGTAAAACAATCCGTAACCAACGCTGATCCTCGGCAGCGTGAAAAGCGGATTTTGCTTATCTTTTGCTTTCGGGGCCCAGATCAGGCCAAACCGCGGTGCGAAGTTGTAGTTGCTGCCGATATTTGTCTGGTTCTCATAGCGTACGCCAAAACTGGCGGCGATCGTTTCGGATATCTTATAGCTGTTCTGAATGTAAAACCCGACATCATATTGGTTTACTTTGATCTGAGGGTTGCCGCCGGAAATCGAGAACTGGTTCGCCCCTCCGCCGAGTTCGCGGATTCGTTGATTTGAAAAACCCATTTGCCGAAAAAGTAAGGTGCGGCGATAAGTCTCCAGGCTGTTGATCTGGGTTGTCAGTATAACTCCGGAGCCGTTTGTTACAGGATTGTTATTTGCGTCCAAAACAGGTGCGATTCTGCCGCTGAACGTGTAAGTGCCGCCGAAATTCGATGACGAATTTTGGTCTGTTTGCTCTCCGCGCAGCCTGAAGCCGAATCCGAGGGCATATCTCCCCATTTGCCACGTGGTTTCATTTGACGCGTCGAAGCGCAGGTTTTTATTCGCACTATTCTGCTGTGATCCGCCGCCGAAGAAAGCATCAAGAACATTGACCGCGACATCATTGCTGCCGCCAAAGCTGTTGTTTGAAAAATAAGTGGCAAGAAATCGCGTCTGATTGACGATATTCGGATTTATCAGGTAGGTGTCCGAAAGCTGTAAATAATGACTTTGAGAATTATTGTCGTTGGCACGGCTTGGAAGCGAAAAACCGCCAACGTTTTGCCCCTTGCTCCGGCTATACCCGAGATTATAATTGAGATAAAGCTTATGCTTTTTGGTCGGGTCGGCATTGATCGTCAGGCTGAAATTCTCCGAACGGCTCGGGGTGGCCAAAGACTGTTTGAATTCGACCGGCTGGAGATCGGAATTTAATACTACCGCGTTGATTACCGCGCTCGAATCGGTTTCAGCGTGACTCCCATACACAAAAAAATTGGCTTTTTTGCCAAACAGCGGTCCCGACAAATTGTAATAGTAGCTCCTTGATTGAAACGGCACCCGTCTGCCCAAAAAAGGGTCGGCTGCGTTGAATCGCGAATCGGCAAAACTGAAACTGACATAGCCCCGGTATCGATCGACATTAGAGCGTGTGAAAATTTCAATTCCGCCGCCGAAAGGGCCGTCGTATTGTGCCGAAAACACATTCTGATTCACCCTGACCTGCTGGATCGCATCCTTCGGCGGGATCTTTCCGCCCTGAATTCCATTGACGCTGACCGGTAATTCTTCGCCGGTCACGGCCTCGCCGATTCTCTTGATTATCCGTTCCAAATCCTCTTGGTTGTCCGGCAGATTGGCTATCTCTTTCTCGTTCAAAACAACCGTCGCACCTGTCTTTTCGGCATCGGTAACGTCGATGTCTCCGATCTCGACGTTGGATTCGATAGGCGCGATCTCGAGAGCAATTTCGATTCTTTGAACTTCACCCGCGCGAACTATTACGTTTGCGTTCTTGTGGTCGTTAAAGCCCAATGCGGAAACGAGCATTTCATATTCTCCCGCGGTTAACTTGAAAAACCGTGCGATTCCGAGAGAATTTGTCTTGGTTTGTTTTTCCGTTTCACCGGATTTGCGAAGCACGATCTCAGCCCTCGGAACCGTACTGCCGAACTGGTCCTTGACCGCAACCAAAATTTCACCTTCGCCCGCCTGTGCTAGCGAGATCGTGGTAATCGAACAGATCGAGGCAAAAAGAATAAGGGTGTTTTTCAATAAAGCCACAAGATTCTCCGGCTATAGCTTTTTTGTGAATAAGTGAACTACGAACAAAATAAGGCACGCAACCAAGTTAAGATTGTTGCATTTTAATCGTGATATCAGAGTGTGTCCAACTTGGAGAGTCCGTAAGGAACCGAAGTCGCCAACGGCGACCAACATTAAAGCCTAGGGTGCAAAGAGCGAAGCGAATGGAACCCCAGATCAAATTGGCCATGGTCTTCTGTCTCTGAAAGAGACAAACGAGAATTGCATCGAATGTTCGTCGCCTTCAGCGACGGGAACTCCCTTGAATCTTTCCTAGGGTTGCGCCAAGCCTCCACCATAGGCTTTAGTGTCCGTCGCCGTTGGCGACAGGAACAATTGGAGCATCGTGCCGGATTCGAAGGGGTGTCGCCTGCTTAGAAGGCAGAGGTCCTAGCTTCTGAACGAACGGTACTCGTTGTACAATGTCGATGAATGGGAGATCGGACGACGCGGCTGAATTTCAACACAAGTTCGAAGAGTTCGTGAAAGCTCTTCATCCTGATTACGAACAAAACAATCGCTTCAAGATCTCATTACGACTCTAAGTAACATCCACGGATAGAATGTCTTCGTAGTCTTCCCATAATATTTTCACAAATCTTGATTTGCTGTCCAATCTATGCAACAATGTGCCACAGAGCGGGCCGCACCCGCTGATCTTTGACATTCAAAAAAACGCTGAAAAATTCGACCAAAAAAAGTTTTTTTATTTTTGGCGGAATTTCGGGATGTAGGCGGTGTAACCGCAATCACATCAATGGTTTGCACGTTCCGTTAATGATCGGAACGCGGGCCGAACGCAGCGGAACGGCGGATCGTCACATCACGGGTTAACTATTGTCACCGCATCGGTTAAGTCGATTGTTGCCGATTCGATGTTCCGCAGGAATGCAGAAGCCCGCGCGTGAGCAAGGGCGTAATGCTCAGCTTGATCATTACGCCTCCCGTTCGGTTAGGCCTCTGCACATAACCCTTGACGCAGATGACCTGCTTCAGTTCGGCGACGACCTCAACGAGATCGCTCTGAGCACGCATCTAGCTTTCTCGGCGAGGCGTTCAAAAATATTGCGACTTTTGGAAACTTTATCGGCTGTTTTAGAGTATTATCACAAAAACCTAAGGCCGGATTATTCGGCGATCTCAAATCTTAATCAAATCGACCCGCTAAACGCTGGAATGTGTAAGGATATTTTACTGAATAAAGCTATGAAACGAACCAGAGTGATCAAGGTGACGATCTCATTTATATTGATGCAGGCGATCCTTTTACCGAGCATTTTATTTGCGCAGACCGATATGAGTGCCGCGATCCGAAAGGAGGGGATGGAGAATTCGAAGATAATGAACACGATGCATTATTTTACCGATCTCTACGGCCCGCGCCTTACGGGCTCGCCGAATCATGTTAACGCCGCGAAATGGGGCGTCAGCGAAATGAAGGCGTGGGGATTTGATAATGCGATGCTCGAACCGTGGGATTTTACCCATCCGGGCTGGGTCAATGAACGAGCGACCGGTTTGATGCTCTCGCCGGTGCAGGACACGCTGACATTCGAGGTTGTCGCTTGGACACCTTCGACAAAAGGTGTGATTACGTCGGATGCGGTGCATATTGTGATCCCACAGTTCCCGTCGGCAACAGATCCCAAGGTCATGCAGAACGCGACTCAGGCGGAGTTGACGGCTTTTCTCGACAGTATTAAAGCATCGGTCAACGGCAAGATCGTGCTCGTCGGCAAGCATGTATTTCTCGATCAGACTCTGACGCCGCCGAATAAAAGAGTGCCTGACGAAGATATGAAAAGGCGATACGACCCTGCAAACCCGACTCCCCAGGGCGGAGGAGGTCCAGGCGGCCCACGCGGTACGCCGACGCCGGCCAGACCCAATGCTCTTACCGGAGCGCAGATCGGCGAACAGGTAGACAAGTTTCTGATCGATAACAACGCCGCTCTGAGGGTCAATGATTCCGGTATGAACCTTGGATTGATGCGTGCGTTTAACAACCGGACGTTCGATATCGCAAAGGTTGTTCCGACGGTCGTAATGAGAAATGAAGATTTCGGCCGCATCACGCGCCTTTTGGCTCGGAAGACGGGAGTCAAGCTTGAGTTTGATATACGAAACCGGACTGTTCCGGAAGGCACGACGAGCTACAACATGATCGGCGAGATCTATGGCTCTGACAAAAAGGACGAGGTCATCATGCTCGGCGGCCATCTCGATTCGTGGCATTCGGCGACCGGTGCGACCGACAATGCGGTGGGCTGTGCGACGATGATGGAGGCGGCACGCATTCTAAAGGCAATTGGCGTGAAACCGCGACGGACGATCCGCGTCGCCTGCTGGAGTGGCGAAGAGCAGGGATTGCTCGGCTCACTGGCATATGTGAAGAAACATTTCGGTACGGCCGAGGCCCCGACGGCGGAATGGGCCAAATTCGGCGGTTACTTTAACATCGACAGTGGAACCGGAAGAGGCCGGGGAATGAATGTCTTCGGTCCGCCGGAGACAGCGACGGTGCTTCGCGATGCATTGGCTCCGTTTGCCGATCTGGGGTTTGCCGGTGTTCTCAGTACGAAAAACCGCGGTCTTGGCGGTACTGACAGCACTTCGTTCAATCAGGCCGGGTTGCCCGGAATCGGAACGCAGCAAGACCCGATAGAGTATTTCACAACGACATGGCATACGAATCTGGATACGTACGAACGCATAATCGAGGCCGATGCTAAGACGTCCGCGATCATTTTTGCGGCTGCTGTTTACACACTTGCCATGCGTGATGAGTTGCTGCCGAAATTCAAAGCGACCGAGATGCCGGCGTTGCCGCCAGAGAACTGATGGTTTTGAGCGATGATTCGACTACAGTGGTCGTCTCTAGCTAGTCATTCGGGAAGGGCAGATATCCGCGAGTACGCATTCGTAACATTTAGGTTTGCGTGCATTGCATATCTGCCGTCCGTGAAAAATCATCCAGTGCGGGAAAATTATCCAGTGTTTTCTTGGCACCAATTTTTCCAGCTCTTTTTCGATCTTTTCCGGAGTTTTCTGCTTTGTAATGCCGAGCCGCTGCGACAACCGAGATACGTGCGTGTCGACAACAACACCCGAAGCGATTCCAAAGGCATTTCCCAGAACGACATTTGCCGTCTTTCTCGCCACTCCGCCAAGCGTCAATATCTCATCCATCGTTTGCGGGATTTTACCTCCGTAAACGTCGATCAGCCGCCGGCTCGCTGCTTTGATATTCTTGGCTTTGTTACGGAAAAATCCGGTCGAGTGAATATCCTTTTCCAATTCCTGTTGTGAGACATCGACGAAATCCTGCGGACTTTTATATTTTCGGAATAGATTGGCGGTGACTATATTCACACGGGCATCCGTGCATTGGGCTGACAAGATCGTGGCAATTAACAATTCGAATGGATTCGAATGCTCGAGAGCGCAATGAGCATTCGGGTAAGTCTTCTTTAACCGCTTGACTATCTCGGTCGTACGCGTCTTCTTGTCTGCGATCATCGCCCTAAGGCTAAAAAAGAAAGCCGCAAAATGCAAATTCTATTCTCTTTAGGTAAAATTTAGCCGCAGAGTACACAGGGATTGTTTTTTCTATTGCGGCAGATTTCATGCAAGTACCTTTACTCGACTTAAAAGAACAAAATCAGAAACTGCGTCCCGAGATCGAGGCCGCGCTTGGACGTGTACTGGATACGAATGGATTCATCCTCGGCGGAGAAGTAGCCGCGCTTGAAAAAGAGCTTGCGGATTATTGCGGAACGAAATACGCGATCGGCTGCGCGTCAGGCAGCGACGCTCTCCTGCTTGCGATGATGGCCTTAGATGTTAAGGCGGGCGACGAGGTTATCACGACGCCGTACAGCTTTTTCGCTACGGTAAGCGCGATAACGCGGCTTGGAGCGGTGCCGGTATTTGTAGATATCGATCCGCAAACTTACAATCTCGATGTCACGCAGGTTGCCGGGAAGATCACGGATAAAACTAAAGCCATTCAACCTGTCCACCTTTACGGGCAATGTGCGGATATGAAAGAGCTGCGCGATGTTGCCGCGAAGCATTCGGTGCCGCTTGTCGAAGATGCGGCCCAGGCGATCGGTGCCGAGGAAAATGGGGTTCGGGCCGGAGCGATGTCGGAGATCGGATGTTTCAGCTTTTATCCTTCAAAGAACCTGGGCGGAATGGGCGACGGCGGATTCATGACGACGAACGATGATGGATTGGCCCGCAAACTGCTTGCGTTGCGTGTTCATGGATCGGAGGAACGCTATTATCACAAGTGGGTCGGCTTGAATTCGCGGCTCGACGGGTTTCAGGGCGCGGTTCTTCGTGTTAAGCTTCCGTACCTTGATTCATGGTCGGATCAAAGGAAGGCGAACGCAGACAATTATCGCCGTTTGTTTACAGATGCCGGATTGAGTGAACTGATCGGCCTTCCGTTCGAGCGTCAAAACGTCCGTCATATTTACAATCAGTTTGTCGTTCGTGTGCCGAACCGCCGCGATGAGCTTCGGGCTTTTCTGACTGAGTGCGGAATCGGCACGGATATTTACTATCCCGTTTCGCTGCATTTGCAAGAATGCTTTACATATCTCGGCTACAAAAAGGGCGATTTTCCGGAATCCGAACGTGCTTCGCTCGAAACATTGGCATTGCCTATCTTTCCCGAACTAAAATCCGAGCATCAAGAGTATGTGGTTGAAAACATAGCTAAATTCTTTTCCATCTGAGGTAGCGATAGTGTCATTGCCGGTCACAATTTTAAACTCGCGTAACAAACAGGGGCGGATCGCGCTCATCGGCATGATACTCGCGGCAATGGTATTTGCGTGGTTTGCCGTGCGATGGCAGATCGGCAGCATGCTGGGTGAACTTACACCTCCGGCCCAGGCGAATGCGATGGACATTGCTCGGGCCGCCGTCAGTATGGCGCCGAGTGATCCGCGTTCAATGTGGCTCGTTGCGGCGAAGTTGAAAGAGAATTTCGATCCCGAAAATATCGAGGGTTCCGTCAGGGTGCTGGAAGATGTCGTGCGGCTGTCACCGAACGATTATCGTTGGTGGATCGAGCTCGGCCGGGCATATGAACAGGCCGAGAAACCGGAAGACGCCGAACGTGCCTTGCAGCGTGCCGTCGATCTTGCTCCGGGCTACACATTTCCGCATTGGCAGATCGGCAACTTCTACTTGCGCCAGGACCGCTCAGACGAGGCCTTTGCTCAATTAACGAAAACCACTGAAAAGAGCCTCGTCTATCGCGAACAGGTTTTCTCGCTGGCGTGGGACTATTTTGAAAAAGATCCCGCGAAGGTTGAGCAGATTGCGGCGAATACGCCCGATGTAAAGGCAAGTCTGGCGATGTTCTATGCACAGCGCGGAGCACCGGCGGACTCGCTTCGTGTTTGGAACAGCCTTCCGACGGATGAAAAGACAAAGCATCCGCAGATCCTGACGATAATAACTCAAAGCCTCTACGCCAAGCGTTTTTACAAGCAGACGCTTGAATTTTCAAAGCAGTCTGGGATCGACCCTGAGGCATCTTTCGAAACGATCGGCAACGGCGGATTTGAAAAATTTATAGGAGATTCAGAGAGTACGCTTTTCGGATGGAGAATAAACAGAAGCGATTCCAAACTGGACATTCTCCCTGACTCGGCGGTTAAGATAGAGGGCACAAAAAGCCTGAAGCTGAGTTTTAAGGCGTATGCGAAACCGGAGCTTTATAATATCTTTCAGTTAGTTGCCGTCGAACCCCTGGCCCGTTACAGCATAAGTTTTATGCTGCGAACCGAGAATCTGAGGTCGGGAGGCGAGCCGCTGTTAGAGATTGTCGACGCCAACAACGACGTCGTTATTGCGACGACGCCGCGCTTTCCTCTCGGTTCCAACGACTGGCAAAAAATTACGGTCGATTTCGTCGTGCCGGAAAAGAGCGACGGAATTACGGTGCGGACATCGCGCGTTCAATGTGGCGAAAACTGCCCGATATCCGGAACAATTTGGTACGACGATTTTAAGATAAGCAGGGTGCAGTAATATTGGCGACTAATTTATGACTTGGGCAAACCGATTCGCGTTCATACTAATATGCGCGACAATCATCTTCACAACCCTCGCCTACGGCACCGTTCATCAGCCGGTGCTAGCTCTTTTTTATGTCGTTATAACCGCAATCATGGTCTTGTGGGCGATTGACGGGCTTAAGACGGGTACGATTCGGTTCAATAGGACGTTAATTCAGATTCCGCTTTTGGCCGCGGCCGTCTACGGTTTCATTCAGGTCATTCCGTTTGGACAGATCGCCGAAACGGCCGGCATTTCGGGAATCCCGCGAACGATATCGGTCGATCCGTTTGCCACCCAGATGACGGCCCTCCATTTCTTCGCGCTCTTTATATTTTTCGCGGCGTCGTTGGTGTTCATCGATTCGGCGGACCGCATACGCAAGCTTGTCGGTGTGATAGCGATATTCGGGTTTGTCTTTGCCTTTTTCGCGATCCTGCAGTCGGTTTTGAGCCCGGGCAAAATTTACGGCATCTACGAAACGCGGTTTGCCGTTCCGTTCGGATCTTTTGTAAACCGCCACAATTTTGCCGCCTACATGGAGATGACCGTCGCACTCCCGCTCGGTCTCGTGTTTGCCGGTGCGGTTACCAAGGATAAACGCCTGCTTTATTTGACCGCGATTGCGCTGATGGGCGTGGCTCTGTTGATGAGCGGGTCACGCGGGGGTTTAGTAGCTCTATTGGCCGAGATCATACTTTTGGTGATGCTGACGACAGCGGCGAGCAGCCGCAGGGCACTTATTTTAAAAGTCGGATTCTCCGTGCTACTGATCGGAGCGATAGTCGTCGGATCAGTTTTCATCGGCGGCGAAAGCTCGTTGACTAGAATTGCCGAAACCGCTTCGTCGAACGACGTGACAACCGACCGCGGCAATATTTGGAGAGTCACGATGAATGTGATCGCTCACAATCTGCCGTTTGGGGCCGGTTTTGGAGCGTTCGGCGTCGCCTACACGCCGTTTGACGATAATAGCGGTTTGGAACGCGTCGAACAGGCGCACAATGATTACCTTCAGGTCGCAGCCGATGCCGGGATCGTAGGTATGATTATCGGCCTGCTGTTTCTGATTTGGCTGTTCCGCCTCGGCCTGACCGCGGCAAAAACCGAAAATGTCTACCGCCGCGGAGTTGCCATAGGAGCGCTCGCCGGATGCTTCGGGGTACTCGTCCACAGCATCTTCGACTTCGTTCTGCATACCACCGCCATCTCGGTCTTGTTCGTAACAATGATGACCTTGATCGTCGCCGCCCAAAACCGCTACGAAGACGACATCGAACAGCCCGAATGGATAAAACGACGCCAGTACAGCCCCGGCCTCGAACCGATCTCCGGCATCCGTCGCAGCGGGAAACACAATTAGTTTTGAGTTTAGACTTGTGCGTCGACGTTCGCAGGACGTGTTCGTAAGAGGCTAACAACGTACCAAATCAGCCCATGGGATACGTATGCGACCGATAGGATTAGCAGTACGTAGTTTGAATACAGCCACATCAGCATTCCGATGGCGGCGATGACTAGTACCAGGTAAAGGTTTCGGCGTCCGGTGCCGACGGTTTTCATGCTCGAGTAGCGGATAGTGCTTACCATCAAAACGCCGAGAACGGCGATCAGAACCATTATCAACAAACAATAGAATTGTCCCATGCTCTGTCCATATGAGCTGAGCGGCATCGGGGCAAAATGGACGATTGACGCGAGGAGCCCCGCGGACGGAGGGATTGGGAGGCCTACGAAGTTCTTCTTATCGACCTTAGGCGTGCCCTCGGCAAGCACTCGCGGGCGCAGCGACTGAAGATTGAACCGGGCGAGACGGAATGCTCCGCACATCAGGTACATAAAAAGAAGAAAAACACCGAGGCCGTATTGCGAACTGCTCTCCGGGAACGATGCCGCGATTCCCCAGCTAAACATCAATGCAATCGGCGCAATGCCGAAAGTCAGCACATCAGCAAGAGAATCGAACTGAACACCTATCTCCGTCGCCGTCTTTGTCATCCGGGCCACGCGACCGTCGAGCGTGTCAAAAAGTATCGCCAGACCGATTGCAACAGCGGCGTAATTGAAGTAGCCCGACGCAATAACCGGATCGGTCGCAACCACCTGAAAGCCGCGGATGGAATAAATAACCGCGATAAAGCCCATAGCGACATTTGCCGCCGTAAACGCCGTCGGAATAACGTAAAGCCCTTTCTTGAAGCCTTTGTGAACTGTTTTGTTCTCTTCAGTCTCCATAATGAACTATGCGAGTTTCGCGATAATAGTTTCGCCCCCAACGACTCGATCGCCTATCTTTACTAAAACCTCAACTGTGCTGGGCATAAGCAAATCGGTCCGCGAACTGAATTTAATGAGCCCGAATTTTTCACCCAACGCGAGTTCGTCGCCCTGATTTCGCCAGCATACGATCCGGCGCGCGACGATTCCCGCGATCTGTGTGCAGACAACCGTCATTTTATCATTCTCGATGGTAAGCGAGTTGCGCTCGTTTGAAAAGCTTGCTTGGTCGCTGGTCGCCGGGGATTTTTTGCCTTTGATATAGTCTACTTTTACGATCTTTCCGGCGATCGGTGCCCGATTTATATGAACATCCAGCGGAGATAGGAACACACTTACTGTCTTGCCGTTCTCGTTTTCATCGACGCGTGTCACACGTCCGTCGGCAGCCGAAACTACGATGCTGTCGCCTTCCGGAACGGTTCGATGCGGATCGCGAAAGAAATACGCCATGAAGGCTGCCAGCAAAACGAATATGGCCGCCGCGATCCAGATCTCGAAAAATCCAAAGATCAGCGCGATGATTAGCGGCGTTATCAGGAAAGGGAAGCCTTCTTTAACCATAATGAAGCGCTGGATTCGGGTGCAGTTGGTGAAACGAAACTTTGCGAAAAGCTAATGTCCGCGATAAAAGCCTATACTACTTGATTCACACGCTTTTGGAAAATCAAAAAAAGCCCGGCGTCGCTTAACACCGGGCTGTAAAGGAGGATTGTGCGAAGAAATTCTAACTTCGGACCGGGTTGTCCTTCGCATAGCTGTACGCACACCATGCGGCGATCAGATGGACCACCCAACCCAACAGTCCCGCGGATCCGACCCACGAAACACCCGTCAAAACCAGCCATATAATACCGATAAGTATCCTGCCGTTGTAAATTTGTCCAACACCGGGAATCAAGAGACTCAAAATTCCTGCAACTATAGGTTCACGCATTGTTCTAATTTACCTCCGCTAGTTAATAACGAAACAGCGGAGAATTTGTTGCAAATTTTTTCCGTTGGTCCAACGAACTTCAGTTTTTCGTTGATGTGAGCAACAAACTGAAGTTTGTTGGACGAGTCTGGACTCAAAACTCGCCTATTAGTTCATGCACGGCATAATGAATGGCGAAGAACAGGGCAACGCCCGCAAATACCGAAATCGACACCAGCGGACGCTTGCCGCCGTGATGATTTACTTCGGGGATCAGATCGCTCGCGGCTACATAAAGTGTCACGCCTGCAGCCAGCGGGAGGGCATATGCAACGGAAAACCCCAGACTGTTGCCCACGAAATAAAAGACCACGACGCCCAAAAGCGTAGTTGCGCCTATCAGCGAGGTAGCGATCATAACTTCGCGTAAACCCTTTCCGGCAGCCATTATCATCGAGCCGATCGTAAACCCTTCGGGAAATTTGTGAAGAAATACGGCGATAAAGACAAGAAAGCCGACTTTTACATCTATCTGGGAAGCAGCCGCGATCGACACTCCGTCAAAAAAGGTGTGAATAAGCAAACCGCCGACACCCGTATAAGCCGAAGATGTGGAGATAATGTCGTCGGAATTTACCTCTTCACCCAAATGAAAATGCGGTGCAATGGTGTGCTCGAAGAACTGCGTCAATAGATAGCCCGTCAGAAGCAGCAGCATCGGCGGATAAAGATTCTCGGTACTTTCCGGGTGAGTTTTCTGCCAGAGCAGAATCGTTTTCGGTACGATCTCAAAAAAAGTTACCGCCAGCATGAATCCGGCACCCAATGCCAGTAAGTATTTAAGGCTTTTTTTGTAGTTGTGGCGGATCGTGGAAGGGAACAATATTAACCCGCCAAGAATATTTGCCAAGGCGGCAAGTACCCCAAAGGCCAGTAGTTGAAGGAAGAGCGAGTCCATAATTGCTTGCAAAACCTAAACTTTATCCTAAATTTTACGGAAAAAGAAACCCGATCCGCGTGGTCGAAAAAACATCGAAATTTTTCAGAAGTTTATTAAACACGTGATTAATAAAAATGATGAATTTAGTTCTTGACAAGAATTTTACAATGGCTGTAATATGCTTACTGACACTTAACGACGCTTCTAAAACGGGACGAAGCGAGGAGTTTAGAATTAAAGTAAGTGTTTAATAGATTAAGCGCTTCCCACATCAGAATAAACCCAAAAAACGCGAAAACGCAGTCCGAATATTTGGCAAGATATTGACCGGCGACTAACTAGTTCGCGTTGAATCCGGAAGACAAGCAATAATTGGGATTTGGCGGACAATCCGTCCGAAGCTAGAGGTGTGTTAGAAAATCGACGGGTTCTTTGAAAAATGGTCGAAAGTCTCCATACATCGGTTTTACTCAATGAAACGCTGGATTTGCTCGCGATCACGTTCGGCGGAACATACGTTGACGCGACCCTCGGCCTTGGCGGTCATTCAGAAGCGATCCTCAACAAATATCAGGACACGACAGTAATTGGGATTGACCAGGATTCGGCCGCTCTTGCCATCGCGAATGAACGATTGAAAAAATTCGGAGAACGCGTGAAATTGGTTCACGCAAATTTCACCGAGGTAAGACAAGTCCTGGAGGGCAACGGTATCGACGGCGTTGACGGCGTGCTTGCTGATCTTGGAGTTTCATCGCTTCAGTTCGACAGCGAACAGAGGGGTTTCAGCTTTCGTTTCGACGCACCGCTCGATATGCGAATGAACGCGGAATCGGACGAACCAACTGCCGCCGATTTGCTTTCAACGCTCTCACAGGATGAGATCGCTAACCTCATCTATCTTTACGGCGAAGAAAGGTTTTCCCGGAGAATTGCACGGCGGATCGTGGAAAGGAGGGAAAGCGGGGACCCGATAACCACGACAAAGCAATTGGCAGAATTGTTAGAAAGGTCGGTTCGTCGAAGTCCGAAAGACAAGATTCACCCGGCAACCCGCACATTTCAGGCACTAAGAATAGCGGTCAATCACGAAGTGGAGATTCTTGAGCAGTTTTTGATAGACGCAGTTGAAAGTTTGAAAATTGAAGGACGATTAGCGGTGATCACGTTTCATTCGCTTGAAGACCGAATCGTAAAGCAAACATTTCAGAAGCTTTCCGGTAAGTGCTTTTGCCCGCCGCGAATACCTCAATGCATGTGCGGGGCAAAAAAAACCGTCGAGATCATTACACGAAAGCCTTTAATTCCGAGCGAAGTTGAAACAAAAGAGAATCCAAGATCCCGAAGCGCAAAGCTTAGAGCGGTGAAAAGGCTAGTTTAGTCACAAGCGAATCCCCCAAACAGGAACCAAAGTTATGAGAAAACGGAACACCCCAATAGCCCACCCGACGAATATTTCCTCTCGCGACATCGGCCCATTGCCGTGGAGCTATTTTGTCGTTATTGCCCTTTGCGGCTGCGTTCTTGCCGCCGGATTTTTCCTCGCCGCCCGCCAGCATTTCACGTCGATGGAATTCGGCATGAAGAACTCCCAGCTTAGAAAGCAGCTTGAAGATCTCGAATCGGAGAACCGGCGCCTAGTGCTCGCCCGCGAAATCTCACTCTCACCGGCCGAGATCACGAGGACCGCGAGAAGTCTCGGTTTTTACGATGTAGGCGGCGGCACGTCGAGTTTTGCCGTTTCGGCTTCGGACAAAACAGTAAAGCCTTTATTTTTGAAGGCTTCGACAGATAGTTCGCCCGCAATCGAAGCTATTCCGGCCTCGATTACTATGACGGCTTATCAGCGGCCTGTTAAGGCCCGGCCGAGCGAAAAACCGGTAAAGCCGGTCGCTCCCGAAAAACTGGTGGTGAAAAAGCTAGAAGCGGCTAAACAAAAAACGGTTAAGGCAGAACTAGCCGTAATTGCAAAACGATAAGGTACAAAAGCGATGGCTGCGAGAGCGAAAAAGACAAAAACGACAAACCTACGGCAAACGGCGTTCACGCGGTTTACGCTTATTGTTGCGGTCCTGGTTTTGTGGATGGGCGGCATCGGCGTTCGGCTCGTGCATCTCCAGGTCACTAAACACGAATGGCTGAAGGAGCGTGCGGAAGGACAGCGCCAGGACATCAAACGCAGCAAGTCGCCGCGCGGAACGATATTCGACCGCAATGAACGGGCCCTTGCTATGAGTGTCCGCGTCAAGACGCTGTATGCCGATCCTACCAAGATCGAAGACGTAAAAACTGCCGCGAAAACGATTGCGAAAGTGCTTAATGTCAAAGAAACTGAACTTTCGAAGCAGCTTGCCGAAGGAAAGACGAACGAAAAGCGATTTATGCCGTTGGCTAAAGGCCTCGACGATGAGGCGTTCCAGCGTATAAACAAAGCACTCGACGATTCGTCAATTCGGAAGGCTGATCTACCTAAATTCAATGGCCTGCATTGGCGGGAGGACCAGATCCGAAGCTATCCCTATAAGGCTTTGGCTGCACACATAATTGGATTTAGCAACGCGGAGGGCGTTGGGCAGGCCGGAATTGAGCAATCGCAGAACGATATTCTGTTTGGTGCTTCCATCAAGCGCACGCAGGAACGCGACCGTTTGGGCCGAGTTTATGACGAAACGGTCTCGGAGAAAGAGCCGCCAAAGGATATCGTCTTAACGATCAGCACGCCGATCCAATATATGACCGAGCAGGCGCTTGAAAAAGCGGTTAGGGCATCGAGTGCCAAATCCGGCATCGCGGTCGTCATCGATAACAAGACCGGAGAGATTCTGGCGATGGCAAATTATCCAAGCTTCGACCCAAATAAGTTGAACGAGATAACAGCGGATAATCTTTCAAATGCAGCGATCCAGGGCGTTTACTCGCCCGGCTCGGCCTTCAAGTTGGTCACATACAGCTCTGCACTGGAGCGAAAGTTGATATCGCCCGAAGCCGAGATCGACAGCGGCAACGGTACGATCGAAGTTGCAAAACACAAATTTACCGATTCCCACGCGATAGGGCGAGTCACGTATGCGAAGGCCATGGCACAGTCAAGCAACGTCTGTGCAATCAAAACCGGAATGCGTGTGGGCAAAGAAGGCTTCTACGAAACGCTGAAAAACTTTGGTTTCGGAAAGGTCACGGGTGTCGAATTGCCGGCCGAAACTGCGGGCATAGTGCGAAATCCTGATCGTTGGAATGGCGACTCGCTTGCGTCAATGTCGATCGGATACGAAATTGGCGTTTCAGCGTTGCAAATGGCAACCGCTTTTGCGACGATAGCAAACAACGGCGTTCGAATTCAGCCTCATATAATCAAAGAAATTCGGCAATCAGACGAACAAACAGTATCGGTGGCCCAACCTGAAAAAACTCAGGTCGTGAGCGCTGAAACTGCGCGCGACATGCGCATAATGCTTCGTCAGGTTGTGGTTGACGGAACAGCCCGGCGGGCACAGTTGAACGGGTATACTTCGGCGGGAAAAACGGGCACGGCCTGGAAATTCGATGAAAAGCTGAAGAAGGTCAATTCGGCAAAATACGTTTCATCATTCATCGGTTTTGCTCCGGCTGAAAATCCGGCGGTAACGATCGCAGTGGTCATGGATGAGCCAAAGGTTGGCGGACGCGACGGCGGACAAGTGGCCGGCCCGGTTTTTCGCGAGATCGCACAGCAGATACTTCCGGAATTGAATGTTAAGCCGGAGGGCTTTATCGGAGAGGAAGAAACGTTCGAGGAGGTTTCGGAAACTGTCTCGAGCGGTCCGTCAGCCGAAAGTCATGTTGATCGAGAACCAAAGGCTTCGGTAGTTTCGAAGGTGCCGGTGAAAAAGGAAACAAAACCGGAGAGTACGGAAGCCAAACCGGTATCGGCGAAAAAGCCGGAGAAGGCAAAGCTTGCGGAGAAGGATGTTAGATCGAAATCGGCGTCGCCCGACAAGCGTCCCGCCGAAGCGAAGCCAAATGTGCAAACTAAAAATAAGTCGTCAACGGAGAAGAAAAAGGGAAAGACTTGAAGCTGGAAAATGTAATCAAGCATATGAACGCTGCGGCATTGCAACTTAATCCCGCCCTGCATGACCGTGAGATCGAATCCTTCGCGATCGACTCTCGCGAAGTGCGGGCGGGCGATGTCTTTTTTGCGCTGTCTCAGCCCGATTACGCTAACAATGGTTTTAACGGCGACTTCGAAGACGCCACCAAGTATGTTGCCTCTGCTTTTGCAAAAGGTGCGGTCGCTTGCGTTGTCCGAACGGACCGGTATGAAGAGCGAAAATCGGAACTCGAACCGTTTGCAAATCAGTTGATCTTTGTCGATGACACGATCAAGGCTCTACAGCTTCTCGCCCAGGGCATTTACGCCGAATGGAACAAGCCGGTTGTGGCGATCACGGGAAGCGCCGGGAAAACCACAGCGAAGGAGCTCACCGCTCATGTCCTTCAATCGACGGGACAAAAGGTGCTTCGGAACATCAAGAATTACAATAACGGGCTCGGCCATCCGCTAACGGTTTTAAATCTGGCGAAGGACGATTCTTATGACCTCGCTGTTCTCGAAATGGGAATGTCAACGCCGATGAACGAGATCGCCCGTTTGTGCCGCATTACGCCGCCGGATGTCGCTGTCGAATTGAACGTATTGCCGGTACACGTTGAACATCTGGGATCGATCGAAAATGTTGCCGCGGCGAAGGCCGAGTTGATTGAAGGAATGAAGGAAGGCGGCACGGCGATCCTCAATGCCGACGATCCTCGTGTTCTATCGATGAAGGGGTTAAGCAAAGGGCGAACAATAACTTTTGGCATCGACTCCGCAGCGGACGTTCGTGCGGAAAATATTACGTTCGAACGCTTTGGAGAGACCGCCTTCGACTTGAGACTTCCAAACGGAAATGCTCGTGTTTTGTTTCCGCTGAATGGTAAACACAATATTCTGAACGCATTGGCCGCCGCCGCGGTTGGATACAGTTTTGGAATGACGGCGGAAGAGATCGCCGCGAGCCTGCACACGGTCGCTCCGCCGCCGCAGCGTGGCGAAGTTCTGCATTTTGCGGACGGCTTTACTGTTATCAACGATTCGTACAATTCGAACCCGACTGCTTTGCTTTCAATGGTCAAAACTCTGGTCGAGGGCGGAGCATCGGCAAACCGCCGGATTGTCGTCGCGGGCGAAATGCTCGAACTGGGCAGCAGCGAGGCGGAGATCCATCGTGATACGGGAACGCAGATAGCGAAAAGCGGCGTCAATATGCTTATTGGGGTACGCGGCCTCGCCGGCGAATTGGTCGCGGGTGCTCAGGCAGCCGGATTAGAAAAAGCGCAGTTCGCCCACGATTCAGATTTCGCGGGCGAAATGCTGGCCGCCGAGATCAGCAAAGGCGATCTGGTTCTCGTCAAAGGTTCGCGCGGTGTGCGGACGGAAAAGGTTATAGAAAAGCTGTTGGAAAAATTTGAAGTGGAGGAGAAAGACTCGGCGACCCGGTGATTTCGGGCAGAAACGCGACCGTAAAAAGGAGCGTGCAATACTGCCGGATGTGGAAGAACTGGACAGTCGGCACGCTCGTTAACACTCGCGTTTCTGCCGTCGCAACCGAATTTCGCAGATGCTTTATTACTTCCTTTATCAACTGATATTCCGCGAATACGGAGGAGCCACAGGCGAATCGTATTTTTTTAAGGGATTGAATGTTATCCAGTACGTTACGTTTCGTACGGCGATGGCAACGATCACGGCGTTGCTCATTTCTCTGCTGTTTGGCGGCAAGGTGATAAGGAAGCTTTCGGCCCTGAAGATCGGGCAGGAAATTCGCGAAGAACTGTCCGAAGAGCATCAGGCGAAAAAGGGCACGCCGACGATGGGCGGTGTTTTGATAATCGGAGCGGTGTTTGCTTCAACGATACTTTGGGCGCGGCTTGACAGTATTTTCCTGTGGCTCGCACTTGGAGCAACTTTGCTATTCGGAGCAGTCGGGTTTGCGGACGATTATATCAAGATCGTAAAAAAACGGAGCCTCGGACTGACCGAACGGCAGAAGCTGGCCGGACAATTGATAACGGCGATTCTGGTATGGGCGGTGCTGTATTTTCTGACGAATTATACTTGGAACGTCAGCATTCCCTTTATCAAAGCGACGGCCGAGGCAGATGGCATTTCGTATCTCTGGCCCGGTATCTACTTGATCTTTATCATTTTTGTGTTGCTTGGTTCGTCGAACGCGGTGAATTTGACCGACGGGATGGACGGTTTGGCGACTAGCATTACATTTGTTGCGATGTCGGCATTGACCGCTCTAACCTACGTCGCGAGTGACAGGCGTTGGGCGGAGTATTTGGATATAACGCACAACCCATCGTCTGCTGAACTAACGGTGTTTTGCGGTGCCATGGTTGGAGCAAGCCTCGGTTTTCTTTGGTATAACGCACCGCCGGCGGAGGTCTTCATGGGCGACGTCGGTTCGCTGGCCATCGGCGGGGCCCTCGGCACGGTGGCTATTTTGACTAAACAAGAATTCCTGCTGCCGTTTATCGGCGGCATATTTATCATAGAGGCGGCATCAGTGATGATACAGGTTTCGTTTTTTAAGTTTACTCGGCGGAACAGCGGCGTAGGGAAGCGGGTTTTCCTTCAGGCTCCGCTCCACCATCATTTTCAGCTTGCCGGCTGGAAGGAGCCAAAGATAGTTTTCCGATTTTTGATCGTAGCTATCTTATTTGCTTTGTTGAGTTTATCGACGCTCAAGCTGCGGTAGCTGGTCTTTGGTTTTTGGGCTTTGGCCTTTGGAAGAATTTCGATGCAACAAACGAATTTTGAAAAACTGGAGATTTATCAGCTAGCCGAAAAGCTATCGGATTTGATATGGCATATCGTTTCTGAATGGAAATATCTTGCGCAGAGTACCGTCGGTACGCAAATGAACCGATAGCATCGGCGCAAACATTGCCGAAGGAAGCGGTCGTGGAAGTGACAAGGACTATGTAAGATTTCTAAGGATAAGTAGGGGTTCGCTGTACGAAACCAAACACTGGCTTCGCCGGGCATATTCTCGCGATCTTCTTTTACGAAATCAGACTGATGAACTGAAGGTCATTATTGACGAGTTAACACCGAAACTCAATGCGTACATTCGAGTGGTTAGTAATATAAAACTGAAGGAACCGATTTAAACAAGACGGAAGTCCAAAGACCGAAGACCGTAGTGGAAATTAAAGGGAGAAAAGCATTAGTCCTCGGGGCCGGAAAGTCCGGCATGGCATCCGCGAAGTTTTTGGCGGAGCGGGGAGCTGTCGTTGCCCTTCATGACAAAAAGGAAGTCGAAGGTTGGGCGGAAGCGGCACGATCTTTGAAGGAATCGCACAATGTCGGGCTGATGAGCGGTCAGATACCTTCTTGGCTCCTCGATCAAATCGATCTGGTCGTTATTTCACCGGGAGTGCCGACGAACGCGATTCCGGCCCGGTACGTGGATAGGAAAGATGGCGAGGTTATAGGCGAAGTAGAGTTGGCCTATCGCTTCATGAAGGGCCGTATCGTCGGCATCACCGGCTCGAATGGTAAGACGACAACCACTACCTTGATCGGTGAGCTGTTGAAAAACGGCGGCATTGAGACGCAGGTCGGCGGTAACATCGGGACGCCGCTTCTGAGTTTGGCCGAGACATCGACCGATGATTCGTGGACGGTGGTCGAGCTTTCGAGCTTTCAGCTTGAGACGATAAAAGATTTTCACGCTAACGTCGCAATCTGTTTGAATGTGACGCCAAATCATTTGGACCGGTACGAATCATTTACAGATTATGCGGCAGCAAAGCACCGGATCTTTATGAATCAGACCGCGGACGATCTGGCGGTGCTTAATGCCGATGACGAGATCACCGCGAGCTGGGCGAGAGGATTGAAGGCGAACGTGACGATGTTTAGTTCGAAGCGGGAACTGGATGCGGGATTATTTTTAAGAGGCAGGGAGTTGATAAGCCGGAACGGCGGCAAGGAAAAGGTTTTGACTACGCGGGACGACATATTTTTGCAGGGATTGCATAACGTCGAGAACGTACTCGCGGGTTTGGCAGCCGGCCTTGCGAGCGGCGTTTCGCCCGAATCAATGCGTGAGACGATACGAAATTTCCACGGAGTTGAGCACCGCATCGAATTTGTCCGCGAGATCGATGGCGTTAGGTTTTACAACGATTCGAAGGCGACATCGGTGGACGCTACGGTCAAGGCGTTGGAAGCACTGAGCGAAGGGGAAGGAAAAACGGTCTTAATACTTGGAGGTCGGGGCAAAAATGCTCCTTACGCTCCGCTGATCGGGTTGGTCGAGTCCTCAGTCCGACGGCTGATCGTCATTGGTGAGGAAACAGATAATATCGAATCGCAATTGGGCGGCCACGCGGAAATTGTTCGCGCCGGATCTATGGAAGATGCCGTCGACGAGAGCTTTAAGGGTGCCGAAAGTGGCGATGCGGTGTTGCTGGCTCCGGCGTGCGCGAGTTTCGATATGTTCACGAGTTACGAAGAGCGGGGTAAAGAATTTAAGCGTGCGGTGACGGCAATAGAGCCGGAGGGCACACAATTTGGGACGGCAAATGGTAAGTAAACTCCGCATCGATTGGTTCTTATTCACGATCGCGACCGGATTGGCGGCCTTCGGTGCGGCAATGGTTTACAGCGCGTCAGCGATGATTGCGATGAAAGAATCGCAGAGCCAGTACACATACTTTTACAAGCAGTTCGCCTTCACAATAATCGGGCTGGGCGTGATGTTTGTCGTCAGCAAGATCGACTATCGAAGGTATCAGAGCGAATGGTTCGTATACGGTTTGCTGGCGGTCACCGCTATCCTGCTAGTAGCGGTTTTCGCGTTTCCGCCGATAAATGGCGCGAGGCGGTGGATACGGTTCGCAGGCCTTTCGGTGCAGCCGTCCGAGCTTGCGAAGATCGCGTTACCGATATTCCTGGCATTCTTTTTGACCAAGCACGAAAAGACGATGGGCGAGCTGAAATCGACGGTTATTCCCTGTGTTTCGGCATTAGTGTTGTTGACGGGATTGATCTTTATTGAGCCCGACCTAGGCACGGTGATCGTGCTTTGCGCGATATTTTCGGCCGTCTATTTTGCGGCGGGAGCAAAGATACTGCATATCGCTACGGTCGCCGGAGCGATGGTACTGTTGGGTATTGGGGCCGTGATACTGGCTCCATGGAGAGTACAGCGGCTGATGGCGTTTCTCGATCCTTTCAAGCATTCCGACGACGCGGGATATCAGGTTGTTCAATCGCTCATGGCTATCGGTTCGGGTGGCCTCGTCGGCGAAGGTTTTGCAAAGGGACAGGCGAAGCTTTTTTATCTGCCGTATCCGTACTCGGATTTCATTTTTTCTGTGGTGGGCGAAGAACTGGGGCTGGTCGGCACGATGGCCATCCTTATCGCTTTCGGCCTTTTGTTATGGCGAGGAACGCGGGCCGCTTTGATGGCTCCCGACAGATTCGGAATGCTGTTGGGGATCGGGATTATTACCGGCATCATTGTCCAGGCCTTGTTCAATATCAGCGTTGTTATTTCGATATTACCGGCAAAGGGCATCCCGCTGCCGTTTATTTCGTACGGCGGTACGTCGGTTTTGATGACGATGTGCGCGGTCGGTGTTTTGTTGAATATTTCAAAGAACGCGGTGCAAGGAAAAGTGAACCGCCGAGACGCGGAGACGCCGAGGTAAGAAATGTTTTATGACACTGGAAATTAATCTTGATTTCTCTGCGTCTCCGCGTCTCGGCGGTGAAAGGTAGATGAAAGTATTAATAGCCGCCGGCGGAACGGGCGGGCACATTTATCCGGGGGTTGCCGTTGCAAAAGAGATCATGCGGCGTGACGCTGCTTCGGAAGTTTTATTCGTCGGCACAACGCGCGGGCTTGAGACGAAGATTGTACCGGAAAACGGTTTTCAGTTGTCGCTGATCAACAGCATCGGTTTGAAAAATGTTGGCATCGTCGGGCAGTTGAAAGGCTTGGCCATTCTGCCGCAGAGCTTTCTTGAGGCCCGCAAGCTGCTCAAGGAATTCAAGCCGGACGTAGTTGTTGGGGCTGGTGGATATGTTTCGGGGCCGGTGCTTTTGATGGCAAGTCTTATGCGGATTCCGACTCTTGTGATGGACTCGAACGCTTTGCCTGGATTTACGAATCGTCGGCTGGCGAGATTCGTGGACAAGGCGGCTTTGACCTTTGATGAGGCGGTGCCTTTCTTCGGCGATAAGGGTATTGTTACCGGAAATCCGGTGCGAGGTGAGTTTTTTGACATTGAGCGGAAGCCGAGAGGGATCGAAACTCACGTCCTCATTTTTGGCGGCTCACAGGGTGCGAGAGCGATCAATAACGCAATGACGGATGCGTTGTTTCATCTTGAAAAAGCAAAAGATCGCTTGAAAATAACACATCAGACGGGCGAGGCCGATTTTGCAAAGATACGCGGGCTTTATGACCGTTCCGAGTTCAAAGATTCTGATGTTCGGCCTTTCATTTCGGATATGTACGTCGAATTCGGCAAAGCCGATCTTGTCATATGCCGTGCCGGGGCAACGACATGTGCTGAGCTTGCGGCGGCCGGAAAGGCATCGATAATGGTCCCGCTTCCGTCAGCGGCTGACGACCATCAGCGAAAAAACGCTGAAGCGTTCGTAAATGCCGGAGCCGCGAAGATGCTAATACAAGCCGATCTCGGCGGCGAAAGATTAGCGAAGGAAATACTTGAGTTGACAGATTCGCCCGATACGATCGACCGGATGGAAGGGGCGGCGAAGAACCTCGGTCGGCGAGACGCGGCCATGGCGACGGTGGATCTGATTCGAGAACTATCAAATTTGCCATTTTAGATTTGCGATTTGCGATCGTTTCATGGTGGAACTGAGTAGTCAATGACGGAAAAAGAACTATTGCAAAGAACGAAGAATTTTGCGTTGCGGGTTCTCAAATTGGTGAATGCATTGCCAAATAACACGGCCGGAAGAACTATCGGGAATCAGCTGGTACGATCGGGTACTTCGGTCGCCGCGAACTACCGAGCCGCTTGTCGTGGCCGATCTCGGGCCGAGTTTATAGCAAAACTCGAAATCGTTGAGGAAGAAGCAGATGAAAGTTGTTTGTGGATGGAACTTATAATTGAAGGTGAAATCATGCAGGAAAAGTTAGTTACTGATTTGTTGAAAGAGGCCAATGAAATAACTGCGATTATAGTTTCATCAAGAAAATCAGCCTCTAACAAACAGACGATCGCAAATCGCAAATCAAAAATCGCAAATTGACACAATGTTTAGACACGTAAAACGAATTCATTTTATCGGGATTGGCGGTATCGGGATGAGCGGCATCGCGGAGGTGTTGTGCAATCTCGGCTTTGTGGTTACGGGTTCGGATGTAAAAAAATCGAAGAATACCGACCGGCTAGAAAAGCTGTTTAATGTCGGAATTGCCGAAGGCCACGCCGCCGACAATGTCGGTGCGGCCCAGGTTGTCGTCTATTCATCCGCAGTTAAAGAGGACAATCCGGAAGTTGTTGTTGCTAAAGAACGCGGAATTCCGGTGATTCCGCGTGCCGAAATGCTTGCCGAATTGATGGTGCTGAAACCGTACGCGGTCGCCATTTCGGGCACGCACGGGAAGACATCAACGACCTCGATGGTGGCAACGATTCTCGGCCATGCGGGGTTCGATCCGACAACGGTTGTTGGCGGCGTTGTTGACACGCTTGGCTCGAACGCGAAGCTTGGCAGCTCCGAATGGTTTGTCACCGAAGCGGACGAAAGCGACCGGTCGTTCCTGATGCTTTATCCGACGATCGCCGTTGTGACTAATATCGATAAGGAGCACATGGAATCCTACAAAGGCATGGACGACGTCGTGCAGTGCTTTACCGATTTTGTAAACAAAGTACCATTTTTCGGCGCGGCGATTATCTGTCTTGACGACCCGAACGTGCAGCTTATTATACCGAATATCAAACGCCGCCGCGTGACGTACGGCCTGACGGCACAGGCCGATGTTTCGGGCCATGACATCAAATACGATGACGCTTTCGGCTCGACCTTTAATGTCTGGAAGGGCGACGACGTGCTTGGCGAAATAATGCTGCCGGTGCCGGGTAAACATAACATTTACAATGCGTTGGCGGCGACGGCGGTTGCACTTGAACTAGAGATACCGTTCACGAGGATCGCGGAGGCTTTTAAGATCTTCAAAAACGCGAACAGACGCTTCCAGTTCAAGGGCGAGGCCCGCGGCATTATGGTTGTGGACGATTACGGGCATCACCCGACCGAGATATTGGCGACACTCTCGGCGGCAAAGAACAGTTCTGGCGGCCGTCGAACGGTAGTGGTTTTTCAGCCGCACCGGTACTCGAGGACGCAGGAGCTGATGCATGAATTTGCTTTGGCATTCAATAACGCTGATGTCGTTTTCGTTCTCGATATTTATGCGGCCAGTGAGAAACCGATTGAAGGTATCACGGCGGAAATTCTCGCGGAGAACATCAAGAAGTTCGGTCACAAAAATGTCAACTACATCGGCGACATCGATACGGCGGTAGAGGCGGTCGTACCGCACCTGCAGGAGGGCGATCTGGTTATCACGCTTGGTGCCGGCAGCGTGACGCGATTGTCCGATGAAATTCTAGAAAAACTTGAGAGCGGAAGCGTGAAGGCAACCGTCCTTGGATAGTCAATAGGTCAAGTGATGAGAAAAAAAACAATAAGTACCAGAGCTCCCCGAAATGGGAAAAGCCGGCGAACCTCGGCGGCAAAACGAGCCGCTTCGCTGCGGCCGAGCCGTTTCGGCAACTTTTTTCTACCGTTATTTTTAAGTTTCTGTTTGTTGATATGCCTTATTGCGATCGGAATGCTCGGCTATCAAAGCGTTACCGCCTCAACATTTTTTGATGTGAAATCCGTCGACGTTCGCGGTGTTGAACGATCTTCGAAAGATGATATTACACGGGCCGTGACAAGCTCGGCCGAAAAGTTGGGCGTGTGGAATGCGAATTTGTTAGAGATCAAAGCAAAGGTCGAAAAGATGGCGTTTGTGAAAACGGCGGCTGTTTCGCGGGTTTTGCCGAACGGCATCCGCGTAAATGTCGTCGAGCGCGTACCGAGTGCGATAGTCCGGCTCTCTAACGGGGATTTCCTTGTTGACGCCGACGGAAATATTCTCGCTCCGGTAACGTCGAAGGAACCGAAACTGCCGATTACGATGTTTGGCTGGGATGAGGCGAAAACGGAGAAAGCCTTTAAGGAAAATCTGGAGCGCATAAAAATGTACCAGAAGATGATTGCCGAGTGGCAGGATTTCGATCTCGTTTCGCGGGTGACGAGTGTAAATCTGACTGATCTTCGCGAGCCGAAGGCGATAACCCAAGATTCCGGAATGCCGGTTTCGATCGCTCTAGGAAAAGACGCGTTTGGAGAACATCTCAGAAAGGGAATTGGAGCAATAGTTGGAAAGGGAGCAATGTTTGACGGGGTCGATTTGGTGGGCCAAAACATGATCCTTTCCTCGAGAAGAACAACAGCGGGCGAGCAAACCGCCGCACAGTAGTGGTCAAGAACTGCTTATGAATCCGGAAATCCACGCAATAGGCCTCGATATCGGTACTAGTAAAGTCCGCTGTGTCGTCGGTGAACCCGGCGACGGCGGCAAGATGAATGTCATCGGCTTTGGTGAGGCGGATTCGCGCGGGCTGAGGCGCGGCATTGTAACCGGGGCCGAATCGGTATCGGAGTCAGTCAGAAAAGCTGTCGGGGAAGCCGAACGTGTCAGCGGGCTCGACATCCAGTCCGCCGTCGTCAATCTGTCGGGCGAGCATTTTCGGGGTGAAAACAAGAATGGCGTTGTTGCCGTCGCCGGAGCCGGTCGCGAGATCACCGAGGAAGATGTTGAACGGGCTATAGAATCGGCAAGCGCGATGCAGCTTCCGGCCGGTTGGGAGATCGTAAACAGGCTTCCGCAGGAATTTATTATTGACGGCCAGGACGGCATCACGGAGCCGGTCGGAATGACGGGAGCACGGCTGGAATCGCTGGTGCATATCGTCATCGGGCCAAGCGCTGGAAGGCAGAATCTGAACAAGGCTGTTAAGCGTGCGGGCCTTGAAGTCGAACGAATGATGCTCGAGCCGCTGGCCGCAGCTGAAAGCACTCTGACGGACGACGACAAAGAATATGGCTGCGCTCTCGTAAACATCGGGGCCGAGATCACGAGCATGATGATATTCGGCCGAGGTGCAGTACAGCACACGGCGGTCTTTCCTTTCGGCGGGCTGCATTTTACAAAAGACATCGCGGTCGGGCTGCGGGTTTCCATCCAGGAGGCGAACAAGATCAAGCACCTTTATGGCTGCGTGGGATCGTTCCTGATGGACGACGACGAACGGCAGGAGGTTATAGAAATTATGCCGGTCGGCCGGACGGAAACACGCGGGCTGACGAAGGAAATCCTGTGCGACATAATGCAGCCACGGGCGATAGAGCTTTTACAGCATATCGCGCACGAGGTTGCCGGGACGCAGGCACAGGTATCGAGCGGCGTTATTTTGACGGGCGGCGGTTCGGTCGCTCGCGGGATGGTAGAGATCGCCGAACAGGTTTTCGATGCCCCGACGCGGCTCGGATATCTTGAACAAGAATACTTTGGCGGCTTGGCCGAACAGGTCCGCGGACCCGAGTGGGCGGTGGGCTGCGGCCTGGCATTATCGTCAATGCGGTCGCAGATCCGAGAGGGCAGCAGGGGCGGAAGATCGCCTTCGCGAAAAGTGGCGGCATGGTTCGAAAATTTTCGCGACAAATTTAGGTAAATGTAACTTGCTGGCTGGATTTTTACCACAAATGATTGTATGCTTTGCTCCCGTCAGCACAATATGTAGTTGCATTCAGTTTTACACTTTCTGAGCATCGCACATCTATTTTTTAGTTAATCTCTCTTTAATCGGGACAGGATATTGAGTACGGAAGGTCTTCACATGCAAAATCACGGAATTAAAATTTTTATCGATGAACCGCCGATCACGGGTGCAAGGATCAAGGTGATCGGAGTTGGCGGCGGCGGGGGCAATGCCGTGAACCGGATGATCGAAGCTGGGGTTCAGGGAGTTGAGTTTATCGTCGCGAACACCGACCTTCAGGCGTTAAACGCGTCAAGGGCGCCGATGAAGATACAGCTTGGCGGCAAATCCACACGTGGTCTGGGCGCGGGCTCGAATCCTGACGTCGGCCGCGATGCGGCGCTTGAAGACCACGAGAAACTACTGGATGTGCTTGAGGGCGCCGACATGGTTTTCGTCACTGCCGGGCTTGGCGGCGGCACGGGAACCGGGGCCGCGCCGGTGGTCGCTTCGCTTGCGATTGAACTGGGAGCGTTGACCGTTGCCGTTGTGACCAAGCCGTTCACCGTCGAAGGCAAAAAGCGCATGGCTCAGGCCGAGAGAGGTCTGGCCGAGCTTCGCGGCTGCGTTGATACGATCATCACGATCCC
>JANNST010000069.1:0-37439 GCA_031402865.1 Chloracidobacterium sp. | reverse complement strand
CGGGCTTGCCCGCTCGTCGACGATTTCTTGCGGGCGGGCAAGCCCGCTTCTAAACGGTTGAACCTTTTAATCTTACCGTACGTTATACTACCGAGTCTGTCGCTCAACGCAAGTATAAAAGAGCAAATTGAACAAATGACGAAACAAATGAACAGGCTCGCCAGTCTGTTCTTCGGCGTAACCTTATTTCGCTTCGTAAACAACCTTACCATTGACGACCGTCATTGAGATCTTCACGTCCCGGATTCTAACGGGATCAATCGTAAAAATATCATCCGACAAAATCACAAAATCCGCCAGCTTCCCTACTTCGATCGTTCCCTTGGCATTCTCCTGAAATTCGGCATAGGCTGAGCCCAGCGTGAAAGCCCGGATAGTTTCCTCGACCGATATCTTCTGTTCCGGAAGCCACCCGCCCGGGTTTTTGTCATCGAGCGTTCGACGCGTGACGGCGGCGTAGACGCCGAACAGCGGGTTGAGCGGTGCAACTGGTGAATCCGATCCAAACGCCAGAAAAGCACCCGAATCAAGCAGCGTGCGGAAGGCATAAGTTCCCTTCAAACGTTTTTCGTCCAGCCGCTTCCATGCCCAGCGGCCGTCGTCGATGACATGAAACGGCTGCATTGATGCGATGACCTTTTGCGAGCCGAACCGTTTTATATCTTCCTGTCGTAGATGCTGTGCATGTTCGATTCGAAAACGCCGATCGCGGACGCCATTTACTCGGTCGAGTTCGGCGTAGTAATCGAGGATCATTGCATTCGCCTTGTCGCCGATCGCATGGATATTGACTTGAAGAGCTGCCTTGTCGGCGGCGATGATATCCTGCTTCATCGTCGTCGTAACGTCACCCATTGGAAGCCCGCTAGTATTCGGAGCGTCAAGATATGGGTCGAAGAACCACGCTGTCGTGGAGCCGAGACTTCCGTCTGTATAGCCTTTTAAGCAACCAACTCTCAGCATCGGATCGCCAAAAGCGTATCGAACACCCGTATTCGACCAACGTTTGTATTCGGCAAGAGGCGAGCAATTATAAACTCGTGTCTTCAGCGTTCCGCGTCTGAGCAACTCCTGATAAACGCCTATCTCTGTTCCGTTGGCTGACATATCCTGGACGCTCGTGACGCCTAGCGAAGCCGCGTGATCCGACACTGCCTGTGCCGCTTCGAGCCGCTGCTCGAATGAAAATGCCGGGATCGCTTTATCTATGTAGGCCATCGCAGAATCCTTAAAAATACCTGACGGACTTCCTGCAGCGTCACGAACTATCTCACCACCGGGAATGTCTTTGACGTCCTTATTGATGCCCGCAAGTTTCATTGCGAGGCTGTTCGCTAGTGCCATGTGACCGTCAAGACGATTTATGAAAACAGGATTGTCGGGTGTCGCGGCGTCAATGAGTGCTGCCGTCGGCAAATTATTAGGAGTCCAATTTTCGTGGTCCCATTGTCCGCCTTGTATCCATCGCCCTTTGGGAATCTTCGCCGCGAACGCTTTGATGCGTGCGACAAATTCCTGAGGCGTTTTTGCGTCGCGGAGATCCACAGACGAAAGCTGATAGCCCGTTTCCATAAAATGGACATGAGCGTCATTAAAGCCCGGAATAACAAGCTTGCCTTTTGCGTCGATGACCTTGGTTTTGGGTCCAATGAGCGGCTTTGTGTCGGCATCCGACCCGACCGCTATGATCCTGTCGCCAAGCACTGCGATCGATGTTGCAGTTGGACGTTTAGAATCGATCGTGTGAACATTTGCGTTGGTGATCACAAGATCCGCCGTCACGCTCTGGCCAAAGGCGATCATTGACGCAAAAGCCACAAACAAAAACGCTGTGCATACAGCAGCAATCTTTTTCATATGAAATTGTTTCTGAGAAAGGTATCCTAATAAAGTCAGCCAATTATAGCAGTGAAAGAAAACCATATCCAACTTTTGGGCCTGTTGCTGTCGACACTATTCGGAATTTTTATCATTTTCCTGTATGCGGCAGAACCGAGGACGCTTGAGGAAATTTCGACTAAGGCACAGTCGGCGGTAGAGAATACCGTAACGAAAGGACAGGTTTTTACTGGGACTTATGAGATCGATCAGGAGAAATTCAACTCTGGCCTCACGGCTTTCCGTACGGACAATTTTGTACTGGCCCGAGCCAGTTTTGAACGCGCCGACCCGGAAAAGCGTGATGTGAACACGCAGTTTTACATCGCTTACAGCTACTACAGACAAGGATGGGGCCGCTTTTCGAACGATGATGCTCTATTCAAATTGGGACTGGATGCCGTAAATCGCGTCACAACGTTGGATCGGGATTTTGCGTCGAAAGACGCCGGGCTGATGCTCAGAACGCCTGCCGAGCTACGAAACGAACTTGAAGAAGGCCTGAAAGTGACTTCCGACGATTTCAATCCGCTAAAAATAATCAGGGAACGAAGGTAAAAATGCCCACTTCGAAAAAGCACACATCCGAATTGGAAGATGTTCGTGATGAAGCAGCCATTTTCGGCATCGACACCGACATGATCGATGCCTTCTCGGAATCCAGTCCGGAGGAAAGTGAAAAAGGCCTGAGCGTAGGCGAGAATTTATCGACCGTCGACCACAATCGTCAAAAACTCATTCGTCTATATCTCCTGGTACCCTTCATTTTTCTGACGGTCACATTGCTTGGTGGATTGCGGCTTGCTTCACCGGATAACGCATTCGTTTTTTGGAAACCCGCTTTGCTTTGTCTCATTCTTGCAATAATTCTGATCGTACTCTTCATTCGCGGCGGATTGATTTTAGTTGACGGCTGGCTCAACGACGAGTTTCCGATATTGAAGAATATCGCTAACGCATCCGTACTTATTGTTGTTTTTACTGCTTCGACGCAGATCTTTAATTCCGTCATGCCGGAGCAGGGCTTGCCATTCTGGATAGTTGCGTTTTGCTTTCTTTGGACTCTTTGGAACAACCTTTTCTCTGATTTTGACAACAAAAAGCTTCTGCGAAGCCTGGTTGCCCTTTTTGGCTTCGCATTCTTTGTAAAATACTTGGTACTCGCTAACTTAACCGCACCGGCCAGCGAGAACTGGCTTCGGGCACTAATAGAGAATCCGGCACAAGAGGCGTTTACATGGATATTGGCACTACCAAAATACTCGGCCGGAACGGGCTATATACAGTTTTTCGCCGTTTTGCTTTATCTCATGGGCCTATTCCTGCTGCCTCAAACAACTCGTCTGACAAGAACAGAAAAATGAAATTGAATTTCGCAATATTTCTCGCACTCGCCTTATCGGTGTCCGCGATTGCCCAATCTCCGTCGTCCATTCTAAAAAAGGCCGAAAAGGCTATGGGTGGAGCGAAGTCCGTGCAAAGCGTCCGCAGTTGGAGCCGATCCGGAACCGTCACGAACCTACAGAGCGGCACAAAGGGAAAGTTCCGATTGGAAACGAGCCAGCCGAATCTCTATCACACCTTATTCGACCTTGACGGTTTTGAGATCGAATCCGGTTATAACGGGAAATCGGGCTGGGAACGGGATTCCCGCACCGGCCTGAAGACCCTTACCGGAACGGCGAGCCTTGCACGACAGGCGGAAGCGGTTTTTCGAAATTCGTACTGGTTCAATTATAAAAAAGAAAAATCGAAGGTCATGACGGGCGGCAAAACGTCAGTGGACGGTAAGGCGGCAAATCTCGTACTTCTGAATACGGCGAAAGGAGTTGAGTTTAAGCTTTATTTTGACTCGGTCAGTAATCTGCTTTTACGCGAGGAAATTGTTTCGGGCGATGGATCGCATTCGTTTGTTTACGACGATTACCGCGAGGTGAACGGAACGCAGCAGCCTTTTCGGGTAAAATTCGATTCAGGCGGTGAGACTTACACCGTTGATTTTGACGAAATTCGGCCCAATGCGCAGATCTCTCGGGCGTCATTTGATTTTCCAAAGGTTTCCGGCGACCCGTTGCCTGAAATTGCAAAATTACTTTCAGAACTGCAGTCGAATGAGGATGAGGTTGAAAAATTACTAGACTCGTACTCTTACGTACAGCGTTCTACGAAGCGCGAGACAGGAAAAGACGGCGTGCTGCGAGATAAGGAATCAGAAACCTACCAACTGTCATTTTACAAAGGCAATCGCATTCGCCGACTCATCGAAAAAAACGGCAAGCCTTTGAGTAAAAATGATCAGGAGGACGCGGACAAGGAAGCGGGAAAACGCGTTGACGAGATCGAAAAACAGATCGCCAGGAGCAAGTCGCAATCGAAAAGCGGCCCTCCTTCGGAAGATGGGCGCCGTGTTTCGATCGCCGAAGTATTGCGGGCCTCGAAACTTACGAATCCGCGTCGAGAGCGATTTCGAGGGCGCGACGTGATCGTTTTCGATTTCGAACCCGATCCGACGTTTGATTTTAAGAACGCGAAAAGCATGCTCAAATTCTTTGGCAAAACGGCTGGTGTGATGTGGATCGACGAAAAGGACAAACAGGTTGCCCGCATTGAAGCGACCCTGTTCGATAACTATAACGTCGGCGGAGGCGTGCTGGCAAAATTGAAAAAAGGCGCCTCGTTCACGTTGGAACAGGAACGCCTTAACGACGAGATCTGGCTGCCGTCTCTAGCCGATATCAATCTCTCGATCCGAGTGCTTTTGGTGAAAGGGATCGACCTGAATCAGCAGATCAGATCGTATGACTACCGGAAATTCGTTACCGAGGTAACTGACGCTAAGGTCGACGAACAGAAAAAGCCCTGATATTACTTGTTCTGTATTTCGATCTTGACTACTTTATCGTCGCGCCGCACGCTTATCGTTTTTGCACTGAAACTGCCGTCGTAAAGTGTGCTTATAGGTTTATCGTCTATGGCTTCCATCACATCGCCTGCCTGTAGGCCGGAGCGTTCGGCGATTGTGTTCTTACCCACCGACCGGATCGTCCAGCCATTCTCACCCGCATTTGCGTCGATACCGATATTTCGAAGCATCTGACGAGTTTCCAACGGCCCCGAGGTACCGGAATTTCCCATTAAATTCGAGTTGACGTTGCCTGATGCCGGCAGCCGAATCGGATCCGGACCACTACGTCCGGTAATGTCGTACGAGCCGCGGCTAGGAAGATCGCGGGAACCTGGAAGATCGCGCGACGCAGGCCTATTCGATCCAGGTGATGTAAGTTGATTCGTTTGTGCCGCGACAAACTCGCGCTTAACAGGCGGCTGGTTTTCCGCGACGGTCGTACTTTCCGGAACGAGTGTAGGCACGACGCCTGTCTCAGCTTGCTGTCTCGAATTCGAATCCGCAATATATGATGAAGCTGGAGCATCGGGCACATCCACAACGACAGGCACATTCGGCCCAGTATAAGAGTTAGTCAAAACAAACGCTGCTCCGACAAACAGCAAAAGAGCAAGCGGCATGGCATACTTCAAAATTGGAAAGAGCCGGACAGGGCGGTAGTCGTCGGGAGATGCGTTTGCTAACCGCGCCTTAAGGTGAAAATCAAAATCCTTCGGAGCATCTACTCGTTTCAGGTTCGAAAGCAACCGGGACACACTTTCCTCGTCGGAGCTAAGTGTTTCCGTTTCGCTGGCCCTATTCTTTTCGTTTTCGTAACTCATCGTTTCTAAAAATAATGTTTTAACTTCTCTTTCAGCAGCCCTCTGCCACGACTGATGCGGGATTTTGTCGTTCCCAATCCGAGCTCGAGTATCTCGGCAATCTCGTCGTATGTTTTACCCTCAATATCCCGCAAGATTATCGGTACGCGATATTTTGTTGGCAACGCGACGATCGCCTTCGATATCACCTTATCCCGCTCGTGTTCGATCAGATCCTGGTCCGGCAGCGAGCGTTCGTCGGGCGGCTGAAACTCGGTTGTGTCTTCCGAGTCTGTTTGAAACAAGCCCGTCAGAGACAAAATTGTCCGTCGTTTCCGCTTGCGTATCTCGCTTATCGCCAAATTTGTGGCGATCCGATAAATATATGTCGAAAAAGCATATTCCGTGTGATAACGGTCAATCGCGAAATAAACGCGAACGAACGTTTCCTGCGTCAAATCGACTGCTTCTTCGTAGTCATTCAAAAATCTATATAAATAATTTGTCAGCGGCCCGCGATATTTGCTGACGATTGAAGCGAACGCAGCCTCGTCACCGTTCTTGGTCGCTTCAATAAGGGCGTGGTCGGATTGAATCTCTTTAGACACAGCTGTAGCGTATGCCCCCGTAGCCTGAGATTCGATTTTGTCCAGTGCCATACACTCATACTTTTCTACAGCAATTTTCTTGTCCGAACAAAAGCCGCCCTGTGATTTAATTCACGCCGGGCGGCTGTAAAGGTTGCGAAATGTTTCAACGAGGTTAATTTTCCAACGACTTGACTGTTAAAACCACAAAAACCGTTCCACTTGTTTTAGGCAGCGAAAGCGTGCCGATCAACGTCGGTGAATTTTCGGTCAAGCTCAATTTGTCCAGTGAAAGGCCGAGCGATTCGTAGTTAATTACTGACTGGGCTTTTCCTAAATCGTCCTTGAAACTTGCTACCTTTAGCGGAACCCGGGCGCCAAATCTGAATGACTGGACCTGAAAGACGCCTAGTCCGGTCGCTTCATTTACGCGCCGGAAGTTGGCCAGCCGCCAATCCAGAAAACTTGGCGAGTCGCCTTCCTGTTCCTGGCCGTAGATATTGGCCATGCTCTTGTATTCAAGATTACCGGAATTCGCAATGCGCCCGAGATACGTATTAACCAATTTGTAGTTCGAAAACGTGAAGTTAGCCTTAAGATGATTTGAGATGCCCGCAAGGTTTTTTGGCAATCCGACGCCTTGGCCAACGTCGGACGACCCCAGAATGACGTGAAGTACGGCTTCGTAGTTGGAATCAGGCTGAGCCTTCGGATCAACCTGGGCAAGCGCGGAACCTGCGAAAATTAATAGAAAAATGCTTAACGAGGGAAACAGTCGTGGCCGGATCATTAGTTGTGCTCCTGTGCAAAATATTTGGGAGTGCAAGCTAAGCACAATGGAACAGGGATAAAGTTGCAAAAATTTACTAGTTCGCAGAATACATCCCGTCATTAATCTTCTGGCCGTAAGTGACCGTGCCGATGTCGGTTTCTTCCACTATTTTGCCGCCCGCATAAAGCACGCTGCGGTATGCGACAAGCGTGCCTTGGGCAATATTGTAATCGTAAAACTTTCGGCGGTATTTGATTCCCGCGTCATCGTATTCAAGCATCATCACGCGAAAACTTTTTGCGCTGAGGAAGAAGCGTATCTTTCGATTCTGCTTATCGACAACGTCCAACACGTGCATATCCACGCCGCCGATTTTTTCTTTGCCGACGAGTTCCAATTTCGATTCGTTTTCCTTATACCGCAAGAGTGCTTCGACTCCGTAAACTATCTGATTCTGAAAGGCACGCGACGCATCTTCGCGTGGCGTGAATACCTCATCGTTGAAAATACCGAAAATCTTTTCATCCGCAAAAACAAGGGAATAACGGGCGGTTGGAAACTCCTGATCGAGCCTTATCTTCTCCTTATTCAATGTTTCTCCACGCGTCGTAAAACGCTGGTAAGTCGCCTGCTCCATTTTCCCTTCAGCGTTGGCGACACTTATTCGCCCCCGCTCGATCGCGGTTTTACGTATCTGATTCAATATGGCCCTGCCGCCCCCCAGCCCGTATAAAAAGATCGAAGTCTCGGCGAGCTGGTCAGCCGTGGGATTTTTGATCGCATCCTTGGCGGAAACGGCCGCTAACGGGGTCGGTGTCGGCGTCGGCGAAGGAATAGGAGCGGTCGCCGGATTCGCGGGCTGCTGTCCGGAGACAGCCATCCCGGCCGTATAGGCGAACAAAAATACAAATGTTAAGAATGCGTAAAGCAAAGACACAACGGAAAGTCTCCTCACAGAATGGATGAAATGCACAATTCGCGATTGTAGCATACCGATTCGGATCGGCATAAAACACGCTTCAATCTGTGTCAATTGATGACGAAGACAAGTAAAAAGATGCACTTAACTGTTTGTCGGCAGGTCAATTCGTAATAACATCTCTAAAATTATGCACGTCGCGTTACTTGAACCGGAGATCCCGCCGAATACAGGAAACATCGCCCGCCTGTGCGCGGCAACATTTACGGAACTTCATATCGTGGGCGTCACAGGCTTTCGTATGGATGACCGCACGTTAAAACGGGCCGGCCTGGATTACTGGGAATCGGTTAAGTTACATAGACACATCGATTTAGATCGACTATTTGAAAGCCTGCCTAGCTCGCGGTTTCTGTATTTGACCACTAAAGTGGATCGCCCTTACTCCGACTGGCTGTTTCAGGAGGACGACTGTTTAATCTTCGGCCGGGAAACGCGGGGCATCCCCGAAGACGTGCTCGAAGCAAACGCCGAACGCTGTATTACGATCCCGATGCCAAATACAAACGTCCGCAGTCTGAACCTCGCTACGAGCGTCGGGATTGTGTTGTACGAAGCCCTACGTCAAGTCGGATACCCCTCAGATTTTTAGTTTTCGGTTCCATTTTATACGTTTTTAGACATCTCCGACGGCAAATTTCCCATCCTAACTCCGTCAAATAAAGTCGCTTAAATGTGACTATTGTTAAGTACAAGGAGAACTCGGGTGATGAAAATATTTAGCAGTTTTATAGCTTTAACTTTCGCAATCTTGGCCTTTTCATTGGTTGAAATAAATGCTCAGGGTTTTTCCGATAAAAAATCGGCAAGAACGATTGAGCAAAATGTTCAGAGACAGATTCTTAGAATGCCGCGATACGAGGTGTTCGATCACATCGGATTTTCAGTCGATGGCGGAACGGTTACTCTCGTCGGCAAGGTGAGAAACGCGATCAACAAATCGGATGCGGAAAACCGCGTCGAAGATATTGCCGGCGTTACGAGAGTCGTAAATAACATCGAAGTATTGCCGCTTGGCAGTTTCGATGAATCCATCAGAAGCAATCTTTATCGAAGGTTGTCGAATTCGGGCGGGCTGTCGCGATATTTGTGGACTGTAAATCCGTCAGTAAGACTTATCGTCGACCGCGGCAACGTAACTCTTGAAGGCTACGTGGCAACCACGGGCGATTATAATACTATGAATATTCTCGCGAACGGCGTATCTGGAGTGTTCAGCGTCACGAACAACTTGGTCGTAGACAACGGCCGAGCCAGATAATCTACCTTTTTTAGTCAATTTGGCCGGCCAGAGACATTCTGTCCGGCCTTTTTTTGTTCAGGAGACTGCGTCAGCGCGGTGAGATTGCGTTTAGCCTACTAATCCGTCATTATATTCGTTTGTCCTTAAGGAAGGAATCACGACTATGATATCGAAAGAGAATATACGTAATATCGCCATCATCGCACACGTTGACCACGGCAAGACGACCTTGGTCGATGCAATGCTCCAGCAATCCGGTACTTACCGCGACAACGAAACCGTAGTCGAGCGGGTAATGGACTCGATGGACCTCGAACGGGAACGAGGCATTACCATCATGGCGAAGAACACGTCGGTGCGTTACGGCGATTACAAGATTAACATCGTCGATACGCCCGGCCACGCTGATTTCGGCGGTGAAGTTGAGCGTGTTTTGAAGATGGTCGACGGTATCGTCTTGCTCGTCGATTCTGCGGAAGGCTGTTTGCCGCAGACGCGTTTCGTTCTGAGAAAAGCCCTGGAATTAAAGCTTCCCTGCATCGCGCTGGTCAACAAGATAGACCGTCAGGATGCACGCCCGGAAGAAGTCGTCGATGAAATCTACGACCTTTTTATCGATCTCGGAGCCAACGACCAACAGATCGAATTCCCGATTTTGTATTCGATATCACGTGACGGAATCGCGAAAAAGAACCTGACGGATGAATCGACCAGCCTCAGGCCGCTTTTCGACCAGGTAATAGAAACGATTCCCGCACCGCACGCTATCCGCGACGATTCACTTCAGCTTCTGGTAGCCAACATCGATTATAACCCGTTCGTCGGGCGCCTCGCGATCGGCAGAATGTTCTCCGGTGAGATCTCAAAAAATCAGGAAGTTATAGTTGCGAAGATCGATGGATCGACGCAGAAAACCAGGGTCAAAGAGCTTTTCGTCTTCGAAGGCCTCGACCGCTCACCTGTCGATAAAGCCGGCGTTGGCGAGATCGTCGCGCTTGCCGGTTTCGACGATATTAATATCGGCGAAACGATAACGCTGGTCGAGAATCCGCGTCCACTGCCGGTAATCGCCGTTGACGAACCGACGATCTCGATGATATTCAGCGTCAACAATTCGCCGTTCTCCGGCATTGACGGCAAGTTTGTGACGTCGCGCCAGATCAAAGACCGCCTCGACCGCGAGCTGCTGGGCAACGTAGCCCTGCGGATAACGCAGGACGAGGGTTCGTCTGAACGTTTCAAAGTATCGGGCCGCGGTGAGCTTCAGCTCGCGATCCTGATCGAAATGATGCGTCGCGAAGGCTATGAGGTCCAAGTCGCAAAACCCGAGGTCATTACGAAACGGGATGAAAAGACCGGCGAGCTGCTTGAGCCGATCGAGCAGGTTGTTATTGATGTGCCGGAAGAGTTTATTGGCGTCGTCACCGAGGCCCTTGGACGCCGCAAAGGGGCAATGTCCAAGATGATAAACAACGGATCGGGCCGCGTTCGCTTGGAGTACGAAATTCCGTCACGCGGATTGATTGGCTTTAGAGGTGAGTTTTTGACGGAAACAAAGGGAACGGGTTTGCTCAATACCCTTTTCTTGAGGTTCGACAAGTGGCAGGGAGAGTTGAAAGGTCGTCAAACAGGATCACTTGTTTCTGATAGAATGGGCGAAACCAACACTTATGCTTTGTATAACCTGCAGGAACGCGGCTCGCTTTTCGTTAAGCCGCAGACCAAAGTTTATGAAGGCATGATCGTCGGTGAGAACGCCCGAGCGGTCGACCTTGACGTGAACCCAATCAAGGAAAAGAAGCTCTCCAACATGCGTACCACAAGCGCCGATGAAGCGATGCGGCTCGTTCCGGTTCGCGAAATGTCGTTGGAAAGAGCTTTGGAATTCATCGCGGACGACGAGCTTATCGAGGTAACTCCTAAAGCGATCCGGCTTCGTAAGCGTGTGCTGAAGGCAAACGAAAGGCCAAAGAAGTAACTTAGACATTGGCGATTGCGTCGGTAGAAAGACGACCAGTGGGTTTCACCTACTCGTCGTCTTTTTTATCGTCGTCGTCGTCGTTCTCCACATATTTCTCGTATCCATGGGCGTCGTCGTAATAGTATTGACGGCTCGTCTGGTCCTCGCTCCAAACATCAGTGTCCTCGGATTCGGACGGCACCTCAGTTTCTTTGCAATCGTCCTTCGGCGTTTTTGGCATATTTATCTTATAATCGATTCGAATCCGCTCGCCAAATCTTTATTATGAGATCGACAAAATATTCACTCAGTTTTGGGTTGCTGGCTGCAACCACCGTTTCAGCATATTTAGTGCCGGCTTTCGCTCAAACACCCGCGGTCGAAAGCGTAAAGCTTGATTATCAGGTCGCCGCCGTCTTGTACCAACAGAAAGCCGCCGAATATCGTGCTCTTGCTTATCAGGCTTTCAATCTCGCCCGATTACGTCTAGACGCCGATCTAGAGAAGAAAAACGTCAAAAAGCTGCCGAAAGCTGAACGGAAAATGCCGCGGGCGATCGTTGTCGATATTGACGAGACTGTTCTGGATAACTCTCCCGCCCAGGCATACGGAATTAAGAACAGTGCCGCATTCAATACAAAAGATTGGTATGCCTGGGGCGAAATGCGAAAGGCACGAGCGGTTCCCGGCTCAGTCGAATTTCTGAACTACGCAGTGGCAAAAGGTGTGAAGGTCTTTTATGTCTCGAATCGCGACGAGGTTCAAAAAGCAGCCACCATTGACAATCTAAAAAACGTGGGTTTCGTTGATGTTTCCGCTGAAAACGTTTTGCTTCGAATAAAGGATGATCAAGGTAATAATGTTTCGACAAAAACGCCGCGGCGCGACCTGGTGAGCAAAAAATACCGCATGGTTATGCTGATGGGCGATAACCTTGACGACTTTTCTGACGTATTTGAACGCAAGTCAATCGTCGACCGCTTCGCCGAGGCCGACAAAGTCAAAAATGATTGGGGCAAACGCTGGATCGTCCTGCCAAACGCAATGTACGGCACATGGGAAAACGCGATCTATGAATACGGTCGCCTAACCGAAGCGCAAAAGGCCGAAAAACGTGCGGCCGCATTGGAAATGCCGTAAAATAGAGTTATGAAAAGGACACCTGAACAAAAGCTTTTGGATCCGGTGCCGGGCGGGACACTCGCGCGTGTTGCCGAATTTGGAATTGACCTTTCCCTCATTGCGGAGAATATGCGTCTGTCACCCGAGCAAAGAGTCAGGCGGCTTCAGCAAGCGATGAATAGCTTTGAAAAACTGCGGGACGAAGTCGCAAAATCTAAGCTCAGTGATCAATGATCGACATCGAAAAGGCAATTACGGTACTGGCCGGCGAATCTGCTGATTTCGTGATCATCGGGGGCGTTGCATTGTCGATCCATTCTGCTGCATACGTAACGTACGACATAGACTTTTGTTTTGCTCGTGAGCGGATGAATCTCGAAAGGATCGCGCGGGCCTTGCAGCCCTTTGATCCCAGACTTAGACATTTTCCAATAGACTTGCCATTTATTTGGGATGCCTCGACTCTGTCGCACGGATCGGTTTTTACGCTCGAAACAACGATCGGCGATATTGACCTGCTATCGGAAGTAAAGGGACTAGGCACCTATATCGAAGTCCTGGAGCAATCAACGGTGTTTCAACTCTTCGGTTTTGCTGTAAATGTTCTTTCCGTAAATGGTCTCATAACAGCAAAAACCGCGGCGGGACGTGAAAAAGATACTCCCGGCCTGAAACATTTAGAAGCTATTCGCGCCGCGAATTCAGACGAGGAGCCTTAGATCCGAATGAAAACCAATACACTTCGCCTCATTAAAGTATTACTCTGCACACTTTTTCTCTCCGCTGTCTTTGTTTCAGCTCAGAACTTAACCGTGCGCGAAATTATGGCCGAGCCTTCAATCGCCGGAATGCGCGTTTCCGGAGAAAAGCTTTCGCCCGACGGTACAAAGGTCATTTACCTTTGGAATGCGGAGGGCAAGCCGCAGCTTGACCTTTACATGGTCTCGACCGGCGGGGGAACTCCGGCTATTATTTTGCGAAGCGGCGATCTGCCTGTGCCAACCCGAACGCCTCAACCGGAGAATAAGCTGAACTATGGGCTCGAACTCCGCGACGATTTTGTAAAAGCCCGCGAGAATCAGCTTGGCAATTTCGAGTGGTCGCCGGATTCGAAAAAACTCGTGTTTTCGTACGGCGGCGATGTGTTTGTTCATACTGTTGGAGAAAAAGGCGCAAAACGCTTGACCCAGACGCAATCGCCCGAATCCGGAGCGCGTTTTCTGGACAACGAACGGATCATGTTCTCGCAGTCGGGCAACGTGTTTGTGCTGAACACCTCGGATTCGACGATTACACAGATCACGAAAGAGGCCAATCAGCAGACCTTTGTATCATTAGGAAACATAACTCCGAACAAAGCTGGAACGCTCGTCGCCTATGCGGTGTCGGACGGCTCGAAGCAGCGGGCGTTGATTGTGCCGAATTATCTTCCGGAGTTCGTCGGTGCAAGCAATCCGCGTCGCGGGTGGTCCGAGCAGAAATTGTTTGTAACGCCAGCGGACGGCAGCCGCGACACGCCCTTCGAGATCAAGCTTCCGAAACCGGAAGGCGTGAGCAATTTCCGCCGGATGGTCTGGACCGCCGACGGGCAAAGCCTGATAGTCGACCGCGTCGATAAAGACACAAAACGCCGCCAACTTTTCTACGTTCACAACGTCGGCAGCAAAGCCGAGCAGATAATTCTCGTCACCGAAGAAACAGACGACAAATGGCAGGCTTCGCTTTCCGTAATCTTCGAGCCGAACCCGAAGGATCCGAGCGAATTGTTTTTTGGCTCTGAGAAAGACGGATATAACCATCTTTATCTTGCGAAACTCGAGGCAGAAACACGAGCGGTAGCGACTGTCCCCGCGAATAGCGAACGCTTTGCCGAAGGCCTTGCAGGCCTAACTGGGAAAGTCGCGATTACGCAGCTAACGAAAGGAAACTGCCAGGTCGAGTGGGCGAAGTGGTACGAAGACAGATCTATAGCGTATTCGTCAACGCAGGCTGCTACCCGCTCCGTCGCTGAGCCTGCGGGGCGCCGACTTTTTCTGTATCGCGTTCAAAGCGGCGAGTTAACCACCTTCCTACCCGTGCAACAGAAGATCGGATCGATTGGAATGATGATGACCGGCTTCCAGATATCCGAATCGGCTGAGAATCCGGTCATCCTATTCGAAGGTTCTACCTGGAATCACCCAGGCGAACTTTACGCCAAATGGATGTCTGGAACAAATGCGTCGCGAATACTCCCGCAGCTCACTCAAACGACGCCTGCGGATTTCAGCAAGATAAGTTGGACGGAGCCAAAATTTATCGACATTCCATCGCGTGACGGCAAAGTGATCAAATCGAAAATTTATCTACCGGCCGGACACAACCGGAAACAAAAATATCCAATGGTGATCTTCGTCCACGGAGCGGGTTACCTGCAAAACGTCATTAATGGCTGGAATAATTATTATCGTGAGTTCATGTTCAACGACCTGCTGACCCGAAAAGGCTATGTTGTTCTGGACATCGACTATCGCGGATCGGCGGGCTACGGGCGCGATTGGCGGACGGATGTTTACGATTTTCTCGGCGGCAAGGATTATGACGACCATATCGACAGCATCGATTTTATGGTCAAGAACTATGGCGTGAACCAATCGAAAATAGGTGTTTATGGCGGCAGTTATGGCGGATTTATGGCCGCGATGCTTGCGGCTCGGGCACCAGACAAGATCGCGGCGGCCGCCGCACTCCGGCCTGTAATGGATTGGAAGAATTATTATGCTGCAAATCCCACTTACACCGCCCAGCGGTTGGGATTTCCGGACAAGAACCCGGAGGCCTACAAACGCAGCTCGCCGATCTCATATGCCGACAAGCTCAAACGGCCGCTGCTGATTTTGCACGGGATGTCGGACGATAACGTCCATGTTCAGGATTCTGTCCAAATGATCGAAAAGCTTATCCGGCTAGGAAAAACGAAATATTTCGAAGCCATGCTGTATCCCTCGGAAAATCACGGCTTCATACGGCCGGAAAGCTGGACAGACGAATATGAGCGGATTTTCGCTTTCTTCGAAAAACATCTAAAATAAGAAATTCACCACAGAGACACAGAGAACACTGAGATTTTTATACAATTGGAACGAAATCGCGATAATAGTTATCAGTTTTTTTTCTCTGTGTCCTCTGTGTCTCTGTGGTGAAACCTAAACATGAGAATACTCGTCACCGGCGGTGCCGGTTTTATCGGCTCGCATCTTTGCGAAAGGCTCCTTGCAGAGGGGCATGAGGTCGTATGCCTCGACAATTTTTTCACCGGCCGCAAGGCGAATATTGTTCATCTCTTGGACAACAGGAGTTTCGAGCTTATCCGGCATGACGTTACGGAGCCGATCCTTTTAGAAGTGGATCAGATCTATAATCTTGCCTGTCCCGCGTCGCCCATCCATTACCAATACAATCCCGTAAAGACCGTGAAAACAAGCGTTATGGGCATGATAAACATGCTTGGCATGGCGAAGAGGGTAAAGGCCCGCATTCTTCAGGCATCCACCTCCGAGGTTTATGGAGATCCACTCGTTCACCCGCAGACCGAAGATTATTTCGGCAACGTCAACCCGATCGGCCTAAGAAGCTGTTACGATGAAGGTAAGCGTGTCGCCGAAACATTGATGATGGACTATCACCGCCAAAACGGCGTCGATACTCGCATAGTCCGCATATTCAATACTTACGGAACGCGGATGATGGAGAACGACGGGCGTGTGGTTTCGAATTTCATAGTTCAGGCCCTGCGTGGTGAAGAATTGACGATCTACGGCGACGGCAGCCAGACGCGTTCGTTTTGCTATGTGAGCGACCTCGTTGACGGATTGATAAAACTAATGAACGCCGAGGCGGATGACATACATATGCCGGTCAACATCGGCAATCCCGGCGAGTTCACGATGAACGAATTGGCGACGGAGATCGGAAAAGCGATCGGGACGGAGATCAAGATCAAACATTTGCCGCTTCCGGCGGATGACCCTAAACAGCGGCAGCCGAACATCGAAAGGGCGAAGGCTTTGTTGGGCTGGTCGCCCAAGGTGCCGCTCGCCGAGGGATTGGTTAATACGGTAAGATATTTTAAGAAAATAGTTAACAAATAATAGGTTATGAAGATTTTGATCACGGGCGGAGCCGGCTTCGTTGGAAGCCATCTCGCCGACAAATTGATCGGACAGGGACATGACATTACGGTTATCGACGACCTCTCGACCGGGCAGTATTCGAACGTCGCGCATCTCGAAGGCACTGACCGTTTTCGTCTTATCATTGACACTGTTTTGAACGAAAAGTTGATGGAAGAGCTTGTGCGAGAGACTGATCACGTCTACCACATGGCAAGCGCTGTCGGAGTAAAACTGATAATGGACCATCCGGTGAAGACGATCGAAACGATCTTTCGCGGAACGGACGTTGTGCTAGGCTTCTGCTCAAGATACCGCAAACGCGTCTTGATTCCGAGTACCTCAGAGGTTTACGGGAAGTCCGCGACGGTTCCGTTCAAAGAAGACGATGATCTTCTCACAGGTGCGACCGACAAACACCGGTGGGCCTACGCGTGTGCGAAAACGCTGGATGAGTTCCTTGCTCTTGCCCATTGGAAGGAAACTCGTCTACCCGTCGTCGTCGTACGTCTGTTTAATACAGTCGGCCCGCGTCAGACCGGGCAGTACGGAATGGTCGTGCCGCGGTTCATTGAAGCAGCCCTTAAAAATGAAACGATCGAGGTTCACGGCGACGGAACGCAGTCCAGATGCTTCGGCCATGTTCTCGATATCGTCGAGGGACTGACCAGTTTATTGGATAACCCCGAGTGTTTCGGCCAGGTAATAAATCTCGGGAATGACGAAGAAGTAACCATTAAGGAACTTGCTGACAAGGCGATAGCATTGACCGGAAGCATGAGCAAGATCCGGTTCGTTCCGTACGAAGAGGCCTACGGCGAAGGCTTCGAAGACATGCGGCGCCGTGTGCCCAGTTTGGCCAAGGCCGAAAGATTGATCGGTTACAAGCCAACCCGAACGCTTAATGACATCATCAATGATGTAGCGTCCGAGTTTCAGAAAGGCTCGCCCGGCCAGAAATCAAATGTTGCGAATTGATCTAAAAAAAATGACTTTGTTGTATTTTGGATTTCTCCTGGTGATTGGCCTAGGTCTATTTACCACGGGCATGGCTCAAACCGGCTTGAAAGGTAGGGTTCGAACGAATAGCGGATCAGGCATCGCCAATGCCAATGTAACGGTCAGAAAAGATGGGAAGGACCTCAAAAGCGTTGACTCAAACAACGGTGGAAATTTTGTCATCGAAGGTATCGAACCCGGCAGCTACAACCTGGTCGTCGATGCTAAAGGTTACAGTTCCGGGGTGCTTTACAACGTTGAGGTAAAGAAAAACAAAGTGCGAGACCTTGGTGACAGGCTTATCCTGAATGTCGATCAGGGCAGCCAGGTTATTTTAAGGGGCAGCGTTTTCTTTCGCGAAGGAACAAGTGTCACAGGTGCAAAGGTCGAGATCGAAAAGATCGGCGCGGATGGCTCCGCGAAACGGATCGGCTCGACATTCACGAGCGTTAGCGGAGAGTTCACCCTACGGCAACCCGAGGCCTCAGCAAAATTCCGTGTGACGGCAACATACAAAGGCGTGTCCGGAACTAAAGAAATTCAGGTCGATAACGCCGCTGTTTACAGGCTTGCTATCACCCTTGATCTTTCGCGAACCGAAAAATGATATAAGCCGCCTCAGTTGACCGTCTCCGAAAGTTCTTCTGGGAGTTCGTATGACTTAATGTCCTTTGCATCCGCTACTATCAGCGGAAATTCCTCAAGAACGACAGTATCAGCCAATGTTTGAACCCAATAGGTTCCGGCACTTGGGAACACGACGTTGACAAAAAAGCTTACATTGTCAGTAAATCCGCCGGGTGCCAACTCGATCGGTGTTGCCTGCGACGAAACCACAAGATTTGTTCGATCTGGTGAGAGAATGCGCACCTCGGTTTCGTGGTTTCCTTCACCCATCCAGTGATTTATCACGGCGAACTTGATAAGCGAAACAGGTAATTTCTCGACCATTATGTTCTGAAAAATACCCATCAGCGAAATCTTGTTACCCATTTCGATGCGAACGTCGTCACACAGGAGGGTGTATCGTAGAGTCAAATTTTGTGTTTCCATCATATAAAGCTAATTCTTGCTTCATCTACAAATATCTAATTCGCACTGGTTTTCATCTTTTAGGACACACCGTCTCCCTCGAACAGTTTTCGTGAGCATAACTGCTTGCCGTCAAAAACGGTCTAATAAAAACTTTTTCCCAAACAAAAGTCGTTCGACTACTAATGGCGAGTCCAAGAGTTTGGATGTCCGTAGATCTCTATGTATTCGATTTTTACTTTTCCTTCGCCTTTGGTCAAGAGTATAATCAAAATTACAGATCAGCTATTTCGTAGCTTTGAACGAAAACAGAGCGTAAGAAACTACGCAGATGTCTCATTTTTTATTTTCAGAGCTGTTTTAGCTCCAGATCTCGATCTGAAATCGACATGCTTTACTATCTCTTAATCGGTCTCTGTTTGGCTCTTGTGGGAGTTGCAGGCTTGCAGTTCATGTACATGTTCTACATTGACCGTCTTGATCGCGAACGCAAGAAACGCCTCGTAGAATTGGAACATCGATGCAAACAACTGTCGCAGCGTCTCGCTGAGGCGGAATTTAAAGTTGCCGAACAGAAGGAAGTGATCGAAAGCTTGGACTTTTACGATGGTGAAACCGAAGAGGCGTGGGCCGATGTTATCGAAGAAGGTTAACTAACGCTTGAATTCGACGATTGTCGCCCCCCAGCCACCTGAGAACTCGTCGCCGGACTTAAAATCCTTCACTAAATCACTCTCGCTCAACACCTTCCGTGTTATCTCACGTTGGACACCGATTCCCTTTCCGTGAACGATTCGAGCGAAGCGAAAACCTTTTGCATCTGCCTCAATCAGGTAGCTCTCAATCACTGCTTTTACATCTTTCGAAAGAAAGGCATGAAGATCTATCGAATCGGTGATCTCTAGGTCTACCGGCTCGGGAAAAGGGTTTTCGAACTCGGAAAGGCTATCGTGATTCACTTTTATCTCGATTTCGCTTGCTGATATTGTGCTATGTCTTCCGGCGGTGTCACCTTCAACCGGTTCTTGTCCTTAAAGACCACAAAACGTTTGTCATCCATTCGGCCTTCCGGATGTCGAAGCTTCATCGTGAATGTCTTGTTGTCGCCGACACCATCGACCTGAAGGGGAAGAACTCCCCAAACATCTCCCGAAGACCTCCAGACGGTATAAAAACTCTGATCGTATTTGTCGAACGCGAGAACCAGAATGCCGTCAAAGTCCGGTTCGACGCCTTCGATCTCTTTGACCTGATTCGTGCGAGACAGGATCACCCAGTTTCCCGGTGAGCCGACCTTCTCGTTTAGGCCTACCTTGTCTGCCCCATCTGTATCAAGCCGCTGCCAAGTGACGAATTTACGATTGTTCTGTTGAAAAAAGACTATGTCGCTCGGCACCTGAAGTTCAACCTGCCGACCGAACAGCCAGCCCGCCGGTGCCGGTGAAATGGACGGGTCCATTCTCACCTGATACCAAATGTCATACTTGTCCTCGATCTTCTCAGGCTCATTCGCCTCTCTCGCCGCTTCTATTTCTTCATTTTTTGTTCGTTTTTTCTGCTTTTGCTCCCCTTTCTTTGCATCATCAACATCAGGTACTTCCTGCTTCGGCACAAATTTCCAATCCATGATCTCGAACGTGGAGCCATTCGCGAGTTTGAAAAGCACATTTTCGGGGCTCATGTCAGGGACCAGCCGGAGGTTCGAAGCGGCCCGGAGCTGTCCGGCGGCCTGCGGCGAAAGATTATTAAACTCGGCTGCCAGACTTTTTGACTTTTCGAGAACCGCACTTGTTATGACATGCTGTGCCTCGATCCAACCCTCGGTGTTTGCTTCGTCGCGGGCCCTCACTCTAAGCCACAGAATCTTTTCGAAATCGATCTGGTCCAGCACGTCCAGCTTTTCGCCGCGTTTTACCTCAAGCAGGTCAGCGGCAACGACAGCGTATGAGGTACGGATTTGGGCCGTCTTGGAGATCACCGTCGCGGTATCGCTCAATCCAAAGACGTTTGAAACGCCGCCAACGCTGCTGTCAAACAAACTGCATCCGGTTTGAGCAGCAATCGCTACAAAAAATACACAGACTGAAAAAACTCGCATTTTCCTCATGATTTCCGGGTCAACTTTCGCAGAGTATTATAACCCACTTTATGCAGGATTGCCTTTTGGCTGCTGTTCAGTTTCACCTTGACACGCAGACAATAGCGAAGGATCGGACAAAAAGGCGTTGCCGGCTTTTGACACGGAAATTGGATCGGAACTAAACTAGTGGTTTGTCGTACATATTCCTAGACTCGTAGGTATCAGGATAAAGAATTTCATGAGTCTTATCAAAATCGTAATTTACGCTTTGGCATTGTTGCTGGGACTACTTTTCTTAGGACGTTTCTTTTTCTAGGGAATGGCGTTCGTTTAGAGGCGGGCTTCCCGCCAACCGTCAACGACTGGGCAAGCCTCGCTTTAGACGGTGATAATCATTATTAACGAACGGTATTATTGTTTGATCGATCAAAGTTTATGAGAAAGCGGTCGCTTTAGGCCGCTTTTTTCGTTTCGTCGATAAATTTATATGAGCGGTTTGAGAAAGGTAGAAAGGGCGTTGTTGAGCCTTTCGGATAAAAGCGGAGCTGTCGAGTTTGCCCGATCATTGGCTGGCATGGGTGTAAAGTTGATATCAACCGGCGGAACGGCGAAGACTCTCAGGGAACACGGGATTCAGGTAACGGACGTGTCCGAAGTGACCGGTTTTCCCGAAATGATGGACGGGCGTGTAAAAACGCTTCATCCAAAAATCCACGGAGCGTTTCTCGCCTTACGCGACAACGCCGAGCATCTCGCATCGATGGAAACTCATGAGATTGAGCCGATCGATCTGGTCATAATAAATCTTTATCCATTCGAAGAAACTGTTGCAAAAGGCGATGTTAGCGTTGAAGAAGCTGTTGAGAATATCGACATCGGCGGGCCCGCAATGATCCGTTCCGCATCGAAAAACTGGCGTGATGTGGCGGTTGTTACCGATCCGAAATTGTACGATGGCATCTTGAGCGAACTGCGGGAAAACGATTGCTCCTTGTCGCTCAAAACCCGTCAGCGTCTTGCCGCACTTGCATACACTCGCACGGCGTCTTATGATCTGGCGATATCGTCGTATCTGGCAAAACAGCTCTCGCACGACGACCTCGAATTTCTAGAACCACTAAATCCGCTTGGCGATCTCGTGTTTATAGAGTCGGACGACATTGACATCCCGTCAGAACCGAGAGCGGTAGCGACCGGCCTCCTGTCACCGGTGGATGTGAGGCCCGTCGCTACCGCTCCGGGTTCTGACGTGTCGCAAGGTCTTACTACATCCGTCACCATAGAGCTGGCAAAGATAACGGACCTCCGGTACGGCGAAAACCCGCATCAGAAAGCCGCTTTGTACGACACGTCCGAACCTGGCGGCATCGCCAAAGCCGAGCAGCTTCACGGCAAGGAGATGTCGTTCAACAATTACGTCGATGCGGAAGCCGCGTGGAATCTGGTTCAGGATTTTGACGAGCTCGCCGTCACCATTATTAAACACACCAATCCAAGCGGTGTCGGCATCGGAAAAGCCAACGAAGAAGCATATCGACGTGCACTTTCGACCGATCCCGTATCCGCATTCGGCGGAATCGTCGCCTTCAACCGTACCATTGACGCCGAAGTTGCTAAATCGGTAAACGAGGTATTTACCGAGGTAGTGATTGCTCCTGATTTCGATGAGGCAGCCTTAGAGCTTTTCAGGTCAAAGAAGAATCTCCGGGTGTTGAAGGCGGCTGATTCGGGCAGAAACGCGAGTGTTAACGAGCGTGCCAGCCACAACCTAGAGTACAAACAGATCTCCGGCGGAATGCTTGTCCAGTCGAAGGATGACCACAACGTTTCAGCTGCCGATCTCAAAATCGTCAGCAAAAAGCAGCCGTCCGCCGACGATATCAAAGCGATGCTTCTCGCGTGGAAGGTCTGCAAACATGTCAAGTCTAACGCCATTGTGTTTTCGAACCAGTATCAGACCATCGGCGTCGGCTCCGGCCAGATGAACCGGGTCGATTCGCTCCGTATCGCCGCGATGCGTGCCGAACGGTTTAATCTGCCGATTAAAGGTTCCGCCCTTGCGTCCGATGCCTTCTTTCCGTTTAGGGATAATGTCGATGAAGCAGCAAAACTGGGCATTTCAGCTATTATCCAGCCCGGTGGTTCGATTAAAGACGACGAATCCATTGCCGCTGCCGACGAACACGGTATCGTTATGGCCTTCACCGGCACTCGCCATTTCAAACACTAGTTAAACACCGTTTGTTAATGTAATACATTAAAAAGCTTGACATCCGTTTTCTTATGGGTTAAAGTTTCATCAATTAGACGACTGTTTGGAACGCTCGGAGGTTTGATCAAGATCAAATCGCGGGCGTTTCCGTCTTTTTATGCCGCCACTGTTTAATTCCCGCATCGGTTCACCGATTCAGATAGGCAAAATCATTTGTTTCATTGCCTAAAATGTGCAATAGTCTTGCGAAACTTGCCGCTTAGTTACTCTCACGAAGAGTATTCTGGATACCTGCAATCCGCAGGTGAGACTTTAAAAAATCGAACCTTGCAGAAGAGATTCGAGAATCAAAGGAGAGAGACAATGAAAAAATTCTTAAGTATCGCGTCGTTCGCCATTCTCGCATGTTTTATGGGTTGCGAAGCACCCAAACCGGTGACAAACGGTGTCAACACCAATGCTAACGCTAACGCCAATGCAAACGCCAAACCCGTGGCTGCGGCACCGACCGCTGACGCCCTTTTGGCACTCGACAAGGCCGCCAACGAGGCTTTTATTAAAGGTGATGCAAAGTATTTCGAGGGAATGCTCTCGGACAAGTTTACGTCCTTCGATATGGGCATGCGGATGAACAAATCCGACATGGTAAAAATGGTCGGCGGGATGAAATGCGATGTCAAAACGTGGTCGCTCGACGAACCCAAAATGACGATGATCGACGCCGACACCTACGTTTCTAGCTACAAGGGCACATGGGACGGTACCTGTGCCGGCCCGGATGGTAAGAGCATGAAGATGCCTAGCCCTATCCGTGCCGCCAGTCTGTGGGTCCGCAACGGCGACAAATGGCAAGGTGCATTCCACGGCGAAACGCTTATAGCCGATCCAAAGAACCCGTCCAAGCCGCTACCACCGCCACCAGCCGAAAAGAAGGCCGACAAATCCGCAGCTAACGCCAACGCAGCCGACAAGCCCGCCGCTCCGGCATTGGATCCTAATGTCGAAGCGATGCTCGTCGCCGAGAAATCCGGCTGGGAAGCATGGAAGGCCCGCGACGCCAAGAAGCTTGAAGAGTTTTCCTCCAAGAACCTTGCGTTCATCGATCTGTTCGGCAATTACACCGGAACACAGACCGAAACGGTCAAGGTCTGGACCGAAGGGAAATGCGATATCAAAAGCACCAGTGTTACCGACGCTTCGGGAACGACGCTCTCGCCGACCGTCGGCATTCTCCACTTCAAAGGCAGCGGCGAAGGCACCTGCAATGATCAGAAAATAATGCCGCTGTGGGGAACGTCGATCTATATAAAAGAAGGCAGCACCTGGAAACTGGCCTTCGGCTTCGAAGCCCCGGCAAGCTAGACGACCGGTCATCGCTTATCTAAGGGAACCGTTCTTGTTCGGTTCCCTTTATTTTTGTCGCTTCTTCAAAACGCCACTCATGGATAGCAGGGATGGGGTAGATTTTTGTCTCAATGTCTCAGTTGTTTCACCGTTTCAGGAGTGAGACACTGCAAAGAAAGCCTTCCACTTTTGAAGCTTAGTTCAATATTCAAATATGCAACAGATAATAGAAAAAACACAGCCTCGCGTAATAATGTATGCACCTTATCTTCATTTTTCGTGTCACGAAAATGCACGGACTTGCCTTAGCGAGCGAAGAATTTGTTAAATGGTCTGATCTCCCTCTACTGCTTTTGGAGTTCGCGAGGTATATCGGCGTTTTGGAGGACGAAGTAGAGCCATTCCATGCCGCAATCACAGTCACGATCTCCGCATGTAAAGGTTCCCATGCCTACGAGATGTTTAACTACTGACCACCGTTTCCTTGCTTTGTGGTCGTTGGACCAACCGGAAATGTGGATTGGTGCGACTCGCTCGTGGCCTTTATTACGTTCTTCCATCAAATGATCTACAAGGACGTGTCCAGTTCTGAATCTGTTTTAATAATGAACAGGCGGCGGGCCTTAAAGATGTTTTCAAAATTGGCGTCTTCACCGAACACATATAGTGCATCGGACAAAAGCAACACCTGTCTCACTTGGAACACCTGTAACAAGTGAGATAGGTGTTCCAAGTAAATTCCCCTCGTTTAGAGGCGGGCTTGCCCGCCCGTCGTTTTGCCCGAAATCGGCGGATCGCGGAAAAGCGTTGGCGGGCAAGCCCGCCTCTAAACGGTTAACGGGTTTTATGCTGCCAATCGCTTCTCTCTGACCGATCTTTGAGTGACGGTCTTCAAGCCTAGTTTCTTGGACAGGCTGAAGATAAATTCCTCGGCGGCGAGGACGAAATCGTCTACCAGGCATTCGATGACGCTTTCGAGGCTTGGGTGCATCTCGGTATGCACGATTTTCATCTTTGCGGCTGCTTCGTCCGGGTCGGCGATGGTGCAAAGCGGGAAGGCTCGCTGACCCATTTCCGATTCGCGGAACAGATCGCTTTTGCCGTCCAGAGTCAGCAGATTCGGAGTCTTGAAACGATGCGCATCGCCTGTTACGTTCAAGGCACGAAGGTCGTTATCTCAAGGTCTTTCCCATCCGTAGAAACGGAGACCGTGCCCCGTTCGCCGGTGGTCGTCACGTTCGCCCCGCTTGCCTTCCACCGTTCCACAACTTCGACGTGCGGATGCCCGAACACCGAGGAGCGTCCGACCGGGATCACCGCGTACTTTGCTCCAACGGCATCGATAAATTCCTGTGTCGAAGATGTCCGGCTACCGTGATGAGAAACCTTGATCAGATCGGCATTCAAAGGGAAGCCTGATGCCACGATCTCGGATTCCGCCTGTCTTTCAATATCACCCGTAAGTAAGAACGAGCGGTTTCCGATATTGATCCGCAAGACAACCGAATGATCGTTGTCTGAAACTGCATCCACATCGTTGGTCGCTTCTGGGTAAAGCACCTCAACGGTCGCACCGCCGAAATCCAACACTTCTCCGCGAGTAATTGTAGCGGTCGGAATACTTCGACGCTGAAGCACATCTGCAAGCCCTGCAAAATCCGCGTCGTTGTTCGGAGATCGTCCGACTAAAACGGTTTCGACCGTGAAATTCCTCGCGACATCATTCAAGCCCTGCATATGATCGACATCGGCGTGGGTCGCGACGACATAATCAATCTTTGAATATCCCTTTTCCCACAAAAACTCGGAAACGACCGATTCGCCAATGCTCGGCAGGTCGGGTTCAAAACCCTCGTCGTCCTCATCGTCCCGATCCTTGTATCTTAGCCGTCCGCCGCCATCGACAAGCATCGTTTCGCCGGTCGGAAACGTGATTAAGGCCGAATCGCCCTGACCGACATCAAGAAAGTCTATGTGCAACCGTCCGTCGGGTCTGGGCGAGCTAAACGGGTGAAAAATTATGACAGCTCCAAGCAAAAGTGCGAGAACCGCGAAGCCGTAAACGGTTTGAAGATGCGGGTGAATCGCGGCCCGCTCACCAGGCATTGCAAACGGATTCCAATTGTAAACAGCGAAGCCAAGGACGAGCACCGGCACGAGATAAACTGCATATATCGCACTCGGCCAACCGGTATAAACCGGCAGTCGAAAACTTGCCCAGTCCAGTTGAACGAAAATGCCCGGAAAGGCGATCAACAGCCAATTGAAAAACTCAGTGAGCTTAATAAACGGAAAAGCCAGTGCATCGCTGACCAATGAAAAGCCGACCGCGATCAGAGCGGAAAAACTTTCCAACGCAATGAAAATCCCTGCCCATAAATTTAAGAATACGGAGAGGATTGACAGCCTATGAAAGTAGACGACCAGGAATGGAAGAAGCCATAGTTGGACAATTAACGAAATCAATAGCCCTTCGAAAATGAACGCGGCAATGTTCTGAACAGATTCGAGTCCCGGCATTCTTCGATAAGGTGACTTGAACAGCTTCGCGGACCAGACGTGTCGCTTAGCTTCTATTCGCCAAGCCTCCTCACGCCAATAGATCGTCTCACAAAGCCGCTTAAGCCATTTTGGAACCAAAGGCGGGAAAGGAGTTTCGAGCGTCGGCGTCCAGGTTCCGATGGAGCGGAGTTTTTCGATCAACGGAAAACCCATAACGACGATTGCCGCAACACTGACGAATGTAAGCTGAAACGATGGGCCAAAAAGGTCCTGCGGCCTCCAGACCAAAAGTATCAATGCACACGCACCGAGGGAATTGACTAGCGAACTGTTCCGATAAATAACATACGAAAAAAGCAGTATCGTAAACATCAGGCTCGCCCTAACGACCGGCACCTCTAATCCAACTGCGATCGTATAGAGCCACAAAATCGATGAAACGACCACAAACTGAGTCAGCTTGTTCCTGGTAAACATTCTGACGAGCAGCAATAATATTCCACCGATAAAAGTGATGTGAAGGCCTGAGATTACGAGGATGTGGAACGTGCCTCCTTCCCGAAATACCTCGGCCGAGTTCTTGTCCAAAAAGTGTTTGTTGCCGAGAAGCGACGCGATCATTACGCCAGCGGTCGGGCCGCTGAACTTCGCCCGGAACTCAGCGATCAAACCCTCACGAGCGGCGTAGATAGAGCTGACTGGATTCCACGAGGAGCCATCGCCAAGTTTTTCGATCAGCAGCGGACTTTTTAGCGTTGCCGTCGCGTCAAGGTCCTGCCAGTCAAGCAGTTCTTTTCGCGAGAGCACACCAGGATTCTGGTAATTCTCGGTACGCACCGGCTTACATGTCACTCGTACTTTTGAGCCGCTTCTTAGATCCATTGAGGAATAATCCTCTGCCATTTCCGGGCTTGAGATCGGAGCGAATAGTCGAAGCCGCCCGGACGCATTTTGCCCGCTTCCCCGGTACGAGACGCTTTCGGTTTCTATGATTATAAAAAAACCGTCGTATGCCGCCTCCCTATTTCCGATCAGTGTGCCGACAATCTCGACCGGCTCGCCCGAGGCGATATGTTGTTCGTCGTAGACTCGCTTTAATCGATCAGCCGCCACGCCGCCTTGCTGAACCGAATACGTAACTGAACCGGCGGTAACAAATACGATCGCGACAAATGCGAATGCAAATTCGCGGCGAGCGAGAATGCCTGCAACTGCGGCGAAAGTCACGCAGGTAACCAACAGAATTTCTACCCTGATCGGGTAAGTTTTGGCGGCGAATATTCCTATAGCGAAAAATATCGTGAGCCAAAGTAATGGAAAGCTCGAAAACCGGTTTGGTGGGAAATTTTCGGCCATGCGTGGATCAATCGACTCGAACAAGACTCCTTATTTTTCTAAACCTCGAATCGCTGATTCCGGGAATGAGTATCAGATCTTCGGCCCTGCGAAACGGTCCGTACCGGTCGCGGTGCTCGATAATTTGACCCGCAATTTTCTCGCCGATGTGGGGAATTTTCTGAAGCTCAGACGTGGATGCGGTATTAATATTGACCGCTGCGGCCGACGGAGAAATTGTAGCGTTCGAAAAAGAAACTTGTTCCTCGACATGTGCACGACAGCCGGCAAACCCCAAGACTACCCAAACCAAGACGGCAATCGCAGTTATCGCATATTTATTGTGTTTAATAGACTTACGAATTTCCATCAGAGACGTGCTATCGCTTTGTGCAGAATGCTAGAAGTGTCCGTGTTACAAAGAGTTGAACGATTTAACATAGTGGAAATGTGCTAGTTTTCCACAGAAAGTGTGGAAATTTTTATCCGTGTTTCACTGCTGAACGGCCTCAGGATAGGTGAAACACACTGAGCGAAAAACGTTCCAAGTTTTTCAAATCGGTTCGTCCTTTTTTTCACTGCTCATTTTGCATTTCGGAAATATCCTGAAGATCTTCGTATGCTTTTTGGAGTACCGGACGGGCACGCGTACTGCCGTCCATATCGCCGATATAGCCTTCCTTGACCATTGCGTCGAGAATGGCAGCAGCTCGGCCATAGCCAATGCGTAAATGGCGTTGGAGAAGCGATGTCGACGCACGCTTGGCGTGGACGACACTCTTGACCGCATCCCAAAACAGCGGGTCCTTCTTGCCGGGCAGATCGCCGGTGTCGTCCAGTTCCTCTTCGGTCTTTGTGATCGTCTCGTCGAACACAGCCTCGCCCTGTGCCTTGACGTGTTCGACGATGCGTGCGATCTCCTTTTCATCTACGAACGCTCCGTGAACCCGAAGCACCTGCGAACTTGCTGGTGGCAAAAAGAGCATGTCGCCGCGGCCAAGAAGTCCCTCGGCACCGTTGCCGTCGATGATCGTGCGGGAATCAACTTTGGATGAAACGCGGAACGAGATACGTGCGGGAAAATTCGCCTTGATAAGTCCGGTGATGACATCGACCGACGGACGCTGGGTCGCAAGCACAAGATGAATGCCGACGGCACGTGCCATCTGTGCGAGACGCGTTATCGCCTCTTCGACCTCTTTGCCTGAGACCATCATCAGATCGGCAAGCTCGTCGATGATGATAACTATGAACGGAAGCCCAGGATGCGGTTCGCCGTTGTCATCAAACTGCTTGGCCTTGTTCCGGCGTTTGGCCTCGACATTATAGCCGTCAATGTTTCGCACGCCCCAGCCGGCAAGGTATTTATAGCGTCGCTCCATCTCGGAAACGGCCCAGCGAAGTGCAACAGCGGCACGCTTCGGATCGGTGATGATCGGTGTAGCCAGATGCGGAATGTCGGCGTAGACGCCAAGCTCAAGCCGCTTTGGATCGACCATGATGAACTTCACCTCGTCCGGCTTTGCCTTGTAAAGGATCGAAACGACGAGAGTGTTGACACCGACTGACTTGCCCGCACCCGTCGCTCCTGCGATCAAAAGATGCGGCATCTTGGCGAGATCGGCTACATAGTTAAGGCCGTCTATCGTCTTACCGAGTGCGAGCGTCAGAAGTGATTCGGAATCCTTGAATTTCTTGGATTCAACCACATCCCGAAGCTGTATGACCTCCCTGTTCTTGTTCGGCACCTCGATTCCGACAAAAGCTTTGCCGGGAATGCGATCGATGCGTATCGATTCGGCTTTTAGTGCGAGACAAAGATCGTCGACAAGGCCCGTTACCCGCGAATATTTGACGCCCGGATCAGGCTTGAATTCATAAGTGGTAACAACCGGGCCCGGACAGATATTGACGACTTTCCCGGCAACATTGAACTCGCTTGTCTTGGCCGCAAGCTCATTAGCGATCTCCCGCAGTTCAGCCTCTTTCTGCTCGATCCGCGGAGCGGCGGGCGTTAGAAAATCCGTCCGCGGTAGCTGGTATTCTTTATAGTTTTCAGGCTTCTTTTTTCCGGTCGGCGGCGGTTGTTCGTCCTCGACTTCGAATTCGGGAACGTCACCCGCGTCAAGCTCGGTTGTCGTTCTGACCGGCTTTATCGGAACCTCCAGAATGTCGCGTTTCGTTCCGGCTGTTCCGTTGGCCAATCCGTTGACGGCCGCCGAACTCCCGCCAACGATCGTCGGCAATGAGGGTTCTTCATCCGACACTCGTTCCTGCACGGTGACAAAAGGGTTCGAAGCGGATGTGCCGGCAGCTGCACCCTTCGCTTTTTGAAGGACGGCTTCTGACGCATCGCCCACTACGATCGTCGCTGGTTCCGTCAGCGACTTCTCTTCTCGAGCCTCGCGGCGTTTTTCAAGCCGCTCTTTTGCGAGATTTATCTGCTCGCTTCGTCCGGCAAGCCGCTTGGCCCGCCATTCGCGATAATGGACCATCGCATTTTCCCACGCCATCTCGAAGTTCCCAATAAGTCCCGCGAACGAAACATTCGAGATAACAAGCGTGGCTGCGATAAGCACGGTCGCCATCAAAATACCCGCACCGATCTTGCTCAGCAGATAAACCGAATAGTAAGAGAAAAGTCCGCCGACGAGGCCACCTTGCCAGCCGATCAAACTCGCCAGGCCCGAGACAGCCGCAACAAAAAGGGCGAAACCGATCGTACGGCTCACCCGAGGACGTAGGCTTTCCGATTGGAAAACACGCCATGCGATCAACGCCATCAACGCCGGAAACAAGTATGCAGTGATGCCGACGACGGTCATCAGCAGTTCGGCTAAATTTGCACCGACAACGCCGATCCAGTTTTGAACCTTTTGCGAAGAAGCGGTATTAAAGGTCGGATCACTCTGATTGAATGATATAAGGCAGAGAAAAACCAGAACGGCGAACGCAAGAAGTGTGATGGCAAGGACCTCATTTGCCCTGGAATGATTTTTCTTTCCGCTGACACGTTTTTTCAACAGCGTCGCCCCATCCGCCAGACAAAAATTTAGTCCGTCGTCAGTGTAGGTTTCCTTGCATGTCGGGCAAATCTTCATCTGAAACGAAACATTAGCAATTATTCACTGTAAATTCCACATTAATTGACGATTGACAGCTAGTCGCCGCCAGAGTTGAAGGCTTTGCCCGTCTTTTTGAAGGTTAGAAATTCTTTAATGAACTCGTCGATCTCGCCGTCCAAAACAGCTTCAACGTTAGTCTGTTCATATTTTGTACGCGTGTCTTTTACCAAACGGTAGGGATGCATAACGTAGTTTCTGATCTGCGAACCGAAGGATATGTCCATTTTGGTCGCTTCGTGCTCCGACGCATCGGCACGTCGTTTCTCCAGTTCAAGCTCATAAAGCTTGGAACGCAGCACCGTCATCGCCACCGCACGGTTCTGAAGCTGCGAACGCTGGTTCTGGCAGGTAACAACAGTATTTGTCGGCAAATGAGTTATCCGAACGGCACTATCCGTTACGTTTACGTGCTGGCCACCTGCACCTGATGAGCGATATGTGTCGATCCGAAGGTCCTTGTCCTCAATGATGACCTCGATGTTTTCGTCGATCTCCGGTGAAACAAACATGGATGCAAACGACGTCTCGCGGCTGCCGCCGGAATTGAACGGCGATATTCTCACCAGCCTATGCACGCCCGCTTCGGTTGAAAGCAGCCCGTAGGCATAATCACCCTCGACGCGGAAGGTCGCCGATTTTATCCCTGCCTCACCACCCGACTGCTCGTCGATGACATCGACCTTAAAACCTTTTCGCTCGGCCCAACGCAGATACATCCGCAGTAGCATCTGTGCAAAATCCTGTGCATCCGTGCCACCCGCACCCGATTGGATAGAACAGATGGCGTTGTTCCCATCCGTATCGCCGGATAGCAGGCTCTGCGTTTCGGCGTCGGAAACCTGTTTATCAAGCTTTTCGATCAGAGCTTCCAGTTCCTTCGCAGAATCGGCATCGTCCGACGCAAATTCAAACAGAACTTCGGCGTCCGATACACCAGTCTCAAATTCCGCCTGCTGCTTCAAAGCCCTCTCGATCCGGCTCCGCTGCTGCACAACTTTCTGGGCCTTTTCCTGATTGTCCCAAAACCCCGGCTCCGAGATCACTTTCTCCGATGCTTCCAACTCAGCCTCTTTCCCCGGAGCGTCAAAGAAACCTCCCAAGTTGTGTAACTTTATCTTTTATCTGTTCGTGTTTTGTTTGTAATTCAGTAAGTTCCATATTTGTTCAGGCAGAAACGCGAGCAGGAACGAGCGAGTTGTTGTGCAATGTGATAACTATTCTCTTACTTCTCCGCGTCTTCCTCTCCGGTCTCCGCGTTAAAATTATTCTAAGCGCAGAGTCCGCTGCGATTTACGCAGAGGTCACGGACTTAATCGTCAGGATTCCGCTCCTGTGTCCTGTCCGATTCACAACCGGTTGCCATCCGGATCATCGATTCGAAACTCGGTCAGGCCGTAAAAAGTCGTTTCCAACTCGGGGATCTCTAGGCCGTTCTCCAGGACCTGCCGGTGATATTCCGCGATATTCTCAGGGTAAAGATAAATGACACCCTGCCGCTGTGCTAGCGGATGAACGTTGATGGATTGATCCACCATCAACTCGCAGTCATCAAAAGAAGGCTTCGCCCAACGCCAATCATCATTTCTTTGCTCGACGCTGAATCCCAGCTTTTCATAGAACTCGATGCTCGTGGAAATGCTATTTACGGGAAGCATCGGCACGAGACGGTTCATTTTCATACAATACTCTCCATTCCGGGCAAAAACGCGAGTGTTAACGAGCGTGCTTCACGGCGCCTTAATACGGTTTTTGTCAACGTTCTTGTCGCCAACGGCGACCAATGCAACCGGTTTTGTTGCAATTCCAAATATCAATAGCCCAACGGTCACCGCCGAACACAACCAAGCGAACCAATCTCCATACCGCACATAAAACGTCTGCTTCCCGTCCGATTTCGAGACCGACCAGACACGCGTATCTTCGGTGTACGGAACGGCGGGATCGAGCACTTCGCCGCGTTCGTTTATGTAAGCGGTGATACCCACATTCGTAACCCGCAGCACCGGCCTGTTCGTCTCGACGGCCCGAAACACGGCGTTTGCCAGATGCTGCCGCAAAACCGGCGTCGGTCCGAGGTAGCCATCGTTGGTCATTTCGATCAGCACATCTGCACCGTTCCGGACGTATTCGCGCGAAAGCTGAGCGAAATGCGATTCGAAGCAGATCATCACGCCGGCCTTGGCATCGCCAAGCGGAAAAAGGTCGTATTCGCTGCCATACGAAAAACTTCCAACAAAAGCAGGCACAAGCCCTTGCAGCAAAGCAGGCACGGATTCACCAAAAGGCACTAAATAAATTTTATCATACTGTCCGATTTCCTTACCTTCCGGCCCTACCATCACCGCTGAATTGAAAAATTTCCCGTTCCGCGTATCCGGCTCAGCCGAATTGAAAAGAACCGAGACATTGTTCTTCACCGCGAATGAATTGATGAATTCCTGCGTCTCCGGGTCATCCTCGTACATAAAATTCATCGGCGACTCCGGGAATATGACGGTCGGCGGCTGATCTTTGTAGGTAGATCCCTGCTGGTTGAGCTTGGCGAGCGCCGACTCGGCAAGTTGCACATGCCGGCGGCGGAGTTCCCGCCATTTTTCAAGCGTTAGGCCTGACATTGGAATGTTCGGTTGAACAGACACAACCCAAATTCCGCGAACCCTTTGGACGGCGTCTTGAGCTTCCAGTAACGTGCCCAAGAATGCCCAAGCAATGACCGTAACGACTATAACGATGTAGACGACAGTTGGATAGAACGAAGTCAGTTGTTTCTTTGTCCATCCGAACTCTCGCCTGCTGTCCCCAAAATAGTCCGTTATCGCGATTGTTGGCCGAAAGAAAATCACATTGATCGCGACCATAATCCAGGACGACATTTGGACGCCGCCAATCGAAGCGGTTAGCACAATAGGAAAATTCCAAACCGTCAAAAGCGCTTGCGAATATCCCAATGCATTCCAATTATTCCCCGTTAGCCAATACCGTAAAAACTCCGTGAACACCCAAACAAATGGAGCGGCGAGAAAAGCAATATTTCCAAATCGTCGAAAAAACACTGACATGACACCCGCAAACAAGCCCGGAAAGATCCCAACAATCAAGCACACACCAAACATCAGCAAGTAAGCCAACGCTGGCGGAAATCCCGCATACGTGATCGGAGCGAAGGTCAGCCACCAGCAGGTTCCGAAAAAGAAAGCGGTTCCGAAGATCCAGCCGAGCACGAATGACTTGACCGTCGATTCCTTTTCCCGCTCGACTGCCCACAGTAGCGGCACGAGAGCGAACCAAGCCAGAAACCAGAATTCGAAATCGGGAAAAGCGCCGATCAGTAGAATTGCCGATGCCAATGCAGCCAGCACGTTCTTCCAATCAGGCAATATTGACCGCACACGCGCGAGCTTCATTGCGACAGTTTATCAAACCCAAGGCCCCGGCGGTCACTTTGAAACGATTTCTTCCAGGATGATCGGTCAACCGTTTGACCCGCACAATTTTTGTCATCGCCGGAATGACGAATTTTGTCATTTCATACATAATCTCGAATCGCACCCGTCAAAATGATTGTTATGGGTTGGGCTCGAGGTTTTGACTCCTTCAGAATGATTGAAAACCGGGCTAAGCCCAATAGAACCTTATACTCAGTGGTTTAAAAGTGATAGAGCCCGGTCGCTATCGACCGGACTCAAAAAGGGAAGGACAACTGTAGGAACGCTCGGAAGGTGATCAAGCACAGTGGCAAACCGCGCTCTGAGAAGTGGTGGCGGCGGGGTCTCGATTAACTTCATCAAGCTAGCCGCTCCCTCTATGCACGTTCCGTGCCAAACCTTCAAAGCCAGTCGTGAGTCGAGAGTCGAGAGTCGAGAGCCGGAGGTAAAACCAAGAAATACAATGACTTAAGGAGTACTGTCCCATCAGAAAGCCATTCTGCTCTCGACTCTCGACTCTCAACTCCCGACTCCCCAAGTTACACTATTTGGAACATCGCTCCGCCTGCCGCTTCAAAGCAAGTGCATCCTGGTTCTCCGGAGCGATCTCCATCGCCGATGCCGAATAGTTTTTCACCTGCAAGCAATCGCCCTTCTCTAGATAGATTTTGCCCAGCGAAACGTGAGCATCGACCTGCCGGTTATCCCAAAAGATCGCTGTCTTAAATGAACTGACGGCCTGATCAAGATCGCCGCGTCTGAGGTGTATCTTGCCGAGGATAAGGTAACTTTCCGCACTCATAGGCTCACTCGCCAGCACACGCCTCAACGTAGCCATCGCTTCGTCGTCGTTGCCGTTCTTGAATTGCGTCCGGGCTTGCGTCAAAAGGTTCTCCGTTTCGCTGACCGCAACAGCCGCCGTCCCTGACGACTTTCGGCTGAGTACCACGCTAAGAAAATCACGCCGTTGCGGCTGTTCCACCCGCATGAGGATATCTGAAAACGATTTGGATTTTACCCATTCTTTTTCCAGGTTCGCATAGCGGTTACCACCGGTAAGAAATGTACGGGCCTGATTGTCGATTGCCGCAGCGGTCGCATCGTTCTGTCCCGAAAGAGCTTTTGAAAGCACATAATAGGTATCGCCATCCTGCGGTTTGGCGGCGATGATTGCTCGAAGCTGTTCGGCCGATTCGGGAAGCTTTCCGGCAAGGAAAAGGGCCAGGCCGAAATTGAACCTTACGTTAGTATCTTCAGGTGCGGATTCACTAGCCTTTTTTAGAAGATCAAGGCCTTCGTTCAGCAAAGCGGCCGATTTGGCCTCGTTCTTCTTCTCCGCACGAGATGCCTGAACGGCAATTGAACCAAGCGAATTGTAAACGCTCGTCAGCTTCAGATCTTCGGCTAATGGACGCAGGACGGCCAAGGCCTGCTCGTAATTATTCTGCTGCCATTGGATCAGTCCAATATAGAAGGAAGATTCTGCAAAGCTCTCGTCATTACATTGTGAGATCTTATTCTCATTTCGTGCGGAGGTTTTACAGTTTTGATATGCGGCGACCACGCGCTCGAACGATTGAATTGCGTCCGGAAACTTCTTTTGATTCAGATACAAATGGCCGAGTTCAAGAGCCGCGTCCGCAAACGTGGCTTCCGGCGTGACTTCGGTATAAAGCCGCATCGCGTTCTTGAAATAGTTCTCCCGAGCCTCGGGTGCGGGCGTTAACAGACCTTTAATATAAGCTTCAAAAGCGCGTCCTGGCACCTTATTTGCCGATTCGATCAGCTGATTCTGCGAAAACGGCAATGCCTTGTCGCGTTGATAGAGTATTTGATAAGTTATCTGCCCCTGCATTGTCTGCAGATTGCCGAGAGCGTCATTCAGATTGATGTCGCGGGTTATTCGCCGGCCATCCGGCATCTCTTCATTTAGGAATCTTCCTTCGTTTACCCGAATGATCTTTACGATCACGTTTAGCGTTGCAGCCGTATCGCCCTGTGCAGGAACGATATTGTATTTACCTGCAACGAGCAGCGTTGCATTGCCTTCGCGGGCAACCTTCAACGAAGTTGCAAGACTCGGAAGATTCGTTAAGGGAATTCGCAGCCGCTGCTGGATCAGCTTTCGTTCGCCATTCGAAACCACATTTATGCTCGGCAGTTTTAACAGTTCCGAGAGCGAAAGTGCAAAGCTTTCACCAACCCAATTAAACTCAGGCTTGCCGGAGGTATTCTCGAAGGGCAGAATCATTACCGTATCCACATTGCCCTGCGCGCTGTTCGAAATTACCAGGGAAGATGAAAAAAGCAGCGTAAATAAAAACTTTTTCAGCATTATTCCTCTGTGAAACAAAAAATTCGCTTGTTGGACAAGCGAATCGACTCGAAGTGGTTTGATGCAGAAACCGAGATAAAAGATGGTAACCGGTACGGGATTTGAACCCGTGTTGCCGCCGTGAAAGGGCGGTGTCCTAACCCCTAGACGAACCGGTCAGAAGAGATCAAAGGCTTTCAAAAAAACGCATCGTCCGAAAACAAACGAATCGTTAGAATAACGTTTACGCTTTTTCCTTGTCAAACGCGGATGATTGTTGATGAGCGCCAGCTTGGTTGCAACTTACGAAATCGTCTCACTTCGGCCGCCTTGAGTGCGAACGTGAGACGGCTTAAATATCGCGGCTACAAACAGTTACAGCCATAAATCGTCTCACCGTCTGTACAGACAAACCTTAATTGAGACGATGGCGTTCCACAAGTTTTCTCGCCTGCGTAAAAAGCGGAACGGCGTAAATGTTGCAGCTAAGCCGGTTACAGTGAAAACTCGTTCCACTTTGCTCGACCCCTTCTCGTGTCACGTCCTGAATAAAGTTTACACATTAATGGTTTAGTCCTCCTATGTGTTTACTATTGTTCATAAGTCCTGAAATGGGTTTACAGTTTGTTGCTGTTCAACCGACGGCGTACGCCGTGGGGTGAACAGCAACGGGC
>JANNST010000068.1:0-87641 GCA_031402865.1 Chloracidobacterium sp. | reverse complement strand
GCGTTTGGCCGCTTCCTGTTCGCCGATCACCGGATGCCGATGCATATCCATTCGCTCGGCATCGGTCAGTTCGCGGTTCTGTTTTATGTACTCGCGGCTCATGACCATTTCGCCGATGTCATGCACGAGAGCGGCTTTCTGCATAAAAAACCGGTCGTGGGCGGCGAGATTAAAGCTTTTTCCAATAGCGTCGGCGATGGCGGCGATCCGCAGCCCGTGGGCGTGCGTGTAGCCCTCGAATTCGTCCATTTGCGACGACATCTCAAGCAGCTTTTCATCGAAATTATTGTCTTTCGCTAAGGTCGGTTCCATATTTCCGTTCGGTCGTTACAAACTATTTTATCATATCGCCCGTTGGCGACGGGCACGGCTGGAACTAAAGTTGAATGCTGCTGAGCAATTTGCGGGCTTCGGCGTTGTTCGGGGCGACCTCAAGAAAACGGTTCAACTCGCCCTCGGCACGTTTGAGCATGTTCATATCGATGAAAAATTCGGCAAGCATGAGGCGGATCTTTGGGTTCATTGGGTCGATCTTTGCTGCTGCCTGCATCTCGCCCTCGGCCTTATGCCGCTGGTTTTCGTCATATGAAAGAGCCTTGCCGTAATAGGCTCGGTACAAGGCGTTGTCCGGATTGTAATGTGCCGCCCGGCCAAGAAACGGTACGGAGCGTTCGGCCTCGTCGTCCATCAGTAGGCTTAGGCCCATCTCAAAGTTTTCGAGGCCCTGTTCGGTCTTGGCATCTATCTTTTCAGTATCCAAGATTCCCTGGGCACGCAGTTTTTCCTTTGTTTCAAGCTCTTTCCGCATCTTGAAATCGTAATTTTCTCTGGACTCTTTTGCCTTAAGTGTTTCATACGCTTGCTGAACGCTCGAAAAAGCTGCTTGTATAAGCGGGAGTTTGTCTGCCGCCTCACGATGAAAGCGGTCCGGGTGAAACAATTTAGCGAGCCCGAAATATGCGTTCTTGACCTCCGCGATGCTTGCTTTGGAATCGATACCCATAACGTCGTAGTGTGTATCAGCCTTTTTCGTACGGTCAAGATATTCTTCAAGCGTAATCTCTATCGCGGGTAATTCCGGAGCTTTCGTTTGCTCCTCCGGTTCCGGCTCCGGCGTCGTATAGACCTTCGGGGCGTTCCCGTTAGTCTCGACCGCCATTTTCTGAGCTTCTTTTACAAGTGAGACCTTTGCGTTACGGATCGCGGCGATCCTGTTTGCCGAGAACGCGGCGTTCCATTCGCGGCGAAACAATAGGCCTCCGAGCCAGAGAACGTAAAGGGCCGCCAACAATCCGCTTTCAGGCAGCGGACATTCGGCCTTCAATTTTTCTATGTTCATCGATTCGCCGCCGAATCTTTGAAGAACTAAAAGCTCGTGGCTGTGCAGCGATGCGTGAAGTTCGCGATCCGGGGCCGGATCGAACGATTCCTGCACACTTTTGAACCGTTCCGCGACGGCAGCAGCAGGCTGGCAGCGGGCATAATCGATCAGAACCTTGTGAAAATCGATGTTGAATACAAGATCCTCGCGGGGTTTCACAAGCGGGCTGAAAATAAATTCGCCGTCCGGCCACGACAGGGCAGCGACGACTATCCGCTCGATCTGCAAAACGATGAGGCCGTCGATCTCGTCTTTTGCGAGGATATTTTCGTTCGCCAGGCTCGCGGCAAATTCGACGTCGTTTGTGGATTTCGGGAGGCGTGCCAGACGCTGCGTATCGGCCTTTTTCAACTCCAGAATTATGCTCAAAAGCCTGTGTTCACGTGCATTTGACACGCCGTAAACAACCTTGCCTTCTCTAAAATAGACGATCGATTTGCGGTCGGCGTGCGACAGCCGCAGCGATCCGCTCAATTCCGCTTGCCCGATCTCGACCAGCAGTTCGGCAAACGGGTGAATGCGAAAAATTCCTTTAAGATCTAGTGTATTTTGCGGAGTCATTAAAACAGGGGGGGCCCGGCCGGGAATGATCCTAAAACATGGCCACCTTCAATGATATCAAATCCGCGAACCGAAATGCAGAGAATTTTGACAGTCTTTAAGTTTAAATCAAGTCCTCCGCTAACCGTATTTTGCTGCATTGGTTTGACACGCCATATGCAAATTGCGAAAGTGTTTTCTGAATCGAGCATCTCGAATACACGGCTCTAGGGACGGATTTTGGTTGAAGACATAGAAATATTTGAATGCAGGACGTTAGAAGAGCTGGCCGCGTGTGTCGATCTTCAGCGTACGGTTTTTGCCCTGCCTGAGATCGAGATATCGCCGGTCCGACACTTTGTTGTGACAAAAAACGCCGGTGGATTTATCCTCGGCGCCTTTTCGGGTGGTGAAATGATCGGCTTCGTGCTTAGCGTTCCTGCGTTTCTCCGCGGCGAAAAAGCTTTTTATTCCCACATGACGGCGGTGCGGGCCGATTTTCAAAGCCTTGGAGTCGGTGCAAGACTGAAATGGGAGCAGCGCACCCGCGCATTGGAGCTCGGCGTGAATTGCATCAAATGGACCTTTGAGCCGTGGAAGGCAAGAAATGCGTACTTTAATCTGGAAAAGCTGGGTGCGATTGTCAGCGAATATCAACCTAATTTTTATGGCACTGATTATTCGACGGCGGCGCAGACAAGCGACAAGATCGGCCTTGCGAGCGACCGGTTGTTTGCCGAATGGCATCTCGAAAGCCCGAAGGTCGAGGCGCTAGCATCGGGGAATCAAGTCGGCGAACAACGCGAACCCGCTGCGGTAATTGTCATAATGAATGACTGGCTGGATTTGGTAGAACATGGCCCCGTAGCCGCAGTAGAGCAGCAAAAGCGCATAAGAAGCGAATTTGAGGAGGCATTTGCTCGAGGCTTGGTCGGGCGCGAGTTCGTGCGATCATCGGAAGATATTCCTCCCATGTACTTGCTTTACCATGACTAACAATGCCTATTTTTGAAGTTGATCAAGACATCCGAAAAGCCAGAACGCTTGCATCCGAGTTTTATACGGATGAGCGTTTCTTCGAGCTTTCAAAAGAGAAGATCTTTGCCCGAACCTGGCAGCTTGTCGCGGGTCCCGAACTCGACAGCGATCTAACGCCGATCACGCTTCTTCCGGGTTTTCTCGAGGAACCGCTCCTTATCTCAAAGAGCGGCGGTGAACTAAAATGCTTTTCAAACGTCTGCACGCATCGCGGCAAGATACTTGTCGACGAGCCGTGTACTGCCAGCCTAATCCGCTGCAGCTATCACGGTCGGCGATTTTTACTTGACGGCAAATTCCTATCGATGCCTGAATTCGAAGGTGTAGAGGATTTTCCGTCCGAAAGCGACCATTTAACGCCAGTCGCTTTTACCGAGCGAGCCGGGTTTAAATTCGCATCGCTCGATCCGATCGCGCCGTTCGAAGATTTTGTAAACGATGCCGCTTGGCTCGAAGATGTCGAGCCCGAAGGCCTCAAGCTTGTATCGACCCGCGATTACGAGGTCAATGCACACTGGGCGCTGTATTGCGAAAATTATCTCGAAGGCTTTCACATTCCGTTCGTCCATCAATCGCTAAACGAAATCGTCGATTACGGCAGCTACACAACCGAGACGTTTCGGTATTCGAGCCTGCAAACCGCATTGTCAGAACCGGGAGCGGTAGCGACTGGTCTTTTGTTACCTTCGGAAGGGAGGCCTGTCGCTACCGCTCCAGGTTCCGACTTGCGTCCGACGCTGGCTGCTCGCTATTTGTTTATCTTCCCAAACTTGACGTTCAACTTCTATCCATGGGGAATCTCGGTAAACGTCGTAAAGCCGGTTACGCAGTCAAAGTCCGTCGTATCGTTTCTGACCTACGTTTCCGATGAATCAAAATGTGAAGAAGGTGCCGGAGCCGACCTCGACCGCGTCGAACTTGAGGACGAAGCCGTCGTCGAAAGCGTACAGGAGGGAATCCGCTCGCGGTTCTATTCGCACGGCCGCTACTCGCCGACACGCGAGCAGGGAACCCATCATTTTCACCGGTTGATCGCGGAATTTATGGATTGATATTTCGTATTACCGCAGTTATACTCGTAGTATGAACGCCAGAACAGCCATTTCCGTTCCGCCCGACACTCTCAAGCTTAGCGAAAAGCTGGCAAAGAGGCTCAAGATGTCTCGAAGCGCAGTGTTTGCGAAGGCCGTAAAGAGGATGGGTGAAGAATATGACGAGCAAGAATTCATAGCGCGCGTGAATGCGGTTTGCGCGGAGGTCGATACTTCGGTCGATCCCGTGCTAAGAGCCTATCAACGCGAAAGACTCAGTAAAAGCGAATGATGATCCGCCGCGGGCAGATTTGGTGGGCTGATTCTCCCGATCTATATTATTGTTATTATTCGATTATGAAAACAGCAATTTCAGTACCGCAGGACGTGTTTCAAATGAGTGAACGACTCGCAAAAAAATTAAAGGTCTCTCGGAGCGCCGTGTTTGCTTTGGCGGTCAGAAAACTCGGTGAAGAAATTGATGATGACGAAATAACCGAGCGCCTCAACCAATACTACAGCAGGGAAAAGGCTGAAATTGACCCGGTAATCATGCAAATGGCGGCTCTTTCTTTGCCGAAAGAAGAATGGTAATTCAACGCGGTGATATCTGGTGGAGCAGCCTGCCTGAGCCGGTTGGATCGAGTCCGGGATATGCACGGCCAGTTTTGGTCATTCAGTCCGATCGCTTCAATCGAAGCGCAATAAACACTGTCGTTATAGCGGTTATTTCCAAAAGTACCAAGCTTGCAAACGCGGAAGGCAACGTCCTTATTACAAAGCAACAATCCCGATTACCAAACGATTCAGTGGTTAATGTCTCGCAACTGTTTACGGTTGACGAGGTTGTGCTAAGAGATTATGTCTGTTCGCTCTCGGAAAAGAAAATGACGCAGGTAGATATTGGACTTCGGAAGGTTTTGGCTCTATGACATCGATTGAGTCCGGTAATCCCGCAGGTCAGGCAGCATTACTCCGTCACGAGATTGACCGGCACAACGATCTCTATTACCAGAAAGCCGAGCCTGAAATATCCGACGTCGAATTCGACCAGCTTCTCGAACGGCTGAAAGCCCTCGAATCCGAGCATCCGGAACTCATCACACCCGACAGTCCGACGCAGCGCATCGGTGGCAAGGCTGATAGCCTGAAGCCGTTTACACATACGGTTCCGTTGATGTCTCTGGACAATTCGTATGATCTTGATGATCTGAAGGCCTTTACCGAACGCTGCGAAAAGCTTGCCGAGGGGCGATTTCTCGAATACGTCGCCGAGTTGAAGATCGACGGTCTCAGCGTTTCGCTGCATTATGAGGACGGCATTTTAAAGGTCGGAGCGACACGCGGTGACGGTTCGCGTGGCGACGACATAACGCCGAACGCCAAGACGATAAAGACTATTCCGCTAAAGCTCAAAGCCGATGCCCCCGCACACGCCGAGATACGCGGCGAGGTATTTATTTCACGGTCGCAGTTTCAAAAAAACAATGCTGAACTTGAAATGCAGGGCGAAAAGACCTTCGCCAACGCGAGAAATTCTGCGTCGGGCACACTGCGGATGCTCGATTCAGCGGTTGTTGCTTCGCGGCGTTTGGATATGTTCCCGTACGATGTTTTTCGCGGTAATCAGAAGATGTTCCCGACACACTGGGAAAATTTTGAATGGTTAGAGCGCAACGGCTTTAACGTCAACCCAAATCGCCGGAAATGCGCGAATTTCGACGAACTTGCCGCGTTCATCGCCGAGACGGAGCCGAAACGCGACGAGCTTGATTACGAGATCGACGGCGTTGTCGTAAAGGTAAATTCCACCGCGTTGCAGGAAGAATTTGGAGCGACGACCAAGGCTCCGCGATGGGCGATCGCGTACAAATATCCGGCGCGCCAATCGACAACGAAGCTTCTTGGAATTGGCATTCAGGTCGGACGAACCGGAGCGTTGACACCTGTCGCCCACCTCGAACCCGTGCTGCTCGCCGGAACGACAGTCGCTCGCGCGTCGCTGCACAACGAGGACGAGATCAAGCGACTCGATCTAAAGATCGGCGACACGGTTTTGATCGAAAAAAGCGGCGAGATCATCCCGCAAGTTTTGGGCGCGGTCGAATCCAGGAGAGACGGCAGCGAAACCGAATACGAATTTCCGAGAGAATGCCCGATCTGCAGCTTTGACGCGATCCGGCCGGAAAGCGAAGCTGTCCGCCGCTGTTCGAACCCGGACTGTCCGGCGAAAATCAAGGGAAGGCTGGGCTATTTTGCATCGCGAAAAGCAATGGATATCGAGGGTCTCGGCGATGTACTGATCACCACGCTGGTTGACGGCGGGATGGTCAAAGATGTCGCCGACCTTTACGCGATAAGGACCGAAGACATCTCAAGTCTCGAACGCAAAGGCGAGAAGTCAGCCGTGAAATTGATAGAAGAAATCGGGGCGAGCACGGAGCGAGGCCTGCAGCGGCTCTTGTATGGCATCGATATCCGCCACGTCGGCGAACGATACGCGAAGATCCTTGCCAACCATTTCCGCGACATCGACCGCATCGCCGAAGCAACCGTCGAAGAACTCGACGACATCCACGAGATTGGCCTTTCGGTCGCCGAAAGCGTCTACGAATGGTTTCGCCATCCGAAGAACATCGATCTCGTCGCGCGCCTGAAAACCTACGGTGTCAAGACCGAAACCGACGCTGCAGGCACCGCAGCTCTCGACGAACGCTTCGTCGGAAAAACATTCGTCCTCACCGGCAAACTCGAAAACTACACCCGCGACGAAGCCGCCAGACTGATAGAAGACCGCGGCGGCCGCGTGTCATCTTCCGTCAGCAAAAAGACGGATTACGTCGTCGCCGGAGAAGACGCGGGTTCTAAATTGACAAAGGCCGAGTCTCTTAGCGTGAAGGTTCTTGACGAGACGGGATTCCGCGAAATACTGGGATAGAACAGGTTATTCGAAACCAAGACGAGGCGTGTATAATGCTCGATGGTTAAATAAAAAAAATAAGAGGCAACATGACCGGTATATTACGACTTGAACGAGCGAAGGCGGATAACCCTAAAATCTCACCGGAACGCGATACGTGGATCTTAGAGCTTCCGCCAGAAACTTGCGAGAGCGAAGGGTTCCCCGTAGGAACTTTGGTCAGCTTAACCATAAAGGACGGTGGCATTCAAACCTCGATAATCGAACCGTCGGCCGAAATAGACGATTTTGTGAATATGGTGGTGGGCGAAGAGCGGGAGTTTTTCGAGGAGATCAAGCGTCTTGGTGACTGAAGAACCTGTTTACCTCAAATACACCGACGCCGTATTGATCCACATTCGCTTAATGCAGGTCTTGGGCGAATCACGTGTCGGAGTCGAATTCCGCGACCAAATTGAGTCGGCCCTAGAGCGGCCGCGAAATTCTGCACTCTACGAAAATGGCGATATAATAAGGCAGGCTGCATCTCTGTGTTTTGGTCTGATTAAGAACCATCCGTGGCGAGGCGGCAACAAACGAACTGCAACCATTCTGATGCGGCGCTTCCTGGAGCTAAACGGATATCGGCGCAACTGGACGGTCGCAGATCAGATAGAAATGGTGTTGGCGGTTGAATCGGACAAGTGGAAGGTTGATGAGATCGACGAGTGGTTGCGTAGCAAAACGCACAGGGGATAGGGTTTAAAATTGATGGCAAGTATTAGCGAAGATTTTATTTTTTGGATGCTTGGGGTGGTGGGGATCGCCCTTGCCTTGACGATTCTGGGTGTAGTGACAAGTCGTCATTTGCCGCCAAAGGAACGGAGGATTCGCATCAGTAGATTTGCTTTAGTCGGTCTCGGAACTGTATTCCTTTGCCTACCGATCTTCAAACCAACAGTTTCTTCATATTCCCGCGCCGAGGTTCTCGATTCCGTAAGAACAGATAATCTCAATTCCTTGGAAGATGTGGTCAAATTTGAAAAGGATCAGTCTCGAAATATCGAGCGTCTTACGAGCGAGGTTGTTCGGCTAAGAGAAGATATTTACCGAGTTAATTTGTATTATTCAATGGTTGTACAGCTCCTTTCGTCGCTTCTTGTTGTACTGTGCATCAGCCTTGCTTTCAGACCCAAAGCAAAAACTGCTATCGAGATTGACGCCGATCATTTGCGAGATTGAAAATAGATAAATGAACAACTTTTTCACGACAAACATTTCCGAAGCAGACCCGCTCATTAGCAATGCGATTGACGACGAGGTGCGGCGGCAGACTAATGGGCTTGAGCTTATCGCGTCCGAAAATTTCGTGTCCGAGGCTGTTTTGCAGGCGATGGGCACGGTTTTCACTAATAAGTACGCCGAGGGTTATCCGGGGAAGCGTTATTATGGCGGGTGCGAGTTTGCGGATGTTGTTGAGCAATTGGCGATCGATCGGGCGAAGGAAATATTTGGAGCTGAACACGCCAACGTCCAGCCGCACAGCGGTGCTCAGGCGAATATGGCGGTGCTGATGACGGCGCTTGATCATGGCGATCAGATCCTGGGGATGAATCTGTCGCACGGCGGGCATCTGACGCACGGCCATCCGCTCAATTTTTCGGGTATTAACTATAAGGTCGCCGATTACGGCGTCAGAAAAGATACCGAGCAGATCGACTATGACGAACTTCAGCGACTCGCGGAAGAGCATCGCCCAAAATTGCTGATCTGCGGCGCGTCGGCGTATCCGCGAACTATAGATTTTGCACGTATCGGCGAGATTGCGCAGGGGGTCGATGCAAAAGTGATGGCAGACATTGCACACATCGCCGGGCTTGTAGCTGTCGGGCTGCATCCGTCGCCGGTTCCGCATTGCGAATTTGTCACGACGACGACGCATAAAACGCTTCGCGGGCCGCGGGGCGGGTTGATCCTGTGCCGCGAAGAATTTGCGAAAGACATAGACCGCAGCGTATTTCCCGGCGTGCAGGGCGGGCCGCTCGTACACATCATCGCGGCAAAGGCGGTATCGTTCGGGGAGGCATTACGCGAAGATTTCAAGGCGTATCAGCAGCAGATAATCGATAATGCAAGAGTGCTGGCCGAAACGATCTCAAATGCGGGCTTAAGGCTCGTTTCCGGCGGAACGGACAATCACCTATTGCTCGTAGATGTTTACATGGACGGCAAGGGCATCACCGGCAAAGTAGCTGAAAAAGCCCTGGACGAGGTGCACATCACGGTCAATAAGAATACGATCCCGTTTGATACGCAGAAGCCTTTTGTTGCATCGGGAATTCGTTTGGGAACGCCGGCGTTGACGACGCGTGGAATGAAAGAAAGCGAGATGAAGCAGATCGGCGAAATGTTCGCCGCGATTATCCACGAACCTGAGTCGGAAGACTTAAAAACACGAGTACGCCGTGAAGTTGCGGAAATTACGGCGAAATTTCCGATGTATCCAAAACGATATAAGGAAAAATTGAACGAGGCTATCTCGGCGAGTTAGTTCGAACGTCAACCTTTATGAGTTCAAGTTTCATCAGAAAAGCAAACCAAATGGCCTATTGTTTCTCTGACCGTTTGTAAAGCTATGAAACAGCAACGGCGGTCAGAGACCGCCTCTAAACACCGCTTATCATTCAGGTAGAGTCTGAACTCTAATTGCCGAGCCTAGTCACCCAGGAGTTCATTGTCCGGAAAATACTGTTCCAACGCATCGCGGGCTTCTTCCGAATCGTATTCGAAGGCCTTTTGTTCTAAGGCGCTTGCGCCGATATCTGTGTAAAGCGGATCGTCGAGCAGCGGCATGAGCGTCGCGACAGGAAGCAAAGCGAGCGTCTCGTATGCTATCGCACGAATCTGCGGCATATCAGTCTGGCGGACGATTTCGGCTATCTCGCCTGCAGAAAATCTTTCAAACAACCTGTCCGACAGTTTATCCAGCTTATTGTAATCGTGTTTCTTTATCGCCCGTTCGGCAAGCTGTATAAAGACTTCCGCCGATCCGCTTTGCGCTTCAAGCACGCGGACGCACGTTTCTGCCAACTCGGCGAGCTCGCCCAATTTCTTCCGATTTTTGGTCGAAGCACCTTTACGCGATTGCTCGTCCAGAGCCAAAAGCAGACGGCTAACCTCCCAATCGGCGTGGGCGTCATACGAGAATTTTTGTGTTGGATTAGTGGACGGGTTGGTGCCGCTCGATTGCAATGCACCGACCAGCATCTTTTTTGTTACGTGCCGCAAGCCGTCCCAAACACTGACGACTGCGGGGCCTAGATCTTTTATTATCATGTCAACACTGTAAGTTTGCTACCGGCCAGCGAAACTTGTCAACCACATACATTAGATGACGAATGAATAATAATCGCAAGGAAAAAATGTACGTTGCGCTCTTGCAGTACGAAACCTCTTAATTTGCCTGCGGTCTCTTGAGTAACATCGCCCTCATTTTCGCCTCCGTGATGGCGAAAACTTCTTCGGATCGCTTACTATCCGTGCTGTCGTCAATGACCTCTACTAAAGCAAAGGGCGTTTCGCAAAGATGACGAATTTCCCATGCGGTGGAATCAGGCCTCGACGACCTCGAAAACCACGCGGCGTCCAGTTCGGATCCTATTACTTCCGCATCTTCAAAGATCTCGGCACCCTTCGTCGAAAGGCTTTTTCGTAACGAATCGGAAAGCAAAACACGGCGCAAGGTCCAGGCGTGCTTTTCGTAAAGGGCGATTATTTCTCCGATAGCGGCCGCGTCGATCATTTATTTTTTTGGCATCGGCTCGACCTGCGGCCCGTCATATTTCGGCGCACCGTTCGCCGCGGTCGCAGTGTTGGTGTTGAGAGTCCGCGATGCGGGCGGTGCGCCATTACTAGAATTGGCTGCCTCCCGTTCCCTTGCTCCCTGGCTCTTTCCTGGCGATTTATATGAACCACCAAACATCTCTCCCATCGCGAATTTCCACTTACCGTCCTCATTTGCGAACGGCAGGTCCTCCCAGATTTGGTCCGCGTCATTTCTCACTTCGACCGCCCCCCAGCATCCGGCGACACGTTCGTCACGCATTTCCGGCAGCGTTTCGGCAAAGGTCGATTTGGTAAATCCGTTAACGTAAACTTTTTCGATCGGGTTCTTTTGACGTGCCGCAAGCGATTCAGCAAATTCCTGTGTGTTTTTGGACATTTCGCCCTTAATGGTGTCGGTATTCTTAGTTTTTACCGCCGCATAGAGGCGCTTATAGGCCTCGGTAGGCGTATCGCTAATTGCCGAGCATTTTCGTTCCGGCGGAGCGGCTTTATTAACAGTATTTGCGTTTCCGCTTCCGCCGCCGCAAGCGATCCCAGACAGAGCAAGTGTCACTGCAAGTATTAACAATAAGATATTTCGCATAAACTCGATATTCGCATTCCAATCGCAAAATTGATAATCTTTGACCTCGAAAAAGTATAGATAGAGTAGCCCGAAATGTAAATTCCCGCGGTTTTCGGCGACTCGACCAAGGGCATTAGAAAAAAAGGCGATGAGAACCTGTCCGAGTTGCCATTCACAATATACCGATGACACGCTACGGTTTTGTCTGCAAGACGGAGCGCCGCTCGAAGTCTTACCCGCCACTCAGCAGCCGACCATTTCCTTTGCCGGACAGGAACTTGAGACCGCAGCTCGCGTAAACACGCCAGCCCCTGAGTCCGAAGTGACGCGATGGAAGCCGAAAAGCGAGGTTGCGGACGCGTCGAAAACCGCTCTTGCCATCGTAGCAACGGCGGTCGTTATGCTTTTGGTTTTCGTCGTCGGGGGCATCGGTGCGTGGATCTACTTTAAAGGTTTTGGCGACGACATTGCCCGAAATGCGAATAATGGCAGCGGAAATCAGAACGCTGTTCCGCCCGGAAACATGAATTCGAACGGCCTTAGTACGCCCGCTCCGACTGTGATGCCTTCGGCGACGGCGGTTTCAAACAATAATAGTTCGCCCGACCGGAAAATCACCCCAACACCGACACCGCAGGTCGATAAACAGCAGGCTTCACGGGAGGTTTCTCAGCAGATCGATAGCTGGAAATCGCTTGCCGAATCCGGCGATCTCGATTCGTACATGAGCAAATACGCCGGCTCGGTCGATTATTACCGCAAACGCGGCGCGAGCATCGATTTCGTCCGCCGCGATAAACAACGGGCTTTTAAGATGTTTAGCTCGATTTCGGTCAACATCAGCAACATGGATGTTACGGTCGATGATTCAGGCGGGCGTGCGACCGCAGCTTTTGACAAGGAATGGGTGTTCGATGGCTCACGCCGCTCGACCGGCAAAGTTAGGCAGCAGATGCAGTTTCGCAAGTTCAACGGCCAATGGCTGATCACCGGCGAACGCGATGTTAAGGTCTATTACACAAATTAGATGACGATCTTGGGGTCTGGCGGGCGGCGTCCAGCTCGCACCAAAATATTTTTCCGACGTGTTTGAGCATTCAAATGAGAGCCTTAAGGGTCAAAAATGGAGAGTTAACGCTCGCCGACATTCCGCGGCCGGAAGGTAATACCGAATCACTCGTTCGCGTCGTCCGCTCCGGCATCTGTAGTACGGATCTTGAGATCGTCCGCGGCTACGCGGGTTTTAGCGGAACGATCGGGCATGAATTTGTCGGCATCGTCGAAGCTGCGGGTGATCGTCCTGATCTAATAGGCAAACGCGTGGTTGGTGAGATAAATGTTGGCTGCGGCGTCTGCCAACTCTGCCTGTCCGGAGATTCGCGGCATTGCCCGCAGCGCACGGTTCTCGGGATTCACGGCCGCGACGGCTGCCACGCCGAATTCCTCACGCTGCCGTCGGGAAACCTCCTCGAAGTGCCGGACAGTGTTTCTGACAACGAAGCGGTCTTTGTTGAGCCGCTTGCCGCCGCATATGGTATTACGGAGCAGGTCGAAATAACGTCTGACACGCAGCTTGCGGTTATCGGCGATGGGAAACTCGGCATTCTCTGTGCAATGTCGCTCGGCCTAAAATCGGACAATGTCACCCTTATCGGCAGGCACCGCTCAAAACTCTCAATCGTCGAATCGACTAATATCGAGGGTATTCTGGCCGTGGATGTAGGCAAACTCAGGAGGAAGTTCGATGTTGTTGTCGAGGCAAGCGGCTCCGAATCCGGTTTTGAAACCGCTCTCGATCTGGTAAAGCCCCGCGGAAAGATCGTTCTAAAATCTACTTTTCACGGAACGCCGACATGGCAGGCCTCGCGGGTCGTCGTCGATGAAATAACGGTCGTCGGCTCCCGCTGCGGCCGTTTTGCGCCGGCGCTGGAACTTCTCGCAGGCAAAAAGATTCGCGTCGACGATCTTATTAGCGAAGAATTCAATCTCGCTGACGGCATCTCCGCTATCGACCGAGCTTCTCAAAAAGGTGTGTTGAAGGTTCTGATAGCGATGAATTGATGACGCTAAAAGATCGAGGGCATTGAAATTCGTAGAATCAACATCAAATCTGCGAATTGCAAAACTTTTCGGACAAAAGCGCTTATTTGTTATACTTACAACCTATTAATACGGGTTGTTGGAATCTCGATTGTTGAGGAGCAGCAATAATGTCTCAATGTAAGCAGAAATTTCGTTTTTCGAATGCAGCGGTGAAGCTATTTGTGGGATCGATAGCCGTCGCTTTTTTGTCGGTTGCCGTCGTTGCACAGCCACCCCGAACCGATGAGCCGCGAGCGGTCCAAATTTCTCCTGAGCAGCTCTCCGTTTCGTTTGCGGCGGTCACTAAAGCAGTTGCACCGGCTGTAGTCAGCATCGACACGAAAGGGAAGATGCCCGAATTCACGACTAAAGGCGAAGTTAAGCCGGGCGATTCAGACGATGTACTCGATTTCTTCCGCAGGCAGCTTCCGCGACGCCCTTCCTATTCGGTCGGCAGCGGCTTTATCGTCGACAAACGCGGCTATATTATTACAAACGCTCATGTTATCGCCGAGGCCGTACGCATTACGGTCAAGCTGGATTCCGGTGAAGAACTTCTCGCAAAAGTCATTGGCGAGGACGAAGAAACGGATCTCGCCATTCTCAAGGTCGAAGCGGGAAAGGATTTGCCGTTCGCAAAGCTTGGCGATTCAAGCCGATCCGAGGTCGGCGACTGGGTTTTGGCAATGGGTTCACCTTTCGGCCTTTCACGATCTGTGACGGCCGGCATCATCTCGCAAATGAACCGCCAAACGCCGAGTACTACTCTGTTTCAAAGGTTTATACAAACCGACGCGGCCATCAATCGAGGCAATTCCGGGGGCCCGCTGGTTAACATGAAGGGCGAGGTGATCGGCATTAATTCTCAGATCGCAACCTCGAATGGCGATTCCAACGGTGTCGGGTTTGCATTTCCATCAACTGAAGCGGCTGTTGTTCTCGATCAGATATTGAAAAGCGGCAAGGTCCGCCGGGGTTATTTGGGAGTCAGTCTCGAATCGGTAAAGCCTGAATTCGCAAAGGTCTATGGAATTAAGGACGCTAAAGGAGCGATAGTGCTCGAAGTCACCGACCCGAAAAGTGCGGCCGGTCTGGCGGGCCTGAAATCCGGCGATGTAATCGTAGAATTCGATGGCAAACCGGTTGAAAGCGCACTCGACCTGATCGCAAAGGTTTCGGCAACGCCGCCTGACCAGTCGGTCGCCGTATTTTACCTGCGCGAGGCCGCCGGCACGGTCATGGAACGCAAGGCGACTACGCTGCGGCTTAACGAGCGTCCGGTCGAGGGAAGAAACGGAGCGGACGGCCCGGCTCCGGTAAAGCTCCCGTTAAATCGCGTCAATGAAGATGTCAGACCGTTCGGCCTCACGCTGACCGAGGTAACGCCTGACCTTGCTACGCTTTACAAGGTGGAAGGACAAAAAGGACTCCTGGTAAAAGAGATCAATCCGGAAAGCTATATTGCCGACGTTAAATTATCGAATGGCGTCGATGCGCTTGGCGAAGGCGACCTCATTCAGAAAATAAATCGGATTGCCGTAACGGATGTAAAGGCGTTCACCGCCATGGTGAACAAACTTAAGCCGGGCGATCCTGTCGTGATGCAGATCCTTACGTTCAACTCGAGGACCCGCACCGCTCAGGTGAGGATAGTTCAGTTTTCGGTACAGTAAATCGGAAGCTTGAGTTCGAGGTGCAAAGTTCAAAGTTTAAGGTTCAAGGTCCGGGGTTGTTTTGGACTTTGAACCTTGAACTTTGATCTTTGAACTTTTGCTATTAAACTAGCCGTATGGCTAAAGCAAAAGAAGCAAAATCAAAAAAAACATCCACCAAAACCTATCACAATTACATTGCCGGCGAATGGGTAAAAAGCTCGTCCGGCGAATGGTTTGATAATCTAAATCCAGCTGACACAACAGATATCGTCGGCCGTTTTCCGAAGTCGAACGCCGACGATGTGAACGCGGCGGTCGAAGCGGCGAAAAATGCGGCGACGAAATGGCGGCGGACGCCCGCTCCGAAACGTGCGGAGTTATTGTTCACATTGGGCGAGATCCTGCGTGATAACAAAGAGGACTTTACACGCCAGATGACCCGCGAAATGGGCAAGGTCCTGAAAGAAGCGGGCGGCGACGTTCAGGAAGCAATCGACTGCACTTATTACACCGCCGGTGAAGGCCGCCGTCTACACGGATTTACGACACCCGCCGAAATGCCGAACAAATTCGCGATGTGTGTCCGTCAGCCCGTCGGCCTTTGCGGGCTGATCACGCCGTTCAATTTCCCGATGGCGATCCCATCCTGGAAGCTTATTCCGGCACTCGTTTGCGGAAACACCGTCGTCATAAAGTCCGGCGAGGACGTTCCTCTTTCGACAATAAATTTAGTTAAAGCGTGTGAAAAAGCCGGGATTCCGAAAGGCGTCGTCAACGTCGTCAACGGTATGGGAGAAGCCGGTGCCGCGCTCGTCAACCATACGGACGTGCGGCTTATCTCATTCACCGGCTCGACCGACACCGGCCGCATAATTGCGGAAGCCTGTGCCCGCGATAACAAGATTGTCAGCCTCGAAATGGGCGGCAAAAACGCGATCATCGTCATGGATGACGCCGATATCGACAACGCCGTCGAAGGCTCTCTGTGGGGAGCGTTCGGAACAAGCGGCCAACGCTGCACTGCTTCGTCGAGGCTGGTCGTTCATAAAAAGGTGTATAAAAAGTTTTGCGAGAAGTTGGTAGAAAAGACGAAGAAGCTTCGTGTCGGCAACGGGCTTGACGCGAAGACCGAAGTCGGCCCGGTAATCAACGAAGATGCGATGCAGAAGATTCTCGGCTACATTCACATCGGCAAGAACCAGGACAAAGCGACGCTCGCCTGCGGCGGAAACCAGCTTACGAAAGGCGAATACAAGAACGGCTATTTCATTGAACCGACAGTGTTTACTGACGTTCAGCCCGGCATGCGGATCGAGCAGGAAGAGATCTTCGGCCCGGTTACCTGCGTTATTCCGTTCTCTACGCTCGACGAAGCCATCGACATCGTAAACGGCGTCAAATACGGCCTCTCGTCGGCGATCTATACGCAGGATGTCAACCAGTCGTTCTACGCAATGCAGGAACTCTACACCGGCATTTGTTACGTAAATTCCGCCACCATCGGCGCTGAAGTCCATCTCCCATTCGGCGGCACAAAAGGCACCGGCAACGGCCACCGTGAAGCCGGTACCCAGGTCCTCGACATCTTCAGCGAATGGAAATCGCTCTACATCGATTACAGCGGCAAACTGCAGAAAGCTCAGATCGACGCCGTCGAGATCTAAAAACAGAATTTACGAGAGAAACGGCGGAAACGCTCTTTCTCATTTCAAAAAAAGCCACGGTTTTACCGTGGTTATTGTCCCAAGTCAGCTTCGATTTTTTCGGTCATACGCGGGTCGTCTGGTGTTACATCGGGAGCAAAGCGTGCCGCTACCTGGCCGTTTTTGCCGACGAGAAATTTCTCAAAATTCCATAACACATCGGTCGGGTCGACGCGTGTGTGCCCAAAGTTGCGGAGCCGTTCTTCCATACCGTCGCCATTGTTTACGTTGGTTTCGGAATGGGCATCGATCAGGTTTTTGTAGAGCGGATGACGCTCTTCGCCATTAATGCCGATCTTCGAGAACATCGGGAACTGCACGTTGTAGGTCGTCGAACAAAAATCCTTAATCTCTTCTTCGGTTCCGGGTTCCTGGCCCTTAAAATCGTTTGACGGAAACGCCAAGATCTCAAAGCCTTTATCACGATAACTCTCGTAAAGTTTTTCCAGCCCTTCGTATTGCGGCGTCAAGCCGCATTTTGATGCTACGTTTACGATCAAAAGCGTTTTGCCTTTATAGTTGTCCAAGTTGGTTTCCTGCCCGTCAATCGTCTTGACGGGAATTTCAAAAAAATCGTTTGTCATAGGTTTTCGTGTACTCTTCAGATTTTCTCCGAATAATCGTTTTTCATCAAACAGCAACGATGCTTTTTTTTATTCCAGCATTGCAAGACGGACGGTCCACGACAAAACGCATTTATGGCATTTTAGATAATCACAAAAACGATTTATAATCGCTCGTAATAAAAGATTTTGTTATATCAATAAAATATTAGGAGTCATCGAATGAAGATCGGATTACCGAAGGAAATTAAGGACAACGAATACCGTGTCGGGCTGACGCCGGCGGGCGTTCAGGCGCTGGAAAATGCCGGGCATGAGCTTTTTGTGCAAAAGTCGGCGGGCGAAGGATCGGGGTTTACCGATGAGCAATATGTTAAAGCCGGTGCAGAGTTGCTGGACACGGCTGACGAAATTTGGGAAGCGGGCGACATGATCGTCAAGGTCAAGGAGCCGGTCGCACCCGAATATCCGCGGATGCGGGAGAACCAGTTACTGTTCACATACCTGCATCTCGCACCGGAGCTTGAGCTGACCAAACAGATGCTTGAACGCAAGGTGACGGGCGTTGCTTACGAGACGATCACCGACAAACAGGGCCGGTTGCCGCTTTTGACGCCGATGTCGGAAGTCGCGGGACGCATGTCCGTGCAGGTCGGTGCGACATATCTTGAAAAAATGAACGGCGGCCGCGGTATTTTGCTCGGCGGAGTTCCCGGAGTTCCGGCGGCAAATGTCGTCATCATCGGCGGCGGAATTGTCGGTACGGAAGCGGCGAAAATGGCAGTCGGTTTGGGGGCGAAGGTGACGATAATCGACCGCAACCTCGACCGTCTCCGCCAGCTTGACGATATTTTCCTGTCGAAGGTGCAGACGCTCGCGTCGTCGCGATACGCCATTGAAGAAGCCATCTCGCATGCCGATCTGGTTATCGGTGCTGTTTTGGTTGTCGGAGCGGCGGCACCGAAGCTTGTCACGCGCGACATGCTGCATCTCGTTCCGAACGGGGCCGTGCTTGTCGATGTCGCCGTCGATCAGGGCGGATGTTTCGAAACAACGCATGCGACGACGCACTCTAACCCGACTTATTACGAAGAAGGCGTACTCCATTATTGCGTGGCGAATATGCCGGGAGCCGTGCCGCGTACCTCGACATTTGCGCTGACCAACGCGACGCTGCCGTACGCATTGGACCTTGCAAACAAAGGGTTTGAGAAGGCGATAGGCGACGATCCCGGTTTGGCCGAAGGCGTCAACACTTATGCGGGCAAGCTGACCTACGAAGCGGTTGCGACCTCGCAGAACCTTGAGTACACGCCGCTTGATTCACTTCTCGATCTTAAATCGGCATCGGCGGGATAAGTTGATTTGCCCTCGAAAACACGCGAAAAGATGCGAAAAGATGCGAAAAGGATTTCCTCTTTTTCGCATCTTTTCGTGTATTTCGCAGGCAATTTTCTTTTGGGAGTCGGACGCTCGAAACGTGATATAATCCCCGCAAAAAGCGTGGAAAATGCCAATGCAGCCCGAACGCATTGAAAAAGTAAAATTTCTTTTGGCATCGGTGCTTAAGCAGCCGCTGCACGAGCGCGATGCATATCTTGCCGACGCATGTCGCGGCGACGACGCTCTGCGCCGCGAGGTGGAATATTACCTAAATAACGGCGAGAAAACCGAGCAGTTTTTTTACAGAGGCGAAACGGCCCGTTTGACGAACGTATCGGCCGATGCCGTTACCGAGGCGTTTTCCGGTGGACTGCCGACCGATCCGCGAGTGGGGAAAATATTCGGAAAGTATGTAATCCAAAAACGTCTTGCAGAGGGCGGCATGGGCATTGTGTATGTCGCCCTCGACACACAGCTTGGCCGCGAAGTGGCGCTCAAGGTGTTACCTGAATTCTTTTCCCGCGATCAGGAGAGGCTCCAGCGTTTTCAACGGGAAGCTCGTGCGATCTCGCTTCTAAATCATCCCAACATAGTTACTATATTCGAGATCGGACATTTAGAGGGCTGTGAGTTTATCGTGACCGAGTTCGTTGAAGGCGAGACGCTGCGTGAAAAAATGACGCAAGGAGCGATCCCGTTCGTCGAAATGCTCAAGATCGCATCGCAGGTCGCCGGAGCGTTGGCGGCAGCCCACAAAGCGGGCATTATTCATCGAGACATCAAACCCGAAAACGTGATGCTCCGCCCCGACGGGTATGTAAAAGTTCTGGATTTCGGGCTTGCGAAGCTGACTGATGCAACGCGAAGGTCGATCTCCGGAGATGTTCCGGTTTCGCAGCGCAGCTTTAATCACACGATGCCTGGGACGATAATGGGCACCGCCGCTTATATGTCTCCCGAACAGGCGGAAGGCGGTGAAGTTGATGCCCGGACAGACATTTGGGGCCTCGGGGTTTTGCTTTACGAGATGGTTTCCGGTAGATTGCCGTTCGACGGGCCCACGGCGAGCCATACGATCGTCGCGATACTCGAACAGACGCCTGACACGATCGAGCACGCATCGCCGGATGTGCAGCAAATCATCGTTACGGCTCTGCAAAAGAATAAAGAGCTGCGGTATCAGACCGCCGACGCGATGGCGGTGGCCCTTGGGGAATTGAAACACAAGCTTGGGTATGTAAGCGATCAAAATATTCCGGGCCCGTCCACAGCTCTTCCCAAAACCGTGGAAGTTCGCCCGAGCCCTTATCGCAAAATGCTTTGGCTGCTTCCCGCGGCGTTTGCTGCACTCCTGATCGGTGCGGTCGGGATATTCGGCGTTATGAGATGGCTTTCATCTGCCGCACCGCCCGAAACGCCGGAAACGCCCCCGGTTAACAGCATTGTTCCTGTTCCGACAAACAAGGTCGAGCCGACCCCGACGGTTGCGCCATCGACGCCGACACCTACGCCGGCGGTCATTTATGTCGATCCGACTCCAGCGCCGATGCCAACACCGGAAGAAACGGAACCGCGGCGAACCCGCGAAAGGCCAAGAACGCAACCCGACCCGACGCCTGACAGAACGGTAAGGCAAGTAGAGGTAAAGAAGCCAATTCGGAGAAAACCGAAACGGAATCAGGACCCGAACTGCGTATTTACGAATAGCTGTAATTGACGACAATTCGCGCCGGATAGAAGGCAAAAACAAGGTGTTAAACATGTCATATAATTGATAGTTAACGTAAAAGGATTCGAAAATGCCCTGTTCCCGTAAAAGTTTTGTTGCAATCGTCGCCGCTTTCGCCGCGGCTGGGCTGGTTTTCTGTAATTCTTATTTCGTGACTAAAGCGCAGACGCGCCTGACCTATCCGGAGATAAACACGGCACTACAAACAAAGCTCCCGAATCAGTCTTTTAAAAATAAGGCCGCGTTAATAAACTGGATCATCCTTCAGGTAAAGAAGCGTAAGGTAGATAAGGCGTTGACACAGGATCGCGAAGACGATCTGCGGCAAGCGGGTGCCACGGACGAGCTGATCGCAGTAATCCGGGCCAATTCGCCTTCAACGACGGTGCAAACTCCGACGCCGGTGCAACGGCCCGCTTTAGTTGACCTTGGCGATCTGGTTGGCAAGGCCGTTAATCTTGTAAAGCCTGAATACACACCGGAGGCACGAAAGGCCGGGACGAGCGGTGAGGTGAAACTGGCTCTTGAACTTGACGAGGCCGGGCGTGTCACTTCGGTGACGCCGCTTACCGTGCTTCCAAACGGGTTGACCGAAAAGGCGGTGGCTGCCGCACGGCAATCGACGTTCACGCCGGCCAAAAAAGATGGCAGGCCAGCTCGCGGTTCCGGCATACTCACCTACAATTTCAAGATCAATCTTATTAATATTGCCGCTGTCATGGCTGCGGCCGATGATTTACGCAGCAAGCCTGACTGCGATCGTGCAATTAATGAATACACAAGAGTTATCGATCTCGACTCGAAACATTCAAAGGCGTTTTTCGGGCGCGGAACGTGCTATTTGCTAAAAGCAAACTATGACCGGGCGGCGACCGATCTCGATGCGGCGGTCCTGTCGAATCCGGCCGATGCCGAGGCACTCTTTTACCTGGCGGTAGCTCACGATTTTAAGGGAGACGCGGTGGCGGCCGCAACATACTACGGGAAGGCAATCAGCCTGAGGCCCGAAATCGACAAGCGGCCAATTGCCGAATGTCTTTATATTGAGAGACGCCGGATGACACCTGAGCAGGCGCGGTCGGCCGCCAACGGGATTATTAATGCCTGCAGCCAGACACTGCGCAGCTCGCCGGAGTTTATGACGAGCTTGATCTACGTAAAGCGCGGGATCGGTTACCGGCTAAAGTCAGATTACGACAAAGCCATTGCCGATTTCGAAATTGTACGCCGCACAAACCCGCAATTTACGGCCGTTCAGACCCAGCTTCATACGACGTACAACAGCCGAGGCCTCATGCATTTTGAAAAGAAAGAATACCAGGCAGCGTTTGATGACATCACCGCCGCGATCAATCTGAATCCGCAAAGCCCGACGCCCTATATCAACCGCTGCGTCATCTATCTGTATGCGCGCAAAGAGTTTGACCAGGCCATCGCCGACTGCAATACGGCGATACGCCTCTCAACAAAGTCGTCAATGGCATACGTTCATCGTGGTTACGCATACGAAATGAAAAGCAACCTTGATGCCGCGATTGCCGATTACAAAAAAGCACTTGAGGTCGACCCGCGAAACCAGACGGCACAAACAAATCTCAGTAGAGTTCAACAGCCGCGCATGAAGAACTGAATGCAAAAGCCCGCACGAAGTAAGGGCGTGGACGCATTACCTGCCAAAAACGCCCTTACTTCGTGCGGGCTTCTGCATTCTCATGTCAACGTGCGTGCCAGCCCGTACCCGGCATACCTTGCCAACTCTACGCCCGAAAACATACACTAAATAGTTTCTACGGTATGTACGAATTCGCAGTAACACCCGCCGTGACGCAGCTTCGGCGTCCGGGCGTGATCATCACCGAAGTAGAGCCGAACAGTCTCGGTGCCGAGCTTGAGCTGGCGCCCAATGACCGGATCATTCGCGTCAACGGCCGGACGGTACGGGATTATCTCGATTTCCGCTTTCAGACCGCAGGAGAAACTGAGCTAACTTTCAAAATTAAAAAACCCGATGGCCAAACGATGGAGATCGAGTTCGACCGCGATGAGAGTGAAGATTTCGGGCTGAATTTCGAGCAGATCGTTCCGCGTCAATGCGCCAACGAATGTATTTTTTGTTTCTGTAAAGGAAACCCCGAAGACGCCCGGCCATCACTTTTCGTCCGCGACGAAGACATAAGGCTTTCATTTCTCTACGGGAATTACACTACGCTCAGCTCGATCACCGATGACGAGATGAAGCGTATCGTCGAGCAGCGGTTGTCACCGCAATATGTTTCGATCCATGCCACCGATCTGAAAACGCGTGCATATCTTCTCGGCGTTAGCGAAGATCGGGCCGACATTTCGGGCAAGTTGAAAACACTGCTCGACAACAACATCGAGCTGCATGCGCAAGTAGTCCTTTGCCCGACCCTAAACGATGGCGTTCAGCTGGAAAAAACGCTCCGCGATCTGGCCGCCCATCACCCAAAGGTGGTCTCAACAGCGGTCGTGCCGGTCGCATTGACCAGATACAACACCGACGAACGGCTGACCCGCGTAACGCCCGAATTCTGCCGCCGAACAATCAAGGAAGTCGAAAAACTTCAAAAAGAATTTCGTAAAACACTCGGCGTGACCTTCGCTTTTTTGGGCGATGAGATCTACGTAAAAGCCGGAATAGATGTTCCGAGCCGCCGCCATTACGGTAACTACCCGCAGATCGAAGATGGCGTCGGGATGATTCGCTCGTTTTTGACAGCTTTTGAGAAATTATTTCAACGCAGAGACGCCGAGACGCGGAGGTTTTCAGGTTCGGGCTCCCCTCCTTACGAAGGAGGGGTGGCTGCCGCCTTGGGCAGACGGGGTCGTTCTCTCGTTCTGTCTACGGAAGATCAACGAACGCATCCAGCCGCCTTGATACCACGGCGTTTCGAGAATCCTAACGTCCAGCCACCTGCTAACGCGGGCGGTTCTGCCCTTTTTGGTACGATTTTGACCGGAGAAATGTTTGCTCCGATCCTTGCCGCGCAGATCGAAAAGTACAACCGCGCGACCGGAGCTAAACTTAATGTGATCGCCGTACCCAACACGTATTTCGGCGGTGACGTTTCGGTTGCCGGGCTGCTCACGGCGCAGGACCTTCTCGCGGTAAAGGACCAAATCACCGGCGATTTTGTAATTATCCCGACGAGTACGATCAAATCCGACGAGCCGATCTTTCTCGACGGTGTTTCTTATGAAACCCTAAAACAAAAATTCGGCGTGCCGATCTATGATCTCGACACGCCGGGACTTATAAGGTTTCTGTCAAAATGACAGAAGATTGGCATCAACTTCGCTTGAAATTATAGACGATCACACCCGTTACTTTAACAGGCACTTTCGATAGCAGAGTTGGCGAAAATCGGGCATTCAGGGCCGCACGTTCAGCCTCGCGTTTTAACAGAAGATGCCCGTCGACTGCTTTTGCCGAAACGACTCGTCCGCTTTCATCTATTAGTACCTGAACCGTGACCTGGCCTGCAGCTCCTACGGCAATGGCTGCGGCGGGATACGGAGGTTTTGGCAGCGAGGTCGCACGCCCGTTCACGACGCCCATCGACACAGGTCCGAGAGGTGTCGGCGGTTTCGATTTGATTGCGGGCGGCAGCTCAGGAATGTTTTCTGCCTCAGGAATAGGCTGCGATGAAGCCGCAGAACTGGTTCCGTCAATTACTCCGGCACGGGAATTTCCTGGATCGCCCTGCCCACTTGTTTCAACACGACCAATCATGAATCGCCCGATCGGGCGCGTTAGCACTGTGCTTCGAGCGACTGAAATATCCGTCGGGATCGCGATCGGGCTTTCTTCTGGCCTCAAGATATTTTCATTCCGGACCGGTACATTCGACTTGCTTGATTGCGGTTGGTTCTGCACCTGAATCGGTTTCGCCGGCTCCGGTGATTCGGGGGTTAAAGGTGCCACCATCACTGACATCTCCAACTGATCAACGCCGAGCCCGATATCGGCGGCGTACAGGCTGAAGACGACGGCGCTTATAAACAATACGCCTACGACGAAGGTCGAAACCATAAAATAACGGCTCCGGCCTTTAAAATCGGCTCCCTGCTCGTCGGATACGATCAATTTGTCAAACATAATTTTTGTTCCTCCATTTCAAAGCACGGTGCCAACCGTTCGATGTGTTAGACACCACATGGAGAAAATTGTTCCCTCGTCCAACAAACTTCAGTTTGTTGTTGTGCGACGAAGGTCGGCGACAAACTGAAGTTTGCCGGACATTCATTCACGAGTTTTTGACAGAGATGATCTCGGCAGCGATCGAGACCGCAATCTCTTCAGGTGTGTGTGAGTTGATTGGCAAACCGATCGGAGTGTAGATTCGAGATAGTCGATCGTCCGGGAGGCCCTCGTTTTCGAGAGTTTTGAGAAGCACAGCCATCTTCGCCTTGCTGCCGAGGACGCCGAAATATTTGAAGTCTTTATCTATTAGGTTGCGGATTACAATTTCATCGGAAGCGTAACCGAGCGTCATTACGACGACGTATTGATTCGGGCCGGACGGGATGAGTTCGGCGATATGTTCATAGCCGTCGATGATCTTTATCTCGTGCGCGAACCGGTTTTTTTCGAGCGTATTCAATTCAGATCGATCGTCGAATATCGAGATTTGAAAATTGAGGCATGACATCAACTCCGACAATGCCAGAGCGCAATGCCCGCCGCCGATGATATAAAGCAGGTTTTTTTGACCCAACGTCTCGCGGTAAGAGAACTCAGTCTCAAGAGATCTCTCGAACTGGACATCCTCGTCGCGTGGGCCCGAAGGTAGAATATTGAAATCACTGGTTGTAATTGTCAGAAGCGCCGCCGCTCGATTTTCGAGAACTTCAATGATCGACCGAACCGCATTCACATTTTCCGGCGTCATCAATTTGAAGATAACAGTCTGTCGGCCCGAGCAGATCATCCCGCTTGCTTGCTGCGAGTTTTTCTGGTGGATCTGTTCGCGAAGTGCGGGTTTTCGGAGGCCGGTCGCTACCGCTTCCGGTTCTGACAAGATTCGCCGGCTTTGCTCGACAAGATTGACTTCCATCACGCCACCGCCGATGCTGCCGATCAACTCTCCATTCGCACCGACCGCCATTTTGTAGCCAGCACGACCCGGACTGCTGCCTGAGCTCTCAGCTACGACAAGCAGCATTACCGGCTGGCCCTGTTTCAAGAGGCTTTCGGTGAATCGCCAGAGTTCGAGTTCTTTTTTCACAGAGGAAATTTTACCGCAGAGACGCGGAGACGCAGAGCGCAGAACTTTAGCCTTAGGACCGGAACTCGCCTAAACAACCTGCTGATTCATAAACTCGGCGTCTCCGCGTCTCGGCGTTTAAAATCATCACTAATAGAGGTTCGTCAAAACCTTTTCGGGCGTGAACGGCGCATCAAAATGGAGAACCACCCCGTCTGCCGAAACGGCATCCACCCCTCCTAAGACAGGAGGGGAGCTTTTGAATGCCATCACTGCGTTCCGTATAGCAAAGTAAGCCCCGATGCCATACATCAGCGGCGGTTCGCCGACGGCTTTTGAGTTGAAGATGGCTAGATTTTCGCGCCTTGTTTCCAGCGGCAGGATCGTGATCTCTTTCGGTATCGAATAAATATCCGGAACCTTGTAGGTCGATAGAGCATTTGACCGCAGTTTGCCATCCGCGTCATAAACGACCTCTTCCATTGTCATCCAACCAAGGCCTTGGACGATGCCGCCCTCGATCTGGCCGTTATCGACCGAGGTGTTCATTGACGTGCCGAAATCGTGACAGCATTTGACGTAATCGACCTCGTAGCGGCCGCGAAGGCAATCGACAGTCACGCCGACAACCGCTGTACCGTAGACGTGATACGCGAAGGGATGCCCTTTCGCCGTACTCCAGTCGAAATTAATGCCCGGAGTTGCATAATGTGAGTGTTCGCTTAGGTTAACGCGTTCGATATGGGCATCCATTACGAGCGTTTTCCAGTCCAGGCTCGTGCGTTCGCCGTTTCGGTGTACAAAGCCTTCGTCCAACGACAAGCTATCAATGCTCTCTGCCTCGACAAGCCGTTGGGCGACTTCGAACAAGCGGTTTCGTATCGATTCGCAAGCCATCTGCGTGGCTTTGCCGTTAAGATCGGCGGCGGCTGATGCAGCGGTCGGCGATGTGTTTGCGATGCGTAAGGTATTAGTAGTATGGACTTTAACGTTATCGAGCTCTAACCCGAACATCTTCGCGGCGACCTGTGCGATCTTTGTATTCACGCCCTGGCCCATCTCGACCGCCCCAGTCGAAACGGCGACGCTGCCGTCGGTGTAGACGTGGACGAGCGAGCGCGCCTGATTCATCGGCGTTTTCGTAAAAGAGATACCGAAGCAGACCGGCATCATCGCGACGCCTTTTCGGAAATATTTGGATGAGGCGTTGAATTCGTCGGCCTCTTTTTGCAGTTTCGCGAAATCGTATTTCTCATTGCCTTGCGTCCAAGACGTGATCGCGTCGCTTTCGGCGATCTGGCCGTAAGGGAATTCGTCGCCGTCGGCGATAAGATTTCGCCGCTGAATTTCGGACGCAAGTACGCCTAGCTTTTCAGCCGCGTGAGCAATGGCCGATTCGATCACGAACATTCCCTGCGGCCCACCGAAGCCACGAAAGGCAGTGTTCGGCGGCAGGTTAGTGCGGCAACTATAGGCAGTGGCGGTGACGCTCGGGATGAAGTAGGAATTTGTACAGTGAAAAAGGGTGCGTTCTAAAACCGGAGGCGAAAGATCGGCTGAAGCACCTGCATTCTGATAGAACACAACTTCGTAAGAGACAATCTTTAGATCCCTGTTGACGCCGATCTTGTAATCCGCCGAGTACGGGTGCCGTTTGCCGGTCATCCGCATATCTTCCGTCCGATGAAGGGCATATTTTACCGGCCGTTTGGTTAACTGTGTCCCTACCGCACAGATCGCTGCCCACGCATTTGCTTGATCTTCCTTGCCGCCAAAACCGCCGCCAAGCCGCTGGACATCGACCTCGACGTGATGCATCGGTAAACCGGTCACACGGCAAACCGTACGCTGCACCGCCGTTGGGCCCTGCGTCGATGAATAAATTTTCAGGCCGCCGTTCTCGGTCGGCACCGCATACGCGCCCTGCGTTTCGATATAAAGATGCTCCTGCCCGTTGATGTCCGCACGGCCGGCGAAGACGTGTTCACACTGGGTGAACGCCGCGTCGGTATCGCCCATCTTGAATTGCTTCGGCGGAACGATCAGATCGCCATTCGCCGCCGCAACACGCGGGTCGGTGACAACCTCAAGCGGCTCGATCTCAGCTGTGATCTTTTTCGCCGCTTTTCGCGCTAGCTCTTCAGATTCGGCCAACACCACCGCGATCGGCATTCCATGAAAATGCACCTCGCCATCCGCCAGCAGCGGCTCATCAGGCACGACCCCGCCGATTTGGTTCTCGCCTATAAGGTCTTTTGCCGTTATGACTTTTACTACGCCCTCCGAAATTTCTGCCGCTGTTATATCGACGGAGATCAGCTTTCCGTGTGCGACCGCCGAATCAAAGACGCACGCAAACAGCGTCTCCTGGACAAGCTGAATATCGTCCAGATATATGGACTCGCCGCGGACGTGTGATTTTGAATCGATGTTTTTCATTAAAAAATTTCGCCACAGAGACACAGAGAACACGGAGTTAATTTTGTTCGTCTTCTCAGAGTTCTCTGTGGCTCTGTGGTGAATCATTCTTCAAATAGCTCCACAAAATGCGCCGTGAAAAGCTGTCGCAAAAGCAGCCGTTTATATTCTTCTGTACCTCTAACATCGGAGATAGGCGATATCTCAAGCTGCATTATTTCGTTCGCTTTTTGGATCGTTTCGGCGTTCACCGTTCTGCCGATCAGGAATGATGATGTTTCTTTTAAGTAGAGTGGGATCGGGGCGACGCCACCGGCGGCTACGTGTGCGTCGGTAATAGTGTAGTCAATCTCTCGGGCGAGAGAACCACCCCGACCGCGAAACGCGGCCACCCCTCCTTCGTAAGGAGGGGAGCTTTTTTCCGGACCCGACAAGGCCGGAGGTACCCAACTTTTGCCGGGGTTGGTTTCGCATCTTAGCGAGATCGCGGTGTTAACTGTTGCGATGTCCAGATACGTCCGCTTGCAGACCTTTTCAAAATTGAAATAGAAATCAGCTCCCGGCTTGCGGAAGCGGATCGTTTTAATAAATTCGTCGTTGGTTTTGGCGAGCCTTTTGTAGTCGAGATACAGTTTCTTGAGCAACAGCTCGCGGCCACTATTTAGGACAATGTCTGCGTTCAGCGCAAGAAACCACACGGTCATGTCACCGATCGGCGAGGCGTTTACGAAATTTCCGGCAAGCGTCGCCATGTTGCGGATCGGCGTTGATGAGACGAGCTTTAGGTGTTTGTACAGATGCGGAAAGATCGACTGCATAACCGGCGATTCGAGCATATCCGTGACGGTTGCGGAGGCACCGATCTCGATAAATTCGCCCGTGTCGCGGATGCCGCGAAGGTCGTCATCGTAAAACAAATGCGCGGCGGTCGATTCCGCCATCGCATCCGGCTTTTGGACGTAAACATCGGTGCCGCCGCCCACGCGCAGAACCGCCTGCGTAAGCTGGCGGCCGGGACCCGTTCCCTCGTCACCTCGATCAAGAACAATAAGCCTTGAGGCAATGTGGGTGAGATACTCGGGGACAACGGGCGCCGTAGCTCCGGCGTTCACGCCACCTGCTAACTCAGGCGGTTCTTCCTGTTTTGCCAAATTACAAATGGAGAACGCGGCGCGTTCGATTGATTTATAGCCTGTGCATCTGCAGATGTTTCCATCGATTGCAGAGATCGCCATTTCATAGGAGCCCTTACTCACGTGCGGGCTACTGACACGCGGCGGACTACTGACATGCGGTTGGCTGCTGAGACGGTCGATGCAGAAACCGGTCAGCGACATGACAAAACCGACGGTGCAAAAACCGCATTGCGTTCCGCTCTCGTCAACCATTGCTTGCTGAACCGGCGTGAGCGAACCGTCTTCGGGATTGATTCCTTCGATTGTGACAATGTGCTTTCCGGCGGCGTTTGCCAGCGGCATCAGGCACGATGTCATTGTGCGATACGAAACACTGGCGTCTTTCAACTCACCGACCAACACGGTACACGCCCCGCAATCGCCCTCGCGGCATCCGATCTTTGTGCCCTTTAGATTTTGGCGGTAACGGACAAAATCGAGAACGGTCGTGCCGACTGCGATATCGGTCTTGATGTCCTGATTGTTGAGGATGAACTTGATCATCGAGTTAAAGTTAGCTAGATGAAAGAGTTTGCCCGCGAATTACGCGAAAAGACGCGAATAAGGCAAAGAAATATAATTGTTCAGATTCGCGTTCATTCGCGTAATTCGCGGGCAAATATCTTAAAACTTCCTAATCAGCACAACGCCGCCAGTTATCAGCAAAATTCCAACAAGTCGCTGCCAGTTAACGGGTTTGACCTCAATTCCAAGAAGCCCAAAATGGTCAATTACAAGAGTGACGATCATCTGTCCGGCGATTATCAGGCTAAAAGTCATAGCCACGCCCAGTCTTGGCACCAGCGTAACTGCTGCGGCTACAAAAAAAGCCCCTAGTAATCCTCCGGCCCAGGCAATTGCCGGTGCGTCCCTGACACCCGCAAGGGTGGTGAGCGGGACGCCCGCCAGCAGAATATAAATAAACAGAGCAACCGTTCCGACAACGAACGAAATGAAAGCCGCTAGAACCGGGCTATCCACGAAAGCCGCCATTTTATTGTTGGTGGCGGCTTGGGTCGGCATCATCGCACCGGCCAGCAGGGCAATAAATAAGTAGATATATGTGTTCGACATCGAGAGCTAGTGCCTTGCAATTTAGGCTACTGGGTTTCCATCTGAAAGAAGCGGGTGCAGAGCAACCCTTCCGGACCTGAAATTTATCTTGGCTTGAATCCTGTTCTTTTAGCTCGCTCTTCAAGTTAAGTTTATGCGGTCAACTCAACCACGATTGCCGGTCTGTAAGGGTTGCTCTGCACCCGCGCCCAGAACCATAGATGACTAGTATTCGACCTTATCAGGCTTGTCCATCCAATTTTGAAAAACCGCACGGCCTTCGTCACGCATTAGGCTAAAGATCGGGACCTTTCGTTTCTCAAAATCGGTTGTGCAAAGCTCGTCGTAAATAAAGGCGTCGTCAAATCCCGCTTCGGCGGCGTCGTCACGATTGCAGGCAATGAAAATACGTTCGGGCCGCGCCCAGTAGATCGCGCCAAGGCACATCGGGCAGGGCTCGCATGATGTGTAAACAACGCAACCCTCAAGCTGAAACGAATTCAGATTTGTGCAGGCATTTCGTATTGCTACTACCTCGGCATGAGCCGTCGGGTCGTTCGTCGAAGTTACCTGATTTAGCCCTTCGCCAACGATCGCCCCGTCCTTCGTAATAACACATCCAAAAGGCCCGCCCGAACCCGAGTCCATTCCTTGCCGGGCCAATTCAATTGCCCGGCTCATAAAAATCTTGTCGTCGTCGGTCATTACTGCTTCGGCTTGATTCTGATCTCGAACAGCTTTTTCCAATTCTTCCCAGTGACGAACAGCCGGTCGGTTGTCTCGTCGTAGGCAATTCCATTCAACGTATGCTCTTCTTTCCCGTCACCATTTTGATCGTCGGGCGAAATGTTACTGAGATCGATCCATCCGAGCAGCTTGCCGGTTGCGGGATCGATGCGGGCTATGTGATTCGGCTTGTTCATCTCCTCCGAATGCCAAATATTCGCCCAGACCTCGCCCTTCACAAATTCAAGCTCGTTGAGCTTCATCAGGGGCCGGCCCGCTTCGTCTTTGACAACGATCGTTCGAATTGTCGAAAAATCTTTTGGATTTACGATCCTGATAACGTGCGTCCCGTCGCTCATGAATAAGTTAGTTCCGTCGTGCGTCAAACCCCAACCTTGGCCGGAATACTCAAACTCGCGAAGCAGCTTAAAGTCGTCGACGCTGTAAACCCAGCCCATGTTATTCCGCCATGAGAGCTGATAGACCTCATCGCCAAGAATAGCGATTCCCTCGGCAAAAACCTCTTTGGGCAGATCGTATTTTTTCAAAACCTTGCCGGTTTCGAGTTCTACCTTCCTAAGCGTTGACTCTCCCAGCTCGCCTGTACTCTCGTAAAGGAAACCGTCCCTGAACACCAGTCCCTGGGAGAATGCTTTCGGGTCGTGTGGATAGGTTTTGACGATGTCATAGGTATAGACCGGCAGTGCGGCCTGTTTTGCAGTGCCGTTTCCGTTCGCATTGGACTTCGGGATCGAACCATTGGTTCCACCGCCGCATGAAGCAATCAAAAAGACCATCGAAAAAAGAATGTAAAAATGCATACAAGTTCTATTTAGGTGCCAATTTTGGTAACGCCCGTTCGATCGCGGTTCGAAAGCCGTCTGTTGATAAACGATGTATTCTCACACCGTTGACGAAAATGGCGGGCGTGCCGCCAATGCCGTATTTTTTCCCATCGGCCATGTCTTTTCGCACCTCGGCGGCCGTTTTTTCGCTGCTAAAGTCTAACTCAAATTGGGCTATGTTCAAACCCAGTTCGGCTGCGTATTTCTTGAGTGAAGCGTCGTCAAGGCCTTCCTGGTTTCGGTACAGAACGTCGATATATTCAAAGTATTTGTTTTGTGCCCGGGCCGCGTTCGCCGCAAGGGCCGCCCGAAATGCATTTTCGTGAATGCTCTCAAGCGGGAAGTCGCGAACGACGAATCGCACTTTGTCGTCGTATTCACCAAGCACTTTTTTCAAGATTGGGTGTGTTGCGGAACAAGCCGAGCATTGAAAATCACTAAACATCACCACCGTCACCGGTGCGGTCGTTTTTCCGGTTACCGGATCGTCATCGACGGAGACGTTGTGTGCAACCGGAACGGGTTCGCGGACTAACACCTTGACTTTATATTTCGAGAAAAGCTGTTTTCGCAAAGCATTTTCAAGTCCGGCCCGCTCGTCATCCGAAAACTCCCGCATTTTGTTGGTGATCTCCGTGGCGATGAGTTCACCGGCGTCAATATTTCGGGACTTTGCTTCCTGAGTGACAAGTGTCGAGGAGATCGAGTTTTCCAGATCAAAAATGATCTCGCCGATGATTTCGGCGCGGGCGTCGTAGATCGCAGCCTTGTATCGTGCGTCGAATTCCTGAGCCGATACGGACTTTCCACTTATTGAAAATAGTTGGTCGACTGGTTTAAGGTCCGCCGCGTTTATATCTTTACCAGACGCAAATTTGAACTTGATCTTCAAGCTTTCGACCAGATCGCGAATAGCTTTTTGATGCGCATTTTGCCGGAGAAATGCGGGGATCTGCTTTCGAACCTGATCTAAGGTTCTTTCCCCGAAGCTCGCTTTGTTGGCGTCAAAGATAGCCCTTGTCTCCGCTTCCGTTGGGTTTGGGATCTTTTTCAACTCATCGGCGACTATCGAATCGCTCGTCACGACGCGCGATTTTGCTTCCGATTCGAAAAGAAGGTCGGTGATCATTTGTGAGAGAAGGGCCGATCTTTCCGACGCTAAAATAGCTTTCTGATCAACGAATAGCTTGCGTCCGTTTTCCGAAAGAGCGGTCGGCGTGAAAGTAAGACCGGTCGCTGTTGCCAAAACCTCATCGGGCTTTTGGGCTAAAAGGCAAACGGCAAACAGGCTGAGGGTAATTGGCGTTAGGATAAACTTCATAGTTCAATGGTTTTGTTGCGAGAAATTTAGTTTGTCGCGGGCGATCCGAACTGCTTCATGCTCCCGTGGCGGACCGAATATGTCCGGTTGCAGGATCTTCGCGAGAATCTCAGCTCCGTCAACAACGCGCGGGCCGGGCCGCGAGAAATATTTTGTTGCGTCGAGAGCCCAAACTTCATTATTTTTCACCGCCGCTATCTCCTGCCAATTTGACGGAAATTTCTGATCCTCAAGCTGTCGCAGCGTGTCGGCCGTGTAATAACCGCATGGAATAAGCACAATGACCTCGGGGTTTGATTCAAAGATAGCGTCGAAAGTTGTCGTCTCGGAGCGATGGCCCGGCCTTCCCATGATTGCCTCGCCGCCCGCGACGGCAACCTGCTCCGGCACCCAATGCCCCGGTGCGAACGGCGGTTCCAGCCATTCAAGCATGAGCACTCTTGGACGGGCGTTAACACCGGCTGTGGCGGCTCGAAGTTTATCGATCCGAGCGCGAAGATCGTTGACAACCGACACCGCTTTTTCCGACGCATCTGCCAGTTTGCCGACTTCGAGAATGTTCTCGAAAATATCATCGAGCGTGTTCGGCTCGAGCGAGATCACGTTAGCGTCGGCGACGTAGATCTTTGCGGCCTTCAAAACAGTTTGATAACTCACCGCACAAACATCGCAAAGCTCCTGCGTTAAAATAAGATCGGGATTCAATTCACGCAGAAGGTCGTTATCCAGATCGTAGATCGAACCGTGACCGTCCAATTGCGACCTTACGGCGTGGTCGATTTCCAGGCTCGACATTGTCTCGTGCGAAATTCGGCTCGCCGTCAGGGCCGGCAGGTGCTCGATCTCCGGCGGGAAATCACACTCGTGCGTAATTCCGACAAGGCTGTCGCCCATGCCAATAGCACAAACGATCTCGGTTGCCGACGGTAATAGAGATGCGATCTTCATTACCGAGAAATCTACCACAGCCGATGGCCATAAAACAGCCGCACGGCGTGTCTCTATAGTGTGATTCTGCTAAAATCGTCTTATAGGAGTAAGCCGAAATGTCAGAAATTCGTTTTGCGGGAACAGTTGACCACATCGCCATTAAATGCGAAGACCTCATTCGCGATGTCGAAGAATATAAACGGCTTGGATTCGCCGTTGAAACCGTCTATGAAGACTGGGCCATGATGCGCGATGCGAAAGGTTTCGGTGTAGCACTGCTGCCGCCCAACTCCAAACATCCGCCGCACATCGGTATGAAGGTCGATACGATGGCCGAGCTCGAAGCCGCCGCCGCCGCCGAAAACCGGCCAATCAAACCGCATCGTGACGGCACTTCGTCATTTTACACAAAAGGCGTCGGCGGCCAGATCGTCGAGCTTATCTATTATCCCGCAGATTTCGGAAAACAGTAACGCCGCATTCTCTCCGCCGTGTTACAAACAAAATGAAACTCTCCCGCCATTTTTATACTCGAACCGACACGATAAAAATTGCAAAAGAGCTTTTAGGAAAACTTCTTGTCGTGCCGGATGAGAAGGGAAATCGGGTTTCGGGGACGATCGTCGAAGTCGAGGCGTACATGGGTGTTACCGACAAGGCCGCCCACAGCTATGGCGGCAGACGCACGCCGCGAAATGAGATCACGTATGCGCTCGGCGGACATGCTTACGTTTTCTTCATTTACGGAATGTATAACCAGCTCAACGTTGTCCTCGGCCGGGAAGAGCATCCGCGAGTTGTTTTAATACGCGCTATTGAGCCTATCGAAGGAATCGAAACAATGCGCGAACGTCGCGGCCCGATGGCGGACAAGAATCTAACCTCGGGCCCTGGAAAATTGTGCATCGCAATGGATGTCGACCGCAGCCTTAGTGGCGAAGATCTGCTTGGTGAAAGAATTTGGCTGGAGGATTTCAAGAAATTTCCGTCGAAAGAAATTGCGGTCGGGAAACGCATAGGGATTGATTACGCAGGAGAAGACGCCGAAAAACCTTGGCGGTTTTGGGTAAAGGGCAATAAATTTGTAAGCAGAAAATAAGACTGTGAGATGTTGATGATTCAATTCTACTTGACTACGTCTTGAATCATTAATTTATTACATTGTATTGAAGTTGCCAGTAAATTTTGTAGGATAAATTACTTCATAGAACCAATCACTATCAGCAACAGAAACTCGCCTGCCGATTAAGACGCTCTTATCGAGGTTGTTTTGTCTGATAACCGTAAGAAGAGTTTCTAAAGCTCTGTCAATGTCTTTTACTCTGTAAAGTATGTTGCCTCCTCCAGGCCCTATGTCACTAGCAATCCATTCACCGAGTTTTTTGCTTTCGAGAACGTCGCTTACCTGAACCTCAATGTTCTGCCGCTTATCTAAAAGCTCAATCTCGTCTTTGAAACCTTTCGGCTGAATTTGAACAAACAAGACTTCATAATTTTTGAATGGTGTCCAATTATAACTCGTTTGTAATTCGGTTTTCCTACTCGCGAGTTGTTGTTGCGTCAAATGCTCAGCAGATACTAAAGTTTGCCTTGCTTCTTCAGGTTTTGAAGTATCTATAGCGTACAAATGCAAGTCAAAATTGTCAGTGTTCGTGGTCAAGGCTCTTGCTATATGAAATACATTTTCTGTTTTGCGGTACAGAGTATAAACCTCTTTTTCTGCCGAATTGGCTTTGGTTACTTGTTCCTTAGGTATGGAAATATTGTGCATAGAATTGTCGCTTTCTTTTTGCTGGTTGCACGAAGGTGCTATTAGTGCTGCCAAAAGTATTAAACGAAGCTGTTTCATAGGAGTTTAAAGTCTGTCAGTTTTGTAAATCAGAGCCGTTCTATGTTCATCTTCATCCCATATTTCGGCCTAAGAGTGATCATCGGCTGAAGACCTACCTCTTGTTCCGGTACCATCCGCAATTTCCATTTCCGGGCAAATGTTGCCAAAAGCAAAACACCTTCGGTCCATGCAAAGCTTTCGCCGATGCAACGACGGATGCCGCCGCCGAAGGGGAAGTAGATATTTCGCTGGCCGGCCTCTTTAATATTCAGCGTTTCCCAGCGTTCGGGTATAAATTCATCCGCTTTATCCCAAAATCGTGGATCTCGATGTGTTATATAAGGACTTATCAGAACCAGCGACCGTTCCGGGATCGCAAATTCGCCGAACGCGTGATCTTCAAGCGATAGACGCCCGATCGCCCATGCCGGAGGAAACAGCCGTATCGATTCGGCGAGTATTGACTCGGTGTATTTCAAATTCGGGAGGTCATCGATTGTCGGAAGCCGGGCAGAAACGTGAGTGTGAACGAGCGTGCCTTCGTCGCCGTTTTCGTGAGCACGCTCCTTAACAGTCGCGTTTCTGCCCGTATCAGCACGCTCCTCAACAGTCGCGTTTCTGCCAGCGAGAACACGGTCCAGTTCTTCGTGCAGCTTTTTCTCGACATCGGGATTTTGCGATAGAAGGTACCATGTCCATGTCATCGCGTTCGCGGTGGTTTCGTGTCCGGCCAAAAAAAGCGTAAGGGCTTCGTCGCGAATCTGTTCGTCGGTCATTCCCGTACCGTCGGCTTCGTCCTGTGCCATCAGCAGCATTGAGAGCAGGTCGCCAGTGTCCTCGCCCGAGCTGCGGCGTTCGTTGATGATGCCGTAAATTATTCCATTCAAACTATTCTTGGCGTGCTTAAACCGCCGCGATTGCGGAAGCGGCAGCTTTTGCAGCCACGCGGAGAAGGGAAGTAGCAGATAGTTGAAAAGCTCAACCAATGCCGTCATCGATGCCCCGATCTCGTCCGCATCGTCATCGACATTAGCGCTGAAAAGCGTTTTGGCGACTATCTGCAGCGTCAGATGCATCATGTCTTTGTCGATATCGCGAACTTCGCCGTCCCTCCAATCGTTAGCCATTTCGTCGGCATACTCGACCATCGACTCCGCATATTCCGCGATCCGCGTGCGGTGAAACGCCGGTTGGATCATCCGCCGCTGCCGTAAATGAGCCTCGCCTTCGCTCGTCAACAGACCTTCGCCCAACAGGTTTTTGGCCCGCTGCAGTGCACGGCCTTTTTTGAATTTATGAGCGTTGACGACCAGCAGGTCGCGTATCATCTCAGGGTCGTTAAGAAAATAGCCTTGCTGTGGGCCCATTCGAAACGATGTGACATCGCCAAGCCGGGAGAGTTTTGTGAGAAATCCCGTCGCATCTTTCCGAAACGAACGGAAATGGCCGCCGAAGAGGTCGGTTTTTAGTGATGGGGGCAGGATAGGCTTTGCAGACGGCCGCATAGAGTGCAGTTTAACAAAATAGGGCTATGCCGGTTGGAATTGACCACAAAAAATGTAACCGACAATCCGCGGATATTCCGCGCCAAACCGACTAAATTTTCAAAGGCAAGATTCTATGCTTCGGAATATTCAATTTTTCGATAGAGCACTCCGGTCGGGCTAAGCACTTTATTTCGTTTAACCGTTTTCCGTTCGAAGTCTCTTCTGACGACCCAATTACCCTTCACGTCGAACTCGTATTTATAGACTGTCACGCTGCAATTCTTTTCCTGTTCGTTGCAGCTTCGTTCTTCAATTACGTGCCCGTCGGACCCGAGAATTTCCACAGTTCGATTGTAAAAGGCTCCGTTTCCCATCTTGTACACAATGTCTCTCCGGTTGGTGCCATACGTAAAGGTCTTTCTTGTTGTGACCATACCGGAGTTATCCATCACGGTCTCTGTTTGCAGAAGTTTATTTGGGCCGTAGGTTCGTTCATATCGCACATCAAACCTGTCGTCCGTCTTACCTTCCTGGCCGGCGGGAGCCGGGGCTGGCGCTTCTGTAATCATGGTTATCATCTTCTCATTTGGCCCCTCGCCAAGCGGAAAGCTCACCGTATTACTTCTGTACGCTCGTGCTCCGTCAAGCCATCCCATGGTCGAGATCGAGTCCGGAAAACCGGCGTGATAGGCTACCTGAAAGATGAGATTTCCATCGGAATCAAAACGCTCATCGCTCCATGGGATTCTTGGAGCCTTTGGCCCTTCCTGATACTCGGTTACGATCTCACTTACCTTACCGATGATACGCTCACTTTTTAGGTCATTCTCCCAGTCGGTGGCTTTGGCCGACTTTTCGAATGGCGGCGGTGTATTTTCGATAATTAACGCTCGGGTCCTTTCGGGCTTTGAAAGGATCCGGAACGTGCCGAGAAGCTCAATTTGTTCCTCAATACTGACGGTACTTCTAACACTCGATATAGAGAAAAGACGGTTTTTCCCAAAGAATGTTCTTACCACAAACCTTGCAGGTGCGGTTCCCCTTATTTCAACTCCGTTTGTTTTCCCAAACACGAAAGGTCGTTCGAAAGTCGAAATGTTTTTTTTTCTGAACTGTTCCACAACCGACTTTTTGTAGTTTTGAAGTATCACGGATTTTTCAGCCGCGGTGAGATCGATCCTGTTACGCTCGACATAATAATGTTCCGCGCTTGTAAAGTTGCCGGCCTCGTCACGCCAGGTGATGGATTCACCTTCAAGCGAAAATTTGCCTAGTTGCACGCTGACAGTTTTACGTTCGGTTGGGGTTTCGGGAAGTGACATGAAAAAGCCGCCCTCGCCACTGCGAAATTCGTTCGCCGCAGATTGTGAAAACGCGGTGAAGGATACCCAAATGACCAGATACAAAAAAACGAATGAGCGAAATAGCGAGAGATTGTCCATATGGTTCGTGACAGAAAATATACTTAAGCCAGTTTAGAAAATATCGATCAGAATTGCTATTCTACTCGCCTATGACCGAAACCCAACCAAAGAAGATCAAACCCGATATCCGAGCGATAACACGGCTCGTTCCGCCAAGCGGGAATCTCGTCCAGGGACAATCGGAACTCCCGATCAACCCGCAGTTAGCAAAAGAAGCCGCTGCAATCATCGCCGCAAGCCAAAATCATTACGGCGGCAGCGAAGGGGACGCGAATCTGCGCAAAGCCGTCGCCGAAAAGATCGCGACTTATAACGGAATCAATATCGATGTGGGCGCAACGCCATTCGAGCTGATGATTACCAACGGCGGCACCGGTGCTTTGATCGGCATTACCCAGGCATATCTGCGTGGCAAATCGGCATTGGTTTTTGAGCCGTATTACCCGTATCACCGCCGCATTCTGGAAGAGTTCGGCGGCAAGACGGAGACGTTTCAACTTGACGAGCAGCTTACGTTTGAAAAAGATGCATTGAAAGCTCGATGCAAAGAGCTAAGGGACCGCCCGGATTTTCCGCTGAGAGCGATTATCGTCTGCTCGCCCGCGAACCCCACAGGGAAGGTGATGTCGCAATCCGAGCTCGAATTTATTGCGGATGTCGCAAAAGAACTCGATCTGCTCGTTATTTCCGACGAGGTCTACGAGCATTACGTGACAGGCGAAAATCCGCACACGCCAATAGCCACGCTGCCCGACATGCACGAGCGGACGATAACGGTAAATTCGTTCTCGAAATCCTGGAACATTTCAGGTTGGCGGCTGGGTTATGCATACGGCAAAGGCGAGCTGATTGCACCGATAAATAACGCGGCAAATGTCATATATGTTTGTCCGGCAACACCGCTGCAATCGGCACTGTCGCGTGTGCTGATGGCGGACTCGGAATATTATTCCAAACTTCGCGATAAATTCGACGCGAAACGCCACGAATTTTCAGCGGGCCTCCGCGAGCTCGGTTTTGACATCTATAATTCAGGCTCGGCGTTTTACATCTGGGCCCGCATTCCGGCAGATTTCACGGACGCTTTACCGTTTAACGAAATGCTGATGGAGAAGGCCGGAGTCGGAATGGTTCCCGGTGCTGCGTTTGCCGACACAGACGCTTGGGATTCACATGTGCGAATCTGCATCGCCCGTGAAGATTCGATTCTTGAAGGCGCGATGGAGAAGCTGCGCACGGCATTACGATGAACATTTATGTCTTAATTGGCGGGTTATTGGTCTTCTTCGGTTTTGCGGCGCATGCATTTGTCGGCACAAAAGAAACACTGAGTACAAAGGCCGATATTTCCGATGCGGCGATAGAGAAAAACTGGTATCAGGCGTTTATCGCCTGGCATTTGGTCACGGCTGATCTGCTGCTAAGTTCGGTCTTGCTTATCCTGGTCGCGGCGACGGATGTCTTTGAACACAAACGAACGATCACGCTGATAATCGGATTGCAGTTCATTGCCTGGACGGTTTTTGCCTTAATTACACTGGTCGCTACAAACGGCAAAAAGTACTATAAAAATCTTTATCAGTGGAGCTTTTTTCTGGTCGTTGCGGCGATCCTCTTTTATGGAATGAATCGATTCTGAAATAACATATGAAAAAGACGACGGCATTTATATTGATTTCTGTTTTTCTTTTTTCGACGTTGATCCGCGCTGATGACGGGATGTGGACGTTCGACAATCCGCCGCTTAAGCAATGGAAGGAGCGTTACAATTTCGAGCCGACCAAAGAATGGCTTAACAAGGTGCGACTAGCTTCGCCAAAAGTGAATAACGCCTCGGCCGGATTTGTTTCGCCTAGTGGTCTGATCGCGACGAACCATCATGTCGCGGCAGGTTACATCGAGCGGCTTTCGAGCAAGGAACGCGATTTGATGAAGACGGGTTTTTACGCAAAGTCGCAGGCGGATGAGCTAAAAATTCCCGACGCCAATGCGTCCGTTCTTAACTCTTTTGAGAACGTGACCGACCGGGTCCACGGCTCGGCGAAGGCGGCAACAACCGATGCCGACGCTTCAGCGAAGCGATCTGCCGAGATTTCTGTGATCGAAAAAGATTGCGGTGCGAGCACAGGACTCAGGTGCGAGATTATCTCGTTTTACAGCGGCGGCGAATATTGGCTTTATCGGTTCAAGCGCTACACGGATATCCGCCTCGTAATGGCTCCGGAAGAACAAGCTGCTTTCTTCGGCGGTGATTACGACAATTTTGTTTATCCGCGTCACGATCTCGATTTCACGTTTCTTCGAGCCTACGAAAACGGTAAGCCGGCGGCCACGCCGAATTACTTCAAGTGGTCCGCAACCGGAGCAAAGGACGGTGAGTTTATACTCGTATCAGGTTATCCCGGCTCGACCGCCCGGCTGCTGACTATCTCGCAGCTCACATACCAGCGCGATGTCGGCAACCCGCTCCAAAAAAAGGTTTGGGAAACACGGCGTAAGGCATTGGAAGAGTATTCTAAGCTTGGTGCCGAACAATTTCGCCAAGCAAGCCCTGGAATGCGTTCGTTTGCGAATTCGCTTAAGCGGCTGGCCGGCCAGCAGGAAGGCCTTTTGAATCCGCGTAATTTCGCACGGAAAGAAGCCGAGGAAAAGGACCTTCGGGACAAGCTTGCACAAAAACCGGAGCTCGACAAGCAATACGCTCCCGCGTGGGAAGCGATAGCCAAGGCCTACACCGGAATGCCCGCGGCCGACCAAATGGCATTTGCGAGCATTGCTTCATCGCGTCTGGCCACCATTGCTCAGCAGATCGTGACTTATTCGATTGAGACCGTGAAACCCGACGGCCAGCGTTACCTGGAGTATCGGGACACGCGGCTCGAGGCGTTCAAAACGTCGCTGCTCTCGCCCGCGCCGGTCTATGCGGAGATGGACGCGGCCGCACTTACGTATTGGATGATCGAGGCACGAAAAGTACTTGGCCCCGACGATCCGTTCATCAAAGCCGCGCTTGGCGACGCCGAACCGGCCGAAGTCGTCGGCCGCGCGCTGCGTGAGACAAAACTCACCGACCCGGCCGCGCGAAAAGCCTTGATAGACGGCGGTGCCGCAGCCGTCAATTCCTCAACCGACCCTTTGCTGACTCTTGCCCGTCGCGTCGAACCCATCATTCGAGCGTATCGTGATTGGAACGAGAAGAATATCGTCAACGTCGAAACAGCGAACGGCACTAAGATAGCGCAGGCTCGGTTTGCCGTTTATGGTAAAACGATCCCGCCCGACGCCAATTCGCAGCTTCGCATCGGCTTCGGCGTCGTTAAGGGCTATGACGAGGACACAACGCTCGTGCCTTTTAAGACGACGTTTTTCGGGCTATACGACCGTGCGTTAAGCTTCGGCGAAAAGTCGCCGTTCGATCTGCCTGAGAGTTTGAAAAGCCGCCGTGACAAGATCGACCTCTCAACGCCGCTAAATTTCGTCTACACGGCAGACACCATCGGCGGCAATTCCGGCTCGCCCGTCATCAACCGCAACGGCGAACTGGTCGGGCTAAACTTCGACAGCAACCTGCAAAAACTCTCGAACCGTTACTGGTACATCGACGAAGCAGAAGGCTCACGAGCGGTCGGCGTACATAGTGCGGGAATTCTTGAAGCGTTGCGAAAAGTGTACGATGCGCCGGAACTGGTTGCGGAATTGGTCGGTAAATAACGCGATTGTCTGTTAATATCTAGGTATGAACTTCGTGGACCTGTTATCGCTTTCTCTCCACCGAGCGGTGGCGGAGAAAATGTTGACGGACGAAAAGAGAGTTATTCGCAAAGCCAAAAGTAATCTAGACCGATGGCTTAACGCGGCGGCTTTTCCGGTCCACGGTGAGGCCGCTTTATTGGAGTGGAGACGGATTCTCGAAAATTCAACTCCTCTGGAGATTCGAGGTTTCATATCAGCCGATACGGACGAGGCCCAGCGAATGCGATCCTCTTCGCCATTCACCGGAATACTTAGTCAGGAAGAACGCAAGGAGATCTACGACCGTTGTGCAGAAATCATACCTGTTTGATCTGATCTCTCTCATCGACAATGTACTTGACGAAAACGAACTTCCAATAATCGTCGGTTCCCAGGCACTTTTTGCTCAAACAGATTCCCCTCCACTCATAGTTCGCGAATCTCGCGAGTGCGATTTTCTGCTTTTTGGCGGCAAATCCGCCGAGAGAGATAAGATCAACAGAGAATATGGCGTATTCAGTCCGTTTGCGGATGAAAATGGATATCATGCTGACGCTTTGGGTTTGGCATCCGTCGTATTGCCTGATGGGTGGCAGGACCGACTACAGCCGCTTTTAGATGCGAACGGAAAAGTAGTTGCCAGGTGTTTGGAGATATACGATCTCGCCGCCAGCAAGATCGCTGCCGGTCGTCCAAAAGATCTTGAGTTTTTAACCTACGGGTTCTCTTCAGACATAATCTTAGTTGACCCGTTCCTGGAAAGGTCTTTGCTTCTGAGGTCGAAGTTGGAAAACGATGCTCTGGGAGACAGATTTGACCGCCTCATCAAACATCTTTACGGCGGCGATCGTCGTTCTGGCACAGCCGAAAAAATTAAGGCATTTATTTCGGAAAACATTTAATGCACTATCACCTCATCGGAATATGCGGAACGGCGATGGCGTCGCTGGCGGGAATGCTGCAATCGCGGGGGCACGAAGTTACGGGCTCCGACCAGAACGTTTACCCGCCGATGTCGACGCAGCTCGAGGCTCTCGGCATCAAGATTCTGAATGGCTACCGGGCTGAGAATGTTGATATCGGCGCAGACGTTACAGTCGTGGGCAACGCCATTTCGCGTGGCAATCCCGAACTGGAAGAAGTGTTGAATCGGAAGCTTCTTTACCGGTCGCAGGCGGAGATCGTGCAGGAAGAATTCATCCGCAGCAAGCGTTCGCTTGTCATTGCCGGAACGCATGGCAAAACCACTACGACAAGCATCGCGGCGTGGGTTTGCGAGGTCGGCGGCCTCGATCCCGGCTTTCTCGTGGGCGGTATCGTTCAAAATTTCGGCGCCAGTTTTCGCGTCACAAAAGGCGATTATTTTGTGATCGAAGGCGACGAGTACGACACCGCCTACTTCGACAAAAAACCGAAGTTCATGCACTACCTGCCTGAGATCGCCATCGTTAACAATATCGAATTCGACCACGCCGATATCTACGACGATCTCGACGATATCAAATGGGAATTCTCACGCCTGATGAATCTCGTCCCCGGCAATGGCAGGCTCATCTGCGGTATCGATTCACCTGTTGTCCGCGAGGTGCTTGCCGAAATGGACGGGAAGATCTTCACCAATATTGAAACCTTCGGTCTCGCGGACGACGCAAAATGGCAGGCCCGCTATATTGATTTTTCCGGTGATACGACCCGGTTCACGATCTTTAATGACGGCAAGACATACGGTGAATTCGAGACGCACCTGATTGGCGAATTCAATGTACGCAACTGTTTGGCGGTAATAATCGCGGCCGATGCGTGGGGAATTTCTAAGGAAAAGATTCAGGAAGCGTTTCACACCTTCAAATCGGTAAAACGTCGGGTCGAGATTCGCGGCGTGATAGGCGGCGTGACCGTCATCGACGATTTCGCCCACCATCCAACTGCGGTTGAGGAAACGCTTAAAGCCCTGCGGATGAAGTATGACGGCCATCGGCTCATCGCCGTCTTCGAACCACGTTCATGGTCCTCGCGGTTGGCCATCTTCCAGGAGCCGTACGGCAAGGCTTTTTCTTACGCCGACTACGTTATTATAGCCGGCGTTTACAACACGTCGAAAGCCAGCGAACTCGGCAAAGTTCTTGATGTCGATGAGCTTGTTAAAGATATCGGACTGCAGAGTAAGCCAGCTTATTCCTTCCCCGACGCCGACGCGATCATTGCTCATCTAACCCCCGAACTAAAGGACGGTGACATCGTCGCGATTATGTCCAACGGCGGCTTCGGTGCGATCCACGACAAACTGCTTGACGTTTTGCGCCGGGCGGATTAAAACTTCCAGATTATAGTTCTACCCAATTGGCTGCGGATATCTTCAGCGTTCAAATCTAAGGGTTTTGGGTGAATTGTAGGTCTATGACACAGCCTCGTCGTACCCATGCTTGATTATTCCGTAGCAGGCGCAAGCCGTACTCTCAAGCCCCTGGCGGTTGTTGACTGTAAGATTGCCCCGGCTATAGCTTATCAATTCACGCCGATGCAGATTTCCCGCGGCCTTGTTGACGGCCTCACGGCGGACGCCGAGCATATTCGACAAAAACTCCTGCGTGATCTGGAATTCTTCGGCGTGCATGCGGTCCTGTGTCATCAGAAGCCACCGGGCAAGGCGTGCCTCGATCGGATGAAAACGGTTGCATGCGGCCGCTTGCGAAACCTGGGTCATCAGCGAGTGTATAAACCGGTGTATGCACGCCACCAGCTTACTGCTCTCCCGGCACGCGGTGCGGAAGTCGCCGGCTTTTATCCTGTTCGCGGATCCGGCACCTTGAACGACAGCGACATTTGCCGAAGTTTTCAAGCCAAGAAATACCGAAAGCCCGGCCAACCCTTCACTCCCGACAATGCCGACCTCTATTGAGGAATCGTTTCCGACGCTGGACAGAAGCGAAATAATCCCGGTTTCCGGAAAGTAAACATGCCGGACAACGTCGCCCGGTTCATAGATATTTTCACCGTATATTAACGGAACTGTCTCTGATTTCGAGAGTAAGTTTTTGTATTCCTTTGAGGGAAGAGCGGCAAGCAGCCGGTTGTTTGGTGCCGTAGTCACGGTCATGGGAAATCTCCTTGCTTTGTCTGGTTGTAAAACAACAGACGGCACAAGAAGCCGGTTTTGATCCGTTCCCGATGTCGAATGATGAAGTTGTTAAAGAACGTTTGTCTGAGTAGAGAGTAGCATACAAAAAATTAATGTACAGCGATAAGTCAAAACAGGTAGTGCATCGGCATGAAATTGCCGCCCGTCGCTGGGCGGCCCATAGCCCCGTCCCTTTAGGGCGGAGTTGGATTCGCGCGGGGGAGACAAAAAGGGCGGTTTAACGTCTTTTCCATGTCCGGCTTAAGCCGACGGGCCGAGGTAAGCCCGTTAAAACGGGCTGAAATCCTTTTCGCCCCCGGGTCACGTCCTAAAGGGACGTGGCTATGTGCCGCTTCGCGGACGGAACTCCAAGGCCCGCCGAACATGTCCACATCGATCGGAATTCAAACTGATGCACGACTGAAAAACAGCAGCCGAATTTGTGGTGTTCGACAATACTCTTGGCGGACTTTGCGTCCTTTTTCAGTAAAAAAAAGACTTAACCGCGAAAGACCGCAAAGGAAGAAACGCAAAGTTCGCAAAAGCATAGTTAGGACTTGCCGGGACAGGAACGATTAGGCAAAAGTTCGCGAAATGCCGCGGCCGAGCAGGCGGTTGTATTCGGAATTTACTATCTCGTAACATTCACACGCCGCGTCCTCCATGCCTTTCCGGTCTACAATACTGATAGTCCCGCGAGAATTCTTGATGAATTTTTTGGCGGCCAGCTTTTTCGCGGCGAGCGTTATTCCCTCGCGGCGGACGCCAAGCATATTCGAAATGAGGTCGTGGGTCATTACCAGAGTGTCCGAATCCAACCGGTCGTGGCTCAAGAGAAGCCACCGGCACAGTTGCACTTCGACGGCGTGGAGACGGTTGCACACCGCGGTTTGCGAGATTTGGGTCATTATTGCCTGCGTATACCGCAGCAGAAGGTCCTGAAACCTGCCGGCACGCCCGAACTCTTCGATCAGGTCTTTCGGCTTCATACGCAAGCCCTCCCCAGCACTTTGTATGATCGCGCGGCTCGTGGTCGTGTCGCCACCCAAAAACAGAGCTACGCCGAGAATTCCGTCATTCCCGATGATGCCGATCTCGGCGGTTCCTCCGTTTTCCATGAGATAGAGCAGTGATACAACTGCCGTCGTGGGAAACAAGGCAAATTCCAGATGGTCACCGGACTCATACAGCACCTCGCCAAGCGATAGTGAGACAGGCTCCAGTTTATTGATAACGCGACGGAGATCTTCGTCTTGCAAACTGCCCAAAAGAAAATTTTTTCGCGCCTGATTTAATGTAACACCTGCCATAGACTTAGAAGTATTCTCCCTAGGTAAATTAACTAATTCATCAGGCTATCACACGATGGCTCATTTATATGTGCGACAGATCGCATAGCGGAAATTCATTCCGCCAAAACCTATGAAAATGAAAATAAATGTGTTTTGTGCGATAACGCACCGAAATATTTTTTTGCTGAATTTGGGCAATACGGAAATGTATTTCACTCAAATAGGCATTTATATTAGCAAAAGATGAAGCAATCCTGGTTTTCAGCAATTAAGAAATTCTTTTTCTCTGTGTGCGTTAACAGACTTACGCGAGGCACCGCATGGGCTAACATTGTTTTATGTAAGGGGACAACTAAGGGTTCCTTCGATATTTATATACATGAGTTCCTTGGAACGGATTATTTTAACAGTCGAAGAAGAACACCTGATAACGAACAAGGGCGGGTTTGAAGGATGGCATGAGGAATGCCATCCTTCATTTTCTCAACAGAGAGGCGAAATATGTCTTTCATCCTCCACACTCTTCAATTTTTTGTTTACTACCCGCATCTGCGGCTGCGTGTAATGCTCAGGTTTCATGAAACGCCTAACCCGCTAGATCTGAAATGGCGTTGGAACTATCGGAAATACAGGAACGAACGAATGCGCGGCAGACGTAGTTAAGTGGTCGAGTAGAATGCGGGCGGAAGAGCCGGCTGCAAATGAAATCCGACGCAGAGAAAGGCCTAAATCGTGAAAAATCCATTAATAAAAATCATCAAGCGAAAAGATGCTGAAGCAACAGCAGTCGCTAAATCATTAGGTTCACGCGAATCGTTCCTATCCGGAAGAAGTAAAGCGGGTGAAGAACGGCAGCTAAACCGAAAAATTGGCTCTACGGTCTCGACGTGGGTCGACGAGCGCCGCGAGAAAGACCGGATGGCAAAAATTGACGCAGTTCGAAAAATGCTAACGGGCGAAATTCTTTTATCTCCGGCATAATTTGCAAAGAGAAATTGTGAGTTCGGTTGCTCTTCGTCTCTTACACTGCTTGATGTCACCTGTATTTCTCCGTTATAAATCACCGATCATCAATCGATCCGTCCTTTAAAAGTCGCAAGCTCCAGAACGATGTCGTCGATCAGACCGGTTCTTTCCCTGGTTAAAGCAACTCCGTTAACGACTATTGAAATTACAAGCTGTTCGCCGCCGCCCGTTGTGATATACCCCGAAAGGGCCGATACCTGGTCTATGGTGCCGGTCTTCCCGCGAATGTTGCCTGCCGCCGCCGTTCCTCTAAATCGATTCCGGAGCGTTCCGTCAACACCGCCGATCGTCAACGAATTGCGCCACGTCTGTGCATACTTACTTTGCTTCGACATGTACACATAAAGCTGTATTACCGCCGCCGGCGTGATCAAATTGTGCCGCGAAAGTCCGCTTCCATCGCGTTGATCTATGCCGTCGGGTGCCACGCCGATGCTCAAAAGAAAGTTCTTCACCTCGGCGATGCCGATAACCGAACTGTCCTGCTGTGGTGTCGGAGCGTACGTCGAGACGCCTGGAATGGCGATCCTTCGACGGGCTTCTTCGCCCAATGTCCAAAGAAGCGTTTCAGTGTACATATTCTGACTGGGCTTCATCGTTTTCGCGGCGATCAGGCTCAGCGGCGGCGATTCGATCTTTGCGATTTCGACGGTCTCGATTGGCACACTGGTAGCAGCGGCGTTAGGCGTTCGATATTGGCCGGCAACGGTGACACTTTTTAGCTCAAGCCTTTGCTTGAGCAGAGCCGCAAAAAGCTCGGCGGGGCGTGAGACCGAGATTGGCCCGGCGAACCCCGCATTCCCTAGCGGCAGCGTGCCGGTGATCTCGACAAGATTTTGCCCCAACGCTTTTACAATTTTTAACGTTCGCGGCGACCCGGTGGCCGTGGTTATGCAAAGGTTTTTGACCCGGTAAACCGGATTATACGGCGCCAGCGTTACGGTGCAGGAATAGCCGACGGGCCCCGGCTTTACCGCTAAATCAATCACATTATCGTTCCAGGACAGGGCCGAAACCTCGGTGCCGTAATATCCCTGCAGATCGTCCCACTCCCAGCCTTCGGGTATCGGATAACCCCTGAAATACGTGTCGTCGGCGACAATGCTGCCTTCAATTCGCTTTACCCCGGCCGCCGCGATCTTGTCGGCCAAATCGTCAAGGCCTTTGTAATAATTGCCTTCAGCAAAGGTCGTTGAGATCGACACGTCACCCCGGCCATAAATTCGCAGATCGCCTTTGATCGCTCCGTCGTCGTCCGGCATCGCTGCCGCAAATACGCTGGTCACGAAACGAAAGTCCGGCGTTAATTTTTCAATGGCCGTCGCGACCGTAAAATTTTTCATATTCGACGCAGGCATGAAATATTTTTCGCTGTTCTCGTCGAATACAATCTTGCCTGTATTCAGCGATACGATCTTGATCCCAACCTGTCCGCGACGCACTTGCGGCCTCAAGACATGCGTCCTTATCTTTGACTGAAGACCGTTTATCGTATGAACCGGTATCGCAGAAGAGGGCGTCGCGATGACGGTTGGTGATGGGCTTGGCGTCGGCGTCGGATTTTGCGTTGCCGTTTGTCCGCTTACTTGCGGCGTGTCAACTAAACCGGCAAAGCCAACAGATACCAAAGCCAAAACCAGAAAGGTTAATTGAAAGCGTTGGCGAGGAATTATTATAATTGTGTTCATAATTAACGATCAATATCTTTGCGCCTGATTAAAAAAAGAAAGCAGCAACGAATTTGGAGGTTCGCACTGCTTTCCCAATTAGGCTAGTTGGCGAAAGATTACCATCGAACAGGACGCAGAACCGGCCCGACAATATGCACGCCCGTTATAACTTCCGGGGATCTCGACGCATTGCGGCTTAAATCATCCTGCCTGACCTGATGGCCGGCGTACCAGACCACGACATCCTGATTCAACACGGATTCGCCGTTCAAAAACGGGGTCAGGTTTGCCGCGGCGGTGCTGCCCGGATCGTCTAGCTCGTTTGGTGACGCGGCGGTGCCCTTAAACTGCATTACCCAAAAATCGCCGAGTCCAAACGCATCGACTAGATCGCCGGTAGCATTCAACACCGTTCCGTCATTCGTGCCCGGAACTAATTGATATGCTTCGTCGCCCGCAGAATTTTGAATCAGCAGGCTGCGGCTCTTTTGCACACTCTTGAAGATTTGAGTTTCCGTCTCGATTAAACTAAGGAAGCGGCGCCCGCGATCTAACTGATACACTTTGTTTGTAGCGCCTACGATGTCGAAATCGAATCGCCAATAAACGTGATGAGTTCGTTGAACGCACACACAACCGTTCGCCGTGGAGCCGAAACCATAGCGTGGGCGAATCGTACCATCCGGGGAGAACCGCCATTCCATGACATAGCGATACCAGCCGGCTTCCATCTCCGTTACTAATACTACTTCTGGTCCTAACCCAACATCTTGCGTGTAGATCGCGACGCCGCGAAAATTTCCCGTGTCATTTCTGGTTTCGACGGACGTTGTTGCAACCTGTCCCGGAGCGAGGATTCGGATGCCTGCAGCCGGATCTGTGGCTCCGGCCGACGGTGCGTTAAAAAACCCTTCAGAGTACTGCCAGTCCCGGAAAGGGCCGCAGCTACTGACGTAGTTTACGTTAAGGATCGGAACGTGGCCGCGTTTAAGCACTGATTTTCCGCGGTATTTTACGTCGCGGATCTCCAGGCCGGATTTTTCGAAATCGGCCCCGGACGACGCTGACGGACGCAAAACAAGCATTTCCCAAAGCGGATTGCCGCTGCCAACTTCATTGACGGTCAGCGTAGCCTGTCCGGCGAGGCCTTGTCCGGTTGGGCTTTGCCCGGCGTTTACGATTCCACATGCGTCCGGCGAGGCGGCTGACATCGGCGGAGCATTATTCGGATAATTGACGACCTTATCATTCTTGAAACTGACGCCGACGATCCGGTCCTCACCCGCTTCCGGATTCCTGATTCCGATATTCACGAGACGCTCGCCATCGACAACCGTGGTTGGAGGCATCGCTTCGTAAAACTCAATCTTTTTTGCTCTCTTTAAGGCGGAATATGCCGCATCCTGCTCAATAATTCTGTAGGCGGCTGTTATCTCCTCGTCGCCGATTCCGGGCACTGCGTTCACCCATTGCGTTGTAATGGCCCGGCTGCCGGCAAAATCGCCTTCAGCAATGAGCGCCCTATCTGTCGAGTAGTTGTAATAAACCACCCGAAAACGCGTTGGCGGCCTGGAGGCCTGATTCTTGGTTTCCGCGGTATCGTAAAGGTATTCGAAGCCGACCTGTCGAAATTTTGAACCGCTGAGTTGACGCCTCACACCCTCGCTTTGATCGACGCGCCGCTTTGCGGCATCCACATCCGCTTGGGTTGGACCCCAGGGAACAACGGTAATGTTCAGTTTCTTTTCGGCCCGCTTCGAGCGTCTAGGCGTATTTTCACTCCCAAACGTGATTTCCGAAAGCGCGGTAAATGAAACGCATACAACTGCAACGGCCAATATTAACTTCTTCGACATTCAAACTCCTTGCTCAACGAAATGGAAGTATCCGGAAGAGAAACAACACTAAAAACTAGCATTTTTTCGTGCAAATGGTCAAGATTTTTAGAAAATAGGTAGTGCTTGGTAGTGTCCTAATCTTGTGGTGCTTTCACATCTTTAGCTATTTGCAGTAAGTCTTTCAGGCTCCAAATCGATTTCGTAAGATTCGCGGCCATTGCCGGGGTAGCTTCATTCAGCGTCTTGTGGCTTCTGCAAAAGTTATAATACGCGAAGTAGATCGCAAGCATATAGTTTAAGTTATCCCACTTTTTCGAAAAGCCATTCGTCAATCGCGTAAACCGACGCATTGACATTCTCATTGTAAGATTCTGGCGTTCAACTATCGAGGTCGAGATATTCTTTTTGACCGGGTTGCCGTGCTTCTTTGTCTTCTTGCATCCCGTGCATACGGCAGGGCTGTAACGGGCTTCTGCCGGGTTCGGAGTGCCATAGGTCTTGATAACCTGTCCGTAATGAGCCTGACCGCCCAAGATCGCCGGAACGGTGCGATTGTAGCCGGGGAAAGCATCTGTCGAGATTTGAAATTCGGTATCTTCATCGACTGCATTGCGAAGTTTCCGCAAAAACGTAAGAGCGTGTTCTTCGGTGCGAGTTCCAAGATGCCAAGCGACAATCAGTTTGCTTTCGGCTTCGATAGCGGTAAAAGTGTAAGCACTTCCAATTTGATCGCTTTCAATTTCTTTCGCCGCTTTTGTCCTATCCTTCATCGCAACGTATGACCAAATTTCGTCAGCTTCCACGAACTTAACCTTAACGTCTTTGACAAGGCTTTCCTGAATCCAGATACACTTTTTGCCAACGGTTTCGAGCAACGAAAGAACGGTATCACGATGAACGCCCGTAATTCGTTCGGTCGAGCGAACCGAATTGCCTTCGACCAAAAGTTTAAGGCAAAGCAAAGCCTTTTCTTCGGGCAAGATCATCGCTCCGAGAAGCCTTTCTTTCGCGATGCTGAAACGCTTTCCGCACTCGACACACTTAAAACGTTGATCGCCCTTTCGGTCTTTTCCGTCTTTCTTGCTAAGATTGTCACATTTCGGGCAGTTCATTTTATTGTTGTTTGTAACCTCACTCTGTGGTGTTTTTCTATGATTATTATGCTTACTAAGCAAGCATTTGTCAAGCGAAAAAACACCACAATTGTATTTTTATTTTTGTGAAACAGTGAAACAGCTTTTGTGTGTTTCTATCGCTCTTTTGAGTCGGCGTGCCTGTAAAGGCTGACGCGTCAACACTTTAACTAAGTCCTTTTGTTTGAGTATTTTAGATTGCAATCCAGCTAACAATATGTTACCCTTAGCTTGGCGTTGCACGGATGGCGCATACGAATAATGCTCAACCCTTTTAACGAAAAAGCATTCTCTGAAGTGGTCACGCAACTCGGCCAATTGCAGTATCGCGGCGAGTTGTTTCGTGAGGATTATTCTTTTCGTGACTGGTTTAGAGGCGGTCTTGAACGGCGGGCAGAAGCCGCAACGTTTGCCCACACTCCGCGGTCTTATGAAACAGCCCTGATCGGCGTCGTATGCTCGAACGGAACGAGCGGTCGGGAACTTATAGATGAATATCGGGCTTTGGGCGCCCCAGTAATTATCGAAGTTAAGAATAACGAAATAAATGAGTGGTCGGTTTCAGGAAAAAAAGCAGAACACTTGCTCGTTACATCCGTCCCTGTCGATGGAATAAAACAGTTCTTCATTGAGCGCTCGAAATTTTGGAAGCCGGATGATCTATTGCGGGCCAAAAATATTGGCGAGTTTTCGTGGATTCATCAACCAAGCCTTTTTGCTGGATTGGTTCCTGAATTGGAAGAACGAATTCAAGAGGTATTAGAGCCTCTTTTGCACAGGGCGATGGAAGAAACGTCAGCCGTGTATCGACAAACAACGGGGGCCTCACCTGATCCCGAAGCTCTTTTCAAGTTAATATTTACAATCCTAACCGTCAAAGTTTTTAAGGATCGACGTGTTAATGGCTTTGCCACACTTGCCGAAAACTCGGACGAAATACTCCACAAGTACGCTCGCAAGTTCCACGATAATACGGTAGAGACGTTACTGAACCATGAGGCCCGCGATACTGCTACATCGCACATCTGGACGGCCATGGACTTTCGTAATTTATCGGTCGAAGTGTTGGCTCAAATGTGGTCAACGATGCTAATTGACGAGGACATTAAGAAACGGCTTGGCATACATCGCACATCACGAACAATTGTTCGGTATATTGTTGAAAAGCTGAAATTTCAGCATTCAGGGGACGACAATCGAATCATATTTGAGCCTTGCAGCGGCAGTTCGTCATTCCTGATCGGGGCGATGAACCAACTACGCCCTCGTTTGTACGGAATGGATCCGAAAGAACGGCATGGGTATTTTACCAAGCGGCTTGTCGGAATGGAGAAGGACACTTTTGGTATAGAAATTAGCAGGCTCGCTCTAACACTGGCCGATTTTCCTAATACTGAAGCTAAATGGAATATTGTTAAGGATGATGTATTTCGTGACGGGGCATTAAGACCGTATTTGCAAAAGGCCGGGGCCGTCTTGTGTAATCCGCCGTTCCGCAATTTTGGAGCCGACGAGAGAGAGATTTACAAGTTAGAATCGTTCCATAAACCAGTTGAGTTGCTTGACCGTGTACTTCAGGATTTGAACTCGGACGGCGTTCTTGGCTTTGTTTTGCCGCGAGGAATAGTGGACGGAAAGGGGTATAAAGAGATACGCGAAAAACTAGCCCAACGTTTTGCCGCTTTCGATATAACCGAGCTTCCAGACAGGGCATTTCCAGACGCCAGTACGGAATCTGCATTGCTTGTTGCCACAGAACCTTTTCAACATAACAAAAGCAAACTAACTTTCAGTAAGGTACGAGACAATAGCACCGCTTGGAAGCAATTTGAGTATTTCCATCAGGTGAGCTTTCAACACAGTAAGGACGTTGAGCCGATACAGGCCCGCGAAAGTCTTCAAATCCCTGATTTGTTGGACATCTGGAAGTACTTATCTCATTACTCGACGCTGAACGACGTAGCAGAAGTTCATCGCGGTATCGAATGGAGTGTCACGATGGAAGCTGGGGGGCATTGGCTCGTTAAGACAGAGCCAACACCCGGTTATATTATTGGCGTGGCTCCACAAACGAAATTTGATGTATTCGAGGTTCCAGAATTTCGATTCTTAAATCGTGAAGATCAGAACCAAAGGCGCAAAGCCTACCTGTATGACTGGGAAAAACCAAAAGTCATCTTTGGCAAGGCGCCGCGACGGCGCGGGCCGTGGAAAATAGCCGCGTTTGCCGATGCTACCGGGGTGGCCTGCACCGCAAGTTATTATGGAGTATGGCCCACAGCAGATTATGACATTCATCTTTTAGCTGCAATTCTAAATTCGCCCGTTGCCAATGCTTTCATAGCGTCGAGGGAAAGCCGTCGTGAAATAACTAAAGAAAATCTAATCAAAATTCCGGTGCCGAGGTTCACAGGGTCACAGAAAAAAAATCTGCGAGGTTTAATTGAACGGTATCAAGAGGCATCAAAACTTTTTTTTGAACGAACCGCGCACGAAGATGCGGAATATCTATTGAAGCAAATCGACGCACTTATATTGGACGCTTATTCATTGCCGCCCCGCTTAGAGCATACGCTGCTTAAGTACTTTCAAAATTACAATGGCGAACGCGAAACGTCACACGATTTTGCGGATTATTTACCGCCCGATCAGGAATCGTTTTTCTCGCTTTCAACTCATCTTTCGCCAAAATTCCAACGAGCAACGGTCGGTGCGGCACTGCGGGAACGTTTCGGCAATGTTTAAAACCTAAGTGCAAGATTACCTGATAGACACCAATCATATAAACCCAATACATCGCGGCGACGATAAGGTTTGGCAAAAGATTCGAACGCTACCTCACGAGCGCAAATGGATTATATCTCCCATTGTTTTAGGGGAAATTCAGGCGGGTCAACAACTAGCGGTGGCATCCGATCCGGTTGAATGTAAAAAGTTATTAACCTACATTGACGAGCGATTCTGTGTGCTACCATCGCCAGTTGATTTAGCAGTCAACTGGGGTCAGATTGTGGCCCGTATAGCCCAAAATCATCCAATGAAACCCGGCGAGACAATAGAAGTATTCTTGGCAAGAAATGGGGTACAAATCAACGACGCTTGGCTTGTGGCCGAGGCGTGGAGCCACGGTTTAGTCGTGGTAACTCACGACAAAATGACACTGATTCGAGAAGCGGTCGAACAGCCCGGCGATGTGCGGTTCGACGATTGGTTAGCGTAGGTCTTTGCCCCATCGGGCCGCAGCCGCTTTCTTGGCTATTGCTTTTCGTTTGGCAGGGGTTAATTTCTCGGCACGGGCTTCACCACCTTTCCGAGCGCGGGCTTCTTTCGGGGTTTCTTCGTGTTCCGTAAACTCCACGATCTCGTCAAAGATAGATTTGGCTATTGTGATCTCATCGCGATCTTTTTTGGTAGGTATTGCCATAAAATGATTGCCGTGTTTTCTAATCCGGGCCGCGCATCTTGCGAAGTTGGCGGATTCCGGCACGGCAATCTGCATTATAGACTTTTTAGCGATTGACGGGAATAGGCTAACACCACAGCTTTAGGACACTACCTAGTGCTTCAGTTTGAATTCTACTTTTAATTGACACGCCTTCTCTCCGTCCTCAGCGTCTGTCTATGCGACCTCCGCGTTGAAATAATGCTCAGCAAGAACTCAACGAAGAGGGCGGAGAGCCTTTCGCTGAGATCGGAGAAAAGAATTCCATTTCAAAATGATGCACTACCAGGAAATCGTTTCACATAAACGTTAGAAATTGTAAACAGTGTGACGGCCTAACTAATGCAATTACAAACAGTTACGGCCAGAAATCGTCTCACCATGTGCACAGACGAACGCTCTAAGTGAGACGATTCCGTTCCACGATCTTTCCACCTTGCGTAAAGAGTGGACCGGTTTAAATGTTGCAGTTAAACTGTTTACGGTGAAAATTCGTTCCACGGTGTGTTTACGCCTACTCGAAGTGGAACGATCTGCTGCTGAGCCTGCCGCCAATTAGCACAAGCCGTTTTCGGGCCCGAATATTGATTATCAAAGACCTGCATCCTGCCGACGCCGGGTAAACGTGGCTCTGATATTGTCTCGCAGATGCAACGTTGTGTCAAGAGCTTTACTTATTCGATAGTGCTTCAGTTTGAAATGGAATTCGTCTCTCCGATCTCAGCGAAAGCCTCTCCGCGCTCAGCGCCCGCATTTTTACTGAGCATATTTCAACGCTGAGATCACAGAGACATACGCTGAGTTGGGAGAGAAGCCGTGTTAATAAATTTGAATTTCAAACTGGAACACTACCACTTATTCTCGGCGAGCCGATTTTCGAATACCAAACTTGCCAATGCTCGGCAAAGGAACTTGACCTACTACCACAAGCCCTCGGCGTCTCGAAATAAGGAAGGACGATCATTTACATTTTGAGTATCCGCAATCACGGCAAAAATCGCATCCCGAAGAATGCTCAAGCTGACCTCGACATTCGGGACATTCGCCGATGAGGCTTGACATATTCTGGCTCGGAAATGCCGACGTTGATGACGCATCTTTCACCGCACCGCGTTCCGATTCCGGCATATTCTTAAGCCGCCGGTCGATAAGCAGCAGGCATTCCGCAACGGCCTGTTCGGGCGAGGTCAGGAGCCTTTCGTTGAACCAAACCGCATGTGTCGCCGTGACCTTATTCAAGCTTCTTGCCACTTCTTTCACTTCAAACCCGCCGCGAAGCATTTTTGACGCCAGCAATCCGACGCCTTCGCTTATTGGTCCGGCGGCAAAAACTTCCATGATGCGTTCGCCGTTGTGATTAACCGTGACGTAGAGATTCTGATTGTCAAACGGGATTCGCCACGTCGATCCCTGCAGCTCACGGGGACGTTCGACGCGCTGAGTCGAGGGTCGAGAGTCGAGAGTCGAGAGTTGCTCCTCCCCTCCGACTCTTGACTCTCGACTCTCGACGCTTGACTCTTTACTCTTGAGCGAATTCAAGACCTGCCCCTCGCGGCTGCCGTCGCGATAATAGCTTACGGCCTTGCAGCCGAGCTGGCGAGCCAAATGATAGAGCTCGTCGACCGATTCTATCGTGTCGTCAGCCGCTCCGTTGCAGGTTTTCGAAATCGCGTTATCCACATGTTTTTGAGCGGAACCAAGTACCTGAACGTGCTGCAGAGACTTGATCTCCATCGCGGAAATGAAATGCGGCGGAAGTTCGTTTTGATGCTCGACGACATATTGAGCCGCCGATTTTATCGAGTCCTCGTCGGTTTGGTCTACTTCTATTCCCAAGGCCTCGGCAGCCAATGTGTGAACATAAGTGCGTGTTCCGACCGTATCCTGGCGAACATATGCCCAGGAGAAATTCGGCTCGATGCCGGATGACGTTTCTGCTATCAGCGATATCGTTCCGGTTGGTGCGATGGTCGTAACTTCATAATTGCGGGGAGTTATCGCAACGTCGCTTGGAACGCCAATCTCGTCGCGAAGAAAGCTTGTGTAAGCCTCACGATTTGCTTCGAATTCCGGAAAAACGCCTTTTTCGGCTCCAAGCTTCAGCGATGCCATCCATGATTCGCGGCGGACAAAGCCCATCACCCGCTCGATAAGATCAAGCGAACCGGCCTCGCCGTAGGTGATCTGCAATTTCAGACAGAGGTCGGCAAAGCCCATGATTCCCAACCCGACCGGTCGCGTGCGTTTTACCACATCGTCAATCTCCGCAAGCGGGAAGTATCCGGCATCGACAACATTGTCCAAAAACTGAGTGCACAGGTGCGTCGTCTCCGCAAGCCGATCCCAATCGATGCAGTCTTCGACAGAAGTTTCATCACCGGACTTTACATAAAATTTGGCGACGTCGATCGAACCTAAATTACAAGAGTTGTTGAAATGCAATTGCTGCTCGCCGCATGGATTGCAGGCATAGATCGGGCCCATCGACGCCATCAGGTGATTGTGTCGATTCACCTCATCGATAAAAATGATCCCCGGCTCGGCGTATTTGTGGGCGGAGGCAATGATGCGTTTCCAGATATCATGAGCGAAAACCATGCCGGGCATCGGCGGTTGCTCGATCGTGCAGTCCGAGAGATCGGCTGTCTCGAAGGCGAATTTGTCGGCGAATGTCGCGATCGATCCATCGGGACGGCGATACAGAACATAGTCGGTTCCGGTGACCGGATCGAATACGCCTTGTGTCCACGGCTCGTCCTTAAATTCGGTCTGGAACCAGACGGAGCGGTCGACCGCTTCCATAAATGCGTCGGTCACGGTTACCGAGATATTGAAATTTGTCAGGCTGCTCTGGTCGTTCTTGGCATGGATAAAACGCAGAATATCGGGGTGCTTTACTGCGAGGATGCCCATGTTGGCACCGCGCCGGACGCCGCCCTGCTTTACCACCTCGGTCGTCTGATTAACAATGTTCATGAAGCTAACCGGGCCGGAAGCTACGCCGCGGGTTGAATTGACCATTGCGCCTGCCGGTCGCAGAAATTCATACGTCATCCCGGTACCGCCGCCCGTCTGATGGATGATCGCGACGTTCTGGGCGTGCTCCATTATTCCTTCGATGGAATCGGGTACATTTAAGACGAAACACGCGGCGAGCTGCCCTTTTGGCTTGCCCGCGTTGACGAGACATGGAGTGTTCGGAACGAACTCGCGGTTCAGCATGATCGGCAGCATCTCGTTGTAAAACAGGCTTTGCTTTCGTGGATCAGCCTCGGCGCTCGAAACATGGCCGACGACTCGACGGACGATATCCGCCCACGTTTCCAGCACTTCGCCGTTTTCATCCTTTAACGCGTAACGCTTAGTAATGACTTTCTGGGCGTTCAGTCCGGGCGGCGGGATTTCACGTCCGACAGCCGTTCCCGCTCCGTCACCGAAACTTTTTGCGATAATTCCGCCTGTTTTGACAGGCTCAAAAACTTTACTCATGCCTGGTTTTTCTCCTTATGTCCCTGTTCCGACACAGATATTCGCGTAATACTATTTTAACATTCGAAATAGCATTCCAGAAGCTTTTGACGATGTGATTGTAATTATTCGGGCTTGAGAACAGCAGCAGAATTGGTTCTCAAGTAAGAAGATAGTAAGCGAGCTGAATCGGGATGTCAATAAAAATTATACACAAGATATTGTGCTAATCCTAAATTAGTCAACAATAGGATGCGTAAGTCTAATGTAGTGGTTTAGGTTAGGGCTGATTTGACTTTGCAGCATTATTTTTCGGAAACTCAAATAATGGACAAGCTAATTCAGGGCGTCGCGGCGGACGGAACGATCCGCGTACTCGCCGCGATCACAACCGGTGTACTCGAGGAAGCGATCCGCCGCCATCAAACATCACCGACGGTGTCAGCGGCGTTCGGACGCGTGCTGACGGGTACGCTGCTGCTCGGCGGAACCTTCAAGGATTTTGATCGCCTGACCGTGAAGATCGAGACGGATGGACCGGTCGGCAGTATCGTTGCGGAGACGACAGGTAATGGCAGCGTTCGCGGTTACGTCAGGAATCCTGATGCGGAACTGCCGCCGGCGGACAATGGAAAATTCAATGTAAAAGGAGTTATCGGCGACGGAACTTTCTATGTCATCCGCGAATCCGGATTTAAAATGGGCTTTCACAAAGAGCCGTATGTCGGGTCGGTGCCGATCATCTCCGGTGAGATCGCCGAGGATTTTGCCTATTACCTTGCTAAGTCGGAGCAGATACCGTCTGCTGTCCTGTTGGGCGTTCTGCTGCGAGGAGCCGAACCATTTGTCTCGGCGTCGGGCGGCGTGCTTGTTCAAATGCTGCCGGGAGCGAATGAACACATTATCACGATGATCGAAGACACGATCAGGCACGCCCCGCACCTGACATCGGTAATTGAGGAGGGAGCAACTCCCGAGGATCTATTGCGGCTTGCCTTGGGTGAAATAGATTTTGAGATTTTAGAAGAGACTCAGGTCGAATTTCGATGCAATTGTTCGATGGAAAAAGCGGTCTCGCTTATCGGCTCGCTGGGCAATGTCGAGGTGGCGTCGATGCTCGCCGAAGACAAAGGAGCGAAGATGACCTGCGGTTTTTGCAATGAAACATACAGCTTGAATGAACTGGACCTTCAGATTATTCTCGAGAGCTAACTGCTGCGGATTTTAAGAAGCTCTTCAGTTTTTAGGTTTAGCGATCATTACCGGCTGCGTCCATGCAAACTTGCCATTCGATTCGATAATCTTTGCTCGGACGTAGCCTTCGTTTCCTCTGATCGTGTAGGTCGCCGGACTTTTCAGTGCTTCGCTCAATACACGGCCGCCACTGCCGATAAACTGTAAGCGATATTTGCTGGTTCGCTCTTCTTTTATGGTGATCGTGATCGACTTCTCGTTGGCTTGATAGTCGCTTAACTCAACGCCTGTGGAGGCATAGAATTCACCACTTTCCATGGCCGTCAGAATAGCCTGGGACGAAAGTGAAGCTGTTCGGACGACGATCCAGCCCTGGCCCGGTTTCGATGCCGTCTTGTCCCACGGGCGTTTGAAATGATGTGCGTCATCAACCGCGATGCCGTACAGAAGCTGGCCGCTCGATAAGATAATATCCCAAACCTCTTCGAGGCCCGGCCGGTCGCCGCCACCCAGATTGTTTACCAGCGGATGGCCGTTGTAAATTTCAAAAAGCTTGTTATTACGGACCTTTTTTAGGTCTTCGGCAGTGATCGACCAGCCGAAATTGGGATGATTGATATGGGGAACACCTTTAACTTCGCGTATCGCGTCAACGTTGCGCTGGATGACGTCAACAACACTCGTTCCACCCTGTGGCTCGATCTCTCTTTCCAGGTCAAGCCCATTGATATGAATGGGTTTATCTCCAAATCGATCCGTAACTTCTTCACCTTTGATAATAAGGAACTGTTTGTCGGCCCCGTAAAGAGCGTTGAGCGCATCGACCTTTGTTAGAAAATTGTGATCGGTGAGAACCAGAAAGTTATAGCCGTTCTCGCGATACCATTTGACCACATCGTCCGGCGTCGAATCGCCGTCGCTGTTGAGCGTGTGAGTATGCGTATTGCCCTTGTACCAGCGGAGTTTCGTTTGAGCGGACACCGCATTTCCGGCAGCGATAACGAGCACGAAAAGAACTATCAAGGTTCCGAATGTTTTGTGAGCTTTATTCATTCCGGTGCTTTTGTAAGACAAAGAAATTAAAAAGATTCGGGACTCTCAGCGATCGTCCAATACGTGCTTCGCGAATAGACGAGCGGAAATCCATCGTCGGTTGACACATTTTCGACCAAACCTATAAAGATGGTGTGATCGCCGCCATCGCTTATTTGCCGGAGGCTGCACTCAAGGCTCGCCACGACGCCTTCGAGCACGGGCATATCGTTCACTCCCGGACGATGCGAGACGCCGAGGAACTTATTAGGCAGTAGTGAAGCGAACTGTTCGGACAGGCCTATCTGGGTTGAACTTAGAATATTGACGACAAAAGCTTTAGATTCCGCAAGAGCGTCGTGGCTACCGGCGGATTTTTCGATGCAGATCAGCACCAGTGGCGGATCGAGTGAAAGCGAGCAAAATGCGGACACCGTGATTCCGTGAAATACTCCGTCTGCGTCCTTTGTCGTGACGACGGTAACGCCGCTCGGGAAGCGTGACAGGGCCGCACGGAATTCGTCATTGCTGATCGGCATAGGCTAAATGAAATTTACATTATCGAATCGCATTTCGCAAAAAGCATCTGCTTTTGAAAAGTAAACTCCGATAAACGATAATTCCAGAATAATGAATGATTTACCATTGTTCATTGCCGAGTCCATCAGGATCGTCGATGAATCGCTCGACAAACTCGTTCCGTCATCCGAGACGGAACCGCAGATTCTCCACCGAGCCATTCGCTGGAGCCTTTTTGCGGGAGGTAAGCGGTTTCGTCCGGCGCTGGTATTCGCTGTGGGAAGCACATTTGGTGCTTCTATGGATAAGCTAGTTCGGACTGCTTCCGCCGTCGAGATGATCCACACTTACTCGCTTATTCACGACGATCTGCCGTCAATGGATAACGACGATCTCCGTCGCGGCCGTGAAACGTGCCATAAAAAATTTGGCGAAGCGACGGCGATTCTGGCGGGCGACGTGCTGGAAACGCTCGCATTTCAGGCGGTTGCCGAAGATGAGTCCCTGACCGCCGACATGCGGGTCAATTTGGTCGGCGAACTGGCACGGGCGGCGGGAACTCCATTCGGGATGGTGGCCGGCCAGCATCTTGATCTGGAAGCGGAGGGAAAACAGATCTCGATCGATGCGATAAACCGAATTCACGGGCTAAAAACGGGCGCTCTTATTGCGGCCTGCGGCAAATCAGGCGTGATCATCGGTGGTGGAACGGAAGCAGAGATCGCTGCTATTTCTGAATTTTCTACCCGAGTCGGTTTGCTCTTTCAAATAACCGACGATCTGCTGGACGTCACACAGACGACGGAATGCCTGGGTAAGACCGCCCAAAAGGACGTTGCGGCAAACAAAGCGACGTATCCGAGTATTTACGGAATCGAAGGAACGGCGGAACTTGCCGAAAAGCTTTATGACGATGCAATCGCCTGTCTGGATCCGATCGACCGCCCGTCAGAACTACTGATCCATATAGCCCGGTTCATTCTCGAACGTACTTCGTGATCGCGAAGCTTAAAGAAATGCAGCTTGACAGCCGCCCGATACTTTTCGTACGATATCCGTTCGCTCGTTTGACGGGAGCGACGATCTTTATTTGAAAATACTTCGGGTTAAAGAATTGTAAAAAGGCCATCACTGTTAGGTTTTGGGCACGTACGTCAATTGGTAGACAGCCTCCCTTACAAGGAGGAAGTTAGGGGTTCGAGTCCCTTCGTGCCCACCAAGGATTAGTCGAGAGTCGAGAGTCGAGAGTCGAGAGTCGGAGTTTCCTGCTTGAGACTCTTGACTCCATACTCACGACTCGAATTTGCGGAGTCGTAGTTCAGTTGGTTAGAACGCCAGCCTGTCACGTTGGAGGTCGCGGGTTCGAGTCCCGTCGGCTCCGCCATTAAATTTAAAACCGTTGAAACTTAATATGTTTCGGCGGTTTTTAATTGTCCAGTTTTTCCCCGCGAGTTCTGAATCCGATCCAGACTTTTGAACGAATCCACACACTAGGAATCATTTTGCTTTAACGATCAAACCGCTTTTTCGAGAGGTCGCGTCGGTTTTGTGAAAACTCCTGTTTTTATGAATTTACTCTTTGGGAGACAGGTAATGTATAGAAAATTTGCAATGTTTTTAACTGTTACGGCTTCTGCGGCAGCACTTATCGGCTGCGGATCGCCCGCAACGAACTCTTCGAATAATGCCAACACAATGCGCAGCAATTCGAACTCCACGATGAGCAGCAATACGAATTCGGCAATGAATTCGAACATGGCTGCGTCCAATTCAAACATGGCGTCCGACAATCCGATGGTCGGCGGATCTGCAATGCTGAAGACGAAAGACATCATCGATAACGCCATTAATTCAAAGGATCACACCACGCTGGTAGCTGCTGTTAAGGCGGCCGGATTGGTCGACACTTTGAAAGGTGCCGGTCCATTTACCGTTTTTGCTCCGACGAATGCCGCATTTGAGAAACTGCCGGCAGGAACGGTCGATACTCTCTTAAAACCGGAAAGCAAGAAAACTCTTACGGGAATTCTTACCTATCACGTCGTGCCGGGTAAACAGGATGCCGCGACGATCGCGAAAGCTATCGAAGACGGCAAAGGGAAGGCGACATTTAAGACGGTCGCAGGCGGCACACTGACTGCTTCATTGGAAGGCAAGGACGTGATCCTGACCGACGAGAAGGGCGGCAAGTCAAAGGTAACTATTGCGGACGTTATGCAGTCGAACGGTGTGATCCACGTCATCGACAGCGTCGTCATGCCTAAGTAAAGACTTAATCGAGCAAAGGGAAGGCAAGGAAATGCCGCCTACTGGCTTTACGTCAGTAGGCGGCATTTCCATGAAAAGAGATTGTTTATTAGCTTTTCCGAAGCTCGGTCAACACCTGTTTTGCAACAGCTTTGAGCGTATCAAACACTCCTGTACCGTCAGTTGCTATCGCTTCAAATACCGGTTCGCCCTTTCTGGCAAGTTCGGCGGAAAGCTCCTCGATCGGCGTTACATTGGGAAGGTCGCGTTTATTTAACTGCAGCACGTAAGGTATTTGAGCTAGATCGTAGCCTTGAGTCTGAAGGTTTTCTTCGAGATTGTATAGAGATTCGATATTGGCGTCCATGCGCTCGTCCTGGCTGTCGGCGACGAAAACGACACCGTCAACGCCCTTCAAAATAAGCTTGCGCGACGCATCGTAATAAACCTGTCCGGGAACGGTATAAAGATGGAACCGCGTTTTAAAGCCGCGCACCGTTCCGAGCTCTAACGGCATGAAGTCAAAAAATAACGTGCGGTCGGTCTCCGTGGCGAGGCTGATCAGTTTACCTTTTGCCTGGGGAGCGGTCGAATCGTAGATGTACTGGAGGTTAGTGGTTTTCCCGCACAACCCTGGCCCGTAATACACGATTTTGCAGTTAATCTCGCGTGATGCGTAATTGATGAATGTCATAACTTTGCCGAATATTCTATAACAATGTCGTCTAACCGAAAAGACTGTCGATGTCCTCGTCGGTAATTTCAGCAAAAACTGAATTATGGTTTGCGCTAAACGCCACTGAATCCCGAACTGCTTCATCAAGGATAGAAGCGACCTCGAAGCTGGCTTTTTTCGTCCGTAGCTTAACGAGTCCGAGCGTCGAACGTTCGTCGAAGACCACGACAAGCAAGCTGCGGCCAATAACGCTGATAAAAATACTTTCGCGTTCGCCTTCGTGAACAACGGCAGGGAAAACGTCCTCGCCAATAAGCTTTGCCATGCTGCTGGTAGCGGCTACGTTGCCGGCGGCAAGCGACGAAAAGCTCATCGTGTCCATGTCGCCGATGTCACCATGAAAGGCGATCGTTTGCCCATCACGGTCGACGAGAAATACGACGCGCGACGCGCATTCGACACACAAGCGGGCTAAGACCAACTTTAGCCTTTGAAACTGGTGTTCTTGTAAAATGAAAGGCGATTGTGCCATTTGATATTCTCTTTGTTTGAATAGCGCGAGCGGCGAGTATAATTACGTTGTAATGTTCTGACTAACGAAAGGCGGGTTTCTGAGGGGTACCGCACTTCTAAATCTAACACAAGCACAACGAATGCTTCAAGTGTTTTTTAGCGACAGATAAAGTTTAGTATTCAAGGTCCTTTGAAATAAATCGGAATTATTCGCCCATTTGCTGTTTATCGCTTTTTCGCGTTGGCCGTGTCTTGCCAAAGAACTCTTCGTTAATGGGAAATTTGCTTCAATCGGAAGATATCAGTGGAATTGATTGTGTGGCGATCGGCGGCGGGACCGGTCTCGCGATGCTTCTCTCCGGTTTGAAACAGCATGTCGGCCCGCAAATTAGCGGAAATCATCGTATTGAGAGCCTTTCGGCTATCGTTGCTGTTTCGGACGACGGAGGTAGTTCCGGTCGGCTTCGTGACGAACTCCAGATGCCGCCACCCGGCGACATTCGCAACTGCATGGTCGCGCTTTCCGAGGATTCAAATCTCTTGTCCCGGCTCTTTCAGCACCGATTCGGCGGCATCGGCGACCTGGGCGGGCACAATTTTGGAAATCTGTTTCTTGCGGCACTTTCCGAGATAACCGGCGATTTTGCCGAAGCCGTAAAGCTTTCATCCGAGATACTTGCCAGCAAGGGACATATCTATCCTGCGACAGTGTCGGATGTCCGGTTGGCCGCCGAACTCTTTGACGGATCGGTGATCCAAGGCGAAACAAGGATAGGAAATGTCGGGCGGGCGATAAAGAGGCTCTATTTGGAACCTTTTGACTGTCAGCCGATGCCCGAGGCACTATCAGCCATTTCGCGTGCCAATATCATCACGATCGGGCCCGGATCGCTTTACACCAGTCTGCTCCCGCCTCTGCTTGTTCAGGGAGTTTCAAAAGCTATTGCCGAATCTTCGGCGGTCAAGGTATTCATCTGTAACCTGATGACACAACCGGGTGAGACCGAGGGCCTGACAGCGAGGCGGCATCTGGAAATAGTCGCCGACTACGCTCGGGAAGTGCGCTTCGACCATATCGTTGTAAACGATCAGCCCATTACCGAGCTGCAATCCGAACTCTACGAGCTGGAAGGGGCCGAGCAGATTGGTGTGCACGGTTCGATATCAGGGGAAACGATTGAGGGGGCCGAGATCGTTTATGGTAATCTACTTGACGAAGGAGAGAAGGTTCGCCACGATCCAAACAAGCTTGCTCAAGCGGTTTTAGACTGCTTGAACATAGGAAAAAAGGCTCACAACACGAATTGAGGTTGTGCCCTAGTTTCTCGCCAGATATATGTCAGATTCTACGACGGAACAAAAAGCGCTTGATGTTTTGATTCTCGCGGCGGGACTCGGAACTCGGATGAAATCCGATCTGGCCAAGGTGCTGCATCGGCTCGATGGGAGACCCTTGATCAATCACGTCTGCCGAACCGCGACCGCTCTCGCGCCACAAAGCATTTACGTCGTCATCGGCCATCAGGGAGAAGAGGTCAAGGCCGCCGTATTGAATGAGCTCGATGAGCAGCAGGTCGTTTTTGTCACGCAGGAGACGCAGTTAGGCACCGGGGACGCGGTTAATGCTGCGCGCGAGTATTTGCAGGAAAAGGACTCGACGCTTGTCGTGCTTTCGGGCGATGTGCCGATGATACGGCCTGAAACACTAGCCGCTCTGGTACAGCAGCACCATCGCAAAGGTGCAGCCTGTACGATATTAACCGTCAAACTAAGCGAACCTGCTGGCTACGGTCGAATTGTGCGCGGCGAAGACGGCTTGTTTGAGCGAATCGTTGAGCAGAAAGACGCAAGCGACGATGAGAAGCAGATAACCGAGATCAACGCCGGAATATATTGTTTTGACACTCGATTGCTGTTTTCGGCCCTGTCGGCCGTTCAGAACAATAATTCGCAGGGTGAATACTATCTTACGGATGTTCCATCGTTACTGGGCGATGCGGGCGAGGAGATCGCGATATTTCACTACGGTGACCCGCACGAGATCGAGGGCGTCAATAACCGCGCGCAGCTCGCCGATCTCGAACGCATTTTACAGAGGCGGACGATCTCGAAGTTAATGCTTGATCACGGCGTGACATTTATCGATCCCAAGAACGCATATGTGAGCGCACAGGCGTCTATCGGCCGCGACACCGTTATCTACCCAAACGTAACCATCGAAGGCCCAACCGAGATCGGAGACGGCTGCACGATACGTTCCGGCACACGATTGACGAACGCGACGATCGGAAGCGGTGTCGAGGTTCGCGATAATTGCCTCATTACTGACTCCGAAATAGCAGATGACTGCACCGTCGGCCCGATGGCGCATCTTCGCGGAAACGCAAAGATGGAGCCGGAATCGAAAGTTGGCAATTTTGTCGAGCTAAAGAAAACAAAGCTAGGCCGAGGCTCGAAAGCAAGCCACCTGACCTATCTCGGCGACGCCACTATCGGCGAAGACACAAACATCGGCGCCGGCGTCATTACATGCAATTACGACGGTGTGCGTAAACACGAAACTCACATCGGCAACAGGGTTAAGATCGGATCGGACACGATGCTGGTTGCGCCCGTGAAGGTTGGTGACGGAGCGGTGACGGGGGCGGGAAGCGTGGTGACAAAGGATGTTGAAGCGAATGCTCTTGTAACTGGCGTTCCGGCAAGAGTGAAGAAATACTTCGACAGAAAAAGCTCGGATGCGACGTCAGAATAAGCTCATGGTAATAAAGACTATATTTGCACTTTTAGTTGCCATTACCTTTTGTATGACTCATGTACCGGCGCAGGCTGTAAGAAAAGCTTAATCGAAACTGGGCCAGTGTCTCTTTTGATTGTGCGCGATCGTTAGAAATTCTTAAGTTTGCTTCTATTTGAACAAACTTAAGATTGATTTTGTTATCGCGTTCGATGATGTCCGTGATAGGATTTGGTTATGACAGTGACGATAGATCTTACAAAAGAGGCTGAGAGCAGATTGAAACTCCGAGCTAGTGAGATGGGGAAGGAATTCCCAGAATTTGTCGAATATTTGGTTGAGCGTGAAGCGCTAGATCCAGATCCTAGTTTCGCCGAGATAGTTGCTCCGGTACACGAGGATTTTCGTAAGAGCGGAATGACAGAGGGGGAGCTTGAGGATTTTATCGATGATTTAGTTCAAGAAGTCCGTCAAGAACGCCGCTTACGAGCCAAATGATACGCGCCGTGTTTGACACGAATATTTTCTTTCAGGCGGCAATTAGTCCAACTGGCCCATCGTTCGAATGCTGGAACCTGGTGCTGGCGGGAAGCGTTCAGGTTTATATGTCGGCTGAAATCTTTGCCGAAATTCGTGAGATCGCAACCCGTCCAAAACTTCGGAAGGCGTTTCCCAATCTTGGGGGTTCGGCAGCGAGCCAACTGCTTCGTAATTTCCGTAACAAATCAATATTTGTAATGTCGGTTGAATCAACCGGCTTCGAGATAAGAGATCCGGACGACACAAAATTTCTCGACCTTGCAGTTACCGTCAATGCCGAGCACCTAGTCTCACGCGACCGGGACTTATTGGATTTGCGCAAGGATTTGGAGTTTTCTTCTCAATTCCCGTCGCTATCGATCGTGACACCGGTTCGATTTCTTGAAATTGTGCGAGCATCATAAAAATTATGTGTGGAATTGTCGGATACGTTGGAAATAAGCAAGTTGTGCCGTTGATCATTGACGGTCTTAGGAAGTTGGAATACCGCGGGTATGATTCGGCCGGGATTGCTGTCGTTGATGATAACAATCATCTTGAACTCAGGCGCGCCGAGGGGAAGCTGCGCAATCTTGAAGAATGCATCCGGTTGAATCCGCTGGATGGCAATTATGGTATCGGGCACACGCGTTGGGCGACGCACGGGCGTCCGACGGAGGAAAATGCTCATCCGCATCGGGACCAGTCGGGCAAGATCGTCGTCGTTCACAATGGCATCATTGAAAACTATTTACAGCTAAAAGAACGGCTCGCGGCGAACGGCAGCGTTTTTAAGACCGAAACCGATACCGAGGTCGTCGCGCATTTGATCGGGCATTACGTTGAAGCGGACGGGCTTTCGTTCGAAAATGCTGTGCAAAAGGCCGTAAAGGAATTCAAAGGCATTTTTGCCCTTTCGATCATTTCGGTTGATGTTCCCGACACGATCATTGCCGTTCGCGAAGGGCCGCCGGTCGTTATCGGTTTGGGGGACGGGGAGTTTTTCGTTGCGTCTGACATTCCGCCGATATTGCAGCATACGCGGGACGTATTTTTCCTGGGCGACAGAGAAATTGCGATCCTGACCAAAGACTCGGTGCGCGTGACGGATTTTGACGGGAATATAGTCGAGCCGAAGCAGCAGCGGATTACTTGGGACCCGATCATGGCGGAAAAAGGCGGCTTTAAGCACTTTATGCTCAAGGAGATCTATGAGCAGCCGCGGGCCGTGCGCGACACGTCGCAGGGGCGTGTTTCGCTGGATACAGGAAAGATATATCTTGATCCGATGGATATTTCCGAAGAGGATTTTCTTGCTGTCACGTCGATAAAGATCGCCGCCTGTGGGACTTCATGGCACGCCGGCCTTGCCGGGAAATACATGCTCGAACAGCTTGCACGTATTCCGGTCGAGGTCGATTATGCGTCGGAGTTTCGCTACCGTGGCCCGGTTTTACGGGATACAGACCTTCTTATAGTTATCTCTCAGTCGGGCGAAACTGCCGACACGATCGCGGCAATGCGCGAAGCTAAACTGTCCGGCTGCAAGGTGTTGGCGATCTGCAACGTTCAGGGCTCGATGATCCATCGCGAAGCGGACGGCACAATCCTGACCCACGCCGGCCCTGAGATCGGCGTTGCGTCTACCAAGGCGTTCACGTCGCAGATGGTCGCAATATATCTCTTCGCTTCGTACTTGGCCGAGCTTCGCGGAACGATCGATCTGGAGAAGGCCAAAGAACTGGCCCAGGATTTGGCGGAGCTTCCCTTGAAAATAGAACAATTGCTAAATGATGCCGACTCGATCGAAGAACTTTCAAAAGATTTCTTCCGTGTACAGGATTTCCTTTACCTCGGCCGCGGAATCAATTTTCCGGTCGCGCTCGAAGGCGCATTAAAGCTAAAAGAGATCAGCTACATTCACGCCGAAGGCTATCCGGCCGGCGAAATGAAACACGGCCCGAACGCGTTAATCGACGAAAAACTACCTGTTGTCGTAGTCAATACGCGTGATGAAGGGAACCCGGCGAGCCAGTTGAGATATGAAAAGACGCATTCGAATATTGTCGAGGTAAAGGCCCGCGACGGTATCGTGGTATCTGTTCTGACCGAAGGTGACGGGATGAGTTCAAAGGTGTCGGATCACGTGATCGAAGTTCCGCAAACTTCTGACCTGCTTGGCCCGATCCTTTCAATCGTCCCGCTGCAATTACTGTCATATCACATTGCCGTCCGCCGAGGCTGCGATGTCGATCAACCGAGAAATCTGGCGAAGTCGGTTACGGTGGAGTAATGTCCGACAAAACTTTAGTTTGTCGATCACAGAAGCAACAAACTGAAGTTTGTTGGACGTTTTAGTATGAACGCAATTGTTGTTCGTGAATTCGGCGATCCCGAGGTAATGAAGGTTCAGGACGTTCCGACGCCCGAGCCGAAGGGTGCTGAAGTTCTGGTAAAAATTCATGCCGCTGGCGTCAACCCGGTCGATACATATCTGCGTACCGGTATTCATGCCCACGCTCCGAAGCTGCCCTACACGCCCGGAAAGGATGCTGCCGGTATTGTGGAACACGTCGGCAGCGACGTTACCAAATTTAAGCCGGGCGAACGGGTCTACACCGCTGACTCGTTCACGGGAACTTATGCCGAGTACGCGATTTGTGGCGAAGATCAACTTGGCCATTTACCAGATAACAGCACGTTCGAACAGGGAGCAGGAGTCTGGACGCCTTACGCGACGAGCTACCGGGGTCTGTTTCAAAAAGCGCAAGCAAAACGCGGTGAAACGGTTCTGGTCCACGGAGCTTCGGGCGGAGTTGGGATTGCGGCCGTTCAGTGGGCAAAGAATGCGGGGCTGACGGTGATCGGAACGGCGAGCAGCGACGAAGGACGCGACCTGGTAAAATCGCTGGGTGCCGACCACGTTTTCGACCATTCATCCGAAAATTATTTGGAAGCTGTGAAGGGCGCTACGGATGGTCGCGGTGTCGATATCATCATTGAAATGCTCGCCAACGTGAACCTGCAAAGGGATTTTGACGTGCTCGCGATGTTCGGCCGCATTACTGTGATCGGCAATCGCGGCTCGCTCGAATTCAATCCGCGTTCGGCGATGACAAAGGACGCAACTATTTATGGAATGTCTCTATTTAATTCGCCCGCCGATGTTCTAGCCGAAATTCACGCCGCGATCTTTGAAGGCTTGAGCGGCGGTTTTCTTAATCCATTTGTCAGAAAAAGTTTTCCCCTCGCGGAAGCTCCGGCATCGCATCACGAAGTGATCGAAAGCAAAGCTCTGGGAAAGATCGTCCTCTTACCTTGATCTATGAAAGCTGAAAAATACGTCGGGATCATAATGCGTGACGAGACCGCTGAGATAGCGTCCGAAACACCTACAATATACGAAAATGCACGCATTGAAAGGGTCTACGAATTTACGGACGGGGCCGTCGTCAAATATGAATGGCAGGACCTTTCGTTAATGCAGTTCAACCATCGCTTTACGCTTGTTAAGCCGCCTTCGCCAAACCCCGGCAAGCTGTCTGCCGGAGTTATCAAGACAATAGATTATTGAATAGCCCCTGCGACGTTTCGGCCGTTTTTGAATTCGTCCAACGCGTCGAAAACCTGCAGGGCGTACTTTACATTATTGAACGGAGCGGAAACCTGTACACCGGCGATCACCTCACGAACCTCAATCAGGCTTTCTCTCGCAATGGCAATGCCTTCTTCGCGGGCAGCTTCTTTGCTTTTGTCGGAGGCTAGACGCATTCGCTCTAAGATCTCCGGCGTGACGTTAACGCCGGGTACCTCATTATGCAAAAATTCAGCGTTTCTAAAGCTGACAAGCGGCCAAATACCCGCGACGATGGGAATCTTTACGTGCGATATTTTGTCCAGAAATGTCCGCAATTGTTCCGTATCGAAAACGGGCTGCGTTATGGCGTATTCGGCTCCCGCTTCGACCTTCCATTCGAAACGGCGGATCTCCTCCTCCATATTTACGGCACCCGGATTTACGCCTACGCCGATAGAAAAAGCGGTCGGCAGGCCAATTGGGTTGTTGCCAAGGTCGAGCCCGTGATTTAGTTTATTGACCATGTTGGTCAACCCGATCGAATCGATGTCGAAAACTGCCGTTGCATCGGGATACGGGCCCATCTTTGGCGGATCACCGGTAATTATTAGCAAGTTGTGCAGCCCAAGGGCGGCCGCGCCAAGCAGGTCCGACATCATTCCGAGCAAGTTGCGGTCGCGGCAGCAATAATGCAGGACGGCTTCGATTCCGACATTCCGCTCGACCAGGACGGCGGTTGCCTGAGCGGACATCCGCGTTTGAGCGCGTGGCCCATCCGGAATATTAACAGCGTCGACTCCGGCTTCCTTAAGAAGACCGATAGAATCGAGCGTTTTCTGAGCATCGCAGCCTTTTGGAGGAAGCACTTCAACCGATGTGACGAACTTTCCGGTCGCGATCTTGTTCGACCAATTTGAACGCTCTTCAGGAGCAACGACTTGTACGTCGCTCGGTTTTAACTCCGTTACCGTCGCGGTATTCGATTTAACAAAAGTCTGCGATTGCCGCGGACTTATAGAACGGATCGAATCCGCGATCAACCTTATATGTGTCGGTGTCGTGCCGCAGCACCCGCCGACAAATGTCGCCCCGGCCTGAACGAAACGCTTGGCAAATGTCGCCATATATTCCGGCGAGCCCATATAAAACTGTCTGCCCTGAACGTCTCGCGGCAACCCCGCATTTGGCTGAGCCGAAAGCCCTTTTTTCGTTACGGAGCGCATCTTTTCCAAAGCCGTAAGGACATGGTTTGGACCCATGCCGCAATTCAGGCCGATCACATCGGCTCCCAGTGCGTCAAGTTTTGCGGTAAAGGCTTCGGGCGTTGTTCCAAACGTCGTATTACCGTCCATCTGGATCGTCATCTGGGCAACAATCGGCAGATCGCACAGTTCGCGAACCGCTCGGATAGCCTGCTCGATCACAGGCAATTCCGAGAATGTTTCAAGTATGAAAAGGTCGACACCGCCTTCAAGCAAAGCCTCGGCCTGTTCCTTAAAAAGTTCCTTCGCTTCGTCGAACGACGTCGGCCCGTAAGGCTCGATTCGTAAACCTAATGGGCCGATAGCTCCCGCTACGAAAACCTTGTCGCCGGCCGCTTCTCGCGCAAGCCGTGCTGACGCAATATTGATATCGCGCAGCTTTTCTTCCAAGCCGTACGATTGAAGCTTGTGACGCGAGGCCCCGAACGAATTCGTCTCAATTATATCGGCACCGGCCTTTACATATTCCTCGTGCACCTCGCGAACGAGATCTGGAGATATCAGATTAAGCTCGTCGTAGCTGCGATTTATATAAATGCCTTTGTCATACAGACGTGTACCGACCGCCCCATCAAATACGTAGATGTTGTCGGATTCGAGAATTTCCCGGAAGTTTTTCATATATGTCCGTCAAACTTTAGTTTGACGACGAGCGGAACAACAAACCGAAGTTTTGTTGGACACCCGCAAGCGAAAAAAGTCTCGCTAAAACAGCGAGACTCAAAAAAAAGACTTTGGTTGAGCTGTTTAGCGGATTATTTAACGTGGTCGCAAGTCGCATTAACTCACCACGAACTATTAGCGCAATAATGCGATTAAATTGTAGACGTGTCAAGCCGCAAATTTACTGGAGAATTTTGGACGTTCTGGCTTCTGCCGGTTCGCTTCCTTCAGCTGAATCCAACTTACCGAAAAATGCATATTGTGCCTGGGGGCCGTTGATCTCAAGACGCCAGTGAGTAAAATCGGATGCATTGTCGCAGCCGTTTCCGCGGCCCTGGAATACCAGGAAATAGGTTGACGGGCGAGCCATGCTTGAACGAAAGATGCCGGTGCCGCTGGAAACACTGCCCATAAAGCGAAATTCTTTATAGAGAGTAGGGCCATTAGGCTTGTCGTCCGGTTCATCGTGAATGTCCACTTTGTAGGTGACCATTTGACTCGGTACGGGCAGCGTCAAAACGCCTCGTTTCCCACCTATCGAACGCATCTCGATCTTCCAAAGCTTTCCTGTAAAGCTGTCTACAAGGTCAAAGGCTCCACCGGACCTTATGAATTCATCGCTTCCAGACTCTTTCTCGATTTCGCCCAACCCTTTTATCATGGCAAAATCAGCTTCGGTGAGGTAAAGTTTGGCGACTGAATTAAATTCGAACTCTTTCAAAAGTCCCAGTTCGTAGGCCGAGGGTTTTCCGTTTCTAATCGAATACAGACCGGGCTCAGCACAGCATGCACACGCGAGCACCAACGTCGGGAGCGACAAAAGGATGGCGCCAAGCGAAAGGACCAAAATTACCGTTCTGCAAAACATTGCTATTCCTCCGTTCGAACAATTCTTCTATCACTTAGATCGCCTGACTGCCGATTTTCTTTGACAGCGTTTACAAAAATAGGTCGATCTGCCGCCTTGTTTGATTCGATGGATCGGAGCTTTGCAGACTTCGCATTCCTCGCCTTCACGGTCGTAAACGCGCCAAGCCCAATCTGAGCCCGATCCATAAATGCTTCCGCCGATATTTGCTTCGTCAATCGCTAGCGTGGAACCGAGCTCAATAGCTTCACCAAGAATTTGGCGGATTCTGCTATGTAGAATAACCGATTTTTGGGTGGATACGGTGTTCGCAGATTGTTCGGGATTCAACTTCGCGAGAAACATTGCTTCTGCAGCATAAATATTTCCCAGCCCGCACACCCTCGATTGATCGATTAGAAACTCTTTTAGACTCCGTTTAGAGGATCGAAGCTGATTAAACAGGTAGCCCGTTGAAAACTCGTCGGAGAAAGGCTCGGGCGCGAGTTTTTGTATCGATTCAACTTCATTCAACCGCGAAGTTTCAACCAGCTTCATCAATCCGAAATGTCGCTGGTCGTCAAAAACGAGCTTTGTATCGCCGTTGAGATAAAAAATAGCGTGAGCGAACTTTGGGTTTTCGGATTCGAGGGGTAGATGCAAAAACCGGCCGCTCATTCGAAGGTGCGTGATCAACGTCTGCCCGTTGTCGAGGTCGAACAGAATATGCTTTCCGCGACGGTGAACGAAATTGATCCTGCAATTACTTAGCCCGTTAGCGAAATCGGAAGGCGTGCAGTCGGGAGCCAGGCGTTCGCGCAATAGCTCGGCCGATCCGATTATCTTTCCGCTAGCTATTGTATCTAGTGATCTTACGACCAGTTCAACTTCAGGCAATTCCGGCATAGACTAGCAAGGTTACGTTTGCGAATAATCTGGAAGCATTGTTTTGTCACCGAGAACCGCGCCGTCGTTGACCATAACATTCCTTCCTATGTGACAGCTTCGTCCGATCACGGCATTTCTGATCTCGGCCGAGCTGGATATGCGGCTGTGTGACCAAATTACTGAATTTTCGATCACGGCTTTTTCTTCAACGTGAACACCCGGACCGATCGACGAGTTAACAATTCGTGCGTTCGGCTTGATAACACATCCGGCCCCAATAACCGATGTCTTATCCACGAATGCCGCGGTTGCAATATCGGACGCCGCGGACCGGTCAATCTCAAACCCTTTAATCGATCCGCTGAAGAAATCATGATGCGCTTCCAGATAGCTTTTGGGGTTGCCCAGGTCGCGCCAATAATTTTCCCTCAGTACATAGGCGTAAAACCGTTTTTGCTTCTCCAGAATCGATGGAAAAACGTTGTATTCAAAAGAGCAATTTTCGTCTTTCGGTATCAAGTCCAGAATCGAAGGCTCAAGAACGTAAATGCCTGCGTTGATTGTGTTTATATTTAACGTGGCAATGTCTTCGGGTTTAGGTTTCTCAAGAAACCGTAAGACCTGGTGCTGTGCGTTTGTTTCGACCAGCCCATAAGCCGAAGGATCTTCGACCGGCACCAAAGCGATCGTCGCTTCCGATTTGATTTCCTTATGAAACGCGATGATCGATGAGATATCAACGTCAGTGAGAATATCGCCGTTGAAGACGACGGTCGTCTCGCGGATCGCATCCGCGGCGAATTTGTAGGCTCCGCCTGTTCCCATCGGGCTTGGTTCGGTTATGTAACGCAATTTGACGCCGTAATCCGAGCCATCTCCTAAAAGATCCTCGATCTTATCGGGTTGATAACTAAGCGATAGCACGATTTCGGTAATTCCTGCCCTCGCGAGAATTTCAATCTGATAGAGCAGAAACGGCCTGTTCAAGACAGGTACGATCGGCTTTGGAGTATAAACCGTCAGTGGTCGAAGGCGTGTTCCTTTGCCTCCCGCCAAAATTAAAGCTTGCATAGAATCCCCAATCGGCTTGAAAGCCAAAATACAGACTAAGGAATTGGTTTCTAAAAATCAAAGGAAGGATTGCCGCAAAGGTTTACAACAAAGACAAATAGTGGCTAAACTTGTTGACATTTTTTGATAGTCAGTGATAACTTATACTTTGCAGGTTCCACTAATATTCGCCTGTACACTCCCGACTTGAAAGTAAGACGATACAAGCCCGTCATTATTTAGCTGCAAACCCCTGAGGCAACAAAAGTAAGATGACTTTCGATAAAACAAAGGCAATGCGAAATGCCGAAAAATACCTGTCCCAAGGTAAGATTCGGGGCGCGATCGGTGAATACGAACAGGTCGTAAAACACGATGCACGCGATTTCGGAACGATGAACATGCTCGGCGATCTGTACACGAAAAACACGGACATAAAAGCCGCCGTTAGGTGTTACACATCGGTTGCCGACCATTACGGAAAGCAGGGCTTTGCTCAAAAGGCAATCGCCGTTTACAACAAGATTTCGAAACTCGAACCGCATTCGATAGAGGTCACGCAGAGGTTGGCGGAGCTTTACAAAATGAAGGGGTCGCTTAACGACGCCCGTTCGCACTACGAGCGGCTTGCCGAGCACTTTCAGAAGGAGGGCCAAAAGATTGAAGCTCTCGCGATGTGGAAGGAGATCGCCCTGCTCGATCCGGCAAACACGGAAGTTTACCTTAGCCTTGCCGATTCTTATCTAGCAGAAGAACAGCTTGAGGATGCTTTGGATGCCTATGCCGAAGCCGGAGCAAGGCTTGCCAACAAAGGCGATCACGAAAAGGCCATTGCGTCGTTCGCAAAGGCAATTGAGATCAAACGTGATGACTCAAAGGTTCTAACGGGATTTGTGCAATCGAGCTTTGCCCTCGGACGCTCCGGCGAGGCGGCTGCAAAGCTCGGCGAATTACTTGCAGAATTCCCACATAGCAGGGAAATTCGCTTTCTTTTGATCGATTGCCTTATCGAGGCCAACGATATTGCTGAAGCCGAAAAAGCGGTAGTCAAGCTCGTTGAGATGGAGCCGGCAAATTACCCTAAACTTCTTGAGCTTGCTCATATTTACCTTGCAAGTGAAGACGTTGATTCCGCTACGCGGATTCTATCGATGTCGTCGGAACATATGCTTGTCGGGGGGCAGGCAGACGAATTTCATCTGCTTGTGAAGCAAATTCTCGACAGGAACCCGGACCAATTGGATGCGCTGCGACTCATGACCAGATGTTGCTCCTGGCAGCGTGACGAAGAAGCACTCCGGCAATCATTGGTCAAGCTTGCGCAGGTCGCTAAGGACGCCGATTCTGTCGATGACGAACGAAACGCATTGATGCAGTTGACTATGATCATGCCGCAGGAGGTCGCTTACGCCGACAGGCTGCGAGAGATCAACGAGCTTTACGGCTTTGAGCAAACTGACGATCAGGAAAATCTATTCGACAAACGTTTTGTAAAGGGCCAGCCCGGTGCTGAAAATTCGCAATCTATGCAATTCAGCCCTAACGGCGGGACGACCGCTTTGAACGGCGAAGCAGAAGGATCCGAGGCATTCGATCACGCCCTTGACAATGGATTGCCTGGTTCGGACACCGGCTTTGCATTCACCGGTGCGGTTACGGAAGTGGATGTTCCTGCCGCCTCGTTAAACGGGTCAAGTGATATGGTTGTTAGCGCAGGCGACGCTTTAAGGCTTCAAAAAGAGATCGACAGCATTAAATTTTATATTGAGAATGGTTATATCGAGCTTGCTGAGAAAGCCATTGGCGAACTGCGTACCGAGTTTGGCGACCGGTCGGAACTGAAGGGGCTTGAGGCCGAACTGGGGGCTCTCGCATCATTTGCTTCGCCGGAGACAAATGGTTCCGTCGCTCCCGACCTGCCGAATTCCGACTCATTGAACGGGACGAAAACATTCGACCTCAATGATTTTCGAAACGAACTTGGGATCGAAGAATCGGAACCCATCGGCGATTCGGATTACGAAACGCACTTTAGTACGGCGGTTGCGTATCAGGAAATGGGTTTGATCGAAGAAGCGATAAAAGAGTTTCAGGAAGCTCTGACGCTTGTGAAGCCGAATGACGGCACGCGGCGATTTTTCTCATGTGCAAATCTTTTGGGCCACTGTTTTATGCAGCAGAATATGCCGAACCTGGCGTTAAAATGGTTTCAACGAACGCTTGAGACAGCCGGTCTAACGGAAGAAGAGAAGCAGGGGCTGTGGTACGAACTGGCCGGGGCTTACGAAGCCGAAGGCGATCTTGAAAATGCCGGCCGCTATTTCGAACAAGTCTACGCCGAGAACGTCAATTTCCGCGACGTTAGTGAGCGAATTAGGAGTGTAGCTGTGCATCAGTAAAGGATTGGCATGCAATGACTCTCGTCAACCGAAAGCTCCCTGCGTTCATTGCAATTAAGACTTGATACCACCCCAAGTGGCATTCTTAATCACCTGACACCAAACCTGACTGCCGAATGGGTCCGCTCCGCGATTGCCGACCGTCCACAATCCGAATATGAATTTATGTTCGGGTTGGGGTTCATACTTGTTTGTCGCCATATATCTCCGTGAAAAAACCTCGTCTTCGCTATTATTACGCCGCGTAACCGTTTGGATTTGCCTGTTTCCATTCCCAGGCCGATCCGATAATCGTTTCCAAATCAGAAGATTCGGGAGCCCATCCAAGAACATCCAATGCTCTGCTTGCATCCGCAATCAACTGCGGAGGGTCGCCCGCCCGTCTTGGCTCCATTTTCACTTCTATTTTTCCTTCCGTCACTTTTTGAGCCTTTTCTATCACTTCCAAAACCGAAAAACCGCGCCCGTTTCCGAGGTTAATGTGCTCTGATTCGTTTCCTTCTCCAAGATAATTAAGAGCTCGAATATGGGCGTCGGCCAGATCCGAAACGTGAATGTAGTCGCGGATACACGTCCCGTCGGGCGTGTCGTAATCGCCACCGAAAACCGAGACATAGGGTAGTGTGCCGTCTGCTGCATTTAGAACATTCGGAATCAAATGCGTCTCCGGGTCGTGATGTTCACCGCATTTCCGGGTCGCTCCTGCAGCGTTGAAATAGCGAAGGGCAACAAATTTCAGGCCATAAGCCGTGTCGTAAGATTCCATGATTCTCTCGGTCATAAACTTCGACCACCCGTACGGATTGATCGGCTTTTGCGGATGCGTCTCGTCTATTGGAACGGTCTCGGGAGTTCCATAGGTAGCGCAAGTTGATGAAAAAACAACTCGTTTTACATTTGATTCGATCAGCGCATTCAACAAGCTATTGGTTTGGATAGTATTATTTTCGAAATATTTTGCCGGATCAGTGACCGATTCGCCGACGTATGCGTACGCCGCGAAATGAATGCACGCGTCAATCGTATGCTCGGTCAGGATGCGGCCAACGAGAGCCGTCTCTCCGACGTTGCCCTGATAGAAAGGTACGTCTTCGTCTATGGCTGCTTTGTGTCCATAAACCAGATTGTCGAGCACGACGACCCTTTCGCCTTTTGCTTTCAAAAGTTCGACAGTTGCACTGCCGATATACCCGGCGCCGCCCGTTACTAAAATTGCCATTAAGAAACTCTCCGAAACTAACGTAATTTCAAGTTCCGACTCCATGCCTTCTAGCAAAATTGAAAGCAAGACTCCAAAAAGGGCAAAAACCGAACCTACAGAAAGGTCTATGCCGCCCGTGATGACCTTGTTCAATGCGCGTCGAAAAGTATACTAGCTCGTCCAGTTTCGGCAAAACTTATCTTATCGGACACCGAGAAACTCTGACACGGAGCTGGAGTGATCCGAGTAAACTGACGATTGCCGAACGGATAACAACTATTATAAACTCGAACCGGAGCGAAACGAATTAAGAATAACGGAGAGCAACACGGAGCAACGCCGAAGAATGATTGAAAAACTGACCGTCATATTTTTTATCGTTCTCTGCCTCCTTTTGGGCTTCTATTTGATACTTTCGCCCTGGGACACTCTTTTTGGTAATTGGAGCGAGAACTATTTACTCGTTCTGGTCTCGGAAGGCGTTGGGCTGCCCGTTTTGCAAAAAACAGTTGCGTCCAATTGGTTTCGCGGCGCCGTCACTGGACTCGGCGTGCTGAACCTTTTGATAGCGTTTTGGGAGATTGCCCATTTTAATCAAAGCGTTGCCTTGCTTCAGGAACACGATCGCAGACCGACGAAGTGAACCACCCGCTTCAAAAACCATTCATCTATCTCATAACCAATGGCGATGCGGACTCGGGTAATTTCACGCTAAAGAAAAGGGAAATCCTGGAAACCGTTCGCGCGGCTGCCGAGTCGGGGATTTCCATGATTCAGATCCGTGAAAAGAGTTTGTCGGCACGGTTGTTGTTCGACCTTACTCGGGCCGCTTTTGAGATCACGCGAGAAACTGACACAAAGCTTTTGGTTAATGGTCGAGCCGATATAGCTCTGGCAGCCGGGGCAGATGGCGTGCATCTTCCGGCTGACGGACTTCCGGCCGACGTGGTTAGGCGCAGCTTTCCTTCGGATTTTTTGATCGGTGTTTCAACCCACTCGGTTGAAGAGGGGTTTACCGCAAAAGCAAACGGAGCGGACTTCGCAACCTTTGGGCCGGTGTTCGAAAGTCCCGGTAAAGGCAGGCCGCAGGGCGTGGAAGAGCTGACTCGCGTTTGCGAACTGCTCGACACATTCCCGGTTATCGCATTGGGCGGAATTGACGAATCGAACTATAGAAATGTTTTGGAAGCCGGAGCAAGCGGATTTGCCGCGATCCGATTTCTTAATGAAGAAAGTAACTTGCGAAGGCTGGCAGCAAAGCTATGAGCAAACCGAAAATTTGTCTGACGATCGCGGGACTCGACCCGTCGGGCGGGGCCGGAATCATTGCCGATATCAAGACATTTTCGGCCTTTGGTTGTTTTGCGACGGCGGCGATCGCTTCTATCACATTTCAAAATACGACAGGAGTTTTCGGTGCGGTTCATCAAACCGCCGAAACGATCCGCGGCCAGGTCGAACCGGTGCTGGAAGACTTTGAGATCGCGGCAGTCAAGACCGGTATGCTTCCGACGCGCGAGGTGATTGAGGAAACGGCACGGCTTATACAAACAAATAGACTGACGAATGTCGTCGTTGATCCGGTTGTGCGTTCCACCTCCGGATTCGACCTGATCGATGACGACGCCCTTCAGGTACTAATCGAAATGCTGTTTCCCTTAGCAGCGGTTGTAACTCCTAACATTCAGGAAGCAGAAAGGATTACGAAAACAACCTTACGTAGGGAAGCTGATATCGAAAACGCCGGCCGAATGATCCAATCGATGGGAGCCACAAATGTCCTAATAAAAGGCGGGCACTTTGAGTCGGAGACACTGGAGAATCAAAAAGCACTAGACTACCTATTTATTGGGGATGAAAGAACGGTCTTCGAGGCTGACTATATCGATACAACGGCGACGCATGGAACTGGCTGCACGCTTGCGGCCGCAATAGCTGCGAATTTGGCGTTGGGGAAGGATCTGAAAGAGGCTGTTTCGATCTCAAAGGCTTTTGTTAACGAGGCAATTCGCACAGCACCCAATCTAGGCCACGGAAACTCACCGATCAACATTGCAAGGTAACTATTTAGCGACGGGGAAGAACACTGGAGATTGGTAAGTAACGCCGAAGGTGACACCGGTTCTTGGACTGAATCTGGTCAAACCGAATATCGCTGCGGTATCAAATCTCAAGCCGGATGCTTTTATCTGAGTACCGATCCGCAGTTGGGCCAGGCTCTCGGTACCAATCGGAACATTTCGTCGAATGCTTGATCGGCCGTTAACTTCGCTCACGATATTTATTCGATCGTTAACCCTGAAAATACCCGCGATCCCGAAAAGAAAAACATCGTTCTGGGTGAAATTGGCCAGCGGAGCGTTAAATATTCCTAAACCAAAGTTGCCATAAACATTGGCAAGTGGATCCCGCCCGGCTCTTTTGCCGAAGCGCTTTTGAACGATCATCTTGCTAAAGATGTTTATCTGATTTGTTCCGATTCCTCTCGCCTGATCCGTGTTCGGGAGTTGAAATCCGAACTTCATTCCAATCGCGGGTAAAGCTTTTGTTTCACTCAACAGCTTGATTTTCGCCGAAACAGTAATATCGTCGAAGTCATTGCTGGAATTTGCCGATATATCCAACGGGATAGCGGACGGCCCCAACCGGCCGTTTAGAGCGAGGAAGTTTTGGAGAACGCCTTCAATCTGAATCTCAACATTCGACGCAAACCCCTGACGAATTCGAATATCTCCTACTTTCGTGAGATCACCCTTGAGACCGGAAAGCGGAAACTTAACGTTCTGGAGAAAATCTACTCCGGCGGCGATCTCTACGGAACCTGCCGGAACGATATCTATGTCGTCGGTAATAAGCGGCCGTTGTTGAGAACTTGCCGTTGCGGCCAACGAAATAAAAACAAGCAGCACGCTGGTAATGCGTTTCATAAGTCCAATTCTTTCACCGATTGGACGAATTGTAAACCGTCTTGCAGGGGCAGTCTGAGTTGTCGTTCGATTTGGACAACCTACGCGAAAGTTGGCACAATAAGTCTGAGAAAGAGCGTATGCTACCATTTGGAGCTTTTACGCGATCACGATCTGACCCATGGAATTGCTCAACTTTCAAAAAGATCCTCCGGAACAGGGCAGCCTTCGATTGGTGGCCGAACCGAAGGATTCCCAAAAGCTGCCGGAGATCGAAAAACAATTTGTTAATTTCATGTTTTTTCGCGTCAACGCTGACTGGCGTAAGCTTGACGCCGAAACCAAGGTCGCGTTCAAGGGCGAGTTTCAGGCGGTTCACGATACATTTCACGAGCATTTTTTGCTCTATTGTTATTCGCTTGTCGGCTTTGATTCGAAAGCCGATCTGATGTTTTGGCGGATCGGACATTCATTAGACCTGATCCAGGAAATGACGGCGAAATTGTTTCGCACGAGTCTTGGCGGCTATCTCGAAACATCCGACAACTATCTTGCGTCGACAAAAAAAATGATGTTCATCCCCGATGACGGGAGTGGAATTCCGCAAAGCCGCCACCACGTAGTCGCCGGGAGCGGCAAGTATCATTTTGTTTACCCATGTGCGAAGCATTCGGATTGGTACGACAAAACAGGCGATGAGCGCGATGCCCTGATCGAAGAAAATTTTATGGTCGGCAAGAAATTCCCGAATATAAAGATCCATATGACTCACGCGTTCGGCTTTAGCGAACAGGAATACCTGATTTCGTTCGAAACCGACGAGCCGAGAGATTTTCTTGCGCTGGCCGAAGAACTCCGACAGACGCCCGCAAGTAAGTTTAATTTGCGGGGCATGCCGGTTTACACATGCCGGCAAAGAGGCCTGGCCGAATGTTTGGACGCTTTGGGATAATGATCATTGCCCGAAAATTCCTCTTAAGCGGTAACGTGCAAGGTGTCGGGTTCCGCTTCTTTACCCAGCGTGTTGCGGCTAGACATCAAATTCGCGGCTATGTAAGAAACTTGGATGACGGTCGCGTCGAAGCGTTTGCGCAAGGTGTTGAGAAGTCGGTTGAGGCATTTAAACTGGATCTCATCGCAGGTCCGCGAATATCGAGGATCGATGATGTAGAGGAGATCGTACTTGAGCCAGACTCGGCTTTTTCAGCGTTTCGGATCGAACGATAACCCAAGATCGCCGTAATCTGCGGTTTGCAACGAAAAATGGAAAACCTTAGAAAATTAATTCGCGAAGTGCCCGATTTTCCAAAGCCGGGCATTAATTTTTACGACATAACTACGCTCTTGAAAGACCCGGAAGGCCTTCGAGGTACAATCGATGCCCTTACGGACGAATTTAAAGGCGTTGAGATCGATACGGTTATTGGCGTCGAATCGCGCGGTTTTATTTTTGCGACGCCGCTCGCATATCACTACAATGCTGGCTTTGTGCCGGTTCGTAAGCCCAAAAAACTGCCCGCCGAATGCGTTTCGGTTTCGTATGATCTTGAGTATGGCCAGGACACACTTGAAATGCACAAAGACGCTGTCGGCGAAGGCCACCGTGTTTTGATCGTCGACGATCTTCTGGCAACGGGCGGAACGGCAAAGGCAGTCGTCGATCTTGTCGAAGGGTTGGGCGGCAAGGTTGTCGGTTTGTTGTTCGTTGTCGAACTGGATTTTCTCGGAGGACGTGCCAAGTTTGAAGGTTACGATGTCCGGTCTTTGATCAACTACGACAGCTAATTCTTGACAATCTGGCGTCGGCACATCAAAATCTGAACTTCGCAGGCTCCCGTAGCTCAGTTGGATAGAGCGTTCGCCTCCTAAGCGAAAGGTCGCAGGTTCAAATCCCGCCGGGGGCACTATCTTTTCTGGTTTTTTGAACTATTTTGTTGATTTTTTGGAAACGAAAAGCGAATAAACCTTTCTATAAACAACGGAAGAAAAAAGGTGGTCAAGTGCAGTAGCAAGCAAATTGGCGGCACAGGTAGTTGTTGGTGGCTTCTGTTTACAATCTCCATTTCTAAGATTTGAAGCCGTGTTGAGCGAGTACACGGCTACTTTTTTGTGAAAAAATGAAAACGTCAAGAAGACAGCGGATTTATTCACAAAGTTTTTCCTCGTCAGCGTTTTTCACTTTTTCACATTTTTGTGGCACTTTATCTGTGTATGCAAAAAGTTCTGACAGCGGCAGAAATGCGCGAGGTTGACCGCCAGACGACGGAAAAATACGGCATTCCGTCAATCCTCTTGATGGAAAACGCCGCCCACGCCGCGGCTCGTATTATCATCAACAAACTCGGCGGCAGCGCCGTGGGTAAATCTTTTTTGATTCTCTGCGGCAAAGGCAACAACGGCGGCGACGGCGCCGCCCTGGCGAGGATTCTGTGGACGCAAGGCGCCAATGTTGACGTTTATCTGTTTGGCAAGGTCGAAGAAACGAAGGGCGATGCGCGGACAAATTTCGAAATCTTAAAGAAAGTTAATTTTGATGAACTGCTAAAGGACAGAAATTGGTTTGATAAAGCCTGGGAAGAATCAAATTTGCTTTTCAACGAGGAAGCAGACCCGGAATGGTGGACAAGAAAGATCACTCCGATTTATAAAGTCAATGTAGTGGTTGATGCGATATTTGGCACGGGCTTGACCAGACCAATAGAAGATCCCTTAAAAAAGATCATTGAGGGTAATTGGTTTGAAGAAACAGATTACAGAGATTCTTCATTTCTGACCGTGGCGCTTGACATTCCGTCAGGCCTGAATTCAGATCAAAGCGAACAAATCGGCGATAACACAATGGTTGATTTGACCATAACTTTCACCGCGCCGAAGCCCGCTAATGTCCTGCCGCCGGCATCCAACTTCAATGGCGAAGTTGTCGTCGTAAATATCGGCTCGCCGCAGGAATTGATTGACGATATGCCGTCGAAATTGTTTGTCGCGGAAAAGCAAGATGCATCAATTTGGCTTGAACGAACAAAATTTACGAGCGATTCCTACAAAAGTAAACGCGGACACGCGCTGTTGATAGTCGGGTCGCGTGAGTATTCGGGCGCAGCGGTTTTGGCGGGAAACGCGGCGATGCTCTCGGGCGTTGGCCTGACAACGATCGCCACCGGCAAATCGGCCCAAGCTGCAATTTCCGCCAAAGTCCTGGAAGAAATCATGACGCGCGCCTTACCCGAAGCTGAAGCGGGCGCGATCGCGGATCAAGCGTTTACCGAGATTCGCAAACTAGCGGAAAAGGCCGATGTCATCGGCATCGGCTGCGGTCTCGGCCCGACCGGCGGAAAGGCGACGGTCAGTGAGCGTCCGGAATCGTCTCAGACAGCCCGGGACGTGACCGAAAACAAGTCTGTGGAATCTGCCGAAGGAACGTCAAATTTTGTCCGCGAAGTCGTCGAACAACGCCGCTCGCCCATTGTTATTGATGCTGACGGATTGACTGCTTTGTCGCCGTTTGATTTGCAAGGTTCGGAAGACTTGCCGCTGATATTAACGCCGCACGAAGGCGAATTTCTCCGCTTGCTTGGCACCAAGGACCGGGACGTGTTAAAAGATCGCGTTAAAGCCGTGCGCGATTTTGCTGAAAAGCACCAGGTTATCTTGGTTTTGAAAGGCGAACGCGCCTTGATCGGCGCGCCCGACGGCCGGGTCGTGATCAACCCGACGGGGAATTCGGGACTCGGAAAAGCCGGCAACGGTGACACTTTAACCGGAATTATCACGGGCTTTGTGACACAAACCGTGGCTTCCGAAACTTACAAAACAGCAAACGATTTTTCTAAAGAAAACGT
>JANNST010000067.1:0-6183 GCA_031402865.1 Chloracidobacterium sp. | reverse complement strand
GAGATCTACGTGATGAACGCGGATGGCAGCGCCCAAACTAATCTGACCAACAACCTGGCGTTTGATGCCCAACCGGCCTGGGGCGTATTTTATAACTTCTCGGGCTTTTTCCAGCCGGTTGACAATCTGCCGGCGGTCAATGACGTCAAGGCCGGACAATCAATTCCGGTCAGGTTCAGTTTAAGCGGCAACAAAGGCTTGAATATCTTCGCGGCGGGCTATCCGGCCTCTCAGCAAATAGATTGCACGAGCGGCGCACCGATTGGCGGTATTATCCCAACGGTTACGCCGGGCAGCAGCAGTTTGAGTTACGACGCAGCGGCCGACCGTTACAACTATGTCTGGAAAACGGACAAGACTTGGAAAGGAACTTGTCGAATACTCGTCGTCAGACTGAACGACGGCAGCGACCACTTCGCCGAATTCAGTTTCAAATAAACCATTAAATTTGTGAGGCCGATTCCGGAATAAGCAAGGATAGCCTCACAAATTTTACCTGCCCTAAGACAGGCATGGGTTGTTAAACAAATTGAGATCTGGCTGTTGGTAAAACTCGGTATTTGGAAGATAATAAACAACCGCAAAACTAGCGATCGGAAAAGAATATCAGGAGGAATCAAAATGAAGCAGATGTCGAATTCATCTGTTGGTGCAAGCCCCCGTAAGCATTCACTGCGTCGTTCGGGCCATGCGTATTGCCCGGTTTGCACGAAGCAGACTGAACTTATAGCGTTCAATGACGCGGCCAGCCTTTTTAACACCGATATGCAGGACATCGAGTTTTTGACTAAGCGCGGTGACCTGCACCAGATCCACAATCGCAAGGGAGAAGTGATGATCTGTACTGTTTCGCTCTTCGAGTGTTTCGAGGCACGCCAGACGCGTCTGCTTGATACGGGTTATTTTGAAGAGTTGGCAGCAAAGAAATCTGCGTGAACCAATCAGTATCGTTGTTCAAACAGGCTCTTCAGCAGTATCCGAGATCTGACGAAGCGAAATTCCGCGTTTGATGATTAGCGTCAATCCGATCGCCGTCCAAAACAGGATTCTACCTTTGCGGATTATTGCTAGCGTCACACCTATCCCGACGCCGGCCGCAACCGTTTCGGCTACGAACTGCGCTCCGGCCTCGTCCACACCGATCAAAAACGGAACGAGCTTGAACATTATCGTGATCAGGCGGCTGACAGATTCGAGCAAAAATGCATTCAACAGCGAGGCGTTTTCACTTATTCGAGTAAGAATAAACCATACTTCAAAGACGCCGAGAAGGTGAAACGCTGCTTCCAGCAAGCATATCGGCAAAAAACGCCTCGGGTAGCGGCGATAAAATCCGTAGATTAAATTCTCAAAGAGCCTTACTTCCGATCGGCCGTGTTCAAGCAGCCGTCTGCCGATTCCCTTTCGATAAAGCCATTCGCACGTTTCGCTTGCAAAATGCCATTGCCGGACGACCAGGACGACGCCCAGGACCAGCAGCCCTAAGAGAACGATAATCAAAATATCTATCGATATTGCCCAACCGTCTTCAAGCGGGAAATTCCGCAAAAAGGTAAAAGCTCCAAGCATCAGAAAAACACTCGTCGTAAAGCTGTAAAAGAGATTTTCGGTCGCTATCGACGAAAGCCCAACAACCAGTGGTACGCGATGCCGAACCGCTACCGCCTTCGACGTGCCGCTGACCAGAATGCCGAGCGGAATCATACTGCTCATCGCCTCGCCGATAATCACCGCCGGAACCGTGTCGCGAAGGCCCAGGGAATATGGCTCGTAAACCGAAAGCTTCCACGCCGATGCCCGCATGACAATTCGGGCAAAATAGATCACCAGAATGATTGCGAACCCTACGACGCCAAATTTTTCAATGTTCTTGAGGATTTCGGTCAACCCGACCGTGTAAACGAAGTACATGAACAAAGCGAGGCCGCCAACCGTCAGAACCGCTCCCAAAACCTTCAGACGGTTAAAGTGTTTTTTTGATATTCGTTGGGGTTTTATGCCTGTGTTTTCTGCGGTTGGTTCCAAACTCACTGCTTTTGCCTTTGCCCTGCGGCTTGATTATGATGGTATTTTATCTGTCTATAAATAACAAAATAGTTTAGGAAGTTAATTATGAGCACTGCTGCAGGAACCGCATTATCGAACGCCGGACTAACCGTTTTATCCGAAGAAGAAGAATTGTTTCGCGCCTCGGTCCGCGAATTTGCCGAGGGCGAGGTCCGCCCGCGTGTCGAGGCAATGGAGCACGCCTCGAAACTCGATCCGGAATTGATCAAACAATGTTTCGAACTTGGCCTGATGGCGATCGAATCGCCCGAGGAATACGGCGGTGCAGGTTCGACGATCTTTAACGCTATTCTAGCGATCGAAGAACTTGCCCGCGTCGATGCGAGCGTGTCCGTATTTGTCGATGTCCACAATACACTTGTCACAAACGCGTTTATGCGATGGGGGAGCGACGAGCAGAAAAAGAAATACATGCCACAGTTAGCATCGGGCAAAGTCGGTGCGTACGCCTTGTCCGAGGCCGCTTCAGGCTCCGATGCTTTTGCATTGAAAACGCGTGCGGTCGATAAGGGCGATCACTATGAACTGAACGGCCAGAAGTTGTGGATTACCAACGGTAACGAAGCCGAGATCTTTGTCCTGTTCGCCACGGTCGATCCCGAAGCCGGATACAAAGGCATCACGGCTTTTATCGTTGAGAAGAGTTTTAAAGGATTTTCGGTCGGCAAGAAAGAAGACAAACTCGGCATCCGAGCGTCTTCGACTACAGAACTCATTCTTGATAACTGTACAGTTCCGAAAGAAAACGTCTTAGGCGACGTCGGCAAAGGCTACAAGGTCTCGATCGAAACGCTCAACGAAGGCCGCATAGGCATCGGCGCCCAGATGCTCGGCATCGCGCAGGGAGCGTATGAAGCCGCCCTCAAATACACACAAGAACGCGAGCAATTCGGCCAGCCGATCAATAATTTCCAGGCCGTCCAGTTCCAACTCGCCGAAATGGCCGTCGAGATAGAAGCGACCCGCCTGCTTGTATACAACGCCGCCCGCCTGAAAGACGCCGGCAAACCGTTCCTAAAAGAAGCCGCGATGGCAAAGCTATACTCATCCCGCTGCGCGGAAGCGGTCTCATCAAAGGCCATCGAACTCTACGGCGGCTACGGCTATGTTAAAGATTATCCGGTAGAAAAATTCTGGCGCGATTCCAAGATCGGCTCCATCTACGAAGGCACTTCTAACATGCAGCTTCAGACCATCGCGAAATTGATCATGGGCGGTAAGTAGTCTTTCGGCTCTACAATATGCTCTTTCTTGAAGCCGGAACACGTCTTGCGATCGCGTTGAGCGGGTTGGTTTTGCTCATCAAGTACCGAGCCATAGGGCGGTTTTTCTGGGAGCACCGAAATCTAAAGGGATCGGTACTTGATTACATGTTGTTCCCGACAATAAATGCCGTTGTCATAGGCGCTCTGCTTTTAACAGGTGGCTTGGGAAATCTCTATGAGGTGATTGAAAAAATATTCGAAACCAATTAGTTAATTCTATGTGCTAAAATCGCGATATGGATACTATAACGATTACAATTTTGGAGCCTGAGGCAGAGAAAGAGCTTGATAAGATGGAGAGTCAAAAGCTGATTAAAATCGAAAGGCCGAAGAAGGCCAAAAAGAAACCGCTCCAATTCGGAAGCATGAAAGGCCTGGTCATCCATATGGCTGATGACTTTAACGCTCCTCTCGAAGATTTTAAAGATTACATGTAATGCGTATTTTGATAGACACGCATGTGTTGATCTGGATGCTTGAAGGCGACAGGCAACTTTCAGTCGCAAGTAGAAACATTCTATCCGACCCCGCCAATGAGGTTTATGTAAACGTAGTCAGCTTTTGGGAAATAGCGATCAAAACAAGTACCGGAAAGCTGTCAATCTCAAAACCACTCATAGAGATTTTGGATGAAGTTGCCGAATCCAGCAGCATCTTACTGGGCGTAGATCCAATCCACACGCTCGCCGTAGCTACCTTGCCATTTCACCACCGCGACCCTTTCGACCGAATGCTGATTGCTCAGGCTCAGGTAGAATTCCTTGATGTAATGACGAGCGACGGAGCGTTCGCCGAGTACGAGCTAAACTTGATTTAATGACCGCCGAAGAGATCACAAAATACCTGACCGAGCTAAACGACGAACTGCGCCTGATCGATATCAAGGGCGAGGTTTCGCTTTATGGCGGTGCGGTGATGGTGCTCGCCTTTAAGACACGACCTGCAACAAAGGATGTTGACGCGATCTTTGAGCCGATCAAGGAAATTAGGAATGCCGCCCATCGCATCGCCGAAAGGCATGATCTTCGGCTGGATTGGCTAAATCTTGCAGTTAAGATGTTCGTCGTCGAGCACCCTCGTCAGGCGTTGTTCGAGTTCTCAAACCTCATCGTCACTATTCCCGACGCCAAGTATCTTCTTGCCATGAAGATGCTCGCCCTCAGACCGAACACCGAAGATGAGGGGGACGCGATCTTTCTGATCGAGAAACTGGGCATCGACACACCCGAACAAATCATCGACCTGATCAGAGGTTTTTATCCGAAGAAGGAGGTAAAACCGGGCATAATACTGTGGCTAGAGGATTTTTTTGAGAAATGAATACCGCTGTTGCGACAAAACAACGATTCGTCCGGGAGCCAAGATGGTGGAAGATTGCGCTGATGGATTTTGTCGACGATTTTCGTTACTACAAGGATTCGGCGATGATTGTCGAACCTTTCGAGCTTAGCGAAGAAGATAAAGATGCCGTTTTTGCGGGAGTGATCGAAACGCTGTGCGATGAACTTGATATTACTATACCTGCCTGGCTGCGAGACGTGCCGCCGTGTCGTGAACCTTTGTTCCTGTCGCGTATGGAAAGTTTAAAGGCGATTGCGATCGTTGAGAGTCCTGTCCGGCTTCGGCTTCGAAACATTTTTGTTTGGGATAATTTTCTCTTCAGAGTTTGATCCATACAAGTCGCTAAATGCAGGAGACGACGATAGACATCCGCCAAGCCACTACCGATGATGCCCGGCCGCTGACGGATCTCGCCTACACGACATTTTGGGATGCGTTTGCCGCACATCCGAAAAACGCGCCGGACGATCTTAATCATTACATGCGGCAGGCGTTCAATGTTGAACAGATCACCGCCGAGCTAGCCGATGAAAAGAACATTTTCCTGTTGGCCGAGATCGAAGGCGAGCTCGCGGGTTATTCAAAACTAATCCTCGATAATATAGAACCCGGCGTCACCGCAACGCAGCCGGTTGAGCTTTCCAGGCTATATTCGCAGCAAAAATTTCTCGGCAAAGGCGTCGGCCAGACGCTGATGGACGCGTGCTTTGAACGAGCCAAAAACGACGGCCGCGACGTAATGTGGCTCGGCGTGTGGGAATACAACCCCCGTGCACAAAGGTTTTACGAAAAGAACGGTTTTCGCGTCGTCGGCAGCCATACCTTTCAACTTGGCTCCGATCCGCAGACCGACCTGTTGATGCAGAAAGAATTTTAAAAACAAATAGTGAGGCATCGGGCGTTTGATCGCCATATCGAACAGGCAACCCTTTAAGTGTAGAATCCTTGACACGCTATTGCATCTATGCGACAATTTCTCAGCCATCCATCTACCGATGAGGGTAGATCTTTGATAGTTCGGGATCATTCGGCGAAGGTTAAGCGTTAGCCTTTTTTTGGACGACACAGAAACTGTAAACCTTGGACAGGACTAACATCAAAGTGGAAACTACTATCAGGATTACCACTAAAATGTGTCAACTGTTTTTAGGACGACACGCATCTGTCTTGTCCTGAAATAGGTTTACACAATGTAAACTAAAAAACAGGACAAAATGAAACAAAAAAAAATCTTACAAAAACGGCAAAAAGATTTCGGCGAAGCTGAAAAACATGCCATCATTCAAGAATTAATTGAAACCCAATGTACCAAAGCGGAAATTTGGGAAAAGTACACCGGACAAGAAGAAGAACACGGTCAACTGCTTCGCTGGATGAAACATTTGGGCTACAATACCGGAATTAAAACAAGAAGACCGAATATTGTTACTCAATTACACGCCATGCCTAAAAAGAAAAAACAACCTGAAAAATCACATCAGCCTAGGATAGATAAGTCTGAAACAGATTT
>JANNST010000066.1:0-50793 GCA_031402865.1 Chloracidobacterium sp. | reverse complement strand
TGTTAATCCTGTTCATCTTTTTCCGTGTTTTAAAAATACAGAGCGGAACCACCGAATGAGAAAGAATGGGAAGGAAAAAGAGGACCAAGATAGAAACGTGCCGAGATTTGAGCATACGGCGGCTTAGCTTGAAACACAGTTTATGCCGGACCTTACCGGAACGGTTATAGACAAAAAAACAAAAGCGTCGCTTCGATTACTCGTTGCAACGCTTTTGTTTTTCTTTCCAAAACACCAAAGTGTCTTTCGAAGATGTTGGCGATTCTCACATGTACACGCTCGAATCGCCGATTTTGTATTCCGAAGAATCTCTGCGGGGAGCCTTCTCCGGTCAGCACTCATCCTGTTTACACATTCCGTTACGCTATTACGCGTAGTGCCGTTAGGTAGTTTTTCTGGTGGCTTTTCCTCCACCGCCGGTTACGTGCCCGGCAACGAGGCTCTCATCCGAAGACGTGAGCGGCGTAGCACCCGTTTGACTGATCATTTTCAAAGGGCGTTACTCGTTTTTATCCGAGTAACTTTTGAAAAGTCCGAAGACTTTTCCAGCAAGCCTTTCGGCTTCGGCTCCAGGCGTTCTGGACAGCGGCTTTCCGCTCCTACTGTCCGCAAACTGTTGCGTCACCACATCAGTTCCACCTCCCGGTGCCGGTCAAAATGCCCGTAAGCAATCTCGACAGTGATGCTATCTTACACCCGCTATTTTCAATGTCAAGTAGAAAATACTTTAACTATCGCTATTATTTGCAACAATTAGAGGTTTTTACTGTGGATAACTCTGTGGAAAAACTGTGGATAAAAATGTGGAAAACTTAACAACTCTTTAGCTAGGTTAATTTGCCGGGAATTCTATATATCAGTCGGCAGCAGTAAGCCTGTGGAAAACAAAAAATTAAATAGACAAGATATTTTTTGACGACCGGCAATTTAAATATAAAAGCGTATGTTCGAACCGGTTTTCGTGATCGAAAACTACTCATTCCGTTCGGATTCGACTACGCGACGAACTGCTTTGGAAAAGCCGTCTGGATCGAGCGCTGGATACTTGTACAGTTGGGGCACATCCCCCGAACGACCGCATAAACTCCTCGATCTTCTCTTTATTCGCTAGATCCCGCATTCAGCTGCTCGTTCAAAGCTTACCAGCCTGCGAATAAGTGCGTTGTATTGAGAATGGGCCGAGTCGGGGTTTTTGAGCTTGAGTAGTTCGTGTAAGCGATGTTCCGGGGACTCTAGCGTGGTTACTGGAATAGCTACGCCTAATCGCTGCAGCCGCGGAGCACCGATCAATACAATAAGAGAGGGTATGACTTGATCCCGTCTGCCAGATCGGCAATACCCTGATCGATGATTTCTCGTCCAGGCTTCATGGATTGACTTGTACTCCATTCCCACGAAACGGAGTAAGGTCAAAAACGCCTGTCCTCCAAAGCAGCAATTGGACAAAAAAGCACACGCCCGTACGACGTGTGCTTTTTTGAAATCAATCTTTTTCAGCTATTCTTCGCGGTGCTGACAATATCAAGCCGCGACAGGTTCGGCTACGACTTTTGGAGCCAGTTGTGGAGACCCTTCAAGATACACACTGATGAACTTGCCCTTTTGGCCTTTGTCTTCAAATTTTACAAATCCTTCTATCAGCGAGAAAAGCGTATCGTCCTTGCCTTTGCCGACGTTATTGCCCGGTTTCCACTTCGTTCCGCGTTGACGAGCCAGGATATTGCCGCCGAGAACGTGCTCGCCGCCGAATTTCTTTAGTCCAAGCCGCTGTGCATTCGAATCGCGGCCGTTTCTGGATGAACCTACACCTTTCTTATGTGCCATAAAACTAGTGCGGAGTGCAGAGTGCGGAGTGCGGAGTTAAGATCGCAAATCGCAAATCGGCAAACGCAAATCTCCTAAATCTTTTCTATCTTAATTTCTGTAAAACCTTGACGGTGGCCTTGCTTGCGTTTGTATTGCTTACGGCGTTTCTTTTTGAAAACGATGATCTTATCGGCTTTGCCGTGGCCGACAATGCTGGCTGACAACGTCGTTCCGCCGCCGAATGTTGCGTCTTTCCCTTCGCCAACGACCAACGCCTCGATATCGACCTTGCTACCCTCTTTTCCTGCAAGTCTGGGGATTCGCAGAGTCTGGCCTTCCGCTACCGGATACTGTTTGCCGCCTGTTCTGATAATTGCGTAACTCATCTGTTATTTTCTCCCGCACGGCGCAACGGGCGATGCCCGTAAGCCGAAAAACCTAAATTATACGTAAAAAGGGAGTGTAGGTCAATTATACCGCGAAACTTTTTGAGGAAGCTCTATTTAGATTTCAGCCGGGTTCTTTACAACGGCAATAAACGGAAGGTTTCGGTATCGTCCGGCGGCGTCCAATCCATAACCGACCACAAACTTATTAGGGACGACAAAGCCGGTGTAGTCAATCTTTAGCTCCTTCTTTATTCGCGGCTCCGGTTTGTCCAAAAAGCTTGCCAGCCTAATCGACGCGGCCCCGCGTGTTCCAAGTATCTCAAGCAGGCGGGAAAGCGTCAGGCCTGTGTCAACAATGTCCTCAACGACTATCACATGCTTGCCGCGAATCGGATTGCTGAGATCCTTCAATATCTCGACGTCGCCTGTCGATTTTGTGCCGTCCTTGTAGCTCGACACCGCCATAAAGTCGATAGTCAGGTTAAGGTCGATCACCCGCATAAGATCGGCCATGAATAAGCACGAGCCCTTTAGAACACCAACCAGAACCAACTCTTTGGCCGCATATTCACGCGTGATCTGATCGCCCAGTTCCTTTATTCGGTCGTTTATCTGTTCACGGTCATACAATACTTCGAGGTTCGAATTGGAAAATTCCGTCATCGGCGACTGTTGTGGTTCGGCAGACATATTTTTCAGGCTGATTGAATGGTTTAGAAACTTTATTTTAACGCAAAGTCGTCGAGACGCAAGGACGCAGCATATATCTCGCTGCCGCCGTTGCCCGCATCCGCTTTTCGTCCTTGCCCCTTTGCGGCTTTACGTTAAAATGTATTTGAGAAACTCAGAAGTTTATGTCACTTGATAAACAAGAAACGCGGGATCGCGTACGGGAATTGGTTCGCCAGGTTCTAAAAAATGTTCCGATGGAGCAGGAGGAGGTGCCGCCGGATCTTCCGAAGCACGTGGTCGTGAACTCGCTCCAAAACAAGCTCAATAGGGAATTCGACCGCGACGAATCTTCAAAATCCCTTATAACCGAAGACGACCTGCGCGGCTTGGAACCCGGCTCCAGAATTCGGATTGCGCAGAATGCGAAGCTGACTCCGCTCGCCCAGGACATAGTCAATGACAGGAACTTGCAACTTATTACGAAACAGTCCCGCGATGAGCTTCTTAAAGTTAGGACAGTCGCTGTCGGTGCCGACCATGGCGGATTTCTGCTAAAGGAAGCGTTGAAGCAGTATCTCGAAGGCCTTGGATTGAACGTGCGGGATTTCGGTACGAATTCGACCGATCCGGTTGATTATCCTGACTATGCTCACGCCGTTGCAAAAGCGGTCGGCGACCATCAAACCGACATCGGGATTATTGTTGACGGAGCCGGCATTGGAAGCGCGATGGCCGCGAACAAGGTTCCGAATGTGAGAGCAGCGGCCTGCTATTCCGTTGTATTGGCCAAGAATTCACGCGAACACAATGGCGCGAATGTCCTTACACTCGGCAGCGGGCAAAACACGCTGGCAGAAATAAAGGGTATCGTACAGGCTTTTTTAACCACAGAGATAAGTGAAGAACGCCACAAGAAGCGTGTCGGTAAGATCGATAGCATCGAGCGCCAGTATTCGAAGTAACGAACCAATTTGAAGTAATGTTTAACATCCTAAAATACTTGACCTTAGCAGTAGCTATTGGAGTTTTTGATCCTTGCACAGCTTTTTCGCAGGTTTTGCAGACCAACATCGCTAGTGTGAAATTCAGGTTGACTGATTTTAAAAATCCTAATGAATTTCTTCAGCGCCCCGGGCTCGTGCGCTTTTCGCGGGAGAATAAACTGCTTGCTGTCAGCGGTCGGTCGACTGACATTATTATCTACGACCTCGCGACAGGAGAAATACGGTCGAAAATAGACGGCAAAGGATATAATGCATTTTCTTTTTTGCCAGGCGGGAAAACGGCTCTGGCGAGGGATAACGACTTTCAGTTGCGAGTTTTCGACCTAGAAGATGGAAAAATGCTTCGCGAACTGAAAGGGATCGTGACAGCCTCAGACGAAGGAGCGCCTTTCATCGGGCTAAACGCCGGACTTGAAATGCAGCCGATCGATCTTTCGTCCGACTACAAAAAAGTCCTGATTGTCAGAGGAACTCGCACCTCTGAGATTGCAGATTTCGAGACCGGGAATACACTTCACAGGTTGCGGAACCCAGACAAAAGCAGAGCGGGCATAATGCTTCTCAAGGCCGCTTACGGACTTGAATCCTCATTCTTAGTGGGCCTTTCAACATTAAAGCAGGAAACAAGTTTTACACCGGATGGAACGTTTGTCCTGGTGTCCAATATGAGCCGAACGGCGACGCTCTGGAACGTCGAATCGGGCGAGATGGCAACGAAGATCGGGCCGCTTGAAAATACTATCGTAAACGAGGCATTCAGCCCGGATGGCAAACTTCTTGCAACAACTGATTCTGAAGGCGTTACAATGATATGGAGTATTCCAGAGGGTAAACGCCTTTCGACCATCGGCAACGAAAAGGACAGCAACTATATTGCGGCATGGAGTCCGGACAGCAACCTTATCTGGACAATCGCGTACAAGGAAAACGCACGGTCTTACGATGCTCGAACCGGCAAACTGATAATGACGCTTGCGGACAGTAAAGCATCGGGGATTACCTACAGTTCTGATGGAAAGTTTGTTTTAACGAAAACGGTGACCAACAAGAAGAGTTTTGGTTCGGTTTGGGAGGCTGAGAGTGGAACACTCGTCGCTCCAATTCCCAGAAGTAAGAATGATGAGATGCCTTACCGATTGTTGTTCGATCCGCTCGGCAGGTATGTCATTACCGCATCCAATAAAGACGTAAAGATATGGGATATCAAGGGCAAATTACTGCAAAATCTTGAGAATGCGGTGTTCCCGGTTCGCTTTAGCAATAACGGCCAACTCCTCGTGACGGGCGGTAAAAAAGATACGGGATATGTTTGGAACATTCGTTAACATCAGGGGAAAATTAAGGACGTGAAAAACGGCGACTACGAAAAACTCATTGAGCAGATCACCGACATGGTGTTGTCGAAGCTCGGCGGCGAAGACCAGGGTGGAACGTTTTGTGTTGCAGACGTTCAGCGGATCGTCGACGCCGGTGCGGAGCGTATCGGCATTGTTTTGGGTGAAACGGCGACGGCCCACGACTGGGCAAGCCTTATAGATCATACGCTTCTAAAGCCGGAGGCAAGCGAATCCGATATACAAAAGCTTTGCGATGAAGCCGTCCAATTTGGATTTGCCTCTGTTTGTGTCAATCCGGGTTGGGTAAAAAAAGCGGTCGGGTTCCTGAAGGGAAGCAGTGTGCCCGTTTGTACGGTCATTGGATTTCCACTTGGAGCAACTCTCTCCGACGTAAAGGCTTATGAGGCCAGAAGGTCAATTTTTAATGGAGCCAGTGAAGTTGACATGGTTATCAACATCGGTGCTCTGAAGTCCGGTGATGTTTGTGCGGTTGAAGACGATATCCGTGCAGTCGTCGAAGCGGCACACGAAAATGGGGTTCTCTGTAAGGTCATCATCGAAACCGCGTTATTGACTGACGAAGAAAAGGTCCGTGCCTGTCTGGCTTCAAAGAATGCTGGTGCGGATTTCGTAAAAACGTCCACCGGGTTTTCAAAGGGCGGAGCGACGGTCGAAGATATCGCTTTGATGCGCCGGACCGTCGGAACCGCTTTGGGCGTGAAGGCTTCGGGCGGCGTGAAGGGAATCGACGATGCCCGTGCGATGTTCGCGGCGGGTGCGACGAGGATCGGGGCCAGCGTCGGCGTCAAAATCGCACAGGAAGCGAGCGGTATCAAATCTACTACGGTCACGGGCAGCTACTAGGCATCGATAAAAAAAGGCACCCGCGTTTGCAGGTGCCCAGCAAGTTTATCATCGCAAAGAAGACTAAGTTGGAAAGGTCATCTCGGTTGCTTCAAGCTGAAGTTGTACGTGATCGATCCGATAGCTTTTATCGGCTGCGATCCGAACATAGCCGGCTTGAATTTAGATTTCTTGGCGGCATCCTCCGCCGAACCCCGAAGCAATTGATGGCCGGAAACTGCTTTTGCCGAGAGCACATTGCCTTGGTCGTCGATTTCGACCTCCACGGTCACCCTTCCTTCAACATTTGATTTTTGAGCTATCGACGCATATACGGGCGTAACCATTCTTACCGCGTTTGCGGAAGTCAGGCTTCCGAGATTCATCTTTTCGGGCACTTTTACGGTTTCGACAACCGGAGGTTTGAAAGGCGGCGGCTGAGCGGCGAGTTTGGCCTGCTGTTCAGCCTGCAGTTTTTTCAGGCCAGCGTTGGCGGGTTCGTTGCTGCTATCCAGATCAACCGCTTTTTGGTAATCGACAATCGCTTTTTCCAGGTTACCCAGTCTTTCATACAATACTCCGCGGTTGTAAAACGCTTTCGAGCCTTTCGGGTCGAGCTCGATGGATTTGTCGTAATCGGCACCAGCCTTGTCAAAAGCCTTTAGATTGTAGTGGGTTTTCCCCCGATTCAGGAATGCAATCGCATCGTCGGTCTTTAGCTCAACCGCTTTGTCGTAGTCGGCTAAAGCGAGCGTGAATTCACCTTTGCCCAAATTGAGGTCCGCACGCGTTTGATAAAATGTGAAATCGGGTGGAGTCGGCGTGGGTATTGGTGTCGCGACAGGAGCGGGAGTTGGGGCCGGAACTACGGCAACGGCCGATTTCTCGCGAATTGCGTCCAAGAGGGCTTTTGCGGCACCAGTCGCGGCGAGTTCCTTCTCGATATCTGCGGAAAGCGAAAACGTAACCCCGCGCTGTTTTACTGCTTCTGCCAAGATCGTGTTGCGGTCTACCAAGCTGACTTTCTTTGATCGAAGTCCGATCAAAAGGTCGGCGAGCGTTAACTGCGGCTGCTGGGCATGCAGCGAAAAGGTTAGCGTGAACATGAACGCCGTCAGAAGAACACATGTGACGAGGCGGAGGCGGGTGATTGTGGCTCGGGGAGAAGTTAGAAGATTCATAGCATTTGTCCTTATGGCGGGATCGGGGAATTTCAATTAGTTGTCGTTGATGAGGTCATCAACCGTGACGGCTTTCTTCGGAGCAGGAGTTTTGTCGGCGGCGGCGGCTTTTTTTGGTTTCGGAGTTGCCGCGGTTACGGCCTTTACGGTGGTAGGCTCTTGCGAAGTCGGCGTCAAAGCGACGGGATCGGGTTGTGTGGACGCGGGCTGATCGGCAGGAACATCGCTCGCCTGGAAACCGGATTTGACGGCAGGATCGGTTGGTGCGGTCTGCGTTGCCGCCGGGGTTTCCGTAACGGTTTTTGCCGGCTCGGATGTCCCGGACAACAACATCCAGGCACCGATAGCGATAACAACCAGAACAGCCGCTCCGATGCCGATAGCGGGCATTCCCAATGGGAATCCACTATTTTTGACCGGAACCATGTAGATCTCATCAACAACTTTCGGCGGACTCATCGGGCCCGTTGGACTCGGTGCCGTGACTGCAACTTCTTCAGAGACGGGTTCTATCGATTCTTCGACAACCGGATGGTCTTCGACGGCGGCGAGATCTTTGCCGGCAGGTTCGTCAATATTCTCGTCGTCCGCAACTTGCGCGGAAACAGAAACTTCTTCAGCAACTGATTCAGGCTGAACATCTTCAACGGATTCGTCTTCAGAAAACGAGATCTCTTCCGCAGATTCCGTCGATTCTTCTTCTGCTAAACCGTTCTCAGAGAATTCGTGATCTTCAGTCGATGATGAAGCCGCTTCTTCGTCGGCTTGTTCGCCGGCCGACAATGCAGCCTCGGTTGCTGATTCTACCGTTTCGTCTTCGACGTTCGACTCTTCTTCGACCGGATCACTATAGTTTTCAACGACTTCCTCCGAACGCATTTTCGGATCTTCAAAAGCGGCACGGGTATTGTCGGCATCGTCCGCAAGGTCAGCGAAAGAAATGTCCTGCCGGTGCGATTTTGGAGCTTCCGAAACGTGAACCGATGGGCCCAAAACTCCTAGAAGGTCGTCGTCGAAGTTGACGGCGGCGACCGTCGATTCAGTTTTGGCGCGGTTAGCAGCTTCACTTTCGTGAAGCCTTCTCTCAGCTTCGGCAGCACGCTGCTCGGCCACAAGCCTTTGAGCCTCGGCTTCGAGAAGCTGTTGCTTGATTCGTTCTGTTTCGCTTGACTCACCCGTAACCACGCTCCGCTGCCTTTTTTGCTCGGCGAGTCGGATATCGTCCGCTGCTTCTTTTTCCTCGAGCGCCTCTTCTGTCTCGCGTTCTTTAACACGGACGAGAGCGGTCTTAAGTACCTGGCGCATTATCGCCGCCGAATCGAAGCGGTACTCGCGTTTTATTTCCAGAGCCTTGAAAATCACGTCGGATATTTCAGGCGGGATATTTGGATCGACTTTGTTTGGCGATCGAAGCGGATCGGGTCTTCCTTCAAGAATCTCGATCGACCGCTCGAGCGAATCGACGGGCACGCGTGCCGTTATTAGGTGATACAGCGTTGCTCCAAGCGAATATATGTCGCTTCGCGCGTCGAGGTCTTCTTTCAGGATGCGTTCCGAACGTTCGTCGTACTTGTTGGTTATGACCTTCTGCGACGCGGCATCCAGGCCGTTCCATAGCTGTTCAAGCGGCGAATAAGCAATGCCGGGTCCGTCCGAACCGTTCGCGGCGTTTGCGGTGTTCACCTGGGCATCGCCGTCAGCAAATCCCAACGACATCAGCTTGATCTTGCCGTTGGAATTGAGTTTGATATTCTCGGGACGGATGTTCCGATGGACTATAGGAGTTTTGAACGTATGTAGATAGTTTAGTGCGTCGAGCACCTGGTCTGCCCAGTTTGCGACATCCGAAACCGGAAAACAGCTTTTCTGCCTGTCAAGAAGTGCCTGCAAATCATCCCCGTCGACCGATTCCATCACAAGGTACTGCCGGCCGATCTCGGAAAAGTAACCTCGAATATGCAGCAGCGAATCGTGTTGTATCTCGGTCAAAACCTTTGCCTGATCGGCAAATGCGATGTTTACATTCTCTCGTTGCGAGATCGTGGCGACTTTATTCAGTTTTACGGGAATTTCTTTGACAATGACGTTGGTTTCGCTGACGGTGTCGTACGCATCGTAGACCGTACCGCTTCCTTCGTGGGGGAATTCGTTGTTGATTCGATAGCGTCCTTCTTGCAAAAGTGCGTTTGTAGCGGGCATATTTTTAGGTGTGTAGAAAAGGGGCGAGTTGACTGCCACAAACATAATACCGAAAAGTCGGTCAAAATGGAAGCACTTTGTTGAAAAAAACACAACAAAATTTTGCATTTCTGGACGAATCGATCCTCGGATTGGAATTTCCGACGAATTCACAATAAACGACCGAAAATATTGGCTAAAATTGTTAGAGGAAGGCGAAACCGTTCTCCGGCATTGGATCCGAATATCGGTGTGTCACATAGGACGGTTGGTAAAGTTTGTCGAAACTCGAAATATTACGCCTAATACATGAAGTCGCCCATCGGCCCGGCATTTTCGGGCTTTTTATCATCCTTCATAAACCCTTGAACAACCAGTAATTTAACTATCGTTCGCGAATCGCTGCGTTGAAACCGATCGGACAAAAGGCTCATCCGGTCAAGGTCGGCTTTTCCGAGCAATTGCATCTGGCCAATGTATCGAAACAGCAGCAGGCCGTCATACGAGTTTCCACTAGAGCGCATAACCATTTCGCCTTTTTTGAAGGCTTGACTACGTTTATTGTATTTGCTCAGAATCGCCGAGGCCATGACATAATCGTTTATTTGATCGACAATCGGCTCGAACATACGAAATGCAACTTCCTGCTCAACGACCGCATAGCCTTTGACGACTTCCATCAGATCGTTCAATTCATCCTCGTCCCCAGGAAATTCGTTGGCGAGCGATTTGGCGGTTTTCATCAAGCTTTTGGCTGAATCAATGTCGCTTTCACTCCCCTTTTTGTGAAACTGCATCGCTAGAGAAACAAGCTTTTGGATCTGCGTTTTCTTGCTTGTTAGATTCCCGATCATCTTTCTTGCGTCGTCAAGCTTGCCGGCACTTGCGGCCCGGTTAATCTTTCCCGACTCGAACTGATTTAAAGCACGTTCGCGCGCCTTTTCGTCGGGAATTTGGTCGATAATCCTTTTGGCCCGCGTTTCGTCTTCGATCTGGCTAATCTTGGAATAGAGGGACTGGTAAGCAGAGTTCTTTTCCATCTCGTTCAGTTTAGGGATCTCCGCGAGAATATCCTCAGCACTTGAATTTGCGTCCCAGAGTTTTTGCTGACGCTGCATATTCTTGTATTCGGTTGGAAGGGCTTTTTGGCTGTCGGACTGTTTCTGTTTAAGAAGGGCGACTTTTTCCGGCACCAGTTTCTCCAGATTCGACATGGAGCGCGTCAGGGCCATCGCGAGCGTGACCGAGTTTGAGGGCTGAAGAAAAGTATTTGCAAGCTTCGTCGCTAAATCTTTTGACTGTAATTCGGTGAATTTGAAAGGTTTATCCTTCACGTTTGCGTTAGCCGGAGTGTCACCACGGGCTGCAAACTGTAGGAAATTGATCGCGATCTGCAACTCGTCGCTCTTCTTGGCAAGGTCGGTATCCAAAAGCTTCTTAATTACTTCACCCGCCAACTCTGTTGCCTTCTTTTCATCTTTCTTGTTAAGTTTTTGCAGCAGTTGAAGAACGTTGTACGAAACTCCTTTGGCGAGGCTTTCCTTGATCAGCTTGATTGCTTTGTCAGGGTTTTCGTCGGCGGCAAGCAGGGCGAATCGCTGCTCAAGCGCGACCTCTTGCCGAACGCGCTGCTTTTCGGGGCTAAAGCTCATCATATCGCTATCGGACCTGGCATCGGGTGCGGAAGCCTTTAATATCGAGTCCGCAAGCGCGGCAGAACGGGTCTGAACGAGTAGTTCGAGTGCGAGTTCGGCATCGTTTTTCGCGATCAGCGGCATCACCTGGCTTCGCGTGTCGTTGAAATCGGGGAATTCAAAAAATGGCTCCGTACTTTCGCGCTTTTCCCGCTCCGAATCCGCATTGAACGCAAGGATCTCACTTGCCGCCGACCTAAAAAGGTCTCGCGACCGTTTTTCGTCAAACTTCCAATACAGGTCCGCCGCTAGGGCATATACGATGGCCCTGTTTTGCGGCAGCCGGAGCGTCGGTGCGTCGCCGATAGCCTGTTCGAGCATCTGAACCACTTTTTCGTCCAGCTCTTTTTTCTTCTTCTCTTTTTCGGGGTCCGGGGTGGGCGTTACGGTTTGCGCCATGCTAAAGGTACAGAGAAGCAGAATAATCGACATCAAAAAGGCAAGCTTGCGGAAACGCATAGTATTCTCCTTGGTGAAAGAACAGAAATTTGCCGCGATTGTATCATAAGAACAACCCTTCCATGCGCGATAGTTTGATGGCGGTTCTCAATTTGGCGTGTCTTTCAGCAGCGGTCTGTGGCCGCCCGTAAGATTCATGAAACAGCAACGGCGGTCAACGACCTCCTCTAAACGACGCGAATAGTTATTTAATATTATTTTCTGACTCCTAATCTCAGCTTAAGATGGGAATAGTAACGAGCGGTTGCGGTATAGATAACTTGAAGGCAATTGTTTCGAAAAGCGGGTAAACGAATGTTCGGATTTGGAAAGCGGGCGGAGAAAGAAAACTGGGACGACTTCGAGAGCGAAGCTTTGCCGCATATGAAGGATCTTGTCCGCGTGGCGCGCTGGCTCATCCGCGGGTCCGACGAGGCTGACGACCTGGTTCAGGAAACTCTTTCGGAGGCTCTGAAGTCTTTTCACCGCTACGAACGCGGAACAAACTGCCGTGCGTGGATGATGCAGATAATGTATCACGTGAACGGGAAACGCCTGCGCAAGCTCGGGCGAATGCGATTGGTGGAAGACACTGAAGAAATGATCGCCGAAACGGTCGCCTTCGAACCTTCCATTCCACAACATGTTAGCGATGAAGATGTCCTGGCGGCGTTGGAAAAAATCCCTGATTCGTTCCGTGAGATCGTTATCCTGGCCGATGTTGAGGAATTTGCTTACCGCGAGATAGCGGACATGCTCCAAATACCGGCCGGCACAGTGATGTCGCGGCTTCATCGGGGACGCAAACTTTTGCGGGTCGAACTCGCCGCTTACGCACAAAATTACGGCCTGAAGAATCTGAGGGCAAAGGGAAGTTAATTATGAACTGTAGAGATTTCAAAGACATAGCCGATTCTTATTTGAGCAACGAACTGCTCGTCGAGACGAACCACGATATTCTTCAGCATCTTGAATCGTGTTCAAGTTGCCGGATCGAACTGGCGGGCAGACGCGATCTACGTGAACGGTTGCGCTCCGCCATCAAAAACGCGCCGAAAAGCCAAATGAATCCGGGATTTGCGTTACGCATGGAGAGCTACCTTCGCGAGCAAGCTTTTGGAAAACAGCGAGTCTGGAATTTTACGGTTTCGAAGGCTGTGTTTGCAGGAATGGCATCGGTTCTGCTGATCGCCCTTGTCATCGGCTTTGTTACGACACGGAGCAGTCCGCCCTTAACGGCCGGTATCGATCCAACACCGTCGAATACTTTCGTGCCGGAAAATCTTTGGTACGAACGAGCATCGTTTATCGCCGCCAAACATGATGCGGTCGATGACCACAAGCACTGCGCTCTTTCACACGATCTGACCGAGAAACCGATTTCGTTGAAAGACGCGGACAAGCGTTTTGACAATTCGGCAAACGGATTGGACCTTGCCGTTTTCGATCCGTTGAGGGAAGCTTTCGGTGACGACGCGAAATTTATCAAAGCTCATTTCTGCATCGTCAACGGCCGCCGCTTTTCTCATGTTATCGTGGAATATAAGAAGAACGTCGTTTCGGTGTTGCTGACTTTGCGGAATGATGGAGACGTTGCTTCAGGTATCGATGCCGTTTCTTGCCGGTCATCGGACGATCTGCGAGTAGCCTGTTTCGAAAGCGGTAAGTACAGTGTGTTTGTAATCTCGGACCTGGCGGAGGATGACAATCTAATCGTCGCGAAAACAATATCGGCCTCGGTCAAAAAGCACATTACGGATGACGCGAAAAAGATTTGATTAGAACAATTTCAAAAAGATTTATCACAAAGATCACTAAGCGAAACCCACGAAGGCCACGGAGAAAAGCCTCACTTTTTGCGTGGTTCAGCGGGCTTGTCAAAATTTCTGCGGTAATCGTCGCCGGAAATATTAACGGTTTTGCACATCTCATAGACCCGCGAGCGCAATCGCGATCCGATCCTGTCCTCTAAAGTCTCTTCACGGTCATTGCGTCTTTCATCAGTGTAATTTGTTGTGAAGATCGTCAACTTTCGGTCGTTGTAACGGGTATTGATGATATGGGCCATTGTGTCCCGTACCCAGTCGGTTGGCTTTGAGGCTCCGACCTCATCAAGAACCAGTATTTCGGAACTGAGAACCGGCGATAAAACGCCTAACTCTGACGTTCGTGTGTTTGCATTGTACGAATCCTGAATTTCCTTTAAGAGTGAGCCGAATTCGTAAAATAGGCAGGTAAATCCGCGTTCGGTGAGTCCTTTCAGGATCGATACGGCAAGATGGGTTTTGCCGACGCCGACGGTTCCCATCAGCAGCAAGCCGCGTTCTACCGCAGGATACTCCATCGTGAGCCGCGAAGCATAGCCGTACGCCCGTTCTTGCGACGGGTTCGCCGGTTTGTAATTATGAAAGTGACAGGCAGCGTACCGCCGGGGCAGGCGAGCTTTTTCCAAAAGTCCGGAGTGGGCTTCGCGTTTTCGGCACTCACACGCCCTGGCACCTTTGCCCGCGACTACTTCCAGACCGGAACCAAAACATTTTGGACAGATTTTTGATTCAAGATCAAAGTCGCCTGAATCACCAGGTTCGAATACGCTTTCGACATCGGGGACGGCGGCCAATTTGTATTTCTTTACGGTTTCCTTCGGCATATATTTTCCCGTCAGGGTTCCGGGCAACAAAAAGTGCGGGTGAGCGGATTATATCACCGGGAAATTTGATTTCAAATATCGCCCCATGATTGCCATATGTTATATTCAGATTTCGCGATTTCTCGCTTTCGGAAGTATGAGTATTTTACGCAGTTTGATGATAAAGCTTGGCCTGAGCGACCTGTCGGCCGAACGGACGCCGATATCGGTATTTCTTCTTGATGATGATTACCGACGTCATGCATGGTTCGAAAAGCGTTTTAAGGGCGACGATCTGGACATTGCGGAGACGGTCGAAGAGGCGAAGGTTTTCTTGGAAGAAACGAACTACGACGCTATTTTTCTCGATCACGACCTGCTCCCGCATCACTACGAATCGAACGATCACGACGATTTTTCAAACACCGGTTACGCGATCGCTGAATGGCTAAACGAAAAGCCGGAGCTTCAACGTGCAGCGACCGTGATTGTACACACAAGAAATGCGGACGCAGCGATTCCGATGGTACAAAAACTTCGCGAGTCTGGCAGAAATGTTGAATATTGCGCGTTTCCGATGCTGGATTTGAAGATCAAAAATTACTGGAAAAGATAGCCGACTTCACAAAGAAGATTGGCGTCGTTAGCTAACGCTTTATCAATCCTCTCAATACGAGGTCCGCAACCCGTCTCACCTTCTTATCTATGTCAGCACGTTCACCAAGCTCGTACGCGCTAAGGCTGTATGGAAGCAGAGCGTTGGTCGCATCAAGCAACGATTCGGCTGCATCTGCCGAGTTTTGAAACGCGAACTCACCGGCCGAGCCGCCTTCTTCGAGTACGGCCGCGAAAATCCGTGCCTCTTCTTCGAAATGGCGTTTTCGCCGGTCCAACAATCTTGGCCGCAGTTGCGACAAAAGCTCATTGAGGCTTTGCGAGTAATGCTGCACGCTGTCAAACCGATACATTACGCGTTCGACCAACATTGCTCGCAGCCGCGTTTTGCACGAGCTTTTTCTTGCCGCTATATTGTGCAGATTTGCCTTAAGACGTTCGATGATGCGGTCGATGTGCGAAAGGGCGATCTCTTCTTTGCTTGAAAAATGCAGGTAAACACTGCCTTTCCCTATCCCAACCTCTTTGGCGAGATCGTCGATCGTCATCTTTTTATAGCCGTTCCGGGCGAGCAGCCGGTCGGTCGCGTCGAGGATTGCGTCTTTTGTTGTCTTTTGCCGGGTCGAATCTTTCATAGTTGAAAAAGATTTTTAACGCAAAGTTCGCAAAGGAAATCCCGCAAAGATCGCAAAGCAATTGCGCGGCGGGTGACGGCATTACAAATTAGGACAATGCAATGCCGTGCGAATGGTGGCATCATAGGCCGGCCATGTCCCACTTTTTGACGATCTCGTTAACAAAATTAGCGACCTTATCGGTCACTTTTTTGTAATACTCGTCGGCTTTCGCTTGGTCGAATTTGGGGTAGCCCTGGCCTTTTTGATAGAGGCCGATCGAGGACGGGAAGGGAACGGCCGACCACGTTCCCGGTGCCGGATAGGCGGTTGTCATATCGGCGCCGCTATATCTTTCGGGATGAACTAGCTTCGGATCGATGGCCTGGATAAAGGCTGTTTCATTCAAGCCAGCGTGGCCGCCGTCTTCGCCGAAAACCTCTTTTGTTTCGTCGGAGGCGAAAGACCACCAGTTTATGACGAGAGTTCGCACCTTTCGCTCGGCAGCCACTTCAGCAGCTACAGATTGGAGTACAGCCGTTTGCCCGCCGCCGTGGCCGTTGAGGATTATGATGTTCTTGAAGCCGTTCTTTGCTAGACCCTCAAGAACCTGTTTGATAAAAGGCCGGTAAGCGGCTTCGGTTATCTGAAAAGCCCCGGGATATGCCTCCATCGAACCGGTGATTCCGTATGGCAGGGTCGGTGCGATCATGGCATTTACTCGTCGAGCGATCGTTTGAGCCATGGCTGTCGGAGCCGTGTTGTCCGCTCCGTTATTTATAACGCCGTGCGGCTCCAGTGTTCCCGTGGGAAGCAGGACGGTGTTGGTTTTGGATGGCACAACCTCTTTGAATTCCATCCAGTTTATGCGATCCATCTCGCGCGTTGAGACAAAATCTTTTGTCTGAGCGTAGGCGCCGGCCACGAGCGATAAAGTCAATGAAAAAGCAGCGGTAATAGTTTTCATGTTTTTGTTGTCGGAACTCATTCGAAATATTTGCGGCCTTCTAGTTTTTTTGGCATCAGATCTTCGGAATCATCGTCCGATTTTTTGCCGTAGCCAAGTTCCTTCATCAGTTTCGTAGGCGCGTTCCGGATTTGCATCGGGACCGGAAGGTTGCCGAATTTCTTAGCATCTTCCATCGCGGAACCGATAGCGTTAGTTGAGCTTCGGTCTTTTACCGCGTTTGCAAGATACGCGACGCCGTGGGCGAGGTTATGTGTGCATTCCGGCATTCCGATAGTCGTCACCGCCTGGAAAACGGCATTCGCAACAACCAAAGCGGTAGGCTGAGCCAAACCTATATCTTCGGAAGCAAATATCACCATACGCCGGGCGATGAATTTTGGGTCTTCGCCGGATTCTATCATCCGGGCCAGATAGTACATCGCCGCATCGGGCTTGCTTGCCCGCATTGATTTTATAAAGGCGCTGATGACGTTATAGTGCTCCTCGCCCTTTTTGTCGTAGCGAAGAAACTTGGACTGGAGCGTCTCTTTCAGTGTTTCGAGCGTTATCTTGTCATACAAATGCGAGGTGTTTTCGATCATCGTGATCGCCTGCCGTGCATCTCCGTTTGCCATCTCGACGAGCCAGGCTTTTGCTACCGAATCGAGTTCAAAACCGGTGCGGTCGATGATCGCTGCCATGTCTTCGTCGGAAAACTCCTCGAGAACGAAAACGCGGAGACGGGACAATAATGCAGGAATCACTTCGAAACTTGGATTCTCGGTCGTCGCGCCGATCAAAACCAGCTCACCGCTTTCCACGTATGGCAAAAGGAAGTCCTGCTGGGCCTTATTAAAGCGATGTATTTCGTCGAGGAACAAGACGCGGGGCTGGTCGCCCAAAATTCGCGTACCTAGGATCTTTCGAATGTCTTCCTTTCCCGCCGATACTGCCGATAATTCGTAGAATGCAGCGTTTATGGCGTTTGCGTAGATACGTGCGAGGGTTGTTTTGCCGGTTCCGGGTGTTCCCCACAGTACAAATGAGAAAATATGGCCTTGCTCGATCGCGAGTCGGAGCGGTTTCTCCGGTCCAACCAGATGTTTTTGTCCGACAAACTGGTCGAGCGACTGAGGTCTGATCTTGTTGGCGAGCGGATCCATAATAGAGTTCTATTAATCTAGCATAGCCAAACAAAAAGGCAGCCTTTGCGGGCTGCCAAAACGATTTTGAAATTGTGGTGGCCAGAGACGGGGTCGAACCGCCGACACGCGGATTTTCAATCCGCTGCGTAGCTTGCTGTGTCTAAAGGATTTATTCCGCTTAACCCTTGACAGATAGTAGCTTATGTAAGACAATACTGGACAGTCAGAGACACTTGAGACCAGTGTGTATTGCTAAATCGGGCTGTTTTCTACTACGTTTCTACTACAAAAGACACGCGGAATCCATGAAAATCGCGAAAAAATACGAACAGACCGGCATCTTTTATACCATCCACACGCTGACCAGTACGGCCGCGGGAAAGAAAAAACGCACAACCTGCTACGTCGGCACGTTCGCTATATTCGATCGTCAGAATCGGAAATGGAAGATAAATCAGAAGAGAGCAAAAACTAAAGCCGACGCAAAAGAGTGGATCGACGAGATGGTTCGATTGCACGAGCGGAGCGGCACCCGCGTAATGTTGGCTGGTAAGTCAGGCTTCTCGGCATTTGCCGAAATTTACAAACGCGACTATTTAGAAGCCGAAGGGCTGAAGACGCTCGACGAAGAGATAAAGAAGGTCGATGTGCTGGCCGATTATTTCGGCGGCGATCCGCTTGATGAAATCGATACGACCAGAATCCTCGACTGTAAACAATGGCTTTTAGAGACACCCTACACTCGGCAGAGAAGAACGAAGGACGGGCCGGTTACCGTCGAGTACAACCGGGCCATAGCGACCGTTCACCGCTATTTGGCTCGGCTTCGAAGCCTGCTTGAATACGGGGCACATCTTAACAAAATTAAAGCCGTTCCGTCGTTTCGCCGGGCGATCAATATAGACAGGGAATCCGTAAAGACGGCCGCAATCTCTAACTCTGAATTCATGCGGATGCTGGACGCGTGCGGAATGCACGGACGGCACCGATGGCGGCTCGTACTGATCGCGGCCTATACTCTCGGCTGTCGGGTGGGCGAGCTCTATGAGATTCGCCGGGGCGATGTTACAAGCCTGGACCATGACAGGCGCGTCGGCGTAATCGAGATCGGTCGGAATAAGCTTCGCCGGGGGCGGCCTGTAAAAACCAAAAAGGTCTTAATCACATCCTGGCTTTATGACGAGATGGTGCAGCAAGGATCTTTTGACAAGGCCCACGATGAACGCCTTTTCATGTGGACGAAAGAATACCGACGCGTAATCAAATCGTTGATGCTAGCCGCCGGCATCGACCTGGAGGCAACCTTCCACACTCTAAGGTCCGCATCGGCTACCAATCGTGAAACATCCGGCCAAGACTTCGAAGCGTTGCAGGACGAACTCGGGCACGCGAAAGGGTCGAAGGTCACCCGAAAACACTACATCAGACCGTCTGACATGCAGACGATCGAAAAGGCTCAAACCTATAACGACTACCTCGAACGACTACGGCACGGAGATCCACTCGATGCCGATACGATCGGCGAATGAACTAAAACCAAAAAAAGGAGATGAAAATCAAATGACTAGCAAAAAGAAAAGACTCGCCAGAACAAATGTTTTACCGTTTCCATGGAAGACGGATCAAATAATGGTGTCTCTCCCGCCTTCGGCAAACCCGCACAACATAGAAACGCTTACTATGTGCGGCGATGCATTGGCAGCGATCGGAATCATCGACGGCGACGACATTATTGTCAGAACAGGCTTCGGCGAGCACGATATAACGCCGGACACGTTTTGTCTTGTCCAGGTTCGGGATGAAGAACTATTGGTGGTTCGAAAGATCCGGCGAGAAGGGCGGAGGCTTCGCCTCAAATCGTTAACCCGCGGAATAGCGGACAGGGTTCTAAGCATTGACGATGTCGAAGTTAAAGGTATTGCGATCGCCTTCCAACGATCGCTGCTCGCACAGGCGGCCTGAAACTGTCAGCGTGCAAAGAGTTTTCAGGGCGGCCTGACTGTCAAAAGAGAAATCTATACAAGCCGCCACAACCTAAAGAAATGCCAACCAGATTCACGCGAAATACAAGGGATAACCCGTTTGACCTCGATCCGAACGAGCGGTCCGGAGCGTTTCCGCCTGAAGGTCCCAATGAAGAATCGGTAACGTTGCGAGTGATCAAGACGCCGACCGGCGCAGAGATGCTTATACGATTCTCGCAAAGGGGGCTCGATGCCTATGGCGTTCACCCGATCGAAGCGTTGCCGGGTAAGACTCTTTCAGATACGGAGTTGATGGAAGAGGCTGCGGACATCGCAAGGTCGATGATTAAAGGCCTTCTCAATCCACCGACGGGGGATCGGTACGTAGAGATAGAGCCAGGGATCTGGATAGCCAAAGAGAGACGACGGCCGCGAGATGCGGTCGACTCTGTTGAAGCGGAGATGTTCGAGGCGATGAGAAAATTGCAATCGTTGAAGTTACCGCTCACGCGGAAATACGCGATAAGTCGCGGCGGCCTTTCTCTTGCCACAGCGCACAGTCTGGACCGCAAACTTAGAAATGCGAAGGCCCGATCATGGACAAAACTTCGCAATGAATTTCTCGCAAAAAGTACTACAAAAATTCGTGAGTAATTTTTGCTAGGTCACAGAGCGAAACATAACGATTAGTCTGGAAGCGTCCTACAGTGGACGCTTTTTGTTATGAACGAACACGATAATTTTTTGAATGACCTACAACTCGCGGCTCGATGGGGATACTCGGACGCAAACCCAGCAGCCATCAAAAAGAAACACCAGCGCTTGCGGTTAATCACGAAGTCTTCACCGCGGCACCTAAAGGCCCTCGTAATTGGTAAATCGATCATGTACCGATTGGTCGACGTGCTTGCCTACGAGGAAAAGAATACGCGGTGACACAAGCAACGAGTGTTCACAATAAAAAAACAGGCGTAGTTCAGACGCCTGTCGGTTTAGGTTTTCGAGGTTTTTAGTTCAATGCGTTACGGAGTCGGTGATTAACCCGACACAAATCAATGGAAGAATACCACAGTTTCAAAGAAAATTCACGTACAAATTTCGACTATTCAGGTTTTCCTCGGCGAAATTACGATTGCGAAAGATCGTCGCACCTTTGCGGCTTGCGAAAGCTTTCTGGGCGGCGGGAGGAGCGAATATGAGAGCTACGCTCGAAGCCACAGACGGCTGTCCGGCGGTGAACGGGCCGGGTAAAGGCTCTCTTACAGCGACAGACCTTGCGTCGTTTGCCTCCAGTTTTATCACTCCCGAAATTATCAAGGCCGCAAAGATTCGACGCGTGTCGGACACTGAAGGAGCCGAAATTGTTGGTAAAGAAAGAAACGCAAGCTTGGAATATTCCGGCATCGAGATCCCGTATTTTTCGCCTGACAATTCGTACCCTTGCAATCGACGCCTTCGGCTGGATCACCCTGAACGGGAAATTAAAGACGGCGTTGAGAAGGACCGCAACAAATACCTTGGACACCCAGGTCAGCCGAACCGAATCTATTTCCCTCCCGGAACCACGCTCGCCATGTTGGCGGATGCGGAAATTTCGCTGATAGCAGTCGAAGGTGAAAAGAAAGCTTTGGCAATGGATCGATGGGCCAAAGAGTCGGGCCGTCGGTATTTAGTGATTGGTCTTTCCGGCGTCTGGGGTTTTCGTGGGACCATCGGAAAAACACCCGATTCAAGTGGAAAGAAGGTGCCGGTCAAAGGTCTAATTCAAGACCTAAGAAATATCAATTTGCGCGGCCGGGACGTCATAATATTTTATGATGCCAATGTTAATTTTAACGACAAAGTTAAACTTGCCCGCCAGTCGTTCGCTAGGGAACTGAATGATCTGAAAGCAGTCGTTCTTTATGCCGATCTTCCAAAAGATTGCGCGGTGAACGGCCCAGATGACTATTTAGGCAAGATCGAATCTGAAAAAGGTTTAAAGGCCGCGGTCGATGCCGTCAAGAAAATTATTGACCGCGCAAAACCGGCGACATTTACAAAGACGCCCCAATCCGAACAGCTATTAAACATTGCCGACGATATTGAGTTATTCCACACGCCAGACGGCGAATCCTTTGCGACGATCCAAGTCGCCGGGCACGTCGAGACGCGCCGGTTAAATGAAAAGGGTACGCGGGAATATCTTGCCCGAAAGTTCTACGAGGAGGACGGCAAACCGCCTTCGTCGCAGGCGATGCAAGACGCGATCGGCGTTTTGGGCGGACGGGCTCAATTTGACGGCCCGTGCCTACAGGTTCATGTTCGATGCGCTCGGATCGAGAATAATATCTATCTCGATCTCTGCAATGACGAATGGCAAATTCTGGAGATCTCAAAAGACGGTTCGCGCGTTATAGAGGCCGGGTCAGCACCGCTACGGTTTCGCAGAACCAAAGGGATGCGAGAGCTCCCAATTCCTACTGAAAACGGCGATGTTTCGGCTCTAAGAGAGCTTCTAAATTTGCGTGACGTTGGTGACGAATGTGACGTTGGTGACGGTGCTTACCTATTGATTCTAAGTTGGCTGGTAACTTGTTTTCGGCCGGACAGCCCGTTTCCTATCCTGATCATCACAGGTCCGCCTGGCACCGCTAAGACGACCGCAACCCGATTACTAAAGGAACTCATCGATCCTAGCGTTACCCCGCACAGATCGTGCCCACGAAATGAACAAGATTTGATGATTGCGGCAACCAACGCATGGGTTTGTTCATTCGATAATGTATCAACCGTGCCGGATTGGCTTTCGGATGCATTCTGCCGGATTTCCACCGGCGGTGGATTCTCCACCCGAACCCTTTACGAAAACGATGACGAAACGATATTCAGCGCAAAGCGCCCCATAATTCTTAACGGTATCGGTAGCTTCGCCAGCCGGTCTGACTTGATTGACCGGGCGGTCGTTGTCGAGTTGAGGCCGATTTCAAAAGAGAATCGCAAGTCGGAGCGAGAGTTTTGGGCAGGCTTCGAGAGAAGTCGAGCCGTGATCTTTTCGGGCCTCGTGAAGGCTGTTTCTATAGCTCTGGCAAATATAGATTCAGTGGACCTTAAGGAAGCCCCCCGAATGGCGGATTTTGCTGAGTGGGCAATAGCAGCGGAAACGGGTCTGGGATTCGATAAAGGGTCGTTCATCAAAGCTTACAGTCGTAACCGAGAGGGCTCGCACGCAATCGTTTTAGAAGGTTCCGCGTTGGCCGAGGTGCTTCAGGAATACTGTGCGGAACATAAGCCTGCAAATCAAACGCTGTTGATAAAGGATTTGCTTGCGGCTCTCAAGCGGCTGGCGGATGTTGACCAGACTGATCTGAGAACTAAGCGCAAGGATTTCCCGAAATCCTCTAAAGGCTTGCGAGGCGAGCTTCAACGATTAGATCCGAATTTACGAGAAATCGGAATAAAAGTCGATTTTCTAGGACGGACTGGCCCGAATGCGAGATTCGGAGCCTCTGTGCAAATAGATTATATCTGCAATCCAACGTCACAAACATCACAACATCACAACCTTAATAAAAACCTAGCCGAGAAAGGTGATGTTAGTGGTGACGTTTCCGGGGGCGGTCATTTAGCAAACGTCACAACTACACAGAACGTGATGCAGCTTTGCGAGTGCGGAACGATGGGACATATCGGACTGACCTGCAAAGGTTGTGGGGTGATCGTATCCGACTGGCTAGGAGAAATCGATACATCCGACGCGGCAGAACGAGCCTCAATCGAACAGGAGCAGCCTTTAGCATGAACACTGAAGAATTCAACCGCGATTTCGAAATCGACCGCACCGCGAAACCCCGCGAGCCGATTCGAAAGAATGCACCGCCCGAGATGACAATCGCCCTAACGGCTGATCAAAAGCCTTGGTCCCACGGTCCGGTGTATTTCTTTTTCGACGGCGAAAAGGTCCGCGACACTGAACATCTCCGCCGTATCGATGCCGAGAATTTAGGCAGCATGGGAATGCGGATCGTCGCGATCTCGAAACTTCGAATTTCTCGTGATGATGCTATCGCCGACGGACAAAAAACCATACTCGATCAAATCGAAACATACAGGGAAAAGATTCGATATTTGGAAAGTGAAAAGACGCCGAAGAACCGGAGCTTGAAGGCTTATTTAATGGCTCGAAATTAAGGAGAAAAAACATGGAAACCGAAAACAAAATAATGGATGGACTCGGAACGGTAGAAGACTTTGAAGCCATGACCGGCGGGCTCGGAATGCGAACCACCGACGACGCTATCGCTGACCTGGTTGGAATTGCTGGCCAAAGTGCTAAGGAAGCTCTCGATCGGATAGCGGGCGGCGTTGCAACGTTCGATACGAACGTTCAGAGGATTACAAACGATTATGGACAAATCAGTTGAATCGATGCTCAGGCAGCGGCATATAGTCCGGGGAATACGCCTGTATTACGAAGCGAAAACGTCAAGCTATATGGACAGAGAGTTTCGACGGTGGCTCGAAGCCAGAAGCATATCGAAGGCTCAGCTAACAAAGCATTTCATTATCGTTAGTGCGACGGCAAAGCATATCGGTATCAAACCGGCCTCTGTCTTACAAGCAGTGCGAAAGGGCCGTTTCGGTGTCCCGCTTTATAACTACTCGCGATACTCGGACCCGTTCCATTATGAGATTTGGCTAACCAAGTCCGCTGTGATGGCATATACGGCAAACCGAAGGCAAAAGAGATGATTCTGCTTTGAACAAACGAAAGGTACTTCCCCGGAAGCTAGAACCTTCGGGTAACTTGAAAGGTGCAATAAGTCAGTGGCCAAATAAAAAATCGGTATTTCATCATCAATGACTAACAAACAAAAACCGAAATTGCTCTCACTTAGCGAGATCGGACGCAGGGTCGGATTGCACCGGCACACGGTAGCGGAACGTCTTAGAGGACTGGGCTATCAGCCTGACCCCTCATCGACATTGAAGTGTCAGCTATTCCTCTTTGACGACCATATGGCATTCGCTTTGAGGTCAGCAAGAGATTCAATGTCGGCGGCCAGGCTCCGCAACTTGATCGCGGACGTTCAGCTAAAGGAATTAAAACTGGCCGTGAGCCGCGGTGAATTGATCCTGATTAACGACGCGGTCGAATTCGCTTACAAACGTCTCAATGCGATCTACACAGAGCTTACGTTACGCCGACCAAAGCGGTTGGCACGGCGAATTGCGAAATGTAAAACGGCCGCCGAGGTAACGAAGATATTGAAGGCCGACGCCGAACTAATCAGGACCGGGCTGCAAAAGGATTTTCCGGAGATTTCCATTCCGCTAGAAAATGGATGACCTGCTGACTATCGCGAAAAAGCTTACTCGGGCGGCGAATCGCTGGCCGCTCTCCGAGGAACGCCGGCTCGATGTCTTACGGGTGGCGAAGCGTATCCGAATTGATTCTATGACTGACCAAGATGTTGAACTACTCATAATTTCGGCCGCTGCGGAAGGTGCCCGATACGTCGATGACTACTGCGACGAAACAGGCCTTTCAAAGAAAGAGACCGCCGAGATCCTTAACCGCATGTGGCAGATGGGCTCACTCGAAAAGTCCGAAGAAAGGAACCATGACCGAGGGCGGCCGAGGGTATTTTTCACGCTCGCGGGTGAATTTCCTTCCATGGAAAACAATTCGTTTCCGGACGATTTAGACTCAGCTCCATGATCGAAAGATCCTAAAGGAAAAGCAAGTCTTATGAATTCGGAAAACAAACCAAACATTGGGGACCAAATGGCCGACCGCGACATTAAGCAAAAAGAGAGTAATCACAGGATCAACGCTCCCGACAAATTTCTCTACGTAAATCAGCGAGTTACTCCGCGAATGTTGGCGGCAACGTCTCTGATCGCGAGTGAGGGCTACCGTCGCTGGATGATGAATCGAACGATGCGGAAGACGGAGCATGACTTGATAATCAATTTCAAGGGTGCCGTGCACGAGCTGATGTTCCGTGCGACGTACATCGGGTCTGCCGACGGACTAACGGCGACGGATCACCGCGGGCCGCTCGGCGGCGGGCCCGGGCGTAGCGTCTATTTGCAGGACTTTTTAGTGCAAGGTCAGACCGGAGGGAGTTCCGTTCCGTTCGTCCGTGAGATTGCAGCAGCGACCAATGCGGCTGAGGCCGTTGCCGATGGCGACGACAAGCCGGAACAAGACTTCGATCTCGAAGAAATCAACGCGAAGGTGGGCAAGGCTGCCGTGACTGCGCGAATAGGTGAAGAAACTTTTGCCGACTATTTGGGCTTGCAAACTTTCTTTGAAGCACGACTTGTCCGCCGCGTAAAACTTCGTCTTGAGAGCATTCTAATCAACGGCACAGGTTCATCGCCAGATAACATTCTCGGCTTCCAGGAAGCCGGTCTACCAACGGTATCGATCACGACGGCCGGCTCGCTTCTGGAAGCGGTTCAGGAGGCCATCGCACAGATCGAATCGAACGGTTTCACACCATCGTTCATCTTTTTGAATCCGACGGACAAACGAGCACTTTATTCCTCTTCGTCGGCTGCACCTCTGCTCGTATGGGAGAACGGCTTCCTTCGACTGCTCGGCGTTCCCATTATAGGCACCGCCGCTGTTACCGCCGGGACCGGTTTAGTAGGTGACGGCAGCGAAGCAGGGATTATGTATAAATGTGGCATCGAGGGAGTGGCGTATCGGACGGATTCGTCCAAATATGACCAAGACAATCTTGTTAATGGGTTGGTCACAATACTGGCAGAAGTTCGCGCCGCTTTGGTCATTCAAAGCTTGGGTGCGTTCGTCGAGATCGTCGCCTAACAGGGCGACTTTGAGGCATCGATCTTTAACAAAGTTCCATTCCCCGAATCAGGCTCGGGATCTCCAGCCCCCTGGTGTTGGCCTGAGGAGTGGAAAAACGGGCGTTCTCGCGGGCGGAAGTTTTTTTTTTAGTTTCTTTACTCCGCCCGCGAAACGCTTTTTCAAACGTGATTTTCCCATTGTGTTTTCTGGGAAAATGGCCCGTTCGCGGGTGGCGGTGGATTGTGGAATGGAATCTCCGGTCCGCCACCCGTGGAAACGGGAAGTTCCGCCCTTTTTCGAATAAATACAGCAAAACAACAAAAATATGATAGTAGTCACCACCGAAGCAAAGCCGACGAGAGAATGCACCGCACCATACGAACACAAGGTAAACGGAAAATTCGTTACAACCGAGATCCGGGTTAGTTACTACTCCTGGACAACGGGCGAGATCAAACGCCGGAAAGAAAAGGAAGCCGCCAAGGAAAGGGAATTCGACGCGGCAAACAGCGTTGATAAGGTCGCGTCTTTGATGAATGACCTCATTGAGACCGACGGGAAGCCCAAAAAACTCTCGATCGAATACCTCGATTCGCTTAAGGAACCATGGACGGAGATCGTCAATCGACGCTCTAGCGTGGACGATACGATCTACTACTCGGAAACGCTTGCTGAACGGCTTGAATCGCTGCCTGATTTGGTCGGCAAAGACAAGAAGCCGGTCAAGATTTCCGTTGAATTTCTGGACACGCTCGACATTAGAAACCTTGAAGCAATTGCGAAGGCAATCGAAGAGGATATTCGCCCAAAAGCTCAGCCGCAGACATAGCTCTGTGGCTCCAACACGGCGGGAAAGCGGGAAAGGCGCCGGACGGAAATTTGATATTGATCCTTGCAGAAAAGTATCACCAGGCACCGGATGACGTAGAAAATTGGAGCGAGTATTGGTTTGAAAGGGCTGTAGTGTCGCTCCAAGCCGAACATATCGAGAACCAACGAGAAGAACGAGAACGAAAGCGGCAAGCATCTCGAAAACGATAAATGGCCATTGGAAGTGAATATCGCCTGAAGTACAAGATAACCGCCGACACAACCGGCGTGAAGTCCGAGCTTTCGAAAGTCGATAGCCTACTTGGGAAGATCGGATCGGGTGCCGGGCTTTCGTCCCTTGCCGGGCCTGCGGCTATCGGAGCTGCGGGTGTGGCCGCTATCGGCACGGCGGCCGTGGCCACCGCAGCAACACTATTCCGTCTCACTCAACAAGCTTCAGATATGGGCTCGGTCATCTACGACGCGACACAAAAGACCGGCTTAAGTGCCGAAAAGATATCCGCGTTAAAATACGCGGCAGATCAGGCGGGATCATCATTCGAACAAGTCTCGAAGGGCGTCACAATGTTCGGCGTTCAACTCGGCAAAGCATCCCTGGGAAACGGCGAAGCGGCCTCCAATATGAAGTTGCTCAACGTGACCTCTTCGGATCTTGACACGGCTTTGGGCCAAGTCTTCAAGACGATCAGCGAAGGCAAAACCGACACTGAAAAGCTCGCACTGGCGAGTGCAGCCTTCGGAAAGAAGATCGGCCCCGATCTAATACCGCTGATCAAGGACGCAAACGGTAATTTTGAAGGACTGATCAAGAATGCAAAAGATCTCGGCGTAACGCTTTCTGAGGAAGATGTCGCAGCAGCGGACCGCTTTGGCGACGCCTACGACCGCGTTATGACACAGGCGACGCTTGCGGCCTCTAAATTCGCTCTCGCATACGCTGACGATATCACTGAGGCCTTCGAGACGGTCAGTGCAGCCCTCGCGAAAAATCAAGACAAATGGCACCGGTGGGGCACAGAGGTCGGGCTGGCCATGAAAGGTGTCTCGAAAGGCGTCGGCGAATTGGCCCAGTTCACGAAAGATAACCCGATCGTTATTACCTGGGTGATGAAGCCCTTCTTGATCGCCTTCGATGAGCTTAAAAATTATGGCGCGGGCGGTAGTCCTTTGCGCGAAGCTCCGACGTATCGAAAGGATGTCGCGAACGATCCTCGAAACCCCTTCTACGGGAAAGGCGGCGTTCGAGGTACTGTCGGCCAAAAACTCGGGATGTTCGATCCAGTATCGCCCGATCCGGACGATCTCGGCAGCGGGAAAGGAACCGGCGGCGGCCAAAAGAAAATCAAGACTAATCTACCGGCTTTTGGTTCGATGCGTTCGCTTGTCATCTCGTCCGGGAACGCCCAATGGGACGCGTGGTTTTCTCAAATGGGACAAAAATTCGGCGTCGATCCTAACGTCCTTTTGCTTCAAGCCGGAAAGGAAAGCTCATTCAAAAGTTCAGCGGTTTCGCCGAAAGGTGCGAAAGGTTTCTCACAGTTCATGCCGGGAACCGCGGCACGCTTCGGCGTTGATACTTCCAGCGTAAAAGACTCAATTCGCGGACAAGCTCAATACATGGGCCAGCTTCTTTCCGAGTTCGGTGGCGACTATAAGAAGGCACTGGCCGGATACAACGCGGGCGAAGGTGCTGTGCGTCGATACGGGGGTATTCCACCGTTCAAAGAGACGCGGGATTATGTCGGTAAGATCTCTTCGCAATATGCTTCGCGCGTCAGATCGAAAGACGGGGCCTACGGAACGTTCGATCCCGATGAGGCTGCTAAGGACCGCACAGATGCGGCAAATCGGGCTGCCGACGAAGAGATGTCCATGCTTCAGGAGCATTTCGATGACCTTCGACAAGCGGAAAAACAGGCCAGTGAAGATCGATTGTCGATCCGACGTGCAGAATCGGACGTTAAGGCAGAGATCATCGAAAGGGATGTCGAGGCGGGCATTCTCACGGAGAAGGAAGGTTTCGAACGGCTCAGCAAACTGAAACTCGACCTTCTGCAAAAAGAGCGAAATGAGATCGGCGGTCAGATATCGACCACGGAGAACATTATCAAGCTCCGGGTGCTTGATCTAGAGATCGAGAAGCAAGGCGTAAAGACTGCCCGGGAACGCTCTGAGATCGAAAGGAAAAGGCTTGCCACGCTGCAGGGCTGGAATGCGGCGGTAAGGAAGCGTTCCGATGATCAGGACAAGCTCGACGCAGCGGCCGACGCGACTGCAAGTAGATCGGCCCGGCAGAGTGCGGAGGCCGGAATGGTCACATCTCCAGGCAAGTTCGCCGGCGGCATCGCGTCCGGCATGGGTGTCGATCTTGTTTCGCAGTGGGAAACGTACGAGGACGCATTCGGGAACACGGTCGAGCGCGTGCGGTCGCAGGCTGACCAAATGAAGGCTATCTATGCGGATGTTGCCGACTTCGCGGGCGGTGCAATAGGCGGGATGGTCGAGGGACTTGGTCAAATGGCGATCGCCTGGATCGTCACAGGTGAAGGCTCTGCGAAATCGGCCCTTCAAATGATGGCCGCAACCGCGTTGAGCATCGCATTCCAAGCCGGTTTGAAGGCGTTCTTTGAGGCTGCGGAGTCTGCTGCTGCCTTCGCTCGCTATGACGTGGTTGCCGGTACGGCACACGCGACGGCGGCGACGATGTACGGCATGGTTGCAAGTGTCGCCGGTGCTGCGGGTATCGGCCTTGCAATCGGCTCCCGCTTTGTTGGCGGCGGCGGAAAGGGAAGCGACAAATCCTCAGAAAGTTCGGTTGGATCGTCGAGCAGCAATCGGAAAGAAGATCTGATGCCGTCGAGCCGCCAGGATGTAAATACTTTTGTATCAGGACGAAATTCAGCGATAGCCGCTTTATCGAATTCGGTTGACCGGTTGGAACAGAAGCTGGGAAGCATGCGTCCGGGCGATGTTGTGACGGCCGGTGTCAAAGCCCGACCTGGCTTGGTCGGAACGGCCGCGGTTAACGACATGAAAAGAAATGCAAACATCGGAAATTCACTCCGGCGGGCGACGGGTGGGAGATAATTGCTGAGCCAAACCCTAGGGATACATCGGCACACCAATCCTTCACGCCGCCAATAGCAGATTTCTCCTCGCCTCCTATTCTTGCGTACGTGTTTCACTTATGGCACATTTGGAAAATGCCGTCGCGGGAAGAAATAGAAAAGATAATGGCTCCGCCGCCGGAGCCGCACATCGATCAACGACATCGATACAAAGAAGCATTTATTATGTCGCCGAAACTTCTTTACCGGATCGTCGAGGTAGCGAATATCAGTGACGGGATAGCCCTTCTGGAAGCGCTGGGCGAAGGGCAGCTCTTCGTGAGTACGAAGAAACGAGATAAAAAGAAAGGTTATTTTTCTATGGCCAAGTGCGAAATTGCAGAACTGGCCGGAAAAACCAAACAAGAAATAATTACTCTTTTAGACAACAGAACCGATCAAGTCGAAGCAGCAACTAAAGCGAAATTGGCACCGGGGCGTAGCTCTGACCTTTTATCGCCCCCAGGGCCTGACGCATTCGCCACTTTCTGTTCGCCACAGTCACACGAAAAGGAAAAAGGCAGGATTTGATCCCTGCCTTTTTTGTACTTCAAGTTAATTAACCGGCCATACATTCTCGGAGCCCTTCGTTGAACATTTCCTCTCGTCTCTCATTCAAGAGCTCGTGGTAGCGTTCATCAAGCAGGTCGCGAAATTCTTCGTTGACCTCCTCCCAGATCTCCGTAGTGTCAAGCTGGTCGTTAACTTCCTCGTATATCCGTTCTTGGATATCCGTAAACGTATCTTTTAGCATATTAGAATTCTCCTTTTTTAGCTTGCCGCGCCACGCCATACCACGCCTCAAAACCCACTAAGAGAACTTATTGATTTTGCGAAAGCCTTGTTTGGCGACGGTCAGAACCAGTTAACTGTCCGATGCCCGTTTGGCGGCTGAATTATCAAAGATAGCGTTCTGAAAGGAAAGTTACACATGCGGAATCTTTTTGTCAAGGGAAAAAGCGATTCCGCTACTCGGCGGTTTTGGGTTTTTGCGGTCGCCCGGCCTTCCCGTGGACAGTGACAGCGACCGCGTCTTTGATCTTGATAAGGAACTGATTGCCGTATTTTTCGGCCGGGAGTTTGCCTTCGGTGATTAACTGATGGACTCGACGGATCGATATGCCCAGCCTTTCCGCAACCTCTCTAACGCTTAACAAATTTTCGCCCATTTCTTCATTATAAACCCATTCCGCAAAACTTCAAAGCCGTGAAGATTAAAACTTGTATTAATCTTCACGACCGTGTATATTACAAAACGTTGAAAGAGTCCGAATATTTGAATTAGAAAAAACAAAGGAGAAAAAAAACGATCATGAAGCAAAACGAAATGAATGCGACCGAAGGGTCGTGCTGGCGTCTTTACCCGAACGAAGGAAAGCTCGTTATTGAGATCTTCGGTTCGCATCTCGGCAAAGACGAGGACTTGGCCGAGCTAAATAGCGAACAGTTCAAGGCTGCGTTAGTTGACGCACTTCTCAAGATCGATGCTCGAAAGGAGGCATGCCATGCAAACAACTAATGCAACGCTCGCCGAACTTTTATCCGCCGTATTGAAGCATCCGGACTGCCCGGTCCCGCTCTATAACACGATGGTTGATGAAATTAGCGACATGCAGAATGATAACCCGCCGGACGGGGACACGCCGGAATATATCGGTGCGATCCTCAATCTATACGACGGGCCGACGCTTTCAGATTCAGACGAGCGGACGGTCGAGGTGTCTGCAAGGGTGTTTGATATTGTTCGTCGCGTCGAGATGATGGAGGTGGCAAATGCTTCAAACTAAAACATCTGTAACCGTTGACCTATCGCCGTTGACGCCGGAACTTCAGAAGCTTGTGAAGGCCGTTCTCTATCATCAGGATTGTCCGCAGGAACTCATCGATAGCATGGACGAGGGCATCTGGTTAGTTCGCTGGCGCTCGTTTAATTGGGCGCAGATGAACGAATGGAACGCGAACCCGCCGAGATAAAAAGCATGTCTAAAAAGAAATCTATAAAACCGCTCATTCGTGAATGGCGCGATCTCAGCGACGAACAAAAAGCGGCCACGGTCGATGGCTTCACCCAGAAAGAACTTCTCGATTTCATAGCCGCCCGATTGGTCGTTATGTACGCCGGAATACCAAAAACGAGCTTCAAGTTCCGCAAGCAATCTCTCGATTTGTTCGACAAAATCAAGCCGTTATTTGCGAACGATTTCGACAGAACCGAAGCCATCGAGCATGTCCGCGAAGCGTTCAAGGGTGCCGTCGAGTATCACAACGACCTGGCCCGAGTGGGCGACTGGCCAGAAGGATTTGAGAGTATTTAACGATTCGAAAAGAAGTTGACCAAAGGGAAGCGGCCTAATGGCCGCTTTTTTTGTTTTTGACGCGGAGTTCGACGAGATGTGGGCTTAATATACACCGTTTCCATCTTTCGTCAACTGGACGGAGGGAAGAGCTTCTTTCAGTGTGTACTACGGTTCCTACTACAAGACACTAAAAGCGGCACTTCCGATGGGTTGGAAGATGCCGCTAAGCCTATGCAAACACTATATTTATTGTGGTGGCCAGAGACGGGGTCGAACCGCCGACACGCGGATTTTCAATCCGCTGCTCTACCAACTGAGCTATCTGGCCATGCCTCATTTGCTAACAAACAGGCAAGCTATCGAGTGTAAAATAAGCCGTTTGGCGATGTCAAATCTGTTGTGAGATTAAACCTGAGGTTTGAGGCCGGAGAGAAAAATGTGTTGACATCAACGTGCGGAGGACTATAATAGCAATTCCATGGTTGTTCTATGGACAACCATTCTGTCTTCCGAATCCGTTTGATACCTGCCCGTGCCGGGTTGAACGCCGCCGCCGTCCCCCGGAGGCGCAACATTCAAACCGGCACAGCTATTTTAAATACTTTGAAATTTCGACGCAGCCGTTTACAGGCGTTTTTGAGTGCCTGCCGCGACGTGTTTCAGCAACTGCAACAGCGGTCAAAGACCGCCTCTAAACGATTTACTGCTTTACGCCTTGGCTGCTTCCGCGATTTCCATCCCCAGAAATACTTTCACATCGTGTTCGATCCGATCCCGCAGTTCGGTATTGGCTTTAAGCAAAGTTTTTACATTCTCGCGGCCTTGTCCCAGACGCTCGCCTTTATAGGAGAACCACGCGCCGCTTTTTTCAACCACCTCGTTGTTCGAGGCAAGATCGATCAGATCGCCCTCGCGCGAAATACCTTCGCCGTACATAATGTCGAACTCCGTTTCGCGAAACGGCGGAGCGCATTTGTTTTTTACTACCTTTACGCGAGTGCGGTTTCCGACCATCTTGTCGCCATCCTTGATCGCTCCGATCCTTCGAATATCAAGCCGAACGCTTGCATAGAATTTCAAAGCCTTGCCGCCCGTGGTTGTTTCGGGCGAACCGAAAAACACACCGATCTTCTCGCGAAGCTGGTTGATGAAAATAAATGTCGTGTTGGAATTTGCGACGATTGCGGTGATCTTGCGTAATGCCTGAGACATAAGTCGAGCCTGAAGACCGGGAAGTGAATCACCCATTTCACCGTCCAGCTCCGCTCTGGGAACCAATGCCGCGACCGAGTCAATGACAATGACATCGACGCTGTTTGATCGAACGAGGGTTTCAGCGATCTCAAGCGCCTGCTCACCCGAGTCAGGCTGAGAAATAAGGAGATCGTCGATGTTTACGCCCAGTTTGCCAGCATATTCCGGGTCCATAGCGTGTTCCGCATCGATATAGGCCGCGATTCCGCCCGCTCTTTGGGCCGATGCGACGACGTGCAATGCGAGAGTTGTTTTACCCGAACTTTCCGGGCCGTAGATCTCGACAATTCGTCCGCGAGGCAGCCCGCCGACGCCAATTGCGGCGTCCAGACTTAGACAACATGTCGAGATCGAGCCGATATCCTGACGCGGTTTTTCGCCCAGACGCATTATCGACCCTTTGCCGAATTTCTTTTCGATCTGCAAAAGTGCAGATTCGATCGCTTTTCCTTTATCCATAAAGTTTTACCGCCGCTCCTCTGATATATTTTGCAAAATGTAAATCGACTGAAACAGACTATCACACAACACGAGCGTTTGTGAAATCGTGTTTCACAAATGGTACAATCTGTTTCAGAAGTGATTAGAGAGTGTTCATAAGTTACTGAAAAAAGGAATTTTACGCAAGGAAAATCTCGACGAGGTTTTCATAACCGTTGGTTGCCGGCGAACAAGGATAAATTTCGGTCACTCGACTACTTCTAAAATGTTAAACTGTTCGGCAGTAGCGAGCGTAATAATTACTTGATTATTCGTCGGCTAACTGTTCACCAAATTGATTTATTTCTGAAGTAACGTCATGAAAACCAAAAGATTTGCTGCTCTGGTTGTTGTATTCCTGGGAATTAACCTTTTGCTTGCAACTCCATTATTTGCGAAGGACGAGTGGGTCAATGTTCGCTCGAAAAATTTTAATCTAGTCGGAAATGCGTCTGAAAAGGATGTACGCAAGGTTGCGACCAAACTGGAGCAGTTTCGGGAGGCGTTTCGACTCTTGTTTTCCCAAACCAATTTAAGCTCGCCGATCCCGACCAATGTCGTCGTATTCAAAAGCGATTCGGCGTACAGGCCTTTTAAGCCAAAGCGCGGAGACGGCAAACCTGACGATTTTATCGCGGGATATTTTCAGTCCGGAGATGACGTAAATTACATTACGCTTTCAACCGGCGGTGTCGATGCGGACACCTACGGCACGATTTTTCACGAATACGTCCACTTTATCGTCAACACGAATTTCGGCAAATCCGATGTTCCTTCCTGGTTTAACGAAGGGCTTGCGGAATACTATCAAACCTTTGAGATGGAAGGTGACCTTAAGGCAAAACTCGGTATGCCTCAATTCAATCACCTGGAATTACTCAGGCAGAACAAACTCGTTCCGCTCGATACATTCTTTAACGTCAGCAACGCGGCATTGAACCAAAACGGAAGTCATTCCCGCAGCATCTTTTATGCTCAGGCCTGGGCAGTAATCCACTATTTTCTTGCAAATAAAAAAAGTGTAGAAATGAGTAAATTCCTCACGCTCTCGATGAAGAACGTGGCTGGCGAAAAAGCTTTTCAGGATGCCTTTCAGATGACGTATGCCCAAATGGAGAAGGAACTCAGGCGTTATGTTTCGCAGGGAACGTATCAATATACGACGGCAACCTTTACAAATAAGCTGTCGTTTGACTCCGAAATGCGGTCAACTCCGTTGTCCGAAGCCGACGCCAACGCATACCTCGGCGACTTGCTTTTTCACACAAACCGGGCAGATGACGCCGAACCTTATCTCCGGACCGCACTGGCACTCGATCCGGATTCAAGCATGGCAAATACGACGTTCGGGGTTGTTAAGGTGCGGCAGAGAAAATTCGACGAGGCAAAGATTTATCTGGAGAAGGCAATTTCCAGGGATCCGAAAAACCACTTGGCGTACTTTCAATACGCCTATCTTTTGAGCCGCGACGGCCGCGATGAATTTGGCTATGTAAGCTCGTTCCCGCCTGAAAAAACAGCAAGAATGCGGGAATTGCTAAAGAAGGCGATCGAGATCAATCCGAGCTTTACCGAGAGCTATGAAATGCTTGCTTTCGTAAGTTTGGTAAGTAATGAAGGCCTTGATGACGGGATCATCGCAATGCAAAAAGCCCTCAAATTGCGGCCGGGCAACCAGCGATATGCAATGAGGATCGCCGAATTGTATTTGAGACAGGAAAAGTTCGATCAGGCCACTGTCATCGCAGAAAAAATCGCAAAAACCGCCGACGAGCCGCAAATAAAAAATCAGGCTGATAATCTGATCGAGCAGCTTCGGTTGAGGAAGGAGATAGTTACCCGCAACGAAGAATCACGCAAGAAATATGAGGCCGCAATCGCCGCGGGAGCTAAAAACGGGGGCTCACGGCAGCTTCTGGTACGCCGCAGACCGGACGGCAAAGCCCCGACACCGGAAGAAATTGCACAGGCCGAGCGGGAATACATGATTCGGGCGATAAACCGGGAACTGCGAAAAACCGCTTCGGAAGAGGTGCGTTTGCTCGGCAACCTGGAAAAGGTTGATTGCAAGGGCGGCACGGTGACTTATTCGGTCCGGTCCGATGGAAAGGTATTCGTCCTCACAAGCAAGGATTTTCAGGGACTAGAACTGGCTACTTTTATTACGGACGGCGGCGATGCCGAGATAGGCTGTGCCGCTAAGGTTGCGGCCACTTTGGCGGTGCTGACTTATCGACCCAAAGCCGTTGCCAAAAGCTCCAGCCGCGGTGAATTATTATCAATTGAATTTGTGCCCGCGCATTTTCGATTTGTAGACCTTGATGCTGAATCGGCTGCAGTAGTCGAAACTACTGGACCGCCCGAGCAAACGCAACCGATGACTGAGCCATCACAACCCGCATTGGATGTGAGTTCAAAAGATGACTTTGAGGCCGAGCGGCGCAATGCGATGATGGTCCATATTAAAGAATCCATACGCAAACCAGGAACTGGAGAGAGGCAGGAAATGGCCTTCATCGAAAAGTCGGAATGCAGCAATAAAGGAATGTTTTTCTATTTTAAGACCGCCACACAAGTTCTCAAATTGTCGAACCCGGCGGCAGACAAATTGGCGATGCGTGCGTTTACGCCGGATGTTGAACACCTTCAGATCGGATGCGGGATGAAGGCGGTGGAAATACCGGTAATTATTACTTACACGGAGAAGCAGGATAAGAAATCCAAGGCCAACGGCGAGCTGATTGCACTCGAGTTTGTGCCGAAAAGTTTCGTTTTGCAGTAATCGATGCGGAGGCAGGCCGGCGGTCGGAGCAAACCGGATTGTGAACTAACGAATAGTTATCTTCGTAAGAAATTATAATTTAGTTAGAATACGAAGATAGTTTTCGGTAATGGATATGAATTTTGCGGATGTCATCGGGCAAACGCTCGACGAAAAATACCAGATCGAACGCGAGCTCGGGCGCGGCGGCATGGGAACCGTGTACCTCGCGACGCACCTTGGCACCGAACGTCCGGTCGCGATTAAGATAATTGCTCCACAGTTCATGCAGCGGCCGGAGTTCGTTGAACGATTTCGCCGCGAAGCTCGGGCGGCCGGGCGTTTGCGGCATCCGAACGTAGTCAACGTCACCGACTTTGGTTTCGCGCACACGGTTGACGGTCAGGTGGCATATCTTGTGATGGAATATCTCGACGGATGTACGCTTGGCGAGATACTTGAAGAAGAAAAAAATCTGCCCGTTGGCTGGACGCTCGATATTTTGGAACAGGTCTGCTCGGCTGTTCACGAGGCACACCAGCAGGGAATTATTCACCGCGACTTAAAGCCGGACAACATCTGGCTTGAGCCAAACCAACGCGGCGGTTATACCGTTAAAGTGCTGGATTTCGGTATCGCAAAGCTTGAGGAACATTCTGCGTCGGATACAGGTGAATTTTCAGCCGCCGTTCCGTCAACGCCAACCTTTGTATCGGCCGGAAAGGCAACACTTGCCGACCTATCGAAAGACGGCACAATTCACGACAGCATTTCCCCAACACGGATTGTCGAAGGAGCCACCGTTGCACAACAGGTCGTCGAGGCTGTGTCGCCTATTGCTGATAAGGAAACGCTTATTCAGGCACCCTCAGCTAACGGAGAGGACGGCAGCACATTGCTGCTAAAGCCGGCCCGTGAGGGAAAATTCGATCAGGAAACTGTTAACACAAGGCTCATAACGGACGAAGACGATCACGACGCCACCTATATGGTTGACCATACGGAAGAGCGGTCGCTGTTTGGCCGCACATCGTCAAGTGACCTGACTCGTGTCGGTGCGGTTTTGGGCACGCCCCTTTATATGTCGCCGGAACAGTGCCGGGGCGACAAACTGGACCCGCGTTCGGACATTTACAGCCTCGGCATCATTGGGTACCAGATGCTTTCGGGTGCCACACCTTTCAGCGGTGACTTTACCGAGGTGATGGAATCGCACAAGGGAACGCCGCCGCCGCCGCTGAACGCTAAAAAGGTCCGCAAAAAGCTGAAGCGGGTTATCGCCAGCGCATTGGCGAAAAATGCCGATGATCGTCCGCAAAGTGCGGAAGCATTTGCGAGTGCTCTGAGGTCTCGTTCGGAAGGCATTTTTGGCCTTCTTCGGCGGGCCGGTATGATCTACACCGAACACATGCCGAAATTCCTGATGCTTTCGGCCTTCTTTCATCTTCCGATGATCGTACTTACAGCGATCTTGATCGTTCTCAGTTTTCTTAAAGTCAGCGACGCGATAAATTCGACAGCGGCGAACATTGCGATCGGCGTATTGGCGACCGTGTCCAGCATCATCACCGCGTTCTCGGCGTACTTGATAATCGGCACGATAACGTGGATCGTGACCCAGACTCTTGCCGTGCCGCTTCGACCGATCAAACTGCGGGCCGCGCTTAAAGAAACGAGGTCAAAGTGGAAGACATTCGCCGGCACGGGTATTCTCAGCACGGTTCTCTCGCTGCTTTTGATACCTTTGACTTGCGGCATCGGCTTTATTGTTACGAGTGTCTTGTGGACATTGGTTGGTCCGGTCGTAATGATGGAAAATCTGCGCGGACGCCAGGCGCTCAAGCGTTCAAAGGACCTGGTGCGACGTTCGCTGGCGACGGCCGCCGCCGCAGTTGGTATCATGTTTCTGATACCTGCACTTTCAGCGGGAACAATCTCGTTCATGGTGAACATCACCGCCAAAGCTCTGGAACGTCGGGCGGAAAACATTGCAGTTATCGACAACAATACAGGCAATGCCGACGACGGGGTTGACGCATCTGGCGCGAATGGAACGGACAAGCCGAGAACCGTCGATTTTAGTATCGGTAATAATCGCGGGATCAGATTGACGGGTTCGGATAAAGATATGCAGAGTCGGCTGCGCGATACGGTTCTCGAAACGCTGCTTCAGATTTTACTCTTACCCCTGCAAATCGTTGTGATATCGTTTACTGCGATCATAGTTGCCCTGCTTTATCTCAAAACCCGACAGGCGGGCGGCGAATCGCTCCAGGATCTGCTGTCCAAGTTTGAGGAAACCGACAAGCCGCGCAAGAAATGGCAGGAGCGCGTGCGGCAGCGCCTTATCCAATCCGGACGCATCACGAGCCGGTCATAGCTTTAATGCGGCAGTTCAGGAAACTTATTCTCACAATTTTTGTTGGCGTCGCGTTGGTTTCGGCCGCCGATGCCCAACAACTGACCCGCGCCTTTACGATCACTCCCGGCGGGCGTGTTGAGGTAAAAAATCTTTACGGGCGCGTCGATGCGTTCACCGAAACTGCGGCCATCGATGATGCGAATGTTTCAGCCGTATCACCAGGCCCGATATCGATAACTGCTACATCAGCCTCGCCGATATCTTTAAACGACGTCAAGATAACCGCAAACGGCGGCGTTGTTCGGGTTGAGGTCGATCCCGCCGATACCAAAAAGCGGATAGATATTTCGATCACGATGCCGCCTAAGGTGCGTGTAAAGGTGGCGACGCGCGAAGGCGAGGTGCGTGTTACCGGCGACATTATCTCGGCGGAGGTTCGCACCGATACCGGTACGATTGCGGCCGACGTTCCGACTGCCGATCTGCGGTACGCCCTTTACTGGACTGCGTCCCGGCCGCGTTTTCTCAGCGACTTCGAGCTTGCCAAAGTAAAGGAAAAGGCGGGCGGGAAGTTTGAGATAACCGGGAGATATTTGGACGACGCGGAGAGCCGGGGACGCAGGGACGCGGCGAACAAGTCAGAACCAGGAGCGGTAGCGACTGGCCTCCCGAGTGGCGACGCTGGCAACGAGTCAGAACCTGCTACGTCAGCAGGTAGGTTGGCTCCTAGTGAAAAAGCAAAATCTAAGCCCCTACCGCAAACCGTGTCTTTAAGCCTTACGACGGCGCGTGGCATAATTCTGTTGAACATTCCGCCGAACGAGGTATCGAGCGATCTCCGCGAGCGTTCGCTGACGGTTGCGGCCAAAGCGATCATTCGCAGCGGCGATTCATTGCTTATGGAAGCGATCCGCCGCGCCGCGCCGCAATATTACGGCGATTATGCGAGGACACTGCCGCCAGCCAAGCTGGAGCCGTCATTTGCCGAACGATCACTGGTCGAGAAAGGAACATTTGCGAGCGTCAAGACCGCATCCGTACGCGTCAACGATTTAAATAATCGATCTATAAGCGGCCTTTTACCCTCGGATTTTGAAATCACGGAAAACAATGTCCGTCGCGAGATCATTTCGGTGGAGCCTTCGACCGCGCCCTTCAACCTCGTGCTTCTGCTTGATGTTTCGGGCAGCGTGGACACATACGTAAACTTCATCCGCAAGGCCGCACGCAGCTTTGTCGATACGGTTGACAAGCGCGATCGCATCTCGATCGTCACATTCAACGACGACGTAAAGGTACTGTCCGGTTTTACCACAGACAAACGCCTGCTTTCGGAGAGCCTCGACACATTCGACGCGGGCGGTGCAACGGCCTATTACGACTCGCTTGCATATACTTTGGCCGAGACGCTGCGTCCACTCAAAGGCGAGCGGACGGCCATCGTTATACTTACGGACGGCGATGACAACCGCTCGTTTTTGCCGTTCGATTCGATGCTGTCGTCTATCCAGGAAAGCGGTGCGTTGATCTATCCACTGTACGTTCCATCGGGGCTGATCGCGGAGTCTGAGGCCAACCCGAATGCCGAGATCGACACTCTCCGGACGCGGTATATGCAAGGCGAGCTTACGTCAAAAGCAAAGGGCGAGGGCGAACGGCTGGCGAAGGTGTCGGGCGGCGTCTATTACCCCATCAACCAGCTCAGCCAGATACAAAAGGCATATGACGACATCGTTGTCCAGCTTCGAACCGCTTACACGGTCACGTTTCGCTCGAACACCATCGACAGCGGCACCGGAGGGTCACCGCGTTTGAAAGTAAAGGTCAACAAGCCCAACGCGTTCGCGACCGTTGGACGGGTAGCGCCCACCAACATTCCATAAACGATTGTGCCGGTAGCAAGGGCGGTGAGTTACCCCGCAGTTGTCGACATCCAGGCTCAAGTTTTTCTCAAGCAGTTTGTTTTATTCTGAATTCATGATCGGCTTCGGCGACTTGAAGATCGATTTGTAACGGCGGAAGCCAAAGAGGACAAAGAACAAGGGGGAAATGCCTCGCATGGCATTTTGCGGAACCGGAGAAATCCGGTTCCGTTTTTTTTGAGCATGTGCTCGCCTTTCGACCTTGTGCCGAACTCTTGTGTCAGGAATCTGCTATGGATATGGCGTTGAATGATACACGTCTGGCTTCCGCTTGCAGGCTGTTCGCCGCCGCCAGTTGTTTCGCCCGGCCTTATTTGGTCTAATACTCGTTTGCATTCATCGAGGTATTCAAGACTATGAACAACGCATTTACTTCTTATATCGAAAAGCACACCGAAGCCGAATGGCTCGCCGCCGTCGAATCGCTGCTGCCGTCCATCCACGAAGTCGACCGTAACGCAGTGCAGATATGGTTCCGCTTCTATCCACTCAGCCTTTTCCGCAATCTGCAAGGCGCGGAAGATCTGGATAAGGCTCTGCAGGGATTTGCGATCCTCGGCAATTACGCTCTGCAAACACAGATCGACACCTCGCACCATTTTATGTACGGGCACCGATACTGGAAAACGGTGAAGGCCGCGATCGAAGCAGAAGCAACGGTGTTTGAGAACAGCGAGATTTCTCTTGCCGACGAGATCAAACAGCTTGCCGAGATGGCCGCCGAAAAGCTAAAGGTTGATGCGTCGTTGGTCATCGGGATCACCGCCGCCGGTTTGATGACGCTGAATCAGGCTGGCCTCGAAGCATTTACGTCCGCAACCGGTGAGGTCGAGAAACCAAAAGGGCTGATGTCGAAATCGCCCGATCAGATCGTGAAAATGCGTGCCGAAGACGATTCGCAGGGTGTATTCGGATTCTTGAAAACGGTCAACAAGAAGTTCTCGATCACCTATGACGAGAACAGCGGCAATGCGAAATTCCCGATCACAGCCGAGCAGGAGATCGCCGGTGCGTCGGCCCTCGACCGCTCGCAAAATTGGCAGGAAAAAGATTCACGCTGCTGGGAAGGTGTCATCCCGGTCGAATGCCTGTCGGCGTCGTGCGGCACTTGTTGGGTAGGCGTTATCGCGGGCCAGGAAAAGCTATCCGAAGTTTCACGCCGCGAACGAAAAGCGATGAAGGTCTTCGGCTATAACCAACCGGAAGACGCAAAACCATTCATGCGTCTTAGCTGCCAGGCAAAGGCAAACGGCAACGCGACCATCGCCATCGCTCCGTGGAACGGCGTCTTCGGCAAAAAGATCTACGGCAACGTCGAGGATGTTGAACTAGAACCCGTAACGACATCCGCCAAAAAACTCCGCGAAACCGTGGCGACGGCTGTCACCCGGGAATAAGGAATTTTTACCGCAGAGACGCCGAGACGCGGAGTTTTTTCTAACAGGATAAACAGGATATTCAGGATAATATTTGGGTAAGGTTAAGATCATAAATAAAAAATATCCTGTTTATTCTGTCCATCCTGTAAAAATTTCTCAGTGTCTCGGCGGTAAAGGTCTTCTCAAATATATTCTTCGTCCGCGAAGCACCAGGCCCAATCGTCTAGCAGCTCGATCGACTTCATCAACGGGTGTTCCGTTTCATGAAAATGAGCCGTCGCGTGCTGATTTTTCGAGGTGTCGCAGCAGCCGACATGACCGCACGTCAGGCACAGCCGTAAATGCACCCATTCGTCGCCGATCCGCAGGCACTCCTCGCAGCCGGGCGAGCTTGGGAAAACCGGGCGGATACGATCAAGATGTGAGCAGACGGACGCGTCAACCGTTGGCTTGTACGTGACCTCGGTTTCCATGCTGATTCCGGTTTCGGCCCCGAACGACAAGGCGTTTTCATCCTCCGAAACCGGCGAAAAAGGGAAAGCAGGAGCCGCGACAGACACGGCAGTTCCTCCATTTGTCGACGTACGGAACAACGCGGCATTGCTCGCGAACGCCTGCGTCGGGCCGGAAAGGATTAGTTCATCGCCAGGCTGCAATACAAGATCGGCTGCGGGCTGATCGAACTCCTTGCCATCGCGCCGGACCGTTTGCAGCGTCAGTCCGAAATCCTCCATCAGCTTTAGGGAACCGAGCGATTTCCCCGCGACCGCCGCACCTTCGCGCACCTTGACCGTACGGGAATCGAAGCAATCCGTGCCGGTCTCGCATTTGAAAATAGACGGGTCTATCTCGTCATCGAACAATGCCGAATAGCCATTCCGCCGAGCAAGCTCTTCATACGCCTCGATCTCCTCCGAAGGAATGCGGTAATCGCGGAGCACTTCGCCAAATAACTGAACGACCGACTCAAGCTCCTCAGCGATCACCGTGTCCGCACCGGCCGCCGCGAGACTGTCCACCTCCTGCGTATACCGCGTACGGACGACGATCCGCATCGTCGGATTGATCTGACGTGCGACCATCGTTATCCGATGAGCCATCGCTGGATTGTCATCCGCAATGACCATCATCTTTGCATTATCGATGCCGACATGCCTCAGTAAAAATGGCTTTGTCGAATCCCCGCGGACGACCGGCAAGCTGTCATCCTCTGCCTCATTCGCACCTTCCGGGCTGAGCGTTGTGATGATAAACGGGATGCCCGAACCAGAGAGGACGCGAACGAGGCTGCGCGCAGCCTGTCCGTAACCGGCGACGATAACGTGATCTTCAAGGTTGAGGCTTTCGCCCAACGATTCCGGTTCGTCATCCGTCGGCATTCCCGCCAGCTCGCGTTTGCGAACGATCTTTGACGACAAGCCGCTTCCCACACGCATCAAAAGCGGGGTTGCTACCATCAGCACCACGGTGGTCGCGATAAACGTCTGCGAGCCGGCCGATCCCATTCCGGCGGGAAACAGACCGACCTCGCGCCCCGCTCTCTCCAGAACGAACGAGAACTCACCGATCTGGGCAAGCATCAGCGCCGACGCCGCAGCGACCGGCGTTGCGTAACCCAAAACGCGTACGCTGATCCATGTTGTTGCAACCTTTATCAGCAAAACGGCAACGATCGCCGCGACAACGATGGGCAAATTTTGCACCAGGAAACTTAGGTCGAGGAGCATCCCGACCGATACAAAGAACGTCGCCGAAAACAGGATCTGCAGCGGCAGCGTTTCGCTCAATGCATGCTGCGAAAAGCGGCTTTCGCTAACCATCAGTCCGGCAAGAAAAGCCCCCAGTGAAAGGCTGACTCCGGCCAGGCTCGTCAGATAAGCTGTGCCGAAACAAATGGCTATTACGGTTAACAAAAACAGCTCGGGCGAGCAGGTCTTAGCGACTACCTCAAGTATCTTAGGCATTATCCGACGTGCGATAACTAGAACTGCAACGATGATCAGCACCGCTTTTGTCAACGCCCAAACGATCGCTAATGCTCCGCCTCCGCCGCCCGCACCGAGCGTCGGGATCAGCAGCACCATTAGGACGATCGCCAGGTCCTGGAAAATAAGCAGTCCTAAACCAACCTGGCCGTGTTCCGCATTCGTTTCGCCGTTGTCGGCAAGCAGCTTCAGCACTATTGCAGTAGAGCTGAGAGCAACGAGCATTCCGGTAAAGACACCGGTCTTCCAATCGACGCCAAAAGCCGCGAGCACTGCCACCGACGCAAGGATCGATAATCCGACCTGCATCAAACCGCCGCCAAAGATAAGCTTCTGTATGCTTGCTAGCTTTTCAAGGCTGAACTCAATGCCGATGGTAAACAGCAGCAATATCACGCCGATCTCGGCCATCGCATCCACCAGCGATTGGTCGTTCACCAGCCCGAATGCATTCGGCCCGATCAGCACGCCGGCGATCAGGAACCCGACGATAGGAACGAGCTTTAGCCGAAAACATATGTACGCGATCACCGCTCCAGCAACGATCACAGCCACAACTTCCGTCATGTATTGCGGGATCGCCCCAGCGGCGATAACTGTCGGGAAAGTCAGATCAAACATCGATGACATTTTACACTGTTATGGCTTTTCCGTGGCATTTGCTTAAACCAAGTTTGAGATTTTGACCGGCACGCATTGATAACAAACGCACGTAGCCTTAAACTTCAACTTTTCCTATGACCGAAAACCGAGCCGCAAATACAAATCCGGTCTTTTTCGTCCTGATCGCCGTTTTTCTATGGAGCACGGGCGGGCTGTTTATCAAGCTGACCACGCTCGACGCATATCAGGTCACGTTCTTCCGCTCGCTGTTCGCGGCTGTTACGGTTTTATTGCTTACGCGCAAGGACGGGCTGAAGATCAACGCCTTCGGTATCCTGACTTCGATCATCTACGCGCTGCTTCTGTTTCTATTTGTTTGGGCGACAAAGAAAACGACGGCGGCAAACGCAATCTTTCTGCAGTACACGGCGCCGATCTATATTCTGCTGCTCGCGCCGTTTATTATCGGTGAAAAGTTCCACTTGCGCGATCTGATAACGGTCGTGGTTGTTCTGGCGGGAATGAGCCTTTTCTTTGTCGGGCAGCTACGGCTCGAAGATTATCAGGGGAACACGGCGGCCTTGTTCTCGGGTGTTTTCCTCGGCCTGTACATTATGCTGCTTCGGCACCCACGGGCTGAGGGATTCAATCCGGCGATCGCCGTTATCTACGGTAATCTGTTGCTCGCCGTATTAACTGCTCCGTCGGGGATTGCGGCCTTACCCTCTATGACGGCGATGGATTGGACGGCGGTAACTTTCCTGGGCGTGATCCAGATCGGCATCTCGTACATCTTGTTTATTAAAGGCGTCCGCGGTGGGACCCGGCCGCTTGACGCCAGCCTTATCGGCTTTATTGAACCGCTTCTGAATCCAGTGTGGGTGTTTATCTTTGTCGGCGAACGCCCGTCGCAATGGGCTCTGCTCGGCGGTGGAATAATCATCGCCGCGATTGCGATCCACACCGTTCGGCAGTACGCGGGGCGGACGCGGATCGAAGCCGTCTAGCAAAAGCGATTGATACGTTGTCCGCCGAGGAAATCTAACGGCGGGAAAGCGAGAATGACGCAAGCATCTATCCTCAAAAATTGTTAATTGGTATTACCAATTATTTGGTTAAACTGCGTTAACATTTGAGTTATGATGTGATAATCTTTTTGAAATACTATTGACTACGGACTAGCTAAGTTCGTTTCTCTTTTTCAACAGACTACATAAAAATAACAAACTCTATTCCCGAGAATATGGCTAACTACACTATTCCTGAAAACATTAAAAACGAAGAACTTCTGCGTTGGGTAACCGACATGGCTGAGTTGTGCGAACCTGAATCCGTCTATCTTTGCGATGGTTCGCAGGCTGAATATGACAGGCTTTGCCAGGAAATGGTCGACGCCGGAACGTTTATAAAGCTAAACGCCGATAAGCGTCCCAACAGCTTCCTCGCTCGCTCGCACCCGTCGGATGTCGCTCGAGTCGAGGACCGTACGTACATCTGCTCGCGAAGCAAAGGCGACGCGGGACCGACAAACAACTGGATGGCTCCGGCCGAAATGAAAGCTTTGTTGACGCCCAAAATGCGCGGTTCGATGAAGGGACGTACAATGTACGTAATTCCTTTCTGCATGGGCCCCATCGGGTCGCCGATCTCGCAGTTCGGTGTTCAGCTTTCAGATTCGCCGTACGTCGTTGTGAACATGAAAACGATGACACGTATGGGAACAAAAGCGCTCGATGCTCTCGGCAACGGCGAGTTCGTCCACTGCCTCCATTCGGTCGGAATGCCCTTGGCTGAGGGCCAGGCAGACGTTGCGTGGCCGTGTTCACCCGATCCTAAAGATAAATATATCGTTCACTTTCCCGAAGAGAGGTCGATCGTCAGCTACGGTTCCGGCTACGGCGGTAATGCCCTTCTCGGCAAGAAATGTCTCGCACTTCGAATTGCTTCAACCTTGGGACGCGAACAGGGCTGGCTGGCGGAACACATGCTCATTGTCGGCGTAAAATCGCCGGGTGGCCGCAAGGATTACGTTTGTGCGGCGTTCCCGTCAGCATGTGGCAAGACTAATTTCGCCATGCTCATTCCGCCCAAGGCTTTTCAGGAAGAAGGCTGGGAGATAACAACTGTCGGCGACGACATCGCATGGATCAAGCCCGACGAACATGGAAAGCTGCACGCTATTAATCCCGAAGCGGGATTTTTCGGTGTCGCTCCGGGAACGAATTACTCTTCAAACCCGAACGCGATGGAGTCGATCAAGGAAAACACGATCTTCACTAACGTTGCGTTAACCGATGACGGCGACATTTGGTGGGAAGGCATGGACGGCGACAAACCGGCACACGCCATCGACTGGCAAGGCAACGACTGGACCCCCGAAAGCGACAAACCGGCGGCACACGCAAACGCTCGGTTTACCGCTCCGATAACGCAATGTCCCGTCGTGGATGAAAATTTCGACTCGCCGAAAGGCGTGCCGATCTCGGCCTTCATCTTCGGCGGCAGACGAAATTCGGTCGTTCCTCTCATCCAGCAGTCTTTCAACTGGGCGTTCGGCGTTTACATGGCTGCGACTATGGGTTCGGAGATGACCGCCGCCGCATTCGGAAACATCGGCGAGGTCCGCCGCGATCCGTTCGCGATGCTTCCGTTCGCCGGGTATCACATGGGGGATTATTTCTCGCATTGGCTCGATTTCGGCCGCCAGATTCCCGAACCGCCGCGCATCTTCTCGGTCAACTGGTTCCGCAAGGGCGAGGACGGCAAGTTCCTCTGGCCTGGCTTTGGCGAGAACATGCGTGTGCTGAAATGGGTGGTCGAACGTGCACAGGGCAAGTCGATTGGGGTCGAGACCCCGCTCGGTTGGATGCCCCGATACGAAGACATGGACTGGCGCGGCCTGGATTTCACCCGTGAGGATTTTGAAGGCGTGATGAGCCTGGACCGCGATCTTTGGCTCAAAGAGATCGCGATGCACGACGATTTATTCTTCAAACTGTACGACCGCTTGCCTAAGGAAATGACGTTTATCCGCGAACTGCTTGTTTCAAACCTTTGGAGATCGCCTGAGTTGGGACTTGCCGCACCTCGACCCGAATCGACGGAATCGGCAAAGGCAGCAAGTTAGACCAAAGCACACTTAATCTCAAGCGAAACGGCCGGGCATCAGTTGCCCGGCTTTTTTTTCGCACGAAATGAAAGATTTTTCCCTGTTCATCTTACTGATATGCAGCGAAGGTTTAGTTTTAATGGCCTCCGTTTCGAATACCTGACGAACAGGAGTTGAGCTTTATGAAATACATTTACAGCTATGCGATTGTCGATCCCTCTTACCCGGCCGAGAATCCGCAATTCTGGCCCCTTGCCGGGTATAGTATCGGAGATGCGGCCGAGATCGGATGGACATCCGAGTTTATGCCCGATTCCGATGCTCAAACCAATCTCCTCAAAGCCAATTTGGACCGCCAACTCGGCAAGATCACTCTTGCTATCGAGCAGCACGCAGCTCCTACCGCCGAGCCTAAATGGACAAGGGCAAATTCGTTTGACCAGGTGCTGATCAGGGTAGAACAGTCCAGAGACCTAAGCGACATCGACCTCGGAGGAAAAATAACATCGACAAAGAACGCAATCGTTGCAAGCAAACGCAAGTTGGTCTTTTATCACGTCCGACTGCTCAAAGTGACCAAAATGTCAGATAGCCGCCGCCACCAAATATTCCGTCGGCACGTAAAGATCATAACCTGCCAGGTTGCTAAGGGAGGTTACGTTTACCCTGAAACCGGAGAATTTTGACCAGAATGCATCGCTCCACTAATGAAGGCATTGGAGTGAAACCCGTGCCTTGGTTGTTCACTCATAACTTATTCAGAAAAAAATCAGATTTTCCTAAGTACGCCGGTTTAGCTTGATAAATAGAATTGTCTTTAGGTTTTGGCAAATACCAATAATACAAACGCCAAAATGTATGGAGGCAATTATGAGTAATAGAGTTGAACAAAAGGGCCGGAGGGCGCTTGTTATCGGCGGAAGCATGGCGGGACTTCTGGCTGCCAGGGTTCTTAGCGATTTTTACGACAATGTGATTTTGATCGAACGCGACGTGCTGCCAAAGAACAGCGAACATCGCCGCGGAGTCGCCCAGGGCCGTCATGCTCACGGGCTTCTTGCGAGCGGAGCTGCCGTGCTGGAAGATTTGTTTCCCGGAATCGGCGGAGATCTGACGTCGGGCGGAGCGATGCGGGCCGATGTCTTAAACGACGCCCACTGGTTTTTCGAAGGCGGCTGCCTTAAACAGTCTCCAAGCGGAACAATTGGTATCCTTGCCAGCCGACCGCTTTTGGAAAGTGTCGTCCGAAAGCGTGTGAGGGAGACGGACGGCGTTCAAATTCTAGATAACTGTTCGGTGAACGGGCTGTTTTCAGACGGCGGCAGCGTAAAAGGCGTACGCATCGACGGTGGAATACTTGAGGCCGATCTGGTGGTCGACGCTGCCGGGCGTGGTTCGCGCGTTGCGCAGTGGCTTGGTTTACTTGGGTTTGCGGTTCCGCGCGAGGACAAGATAGAAATCCGGCTTGCCTACACAACGCGGCTTTTCAGGCTCCGTGCTGGCCGCACGGCGGATGTGCCATTACTCATTGTCCCGCCAACTCCCGAAGGCAAACGAGGCGGCGTGATGGCCGCACAGGAAGGCGGACTGTGGATCGCAACGCTTTTCGGACATTTCGGGCAACTGGCTCCGGCCGATCTTGAAGGTTTTATCGAATATGCGAAGAGTCTGGAAGCTCCGTATATTTATGATCTTCTTCGAGATGCCGAGCCGGTCGGCGAAGCGGCCTTCACGCGTTTCCCGGCAAGCGCCCGGCGACGTTACGAAAACCTCAAACGCTTTCCCGAAGGCCTGCTCGTTTTCGGAGACGCCATTTGCAGTTTCAACCCGGTTTACGGCCAGGGCATGTCGGTTGCGGCTCTGCAAGCGATGGAGCTTCGCGAGGTGTTGGCGGGCGGTTCCGCTAATCTGGCGCGGCGTTTTTTTAAAAAGGCCGCAAAGCTGATCGACGTTCCATGGAACATTGCCGCCGGCGGCGATCTTCGGATGCCTGAAACCACTGGTCCCCGAACGATTTTCGTGAGACTGATCAACTGGTACATGAGCAAGCTTCACAAAGCCGCGCATCACGATTCGGAACTATCGGTCGCGTTCATCCGCGTCGCCCAACTTCTTGCCAAGCCGGAGTCGCTGCTGCGTCCGCGTATGCTGTGGCGCGTGCTTTCATCGCGTTTGAAGACCAGGCCTGCCACGACGGCCGCAGTCGCCCGGGAAATCACGGTGTCTTAGAGCCTGTCGAGCAGGGTCAGTTTGAAATTCAACAACGTTCAAAGGATTCTCTGCGACTTCCGCGTCTTGCTCCGCGTCCTCTGATGTTAAAAAGACGGTTTCTCCTGATGTTGAACTAAAATCAATGTCGACAAAAACAGATCTTGTTCTTTGAAAAGGAGAAACCGTAATGACATTGTACATCGGAGTTGATTTTCATCCGCATCAGCAGACA